>JBJMVQ010000044.1:0-194402 GCA_045810625.1 Sulfurifustis sp.
GCATGGCGACGAGCTCCTGCGCCAGGTATCGAGCCGCGTGCGCGGCTGCCTGCGCCCGGCCGACACACCCGCGCGAATGGGAGGCGACGTGTTCGCCATCCTGCTCGAAGACGTGGACGACCAGTCGCTGATCGAGGTGGCGGAGCGGATCGTGGACTGCTTCCGCGAGCCGTTCCTCATCTCGGGCACCGAGGTGCGCGTGAAGGGCAGCCTCGGCGTGGCCACCAACTCGGGCGGCGAGTCGGACGCCGAGGACCTGCTCCGCAACGCCGACGTGGCGATGTACACCGCCAAGTCCGGCGGCAAGGGGCGCTTCGCGAGCTTCCAGCCCCAGATGCACGCCGAGATGATGCGCCGCCACTCGCTCAAGGAGGAGCTGGAGCTGGCCATCGAGCGCGACGAGTTCATCGTGGAGTACCAGCCGATCACGCTGCTCATGACCGGCGAGACGGTCGCGCTCGAGGCGCTGGTGCGCTGGGAGCATCCGAGCCGCGGACGGATCGCTCCCGGAGAGTTCATTCCGCTCGCCGAGGAGACCGGGCTGATCGTTCCGATCGGGCGGATCGTGCTGGGCAAGGCCTGCCAGCTCGCGCGCCAGTGGGACGACGCCCATCCGGGGCGCGCGCCAACCGGAATTCATGTGAACGCTTCGGCGGCCGAGCTCGAAGAGCCCGACCTCGTGCATCACGTGACCAAGGCCATCGAGGACGCGGGCATCGACCCGAGCCAGCTCGTGGTGGAGATCACGGAGTCGCTCCTGATCGCGGACACCCCGGTTCGGATCGCCCGCCTGGACGAGCTGCGGCGCGCCGGCGTGCGGCTTGCGCTGGATGACTTCGGCACCGGCTACTCGTCGCTCAGCTATCTGCGCAGCTTTCCGATCGACACGCTCAAGATCGACCGCTCGTTCGTGGCCGACATCGCCACCACGACGGACAACGGCGCGATCGTTACCGCGATCATCGCCATGGCGCGGAGCTTAAAGCTCGGCGTCGTCGGCGAAGGCGTGGAGACCGAGCAGCAGCGCGCGTTCCTGCAGCAGCATGGCTGCACGCTGGCGCAGGGCCACTTGTTCTGCGTGCCGCTACCGGCGAGCGAGCTGGAACGCTGGATGCGGATGCGCTACGCCCAAACGGCCGGCTGATAACTCAACACCTGTACTCGCTTTGACCCCGGCGGAAGTCAGCCGTCGCTCGTTCGGCGCGCTCGCGGCCGTAACGACAAGTTCCGCGTGTTCCGATGTCGCTCCTCGTTGCCGGGTTCTATATATACAGTCGTCGTCTGCAGGCTGCTGTGGCCGAGATTTTCCTGAATGTCGTGAATCGGCGTGCCTTCCCGCGCCAGATAGGTTCCATAACTATGGCGCAACCAATGCGCCGAGGCGCTGCGCAGCTGCTGCGCGCCCTGCGGATTTTTTTCCGAAATCGCATCAGCGGCTTGGTGAAAAACTTCCTGCAAAATCTGATCAATCCGCCGGGTCGTGATGCTGCGCCGCAGGCTCTGATCGGGAACCAGGGGCGTGTGGTCTTCGGGGCTCGGGAAACGCGGCAACCCGATGTTCTCGCGGTACTCGACCAGTGCGTCCAGAAACTCGTCGGTTACCGGAACCCGGCGCTGTTTTTGGCCCTTGCCGGTGACGTCGATGAACCATACATCGTCCTCGCGCACGAACGCCGACATATCGTGCGTCGCCGCTTCCTCGATGCGCAGTCCCGTATGAAAGAACAGCAACAGGATGTATCTGGCGCGGAGCCACGGAAACTTATCCTCGGCGCTATTTAAGTGCTCGGTCAGGAGCTGCAGGACAAATTCTATGAGCGCGCGTTCGAGATACCGTTGTTTGACGCTGCGGGAAAACGAATAGGTATTGCGCAGCCGGCGCGCCGGCGGCATCGGGTGCCGTTCTACATAGCGGTCGTATGCGAGCTGCTTGAACAGTCGATCGACGATCACCAGCGCCTTGCGTACCGTGGTACTGATCAATGGCGCCGCAAACGGCCGCCAGGCCGGATTTACGTCGCCGTCCGGCGTAAAGCGCGCCAGCCGCGGCGGTTTTCCGGTCCTGGCGTCTTTCTTCGTGCACCAGATCTCCGCCGGGCGCGGCGCCAGCAGAAACTTGCGGTATTCGGTCAGCTGCGGCTCCTGCACCTCGCGTAGGCTCAGGCCCTCGGCGTATTCGCACCAGAGGAGAAAGCGCTCGATTTCTTTGGCGTAAGTGACGAAGGTTTTGGCGTCCGCCGAGTAACGCGCGAGAAATGTTTTCGCGACATCGACGTCGCTGACGGAGAGGTGTTTGAAGCTGCCGGGATCGTCGACCAGGTCGAGCGTGCCGGACTCGTCGTACCGAAATATCGGCCGCGGAAGGCGTTCTTTGGGTGCCATAGTTTGCTTCATAGTATAAATGTACTATGAAATTGAACGCCAGCCAACGGCGGAACTAAAACCCGGATAACGCCCGATCCCCAGCCGTTCACGTCCGCCAAAGCAAACGTACCCCAAAATTCCAGGCAAAAGTCCCCCACCACCTAGGCAAAAGTACCGCAGTCGGACGCAGTCCGGATCTGCGGACTTGCCGTTCTTGTTAGAGCAGGCGTTGAACGAAAGCGCGCGCGGACTCTCGGGAGTTGGCATCTGCTAATGAGGCGCCATTGTCGAGCCCCAACTCGATCGTCACTAGTAGACCCGCTGACTCAGCCGGTCTCGCAAGCTGGTAGATCGAGTGCCTGGCTAGGGGACCAGGCAGCCGAATTTGGTGGTTGTGCCGGACCGCGTACCCCCGCGCTTCCGGCACCGATCTTATTCTATGACGTTCTCGGCTACTTCTTCTTACCGCGTCCCGTGTCGCCGCGTCCCGGATTCGGGATGCGCTCGACCTGCGACGTCGAAGGGTGCCGCCGGGCCTCCGAAACAGGGATAAAGTGACCCGTCCGCGAATCACGGCCGCCGAGATGCGAGTTACTGCCACTACCGGACTTCTTGCTGCCCATAACCACCTCCGTATGTGAACGCCGAATTGGCGCTTCACTTACATGGGGATTACAGGTCGCTTCTCAAGAGCTAAAGGTGAATTTTTTCTATGTCGCTTAGCGATGTAAGCGGGAAATCTGATATCGCACCCTATGAAGGACGCGCCGATCGTTAGCGCTTTTTCTTGTGCTCTCGGAGCGCCGCTCGGCCCATTTCAGCTGGTGTGGCCCGAAAGGCGCGCTCGAGCGCTCGGCGTGCCTTCGCTGTCTGTAGTGACCGGAATATCTGGTCGGACGCTTGCTCGAGTGCCTTCCTAACGTCTTTTTTATTCATCATCCTCCTATCGTAGACTCGTGCGCATCCCGAGTCGATGCCGACCAGGCCCCGCGCAGATTAAAAGCTGGCCAAGCAGTGCCTCTCGGTTCCGCTACGTGTGCACTGATGCCCGATCTTCCCTAAGCACTAAAGGGCTGTTTTGCTCAGACCGTCGTAGTGCTAGCGTTTACCCATTCACCACACTGCGTAAGGAGAGCACCATGGCCGACGACCTCAAGATCAAACAGCCGCAGGACCCAACAAAAATTAATGTGCATGAATCGTGGGAAGTGAATTATTGGTGTAAGAAGTTCGGTATCACTCCCGATCAATTGAAGGCCGCCGTGCGGGCCGTCGGTCCATCGGTGAATCGAGTGAAAGAACACCTCGGCATACGCTAACCTCGCTGAATGAACCTTCGCTGTCGCCGCGTTCGACGCCTTCCGCAACTTCGCCGCCTATATGGGCTTCTTGTCGGCGATCGCGCCGAGGCGCGTCTAAGGATGGCCTTTTCCGAATCGAACGTTTAGCGACCGCGACGTCGCAACTTTAATAGACGGCGGTACGCCGTTTTCGCAAGTGTCGAATCACGTGGCGAAGGACACTACTTTCCCTTCCTTGATCTACTTGTGCCGTGAGCCAATATCTTCGGAAGCGATCCGTTTCGGCATTCATGATTGTTCCTCTTTCGCACCGATCCATCCTAGCCTTGGCCACCGCACGACATGCACTTATGACAACGTAGAAGCGAGTTGCTCTACGACCCCCGATATCGCCTTCACACAGTGCGCAAGGAACTCATCGGCCGTCATAGGGTACCCGTAGCCTTCGATATAGATCGCGCTCCAGCGCGTTACTTTCGCAACACCGAGATCGGCATACTGATCAGCGTTTTCGGGCGTCACAGTCATGGGTCCTCTCAGGACGCCTTTGTCGGTTTCGATCGATCCGGTCTCACCCAACGTTATACCCTCTGCGTGTATCTGGAGGCCGCCCGCCTCCAGCGCGACACCGTCTACCACTTCGTTCGGTACTAAGTAAACGTGCTTGTTTTTGTTCGTCAGATTCATGAATTCCGGGAACCACTTTGCTCCCGGGTGGCTGAAGTGCTGCATGGCGATGATCATCGCCCACAAGTCGGGCCGTTTGCTTCTGACATTCGGCAACGCACGGTTCATACGTTTTTCGAACTCTTCTTTTGCCTCCTTTGTTGCAGCGTACGGAAAATAAATCTTCTTAGGCGTCGTGTCGGAATACTTCTCGACAATCGCATGAGCGCAAAAGTCCAAAGCTGAACGCAGATTCTCAAGCAAATTTTTTACGCCAATAAGAAGCGACGTGTCGACAGATCGGGCTGATAGCGAGGCATCGTAGAGTTTCTTCAATACCGGCAACTGCGCCTCGCAATGGACCACCAGCGACAGCGCGTCTTGCAGAAAATGACTTGTCTCCCGGCGTTTCACTTGCGGTCCAGTATTAACGCTACGGCGACCAGCGAGCCCGAAGCTTCTTCATATCGAGGCGGCGGTATTCCGCCTCTTCCAAAATATGAGTCCACCGCTGCATGAGCTCGGCTACCTGCGCAGTCGGTAGTTTTTGATGGCCCACCAGAAAGTGCGGGGTCATAGTCGAGAGGATCCGCACGCCGTACTGCAGAAACTCCTCTTCCGAGAGTGACCGCAAGTACGGGTTAGCACGGTACGTTTTTCGCCACCACTCATGTCTGGCGAGTGGGCCACTTGTAGACTCTGGCCGCGTGCGCTTTTGAAAGTCCAAATCATCGAATGTCGTGCGTGGGCCTGCAGAGACTACCGGCATTCCGTCGAACCGTGCCCAGTCCCGTTGGAGCGCATCGAGGTAACGGCCGGCGTCTACATATGCATGCGCCGTGGGCCCCTCCCAGAGAACTAACGGCAAATACTCGGTCGGTTCCGCGGTACCCACACGATGGGTTTCGGCGATGATCCACGCGTACGCGATGTTCTTATACCTGATGACGCCGTTGCGGGTCTTCGACAGCACCTGTGCAGCAGTTGCGGTCAACAGGTCAGGCGCCAAGATGCCAACACTTTCGTTCAGTATCGCGACCACGCCGCAGGCTGTATCTATGCGCAGCGCGCTTTTCGTCGTTCCAATTTGCTCGTCCGCCTTTTCCAGCGCGCCTTGAACCGAGCGCGTCACCGCGTGAGCAATTTCTCGTCTTATTTTCTCACCGTCCGGAAGGTAGGACAGCACTTCGGTCAGTTCCGCGTTCCAGTAGAACGCGGGAAATTCGGGGCGCTCTCGATGGGGTGAGAGCCGTTCCTCAACCTTATATTCAGGATCTGTCTCGATCGATTTGATCTCGAGTACGATGCGCCGCCCGTTTAATAGAAAGTCCGCCCGTTTGCCAGACGCAAGTTCGCTCTCGGATAGCGAATCGTCGATGCTTTCCGCGCCGTCTAGTTGGGCGAGAAAAGCCTTGAAGCGATCTTCCAACGAACGTTGAGATGCGATCACCGCCAAACTACCAGTCGGTTTAATGATCCTTGATGAGCTTATGGCGTTCCATCGCTTCGTGCCATTCCTCCTCATCGGCATGAAGATAGATGCCGGTGGTTTCGAGTTTCGCGTGGCGCGCGCTCTTGTTCAGGTACCGAAGTTCAATGCCAGCGTCCGCTTGATGGGTCACCGCTGTATGCCGCAGCCAGTGCGTCGACGCCTTGCGCAACTTCGCCGCCTTGTGCGGCTCCTGCGCTTCGATGGCAGCGGCCGCGCGCTCGAGGATGTCCTTCACGATTCGATAGACCATATTCGCGGTAACGGGGCGAGTGCCGCCAATGGTTGGAACAAGAGGCGTCTCTTCATGGGGCTCAGGCAGCGGAGACAGGCCGAGGAAAGTTCGATATCGATCGAGCGCCGCCAACATCTCCTTGTTGACTGGGATCTGCGCTTCTTTTTCGCCCTTGCCTGTTACCCTCCACCACCACCTGCCGCGGCGCTCGACGAAACTTCCCATCGTATGCGATGCGGCTTCACTCACGCGCGGACCGAGAAGATAGAGAAAGGAAAAAAGAAACCGCGCGCGTGCCTGCCGCGCACGCTCGCCCGGCGTGGACTGCGGGAGTTCATCGATGAACCTAAGGACGAACTCCCATACATCGCGCTCGAGGAAGCGCTCGATCGTCGTTGGCGCGGGCTTCGCCATGCGCGCGCGCCGGCGGACGAGCGAGATCGGATTCGAGGCGAGGTAACCGGCAGCTACCAGGTACGAAAACATCGAATTCAAGATGACGAGTACCTGGCGCCGGCTGGCCGTGGTGAGCGATCCTTCGAACGGACGCCACGCTGGACTGTCGCGGAACGTCCGCGGGCCGCACCAGCGATCGGGCGGCTGGGGATCCCGGAGAAACGCCTCGTAGCGAGCGAGATCCTCGCGTGCTAAGCCCGAAAGCGGTTTCCCGAGCTCGGTAACCGACCAAAGGAGCAGTCGTTCAACTTCTTTGCGGTAATTTCGAAAGGTGTGAGGGGAGTCGTGGAACTCGGCGAGCCAGCACCTCACCGCTTCGAGGTCGATCGCCGCAGTGATTTGTTTCGTTACACCCGGCCCTGCTCGGTTAATCCCGGTACTGCCGTCGAGGGAAGAAGGAACAAGTAGACGCTCAAGCGGGACGGGCAGCCTATTGTCGTTGTCTGTCATCCGGATGCCCCGTCGTGATATCTCGAGAATTCGCGCCCTGCTCTTCCATCAGCGGTTCATGATAATAGTAGTAATCATGAATTTTTTGCAATTGTCGTAACATTCATTACGTAATGCGCGTTGTGTAATATTCGCGCGTCCTCATAAACCGAGCGAAAAAAATGAGCGCGATCGTTTCAACCGTCGATGCAGATGGAACTACGGACACGCGCACTCTGGTAAAGCGCGCGGCCGACGACCTCCTCACCCAGGGCGAGCGTCCGACGGTCGCGAATGTGCGCGCCCGCATTGGACGCGGCAGCGCCACGACAATTAACAGCGCGCTTGCGGAGTGGTGGCAGAACCTGGCCGAACGCTTAGCGGCCGCACGCGCTCGTCCGGACGTGCCTGTGCCGGTAATGGAAGCCGCCGATCTTCTCTGGAATGCGGCGCTCGAACAGGCGGACGTCGCTCTGAAACTCCATCGCGAAGCAGCCGACAAGAAGGTCGACGAGGCGAATGCGGCAGCGAATGCTGCCCTACTCGCTCGGGATGAAGCGAACCAGGAATCGCAGAAGCTGCGCCAAGCGCATCAGGAGCTTGAACGCGCTCGTCTGGACCTCGAGAGACGCTTAGCCGTCGAGACGGAGCAGCGGCGCGCGGCCGAGGCCAAAATCGCCGAAGTGCGGGCGGATGGCGACCGCCGAATCGGCGAGCTCGGCGAACGCATCCGTCACCTCGAACAGTTGCTCGAGCGCGAGCGTGCGCGCTTCGACAGTATGGAGAAGCGCCTGAGCGAGCAGCTTCACGAAGAGAAGAC
Organism: Sulfurifustis sp.; assembly: GCA_045810625.1. Lineage (GTDB taxonomy): Bacteria > Pseudomonadota > Gammaproteobacteria > Acidiferrobacterales > Sulfurifustaceae > JACQFZ01. Next base: position 7,761 of record JBJMVQ010000044.1, read on the forward strand.
GAATCGAGTGGAGGCCGTGAACAGGCATCAGGCGGACTCCGCCGCTTGGCGCGCGGAAAAAAACGAGCTGCTCAAACAGATACAGCAAGTACGGACGGCGGCCATCGAGGCGCAAACACGCATTATTGCGTTGGACGGTCAGCTTGGTGAAATGCGACAAACGTGTGCTGCATTGCAAGCCGCCAAAGAGGCGCTGCTCATCGAGCGAGCAGATCTTCAGGCAAAGGCCTCGCAGGCGGAAAAGATCGAAGAGAGCGTGCGCGGAGAGGTGAGCGCACTGCGGGAGACGATAAAAAATATTGAAGCCGCCCGAACGCTCCTTCAACAACAGCTTACCGAAGCTCGAAATGCGTTACTCGAGGTGCAGGCCCACGCGTCCGCTGAATCGGCATAGCGACGGAGGACCTGTGATCGCCCCTTCCCCACCGGATTTTTCAACCGACCGCCCGCTCACGGCGCGGGATCAGGATCGGCTTAGTCGCGCGCCCTTCGTCGATCGCGTTGCGCGCGTCTTGCGCAACCTGCCGAAGGGAGGAAGTTTAGTTATCGGCGTGCACGGCCCGTGGGGTGACGGTAAGACAACGGCGCTCAATCTGCTTCGTGCCGAGCTTGCCGGCAGCGATGACGTCGTCGTCCGCGATTTCAATCCGTGGCGGTTGACCGACGAGGAAGCCATGTTGCACGGGTTCTTCGTGATGCTGGCCGATGCTATCAATGCGTCTTTGTCGACCGTGATGGAGCGTACTAAGCGTGGCACCGGCAAATGGATTAAACGTGTACGGATCGTCACGCGAATGGTCGGGCGTATTTTCAAACCGGCAGAAACCGTGGACGAGATGCTCGCCAAGCTCGGCGAGGTCGTCGCAAGCGGCGACTCGGTGGGGCTCGAAGAACTGCGCGGGCGGATCGTCGCCCGCCTCGGCCAGTCTGGCAAACGCATCGTCGTGCTAATCGATGACATCGATCGCCTGGACAAGCATGAGACGTACACTCTCTTTCGACTCATCAAGGCGTGCGCGGATTTCCCAAACGTATGCTACGTGCTCGCCTTCGACGACATGGCGGTGGGCAAGGCACTCGGCGAACGCTACGGCGGCGGTGACGAGCTCGCCGGCCGCGCCTTCCTTGAGAAAATCATTCAGGTGCCACTGAAACTTCCGGTCGCGGCGCGAGAAGATCTGCGCGCACTTTGTTTCGAGCATGTCGATCGCGCGCTTACGGCCGCCGGCGTTGAGCTCACGCAGGAACAGGTGGGGGAGTTCATCGCGGGCTTCGACCGCGGAATACTCGTGCGCCTTACGACGCCTCGCGCCGCAAACCGCTTCGGGAACGCACTGATGTTCGCCTTGCCAATGCTTAAGGGCGAAGTGAACATGGCCGACCTGCTACTCGTGGAGGCACTTCGAGCGTTTTTCCCTCAAGTCTATGACACCATCCGCGATAACCACGCCGAATTCTCCGGCGTCGTACAGGAGCGGCACGCTGACCGAAACGGCGGTCCTCGGGCGGTACGGCTGCTCAAGCCGATCCTCGATCAGATGCCGAAGGAGCATGCGGATGCGGCCGCGTCTCTCGTTGTCGATCTATTTCCCCGGTTGAGCGGTACGCTGTATCCGGGTAGCGGTTATGGAAACGACTGGTTGCCCCGTTGGTCGCGCGAGCAGCGAATTAGCGCGCCCGACTACTGCGCGCGCTATTTCACGTACGCCATACCGAATAACGATATCCCGGACGCGGAAGTCACCGCCTTGTTGAAAGACGCCGAGCGCGGCGACTCCGCGGATCTCCGGGCGCGAGTCCGGGCACATCTTACCGGGCCAAAGGCGTGCCGGTTCATCGAAAAGCTCCGGGCTCGAGAAGACGTGGTGGACCGCACCGCCGCGGAAGTACTCGCCGTCGTTCTCGCCGGTTTGGGCGCCGTTATACCGAACCCCGCCGCCCTCTTCAGTTTTGCCGAACCGCCATCGGAGGCGGGCATATTGATTTCACATCTTCTCCGCCGTATCGCCAGCCGCGCCGAAAGACTCGCCGCCGCGAAGCGCGTAATGGAGATTGCAGATCCACTCTGGTTTGGCGCCGAGTGCCTCCGCTGGCTGTACGTCACGGATAAGCCCGAGCGACAAGACCAAAATACATTGACCGCGGGCGAGTTCGCGGCCACACGCACGGTCCTGGTGGAGCGCATTAAGGTGCGCGCGGCCAACGGCGTTGCGTTCTTTGATCCCGGTGTACGACAAGAAGACTCGCTTCTGTTTGAATGGTCGCGCGCTGAAGGCCGTGATCCTGTCCAGACGCATCTCATCAAGATATTCACGCAGGACGGACGGCAAGTAGCGAACTTTCTACAGTCGAACGCGCCACAAGCCTGGAGAGACGGCGCCGCGGTACCGCACGTGAGTGACTTGCGCGCCGACGCGCTGAAGCGCATGAAGCTGCTCATCGAACTCGACATACTGGCCGAATGGATCCGCAGGACCTGCCCGGGCGACTTTGAGAACCCGAGTTATCACCACGATGACAGCACGCCGTTGGATCAACGCCTCGCCGAGCAGTTTATGTTCGTGTACAACAAATGGAAGAAGAATGGCGAGCCGCGGGACAACGCGGCGGGCGAAACCGCCGAGGCGGTCGAGGCTGAGGGTGGCGACCTAGCACATGGGGCCGATGAGGATGAGAACGCTGCGGAATAGATCCGCCTACTCTGCCGCAAAACAATCGCCTCGCGTTCGAGGCGATAGCGCGAGCGCGGTTAAACATACTTCGTGCCCGGTGTTATCGGCCCGCGGGTGGAACTGTCAGCAATGGTTGTAACAGATCGAAGTCGATCGGTTTGCGCAGATGGTAATCAAAGCCCGATGCGATCGCCCGGCGCATGTCGTCTTCCTGCCCCCAGCCGGTGACAGCGATGAGCGTTGTGCGCTGCCCCCAAAGACGGCTGCGGATGTGCTGCGCGGCCTCATAGCCGTTCATCTGCGGCATGCCGATGTCGAGCAAAGTGATATCAGGATGGAAAGCCTCGGCCACGTCGAGCGCTTCACGCCCATCAAACGCGGTGCGAACCTCGTAACCTTGCATGTGCAGTAGCGTCGCGAGCGTCTCGGCGGTGTCGCGGTTGTCATCGACGACCAGCACCCTGCGCCCGGGAGCTCGGTGGGAATGCGCGGCGGTCGGTACCGCGGCGGCGGACTGAACCGACGGTGTGCCGAGCGGCAGGCGCAACGTGAACTCGCTCCCTCGTCCGAGACCGTCGCTGCGTGCGGCAACGCTGCCGCGGTGTAGCGCCGCAAATCCCCGCACCAACGCAAGCCCAATACCGAGGCCGCCCTCGGTACGATCGAGCGCGGGCGCTGCTTGGGAGAACATCTCGAACACTTTCGGCAACATGTCGGCACTGATACCTATACCCGTGTCGGTAACGCCAATGATCAATTCGTCTTGTTCCTCGCGAGCCCACAAACGAATTTGACCCTGTGGCTCGGTGTACTTCGCGGCATTCGTCAGGAGATTCGAAACGATCTGCGCGAGGCGCAACGGATCTGCCTCGAAACGTACCGCCGTTGCCGGCAACTCGATACGCAATGCGTGCCGCTTGGCGTCGATCAGCGGCCGCGCTGTCTCCACAGCGGATTCTACGATGTCCGCGAGTTCTACCGATTCTTTGCGCAACTCGAGCTTGCCTCGCGCGATGCGCGACAAGTCGAGTAAATCATCGAGCAGCCAACCCATCGCCCGCACTTGACGGTCGATAACATCGCGCGCCCATTGCGCATCGCGTTCGCTGATATCCGGGGCCTTCAGTAGCTTCGCCGCTTGGCGGATGGGCGCAAGCGGATTGCGCAGTTCGTGCGACAGCGTCGCGAGAAACTCGTCCTTGCGGCGGTCGCTCTCGCGCAGCGCCTCCTCCGCCCGCTTGCGCTCGATGAGATCGGCCGCCTGCCGTGCCAGGATATCGAGCAGGCATAGGTCGCGTTCCGAGGGCTCATGGGGAATGCGCCAATGGGTGGAGATCATCCCGACCAGCTTGCCGCCGCGCGAATACAAGGGCGTTGTCTGCACGGCCCGAATGCCTGTCTGGCGCAACGTGTTCAAATCTTCCGTTCCGCTTAGATAAGCGTGCTTCTCCACGTCGGGTGCAATCACGCGCTTGCCGGTGCGCAGCGCCTCACCACAGGTGCATCCGGAATCGGCGCGCACCCACTCCCAGAATTTTGCCGCTTCCGGATTGAATCCGCGAAAGGCGAGCAGGCGCAACTCCCCGCCGCTGCCGCGTTCGAGGTAGAACATCTGCATGCTCGCGAAGTCGGAGCGCATGATGGCGACGGCGGCTTCCACCAGCTTCTGGTACAGGACGTCGATGTCTTCTTCGTGCGTTATGTCGGCGCTTATGGCTTGCAAGAGCTTGGTGTCGGCTAATTCCACCCGGAGTTGCGCTTCTCGCTCGCGCAGCGCGTCATCGGCCCGGCGGCGATCGATGGCAAACGCGAGCTGGCGCGCGATGGTGAGACTGAACGCGACTTCGTCGTCGCCAAACCCGTGCGCGCCGTTGAAATACGTCATGAACTTGCCGATCAGCTTGCCGTCGACGACCAGCGGAATGAACGCCGCGGCGCCGATGCCTTCGTTGCGGATCGCGGCTTTGAGCGCCTCGCTCAACTCCGCCGTTTCAATATCGCCGATGCAAACGGGCGCCGGGTCTTTTTCCGCGGCCGACCATGGTGAATGGCCCTCCACGGCGCTACGGTAGGTGTGCGACAAACCTCGCGAAGCGACGAAGCGCATCACGCCGGCGTCGTCGAAGAGCAGGATCGAGGCACGATCGAACGGCAGCGCGGTGACGATGGCATGTAATGCCGCGTCGTAGATGTCGTCCAGTGTGTGCGCGCGCTGCAGCCGATCCGTCAACTGATAGAGCGCGTCTTTCTGGCGCGCCGCCTCCGCCAACGCTCGATGCGCTAACTCCAATTCATCCCGCCGCTCCCTGCTCGCGCCCAAAAGCGCGAGATCATCCATTCGCTTCTGGCCGGTCTTGGCGGTTTCGACCTCCGAGTCCAGAGAATCGGCAGTGCGTTCCCGTCGTATCGGACCCGTTGCAGTTTCGGTCATAGGCTCTCCGCTACTAGCATCAATAAGGCGCGCACTGCCTACTCAGGGCTCGCTATTCCCTTGAATCGACGCCACGAGTTCATGCCGGAATCACCTGGCGTGATTCGGCACCGATGGTCGCTCCGCATCCTGCGTTGGGTTGCCGCCGTTCGTTTAGTGATTAGTAATTATGGTGATGTCGTGACGGCTTCGATAATCCGTCATGAAGGCTACCGCTAAGCGGTCGTTAGACTTTCCAGAGGTAACCCATACATTCCGTGCACAGACTAGACGCCTAAGCGACGGAAAAAAACGTCACTCTCCTCGTGGCTATAGCTGAAGTAGTTGCTGATCTAGCGACCTCGGCGGCTAACTGGCGAGCTCTGTGGCGAGCAGTTTTTCGAGCGCCGTCACATCGACCGGCTTCACGAGGTGCGCTTCGAAGCCGGCGACAGCCGAGCGCTGTTTGTCTTCCTTCTGCCCGTAACCGGTCAGCGCGATCAGGCGCATCGTCGGAATGGCGGCCCTGATGCGCCGCGCCACTTCATAGCCATCCATGCGAGGTAGTCCGATGTCGAGCAGCACGAAGTGCGGCTTAAACGCGATCGCCGCCTCGATCGCCTCTTCGGCGCCGTACGCCGTCCGCGTTTCGTGGCCCGCTAGCTGCAAAACCGTTTCCAGCGAGTTCGCCGCATCATGGTTATCATCGACGATCAATATACGTCGGTGCCGTTGGAGTGTCTCCGCCATGATCGCCCCCGCCGGCGCTGACTCATCGACGCGGGGCAAGCGAATCTCGAACGTCGCTCCCTGCCCTAAGCCGGCACTTCGCACGGCGACCTTGCCTCCGTGCATTTCGACAAGTTGCTTACAAACGGAAAGTCCGATCCCGAGTCCGCCCTCGGAGCGGTCGAGCGAACGTTTTCCTTGGGCGAATAGATCGAATACCCGCGGCAAAAATTCTTCCGCGATGCCAACCCCCGTATCAGTGACCTCAACAACCGCGTCGTGCCCTTCGGCATAGATGCGCACGCTAATTTCGCCGCCCGGTTCGGTGTACTTGGCCGCATTCGTCAGTAGGTTTGCCACGCACTGCGCGAGGCGCACCTTGTCGGCGCGCACGTGCAATGGCTGGTTCACTTGAGCCACGGTTAGCTCATGTCCTCTCTCGCGGATGAGCGGCTCCACCGTTTCAAGCGCGAGATCGATGCAAGCCGATACGCTCACCAGTTCCTGGCGAAGCTCGATGCGCCCCTGGGTAATTCGCGCGACATCGAGCAGATCATCGAGGAGTCGCGCGAGGTGCGTCGATTGTCGCTGGACCATGGCGACGAGCGAACGCTCCTTCGGCCGATCGACCAACAGACGCGACATCGCTTCGGCCGCGTTGTGGATCGGGGCAATGGGATTGCGCAGCTCGTGCGCGAGCATCGCGAGGAACTCATCTTTGCGCCGGTCAGTCTCCTTGAGCGCGTCCTGAAGACGCCGAAGCTCCGTTACATCGGTGTTGGTCCCGAGCCAACGAACGACGTTACCGCTTGCATCGCGGATCGGAACGGCACGGGACAGAAACCACCGGTATTGGCCGTCCTTGCCGCGCAAGGGAAACGTGTCCTCGAAGGGTTGTCACGCTTCGAGACATTGCTCGAAATGTGCCATGACACGTTCGAGGTGTGCCGGGTCTTGCACTTTTTTCCACCCGTCACCGCGCATCTCTTCGAACGTCGTGCCGGTATATTCGTACCACCGGTCGTTGTACCAAGTGCGAAATCCTCGCTCATCGCAGGTCCATACGAATTGATCGACATTGTTGGCGAGCTCTCGGAACCGCTCTTCGCTGCTTCGGATCGCCTGTTCGGCCAGTTTGCGTTTGGTGATATCGGCCGAGAAGACCGTCACGCCGTCGCTCGAGGGATAAAGAAGAAGGCAGCGGGAGCGGGTTAACTGGTTGCAAGCTGCTACTGACATTCCTATTGTTACTTCCCGCCCTATCCCTTTTCCTAGAATCAGTTCCCGAGGGTGGTAGGTAATTTCTGTCTCGAACGTTTAAAAAGCAGATATTTAGGGGATGGATGAGCCGACCAAAATCAGTTCACCCGAGTACTTATGCTTCTACTCGGAAGAACTAAAACTCCGACAAATCGAGAACTAAAAGCCCGAATTGCCCCGCCGCTTCTCACCGAGCAACGACGTCTGCTACGTTGCCGATCTATGAGTAAAAGCGGACCACCAAAAAGGCCGGCCGGATAACGAAGAAGCGTTAACGTAGAGCAACTGATTCGTAATCAGTAGGTCATCAGCGTGCCTGCTAAGAACCAGGTGTTGCGGAGTTCGAATCTCTCCAAGCACGCCACCAGAGTTTGCCGGGACCGCCTTGCGCAACTGGCGGCTGCGGCACCCTACGTTTGAGGAGGCCGGGATGAACGCCCGCTCTCCGAGACTCTACTTCCTATAGTCGTGCCCGACTTCCGAGAGATGAGGACAGTTCCCGGTGGGCGTGGGCGTGCGCGAGCAGCGTCCGGGCCTTCTGCTCCAAAGCGTCGACGGCATCCGCGCCGGCGGGCCAGCGCAGCGGGGGCTCCGCACTACCCGCGAGCTCGGTCAGCGCCTTGGCGAGCTTGCCCGGGTCACCGCCCTGCTGGCCGTTCATTGCCTTCCAAGCGGTGACCGTCGCGCGGGTCTTCTCGGCATAGTCGTCGATCGAAGGCTCGGGATATTTTGTCGACTCGTTTGTGAGCAGCTCGGTGCGGAAGTACCCAGGTTCCACGATCATTGTGCGAATGCCAAACGGCGCGATTTCCGGCGTCAGCGACTCCATCCAACCCTCGACGCCGAACTTCGCCGCAGCGTAGGCTGAGACGAACGGCTGCCCCGCAAAACCGGCGATCGATGAGATCGTCACGATTAGTCCGCGGCGGCGGGCACGCATGCTGGGAAGCACGGCACGCGTTACATTGATCGGGCCGAACAGATTGGTCTCGACTTGTGCGCGGAAGTCCTCAGGCGGGAGTTCTTCGAAGAACCCGGCGTAAAAGTTGCCGGCGTTATTGACGAGGACATCGATGCGGCCAAACCGCTCGACGGCGGCGTTTACGGCTGCCTTGGCGTCCTCGGGAACGGTGACGTCGAGCTTAACAACGAGCAGCTGGTCCGCTTCGCCGATGGCTTCGGTCACGGCTTTGGTGTTGCGGCCCGTCGCTACGACAGCGTGTCCGGCGGCGAGCGCCGCCTTTACGATGTCGACGCCCATGCCGCGGCCGGCACCCGTTACAAACCAGACATCCTTGTCGGTCATGATTCCTCCAATGGATTTGTTGGAAGCAGTGGCATAACTATACGCCCATAACGAACTCGCTCCGTTGGCACTCCGTCGGACTACTGAGTCCACTGTGCCCGAACACTGATGGTGGAACTTTTGACGAAGGGTTAGATACCCCGGGTATAGGCTTCACTTCCCGCCCCCAATGACCAACTGATTTGTAATCAGTAGGTCATCGTGCCGATTAGAGTACCTGGCTACGAACCAGGCGGTCGGGAATGGCGTCCCCCCTTGGGGATGCGAACTCCGATCATTGGCCCAGTCGGTCGAGCAACGCCTTTAAACTACCTGCTCGACCGGCAGCGCAGTCAATTTGCCACTAAGAGCCCAGCCGAGAGCACCCGACGAACCAACCCCACATCCTTTAAAAGAAGCCCGCAAACAGCTGAGCTAGCGATCAAAATAAGCGCTACGAACGTTTCTGCAGTTTGTGTTGCTCCATCGCCTCATTCCAGGCGTCGCAGCTTTCCCGTGTCGTTCAGCGCGATCTTCGACGTCTGCGGCCATGCTCGCGCGCAGCTCTTCTCCTCAGGGCAAACACAGCATCGCGGTTTGCAAACGCTGCGTCGCCAGCAGCACGCGGCGGTGAACATACGAAATGTGCAACTGCACCGGCGCGTCATGCGTCGACACCGCGCCGCCCGGGATGTTGACGGTCGCGAGCACCACCCACGGATCGGTCACGCACTCGGGACACGGCGGCACCGGGAACGTGTGCAGCCGGCGCCCCTCGGGCGGAAGCTTGTGCACGGTCGCGCACCACACCTCGTCGTCCTTCTGCGCGTCGATGTGGGACTGCGGCAGCTCCCATAGCACCTTGATCTCGAACGAATCGCGTATGCGCGAATACTCGCAGCCCACTTCGTCGCAGCCGCAGCCGGCCGGATGCACGCGCACCGGGCGCGAATAGCACTCGGCATAGCGCACGGCGATATAGGCGTTGATGCTGCGATCGCGCTCGCCCGGCATCTCGCCGACCGGCGGACAGGGCCAGCGCACCGAGCACGGTTGGTCCTGCGGACCCGTTTTTAAATCGACGTCGATGCACTCGCTGATCCAGATTTCATCGCCCTGCGGGCCGACGGCGTAGCCGGGACACACGCGCACCTGCAAGCCCTTCGCGTTCGGCACCGGCTCGACGGTGCACCCGCACACCACGCCCCAGCCGTGCAGGTAACGATTGTGCCGGCGCAATTTCTCGCGCACGTATTCCTGCTCGATGCGCATATCGTCGGCGGTGAGGAGCTGGCGCGGGAAGTAGCGCACGCGCTCGATCGGCTCGCCGCAGCAGCTGCATTTGACGTTCGATAGGTCTGACATTGGCGTTCTCCTGGTTAATGAGTGCGGCGTTAGCCCATCTCGACGTTAAAGCGCGCGATGAAATCGCCGCCCGCCGTGCCGTCGCCGGAGATCATCCCGTTCGCGGGCGCCGTCGGCTCGCCGTCGAGCGCCGCGCCGTTTTGGTCGGCGAGCGCCGGTCGGTTGTTCGCCGCGTCATCGTTGCCGCGTAGGTACAGCCGGCAGTGGGTCGTACCCGAGGGCCAGCCGCCGCGCGGGTCGACCACGCGCGAGCCGCGCGCGACCTCGAACCGGATCGTGTCGGCGGATTCGAAGACGAGCGAGCCCGGCACGAACTCGACGCCGCGGCGGCGTGCGTCCTCCGGTTCGAGCAGTACTTGCACGTTGTGGCTGCGGAAATCCGGATCGTTCAATGCATGCGTCGTCGGTTTGTGCGTCGCGTCCTGCCCGAACGGCTGGCTGAAGCGAATGCGGATCGTGCTCAACCGTTCGGCCACGCGCGTAACCTCGAGCGGCGATTGCATCGTCGCAACGACGCGGTCGCCCGCGAGGAACTCGACGCTCTTCACGCGCATCGTCTCGCGCGGCGTTTCACGACCGCCGACTACGAAGAAAGCGCTGAAGTCGCCGCCCGCGGTGCCGTTGCCAGAGATCACGCCGGCGGCGGGTGCGATCGGCTCGCCGTCGAGCGCCTTGCCCGCAAGATCGGTCAGCGCCGGCTGGTTCGCCGCCGGCTCGGTGCCGCGCAGGAACAGGCGATAACGCCCCTTCTGCCAGCCGCCGTCGCCGCGCACGAACGGGCTCTCCCGCCACAGATCGAAGCGAATCGTGTCGGGCGCTTCGATCTGCACCGTGCCCGGGACGTACGTCAAATTGTTCAAGTGATCGTCGGGAATGATTTGCACGTTGCGCCGCGTCGGATTCGCGTCGTTCGGCCCGTGCGTCGTCGGCTTGTGCTGGTTCTGCGCGAACGGCTTGCTGAAGCGGATGCGAATGGCGTTCGGTCGCTGGCCGATCGGCACCGGGGTCTCGGTGAGCGGCGTCTGCATGCTCGCCACGACCGTTTCCGCGCCGTCGCGCCGGCTTAGGAATTCGACCGAGCGCACGTGCATCAGCTCGGCCGGCGGTGGCGGCGGTTGATGTCCGTTGCAGCACTCGTCGATCTTCTCCGCGAGACACAGAATCAAATCGAGCAGCACGGCGTTGCTGTAGATGCGCGGCCGCACCAGGCACTCCTCGACGATCAGGCGCCCTTCGCGCGCGATGATGACGGCGAGCGGGACGCACGGATCGCCTTCGGGCGGCGTGCAGTCATCGTCGAACAACTCGCACAGCAAGTGCTTGCGGCTCTGCAAGGTCTCGCGGATCGCCGTCAGGTCGTCCGCGCTCAAGCCAGCCATGCCATGCGTGTACTCCTCGCGACGATCCGCATCGCGCCCGCCCGGCGCGGGCCGGGTTGCGGGTGGGCCCCAGAGCTTGGCGCACCATTCGGGGTCGCCTTGCAGTGGCGGCAAACCGGGCGTCGCCTTCAGGCAAAAGGTTTCGACGATGGTGCCCGCGGCGCAGTGATCGCGCGTGTTGCAATCCGACAGGAGCACCGCTTGCGGATCGGCGAGGCATTCGCGATAGCAGACCCAGAGGGTGAACACCCCGCTCGTAGGACGCGGCGGCGAGGCGGCGGCCGCCGGCCCGTCGATCGGGCGCCCGGTCGGGTCCCGGCCCGGCGGAACCTCGTCGCGCGGCGGCGCCGGGGTCGGCGGCGGCGGTGGCGCGTGCTCGCCGCAGCAGCCGTCATCGACCGCGAGCGGATCGATGCACGCGCGCACGGGTACGATGATTTCGCGCCCGAGGCCGTCGATGGCGACGCCCGGATCGACGCACACGCGGTTGCCGTCGACCGATACGTGCAGGCCGCAGAGCACGCCCTTGCCGAGCGTCAAGCGGTTGAGCAGCCACTGCTTGAGCTTGCCGTAGCTCTGCTCCATCTCGAAGTGCTGCACGTCCATGCGCTTGCCGTAAAAGAAGTGATTGCGCCGCGGCGCCGTCAACACCCTCAACAGCGCGTCCGTGTGGTCGTGGCGTCTCATTTTTTCCTCCTTTTCAGGTGAGCGTGAGCGAGCCGTCCAGCGTCGACTCGCCGATGCGAGCCGCGTCGGACGGCGGCAATTGCGTGTCGATACCGAGGTGCGCGGGCGACAGGCGAAGCGGCGGCGGATCGCCGCCGACAATCGCGTCGATGCCGACGCGCGCTTGCAGCCCGATGCGCGTCTCGGGCGCGATCAGCTCCAGGCGGTAATCCGTGTGCGCCGGCTTCTCGCGCTCGACGATGCGTTTGATCTCGCTGCGCGTCGCTTCGTCGTGCGCGCGATAGCTGTCGACGACGACGCAGAAGCGATAGGCAGTGTCTGCATAAAGCGGCAAGCCGATTTGATACGACGCGAGCGGCCCGCTCTCCCCGACCACCGCGCGGCCGATCGGCGTTTCTATCGCGGCGCGTTCCGCCGACGCCGACGGCTTCGCGCATGGCGCGCAGCCCGACTGCACCGTCGGCGCAGATACCGGGCAACAACCGTCGCCGGCGTTTTCGTCCGGCACCACCATGCCGAGGGGGTCGAGCGCCGGCAGGCGCGTCTCGAAGTCGAGCCGCGAGCTTTGCCCGAGAATCCAGATGTGCCGGTCGGCGTACGCCTCGACAATCGCAGGCCGGATGCCGGTATGCAGCTCGACGAAATGCGCAATCGATTCCTTCGTGCCGCGGCGCGCGTACAGCGCTACGGCGCGCTTCAGCAGCTCGCGGCGTTGATCGTCGTCGGCGATCTGCGGCAGCTCTAACGCGAGCCACCGCGCGAGCCAGGCGAGCGTCGAGGCGGGCGCGAAGCCCGGATCGGTCACGCGCGGCATGTCGTCGAGCAGCTCTTCGATGCCGCCGAACTCCCCGCGAATCAGCTCGAGCCAGCGCGAGAGGAAATGCTTCGCTTCCTGATCGTGCCGGCCGTACGTCAGCGGCAAATAGTCGAGCAGATTTTCCGCGGCGGTCGCGACGCGCGCCTGGCGCACGCGCGGCGAAACGCGCGGCGCGCTCGTCGACAGCTCCAGGCGCAGCCAGATATAGCGGCTCTGTTTGAGCGGCGCTTGCGCGAGCCGTGCATCGAGCGCCGGAAGCGCGAGCCACTCCGCCGGCGTAGGCGCGGCCGGCACGTCTTGTGGCGCGACGCTGACCGTAACCGCGGTCGCGGGCGGCAACTGCACATCCGTCCACGCGCGCTCCCAATTACGATCTTCGCCGGCGTCGAAGGGACCCGCGATCAACGAACCGTGCTCGACGTACGCGACGTCGGCCGCGAAGACGTGGTAAACGGCGTCGAGCCCCGGCTTGATGTAAAGCGCCCCGCCCGCCCCCGTCGCCAATGCGGTGACCGGGCCGCGCCAGCCGTTCACTTGGCCGATCAGCGTCGCCGAGTTGTCTTGAAGGTCGAAGACGTGAATTGCGCCGTTGCGTGCGTCAGCGACGTAGACGCGCGCTTCGAACACCACGAGCGCACCGGGCTGCCAGCCGACCGGCCCCGGCAGTGCGAACCCGAAGTTGCCGGCGGCATCGAACACGAAAATCGCGTTCGCCTGGGCGTCGGAAACGAGAACACGATCCTGTGCGGCGCACGCGACAAAGAGCGGCGTTTGCAGTTTGCCCGTCGCCGCGGCCGCGGCATCGAACGCGGTGTCCGGCACACCGCCGGCGGACAGCCGATGCAGCGTGCGGGTCGCGGCGTCGATGACGAGCAGGCGTTCTTTCGAATCGGCCGCGACGCTGGTCGGTTCCGCCCAGTAACTCCAGGCGACATGCGCTTCGAGGCCGGGCAGCGCGAGGCTCTGCACGCGCGCATTGCCGCTGTCCGCCACCAGGAGCGCGTCTTGCGTCAGCACCAAGCCGCGCGGCGTATGGAAATGTCCTGGCGCATCGAGCGGGCCGCTGCTCGCGGGCAGCCACATTTGCGATTTACAAAGCCCATCGACGAACAGCACCCGATCATGCGCCGTATCGGCGACGAACACCGCGCCGCACGGACCGACCGCCAGGCCGGACACACTGCGCGTGTACGGATACGTCGTCGCGACGTCGATCGCTTTACCGTCGCTCGGCCCCGGCACGCGCGCGAGCAGGAGTTCGCCGTCGCGGTCGATCGCGAGCCCGCTCGACAAGCCGGCCCAGCGACGCCGGTCGCGAAGCAAGGCGTGTGCGGTCGGATGCATCGTCAGTCGATGTAGAGGTTGTAATAGAGCTTGCCGCCGCCCTTCCCCGGCGGCACCGAGAACTCGAGGGTGTGCGCCCCCGGCAGCAGATCGATGCCGAGGATGGACAGATCGATCGCCGGCGTCCCGTCCTTCACGAACGCTTCGTTCGCGGGCGTCGCCGAGTTGCCGACGCCGAGCTGTGCGAAGGTCGGCATCTGCGCGAGGATCTGCGCCGTGACGTCCACGCCGTCCAGCTTCACCGCCATTTCCTTGAAATAGTCGTACGCGGCTCCGACCCGCATTCCGGCGCCGTGGCCGGTGTCGTCGATCGTCGAGGGCGAAAAATCGGGCACCAGCGTGAAGCTCGTCGGATTCGGCGCGCTCACCTTGATGTTGCTCAAATCGTGCTGATGTGCCCCGCTCACGACGAACGGATTGTCCGGGTCGTCTTCCTTCTCCAGGCGCGTGTCGTGATGCCCGATCGGCGTGTTGGTGTGATCGATGCCGCCGGACTCGTCTTTGTCCGCTTTCCAGTAACTGTGCTTGTGCCCGCCGTCCTTGCTCATCTGGCCTTCGATCGTGTGCGTATGGTTGATGTTGACGACCAGCTGGTTGTCCTTCACGCGCACGCGCGGCGTGTGCGTGTGCTTGGCGATTTCGCTGTACCAGAACGGCGTGAACACGCCGCCTTTCAGATACAGGATTACGCGGTCGGGAAAACCGTCGGCGATATGAAAGCGCAGCAGCTTCGCCACGCCAGGCGCGATGTCGTCTTCGCCGACGAGCGCGAGCGCGCGCGTCCTGCCGGCTTTGGCCGGCATGGCGTACTTGCGCACGCCGGGCAAGGTGCGCACCACCTCGCAGCTCTTCGAGAGCTCGATCTGCGAGAGCACCACTTTGCCGCTGTCGGCGCTCGGCCAGGAATCGGCGAACTCGAACATCGCGTCGGCGACGATGCGCGTCGGCGCGCCCCACGCGAGATCGCCGCTGCACGGCTTGTACGGCGCGCCGACCATGCAATTCATCTGCGCCGGGTGCTTGCGCATCTCGCGATACGAAACCACCAGCAGATTGCCGAACACGACCCCGGGCATGCTGCTCGGCACGCCCATGACCTGCACCGACACGTCGACCGGAATGAAAATCTCGCGCCCCAGATGATCGAACGCGAGCCCGTGGCGCACGATCACGCGATGCTTGTCGGCCTTGTCCGGCTCCACTTCGAGGCCGACGACGATGCCGGGCGAATAGAGCGAGCGGTTCAGCACGCGGCGCATGGCCATGTGGTAGTCCTGCTCCGCGCGAAAATCGCCGGCGGCGAGGCGCTGGCCGTTGAAGTAATTGAGACGTTGCAAGGCGTCGTCAGATTGATTCGCACTCATGCGCATCGCTCCTCGTGAGTCCCGTTGCCTGTTCGGATTGAAGGGTGAGTTCATGCCGGCCCGGCACGACCAGCTCGTGCGCGCACAGCTCGATGTTGTCGCAGCGCCCTGCCCCGACGGCGTCGCCGCAGCAGCCGGCGGCGAGCGTGAGCGCCGTCACGCGCGCGACACCCGGCGTGTCGGCGAGCAGCGCCATCACCTCGGTGCGGTACACGGTGCGGCCGAACGGCCAGCCGCCGCCGTCCGGCCCGCCGTCGAGCGGGTCGAAAAAGCGGCTCAGGCGCGCGATCGCGGCGGCGCGCACCTCGTGCGGGTCGGCGTCGCAGTCCAGGCGCAGCGTCGCGTTGACTCCGACGCGCCGGTAGTGCGGCGCGATCGCGCGGATCTCGCTCGTCACCAGCCGGCGCGGATCGAGGTAACGCTCGACGGCGTCGAGCAGCGCGCGGCTCGGCATTGGCGCCGGGCGCGGACACGGCGGGATCACGATCAGCGTGATCACGCCCGGCGCGGGATAGCACGGAAGCGCGGGCTCCAGATTCGCGACCGCGCGCACGCGCGCGACCGGCACGCCGGGCGTGGCGAGCGCGAGGCGTTCGATGTCTTCGAGCGTGACGGCTTTATCGACGTTGCTTGCGAGATCGAAGGCGCGACCTTGCGCCTGGTTCAAGGTCTCGCGCGCGCCGCCGCCCAAAGCCGCGAACGGCTGCACGGGCACGAGCGGATTCGCCAAGCCCGCGAGAGCGGGAACGAGCGCGAGATTCTCCGCGTTCGCCGGCAGCCGCGTTAACCGCCGCGCGTCGATGTTCCCGTCCGGTCCGCCGCCGATGCGGAACGACGCGAACATCTCATAGCCCGCCGGGAGTATCTGCGCGCGCAGGCCGTTGCCGCTTTGTATTTCGCCGCGCTCCGGGTCGATCGCGAACACGCGATCGTGCGGCCCGGCGCGGTCGAAATCCGGCGCCGCCTTCCAGTCCGTTTGTATCGGATCGACGCCGTTGTCCAAACGCAGCTTCACGCTGTCCGCGACCACCGGCGCCGCGTCGAGCGGGAAGATCGCCTGCGCGTGGCCCCGCGAAGTGCCGATGGAGCGATCGGCGACGCTTAACGCGTGCTCGCACGCCACCGCGTTCATGGCGACATGAATCAGTTTCGGCGGACATTCGAAGCGGCCGCG
Organism: Sulfurifustis sp.; assembly: GCA_045810625.1. Classification (GTDB taxonomy): domain Bacteria; phylum Pseudomonadota; class Gammaproteobacteria; order Acidiferrobacterales; family Sulfurifustaceae; genus JACQFZ01. The sequence continues at coordinate 24,247 of JBJMVQ010000044.1, forward strand.
CACGATGCGGCAGCGGATGAAAAATTCCGGACCCGGACTGCCGTCCTGGTGATTGACCGGCGCCTTGAAGCGCACGAAACCGGTGAGCGTGAGCGCGCGCGTTTCATCGACGACGTCCGCAAGCGGCAGCCACGTACCGCCCCCGGCGTGAAATTCCCAAACTGTCCGCGCGCGGTAGTGCTCGCGCCAGTCGATTGCGGGCGGACAATGCGCCGGCGGCTTGCCGTGCGCGTCGTACTCGGCGATGAGCGCGGCGCGCGTCGCCGCATCGGCGCGCCAGGCGGGCGTCCAGAAATGCAGCGACAGCGTTTCCCCGGCGGCGTCGAGCGCGCGATCGAACCCGAGGTAGAGCGCGTGCCCGACGCGCGGGCGCGCGCCGAACGGGGCGAACTCGGCGAGCGCCGAGTTGGCGGCGGTTTCATCCGCGAGCGGCGTTTTACCGGCGAGCACGCCCACGAGCTTTGCCGGCGAGGCGTAGACGGTCGTCATCGTCTCGAAGAGCGGCGCATCGGCGGTCGCGAGCTGCATGCGCGCGGGCAGCGCGACGCCGGCGGCATTCTCGTTTGCGATGGCGACGACCGTTTGCGCGACGCCCGGCATCCGCGGCTCCACGCCGACCAGCCGCACGAACGCGCGCATCGCTTCGTCCGACAGCCGATCGAAGCGATAGATGTTCTGCTCGGCGAGCCAAGCGCCGAGCTCGAGCAGCGTGATCCACGGGTCGGAGGCGTTGTGGTCGGTCAACTGCGGCGCGAGCCGCGGCATGAGCGCGCGGCCTTCGTTGACCAGCTGGTCGAAGCGGCGGTTGTCGAGCGTCGGATTAGGCAAGGGCATAGGGCAGGCTCGGCACGATGATCTTGAGTTGCGAATCGCCGGCAGCGATCAATTGATGCGGCTCGACCGGCACGCTGTCGCCGTACACCGATTGGCCGACCATGAGCTGCAGGAAGCGCACGGCGTCGACGCCCTCGGTGTCTTCGATGAGCGCCGCGAGATCGGAGAGATAGACACTCTCGCCGAAGTCCCAGCCGCGCGCAGCCGCGCCGCCCGTGAGCGGGTGCAGAAAGCTCGCGAGCCGCAGGCGCACCCGCGCCTCCACCCGCCCCGCTTCCTCCGCGCGCCGTGGCAGCACTTCGGCGTGCACGCCGACGGGCACGTAGCTCGGTTCGACGATGCGTATGCCGCCCGCGATGCCGGCGGGCGCCCGACGTGCGAGCGCGGCGATCACATTGCGGCACAGCTCGGGCGAGGGCTGCGGCATCGCATCGAGCGAGTGCGGCACGATGACGATGCCGACGAAGCCGCGGCTGCCACGCCCGGCCGGTCCTTCGAGCGGGAGCGCGCGGACGCGCGCGACTTCGCTCGACGCTTCCTGCGCGAGCCATTCGTAGTCCTCGACCGACACGGCGCGATCGCGATGGCGCACGCGCTGGCCGCTTCGATCGCGCGCCCCGCGCAGGAGCTCGGCACCGGCGCCGCCGCTCGCGGCGATCGGATTCGTCACCGACTGCACGAAGCCGATGCCGCTGCGCAGCTCGCGCACCGCGCCCGCCGGCACGTTGCCGTCGGTGCCGCCGCCGGTGACGTAGCTTGCGACGATCGGCGCACCCGCCGGCGGGATGAATCCGCCGAGCCCGGGAAAGCGAAACACGCCGCGCGCGCGCTCGACCACGTAGTGGCGGTCGTTCGGTCCGGAATAATAAAAATGCGGCTGCGGCTTCCAGCGCACCCATGCCGCCGTCTTGACGGTCGGCTCCTGCGGATCGACTTCGAAACGGATGTCCGCAGGATCGACGTCGCCGAGCAGCGTCTGCCAATCGTCGCCGCGCCCGCTCCATTCGCGTACTTCAACCAGCTCATCGCCCAGGATCGGCACGCCGGCGAGCGGCGTATCGAGCGCGCGCTCGAACTCGGCGGCGTTGAGCGCCGTCGCCGTCTCGCCGGAGCCCGGCACGGGCTTCGCCGCGCGCACGACCGGCAGCGCGTACGACTGATCGGGATTGCCGTTGCTGATGCCGAGGCCGTCGCGCTCGACGCGGTTGCCTTGGCGCGCCCACGCGGCGTTCAGCCACACGCCGCCGAGCCGGGCGATTTGATCGCCGCTTTGCAACCCGGTCTTGAGCCGCGCGCGTATGCGATAGAGCGCGCCGCCCAAGCCCTCGCGCGGCAGCGCGTCGGGCGCGCCGACGAACTGCACGAGGCCCGTGCGGTTGAAGCCGAGCGTCGCGTCGCGCACCGACAGCTCGGTCCAGCCCCGGCTGCCCCAGTAGTCCCAGGCGTACGGTTGGACGTCGCCCTCCTCCGCCGGCGCGATCACCTGGACGAGCAGGCTCACCAGCGCGGCCGGCGGTTTGCTGGAGAAGCCGAAATGCACAGCGGGCGTGCGATCCGACACCGGCGTGAACGGCGCAAAGGGACTGCGCGCCCAGCGCGCGTCTTCACTGCGCTCGGTGAAGGCAAACTCGTTCTCGGTGACGCAGTAATCGAGCGGATGCGGATTGGTGAAATAGAGATAGCTCACGCCGATGCGCGCGACGATCGGCGGCTTCAGCGTGGAGGGTACGCTGTTGACGATGTACTTGGTGTTGTCGTTCGGATCGGCGGTGATCGAAAGCGATAGCGGCTTGCCGTAGTCGCCGTCGACGATGCGAAGGCGCAGCCACAATTGCTTGTCGGCGCTGACCTCCGACTCGACCCACGCCGCGGGGCGGATGAACGAAATCGTTCCGTTCACGCTCCCCGGCGCATCGCCTTTGGTGAGTGACGCGGTGTTGTCGACGTACTCCTCCGCCGAGCCGAGCGCGAGCCAGCGGCTGCCGTCGAAATACTCGGTTTGGAGCTTCGGCGGCGCTGCGGTGTGGTTCTTGTACTCGTCGTACAGCAGCGTGAAAGTGAAATTGAGCGTGATGCGCGCGCCGATGCGCCCGAACGCGTCCTTGCACGCAATGTAAAACGCGGCGAACTTTTCCGGCTGCTCGCCGAACGGATGGAAGTCCTTGCTGATGTCGATCTTGAAGCTGTCGAGATACGCCGCGTCGAGCGGCAGATCGGTCTTCTCGAGGCCGACGCGCGCGCGGATGACATCCACCTGCGGCAGCGCGCCTTCCTGGTCCGCGCCGTCGGGCCGCACCGGCGGCAGCGCGTCGGCGAGCGTGATGTACTCGCTGGTCACGAGCCGGTCGATGCTCGCCTTGAGCAGCAGCGTCGTATCGGTCACTCCGGCGACCTCGGTAATCGTGTTGCCGTCGACGGTCACCCGGTCGCCCGCATGCAGCTCGATGCCGGATTCGACCTGCACCACGTAGTAGCCTTGCGCGTTAACCGTCGCCCCGTCCGCGCGGATACGCGCCGCGGGAATGCGGTCGGAGACGGTCGCCCGTATCCAGCAGCTCTTGAGCCCGTTGACCGTATCCTCCTTGCTGTCCGGGCCGTAAAACTTTTCGAGGGTGATCTTGCCGTCGGTGGTGAAGCGCTGCGTGCCGTCCTCGATCAGCTTCAACGGCTGCCAGCCATCGACACTCAAGTACTCCCAATCGAGCAAGAGCGGGCGCTGGCCGCGTACCGCCGCGCCGTCCGGACGCACGGGTGCAAAGTCGAAGGTCAACACGATTTGCGCCGAGCCGGTGAGCTTGAATAGCTCGCCGTGGCCGAGGTAGAGCCGGTGCGGCACTGCACGCGCGTCGTCGTAGATGGCAAAGCCGGTGCCGGCCGCGGCGGTGTGATCGGTATACGTGTCGGCCTGCGGATCGATCGAGTAAAGCGCGGCGAGCGTGCCGCGCATCGCGGTGATTTCCTGCTCGGTGAAAAATTCCGGCGCGGGCGCGCGCGGCGTCGAGGCGGTGTCGCTTTCGAGCGAAGGCGCGGGCGGCGGCAACACCGCCGCGACGCGCGTGCCCATCGGCACGGTGGCGTCGTCTGAGGCCGTCTCGAGCAGCTGAAACACGAGCGGCGCGCGCGCCGGCTGCGCCGGCAGCACGTTGGCGCCGAGCGATTCCAGGAATTCGAGCTGCAGGCGCTGCGGCATCGCGTTCAACCCGTCGCCCTGGATTTCGAGATAGCGCGCCAGGATGTCGTTCAGCGCCATCCCGGCGTCGGCGCTCGCGCGCGGCGCGCGCCACTCCGGCGTGTAGCCGCGGCGATTGGCGTCGAGCGCCTCGGCGATCGCTCGCGCGTTGCGGGCGACGATGAGCGGCGGACGCGGGTCGCATTTCATCGCGCGCGTCCCTCCTGCAAATAGAACGGATACACCAGGTTGTAAAACGTGTTCGTGGTGCGCACGCGGTAGCGGATGTCGATGTTCATGCGCCCGAGCGGTGGCTGCGCATCGACCTTCACCGCGACGTTGTCGATGCGCGGCTCCCACAGGATCAGCGCCTGCTCGACGCGATGGCGCGCGAGCGCGAGCGTGTGCGTGTTGATCGGCTCGAACACGAGCGCCTGCAGGCCGGCGCCGAAGTCCGGGCGCATCACGCGCTCGCCCGGGTTGGTGTCGAGAATGATCCGGATCGACTGGCGGATGTCTTCTTCGTATTCGGCCAGCGCGACGCGCCCGTCGGCATCGACGCCCACCGGGAACGCAAACCCGCGGCCGAGGAAGGCTTTGGGATCGGGCGCCGTTTCTTTCGCCGCCACGCCTCAGCCTCCGATCAGCACGTTCGCGGAGCCCGACACGATCGTGGCGCCGCAGCCGGTCTTGTCGAGTTGACGCGCCGCGGGCAAATTGTTGATCAGCACGGTCTTGCTCCCTTGCGCGATCGGGTTGGACGGGTGCGGGCCGGCGAGCGGCGGCATCAGGCACGCATGCGTGTCGGTCGCGCGCGCGGCCGGCAGGAAATTGATGAACACGTTCGTCGATCCTTTCACGATCAATCCCGGATGGTTGGTGGCGTCGAGAAAGCGGGCGGCGGCGGGCATGGCGTCTCCTTCAGTTGATCTTCACGACTTTGCCTTGCAGCGCGCAGGCGCCGTCGGCCTTGAACATCGCAACACCTTTGCTCTGCGCGGTGAGCAGCGTCTTCGCGTTGATCTCGATCACCGGTGCATCGAGGGTGATCTTGGTCTTGGCGCTGATCGTCACGTCGCCGGCCTTGCCGACCGTTACTTTCGCGAACGGCGTGCTGATCTCGGCCTTCAGGGGATCGAGCGTGACCGTCGACATGGAGTTCGACGACAGCGTGACCGATTGCGTCGCTTCATCGAACGACAGCTCGTGGCCGAGCGGCGTGCGGATCTTGCGTTTGGTGACGGCATCGGTCGGCGACAGCGCGGGCGGCCGGTCCATGGTGTTCCAGCAGGTGCCGAGCACGTACGGCTCGCGTACGTCGCCGTTGTTGAACGCGACCAGGACTTCATCGCCGATCTGCGGGATGAAATAGGTCCCGCGCGCCATGCCCGCCATCGGCGTCGACAGCCGCGCCCACGGCATGTAGCCCGGCAGCCACGGGATCATGAGCTGCACGCGCGCTTCGCCGGTGCAATCGATGTTGTTGATCACGGTCGCCACCGAGACGCCGTAGATTTTTTCCTCCGGCGGCTTCAGGCTCATGCTTTGCGACCAACCGAATTTCACCGCTTCATTCGCCATCGTTTGTTCCTCACTCACGGAATAGCTACGACGTGTTTCAAAAGTGGTTCGACAGGCTCACCACGAACGGCAAATAAAACCGTTCGCACTGAGCCTGTCGAAGTGCGAACGGTTTTCACATGGCTTGTAGATTCGTTGTCGTCCCCGCATACGCGGGGAGCCATGGGGCCTCTCCAACGTCGTATGGGTTTCCGCTTTGCTGCACACGGATGTGCGAGTTTCGCGAGAGCGCAGGACGCGCGGAGCGATCGGGCGAACGACACATGCCTCGTTTCTGTTTCTTCCCGTTTCATTCGCCGCTCCTCAAAACGACAAACGCACCGGCACCGCGCCCTGATCGGCGAGCGGTATCGAACCGAACCAGATTTCCTTGCGCGCTTCGAAGTTCGTGCGAAACCCGCCGCTATCGAGCGTGTGCGTGACCGAGGTCGCGCGATACAGCCCGCCGAACTCCTCGCCCGCGTTCTCGATGCGGATGACGTTGCCGGCGCGGATGTTCGGATCGCCGAGCACCGTGCCGCTCGCGGTCAGGCGCCGGTTCAGTTTCGGGATCAGCTCGGACACGAGCTTGCGCGGAATCGACAACGGTGTGAGCGGCTCGCCGACCATGTAGTCGCCCGGCTGCATGCCGATCGGCACGACCCCCGGGTACACCGCGAGCGTCAGGCTCATCCGGTCCCAGTCGAAGCCGAGCGTCACGGTGAACGTCATCTTGATCGCCGGAATCCACACGAAGCCGCCGACCTGGAAAATCTGCCCGACCTTCGAAACGCGCGGCGCGAAGTCGATCAGGTTGCGCCCATAGCCGAAGGTGAAATCGGGTTGAAGGCGGTCGAGCGAGGACGTGAAGCGCAGCAGATGCCCGCCGACCGGGCCGTCGTGCTCCATCAGCACGTCCCAGCCGTTCTCGGCGGCGATGCGGTTCAGGAAATCGTAATCGCTCTCGTTCGCCTGCTTGCGGATGACCTTCTGCGCCGAGTACGGGTCGGTGATCGCGACGAAGGTGTCCACGCCGCCCAAGATGATCGAGAGCGCGGCACCCACCGGGTCGTAAATCGGCAGCAGCAGGTTTTCGAGCGTCACGATGCTGGCGGTCGCGATGTCGGGCAGCGGGATATTTCCCGGGCACGGCAGCGGAATCGCGAACCAGCGGATCTTGTTGCCGTCCTTCATGCGGTGGCGCCGGTCGTGCGCGGTGATGCTGAAGGTCGGCATGCCGCCGGAGGGGAAGCTCGCGCCGCGCGCGACGACTTCGCCGTCGAAGGTTTGCACCAAAGGATCCGGCGCGTAGCCGAGCTGCAAAGTCAACGAGGTGTCGAGCTTGAACAACGGATTGTCGAGCCAGCGCAGCTTTTCATTCGCGAGCGTAATCTCCACTTCGTCGAGCGCGTCGTAGCCGGTCTGGCAGCGCACGCTCAGGATCGACGCGCGCAGCTCCGCGGGGATCGGCTTGCCGTCGAGCAGCAGCGTGAACTCGGGAACGAAGCGCGCGCTACCCATCAGGCGTACACCTTGCCGGACTCGGGGTCGCGGTACGGCAGATTCGGCAGCAGCAGTTTCGACCCGGGCGCGAGGTTGCGCGCGCGCTGCAGCCGGTTGGCGATGGCGATGACGCGCCACAGGCGCGGGTCGCCGTATTCCTTGCCCGCGATGGACGACAGCGTTTCGCCTTCGCTCACCACGTGACGCTTCGAGTAGTCGCTGGTCTCGCGCTTGACCTCCTTGGCTTCGAGATCGATGTTGCGGTATTCGTTGAACGTGACTGAAAGCCGCGCGCGCACCGGGATGCCGTCCGGCAGGAACATCACGTAGCGCTGCGACACGCGCGCGAGCACGCACGTAAAGGCGAGCGATCCCCAGGTGAAGAGCAGCACCGGCGGCGCGTGCGTGGTCGGCTCGATCGTCATGAGGTCGGTCACCTGCTTCACCAGCACGCGCACGTCCGATTGCGCCTTGTTCACCACCGTGCTGCCGACTTTGTGCTGCTCGTAGGAATCGAGGAACAGCTCCATGTCGAGCGTCTGCAGGTTGCCGTTCACGAACTGCAGGATCGGCGCGGACAGCCCGGGGATCGCCGCTTGCGCGTAGTTGATGTCGCGGTTGAGCGTGTACTCCTCCGGATTGAACTGCACCGGAATCTTCACGCCGGTGACGGTGTTCGTGAGCTGCGCTTTTTCGAGCGGCATCGTCTTCTAAATCCGTCCGGTTCGTTCGCGGTACGACAGCACCCGCCGATCGAGCTGCTGAAGCACATGGTCGGTCACGCGCGACAACTCCTGCGCCGGCAGCATGAGCGCCGCCGGCTGGGCGGCGGGCACCGCGTCGTGCGTGCGCACCGCTCGCGCCGTTACCGGGGACAGCGCTTCGGTACGCGTCGCATCGCCTTCACGCGCCGCGACGCTCGCCGGCGTGCGGGCGAACGCCATCGCTACGCGCGGCGCGCGCACGTGCCGCTCGATACGCTCGCGTACCAGCAGTGTCGGCGCGGCGGCCGCCGCTGCTTCAGGCGTCGGTGTGCGGCCTTCGATTACGCGAGTTATCAGCGCGAGCTTGCGCTCCACGAGATGCCGCAGCTCGGTGCGTTGGACGGCCGCGGCCAGGTGGATAGCGCGGGTCGTCGCCTGCACGCTTTGCCGGTAGGTCAGCGAATACGCGAAGCGCAGCACGAGCTGCAGGATCGAGGTGATACCGGGCGCCGCCGGCGCCTGCATGCGTCGCAGCACCCGATCGAGCGGACTTGCATGCGCCGCCAAACGGCGCAACGTCGGCAGCCGCGCGAGAAACGCGCGCTGGCGCAGCGCGACCGCGCGATAGACGGTTTGCGGCATGTGCGGCTTGATGACACCTGCGTGCTTCACGCTTCAGCCCTCGTTCGCGCGCTGGTTGATCGCGGAAATCTGCGCTACCCAGCGGCGGCGGTCGCGATGCTCGAGATTCATGATCTGATCGTGCGGCCAGTGAAAGTGATACGCGATGAACGCCACCTCCTCGGTCAGTTGATCGAGGGGGTAGCCGACGATTCCCCCAAGCGGGGAACCTCCGCGGTCCCGGCCACGGCTGCGTTCAACGGCTTCTCGCAATGCGGGCAAATCTCGGCCGCGTCGTCGAAGCGATTGATCTTGTTGTACAGGCCCTGCAGGAACGCGAGATCGGTCGCGTACAGGTTCTCGATCGTCTTCGGGTTGATCGCGGCCAGGCTCCCGAGCCGCGTGATCACGCGCGACAGCAGGATCACGATGACGTACGCCTCGTTCTTCACCACTCGCGGATCTTTGAGCGGCAAAATTTCATCCGCCGCGGTGGCGCGACGCATCACGCCTTCCTTGTGCAGGTTGCCCTCTTCGTCCAAAAAGCCGCAGGGCAAGGTGAACTCGTATTCGGTTTGAAACATGGTCGTTGCTCCGGTTCGACCCCCACCCTAACCCTCCCCCGCTTGCGGGGGAGGGAATGGGAGGGGGCGGTTTCACTACGCCCGCGCCAAGCCCATCGGGTCGTCATTCCCGCGAAAGCGGGAATCCAGCCAGCGCCGAACGCGATGACATTAATTTTCTGGACCCCCGCTTTCGCGGGTGACGGCTATTAGTCGGCCCATTACGCGCGCGCCAGCCCTTCGTGCGCGATCTCGAGCGTCTCGATCGCGATATCGTTCGCCTCGGCGCTGAAGCTCGGGCCGGTCCACTTGCTCGGCCAGCCGTTGAAGAAATTCCAGCGCGCCTTCTCCTGGCCCTGGCGATCGAGCAGCACGATCGAGCCGTTCTTGCGCGTGGCCGCCGGATCGCCCTCGACCCATTGGCGATGCCACGCATACAGCTCGGTGTCGTCCGTCATGCCCCATTTCAAACTCACGTTCGAGAATTTCACCTGGCCGGGCAGCTTGCGCGTGGTGATGTTCTCGCCGCCTTCGCGGTGCTCGATCACATCGACCGACGAATCAAGACCGCCGGCTTCGTGGAACGCCGCGCGCACGATGCCGTCGATCTCGACCAGAAAATTGAAATTGCCGTAAGGATCTTTGCGGATTGCCATGTTGTGCTCCTCTTAGGATTCGCTGACTTCCGAGCCGCCGTCCCAGATGCCGATGCGCACGATGATGAACTCGGCCGGATAGCTCGGCCGCACGCCGATCTCGATGTGCAGTCGGCCGAGTTGCTGCTCGGAGAACGGATTCAAGATTTCATCGATGCGCACGTAGAACGCTTCCTCTGCTTTGGCGCCGAAGAGCGCGCCGTCGCGCCACGAGCGCGTGAGGAAATCGGTGAGCGTGCGTTTCAGTTTTTGCCAGAGCGCGAGATTGTTCGGCTCGAACACCGCCCAGCGGATTCCCTCCTGTATCGATTCTTCTAAGTACAAAAACAGCCGACGGATATTGACGTATTGCCAGTTCGTGTCGGTCGCCGTGGTGCGCGCACCCCACAGCACCGGGCGGCCGCCGTCCTGAAACACCTGCACGATGTTCACGCCGAGCAGATTCAGCTGGCCCTGCTCGATCAGGCTGATGCGCCGCTCGACGCCGAGCGCGCCGTTGACGATTTCGTTCGCCGGCGCTTTGTGTACGCCGCGCGATGCGTCGCTGCGCGCAAAAATACCGGCGACGTGTCCGCTCGGCGGCACGAAGATCGGCGGCCCGTCGTTCTGGGGAACGACTTGCAGCCACGGCGCGTACAGCGCGGCGTAGCCGCGCGTCGAATCGAGGCCGCGGCGCTGCTGCTCGAGGCTGTTCGCGCCGAAGAGCGGTACGCCCGGATCGGAATCGAGCACCGCGAAGCGGTCGGCCAGGAGCTCGCAGTGCGCGATCAGCGCCTGCTGCACGGTGGACATAAGTTGGCCCGCGGCGGTCGGGCGGTCGGGAACGGCGATGAAGTTCACGTCGTCGATCGCGCGCAGCGTATCGATCGCCGCCGTAAAGTTGCCGGCCGTCAGCATGGACAGGTCTTCCGCGGTGCCCGGCTGCGGCGGGTTGAGCGCCGCCGCGGCGCCGACGCGCGGAATCGCATTTGCCACCGTGTTCGGCGGCGGCGGCTGCACCATCGTCGCCGTGAGCAGATCGCCCGCGTTCACGACGTCGATCAAGTAGCGCGGATGCGAGGGATCCATCGACAGCCGGTCGTACGTCACGTTGACCGCCCCCATGGTGACTTGCAGGTTGATCTCCAGCGACGACGCGGTCGGCGCGTTCGCGGCGCCCGGATCGAGATCGAGCTGAATCCCTAGCCCGGCGCGGAACGTCACGCGATACGTGAGCGGGGCGAGCCCGCCCTGCGCGCCCTCGGTCAGGATTTCCATGATCACCGACTCGACGACTTGCGCGTCGTTGTTCGCGCCCTGGGCGACGCGCAGGATCGTGCCGGGAACGAGCTGGCCTGCCGGCAGCGGCCCGGCGCCGGCCGGGCGCAATCGAATCGTGCGCGCGCCGGTCGGCGTGTTCGCAAGCCGCATCGTCGTGGCGGCGGCGAGCGTCTGGCTGAGCGGCAGCGTGAAGCGCACGGTCGCGCCGCTCACGCTCGAGATCACGCGCCGGTCGGTGCCGACCGAGAACGAAACTTCATCGCCGGGCTTGAATCGATTCGCGACGTTGGCCGCGGTGATCGCGCCGTCGACGTCGAGCGTCACTTCCATCGCGCCCTGCAGCGCCTGCGCGGCGAGCGCCCCGCGCGGCCGGTAGACCGCGACATTCGAGAGCAGCGGCGCATCGGCGACGGTGGCGACGATGCCGAGCGCGCCGGGGTTGCGCGCGCGCAGGTTCACGATCGGCCGTCCGGGCGCGCCGGTGCGATCGTTCAAGGTCATCGCCTGGTACGTGCCGTTGCTCGCGCGCACGACGTAGCAGACCTGGCCGCCGTTTTGAAAATAGCCGCGCACCGCGTACCAGAGATACGTGCCCTGCACCGGCAGCTTGCCGAACACGCTCGTGAAGTTGTCCCACGAGGTGACCTTGGTCGGCTCGTTGATGTTGCCGCGTTCGGCGACGCCGATGAACGCCGCCGTGTTGGTGCCCACACCCTGTATCGGCGCGCCGGGCGCGAACTCCTCGATATAAACGCCGGGATACGAAACTTGCACGGCCATGGTGATCTCCTTAACGCGCGCCTCTCGCGCTCGGTTAGTAACTCACGTCGTAATTGCCGGTCGGCTCCGGCACGGTGATGTTTCGGATTGCGCTCACGCCGAGCGGCATGCTGCTCGCGCGCAGGCGCCAGGCACCCGCCGTCACGTCGGCGAAGACGAACCGCCCCTGCGCGTCGGCGCGCGTGAGCTGACGGCGTTCGTTCGCCGGCGGCGCGAGCAGCTCGACCCACGCCGACGGCACCGGCTTTTGCGGCACCGCGTTGTCGAGCACCGTGCCGCCGATGTGAAACAACGTGTGCTCCGTCGCCGGCACGCCGCGAATCAACGTGTTCGTGATCGTCGTCGTGACGATCGGCCCCGCGCGCACCGGCGCCTCTTTGAGCGCGACCGTCACGACCGCGTACACGCACGGTTTCCAGCGGTTCTTGTCGCCCATCGTTCCCCAGAACTCGGCGTACTTCGGGAAGCCCTCGACCGGAAGCAGCGTGAGCGGAAAGCGCTCTGTTGCGATCGCGGGCGGCGGGACCGCGGGCGGAGTGGAGAGCGCGTAGATCGCGACCGGATCTAGCTCGTCGTGCGCGCCGAGCACGCGCGCGGCTTCGGCGAGGAGCGCGTGCTCATCGAGCGTCGGATCGATGCCGATGGTGACGGCGACCGGGCTCCACGCGCTGATCAAGTAATGACAATCGACCCGCCGCGGCGGCGGCACTTCGAAGATGTCCTGGCCGACCGCGATCTTCTCGCGCTCGTTCGTACGTAGCTTGCGGTTCTCACGCAGATCGGCGAGATAGACGTTGAGCGAGTTCGCCGGGTTGCCCGCCCCGTCGGTGATCGTCGGCACGAGGCTCCGCCAGTTCTCATCGGGTGGTTGAAAGCGCACCTGCGTATCCGCCGTGATCTCGGGGATCGAGAAGCGGAAGAGCCGATGCAGCAGGTTGTCGAGGTGATCGATCATTTTTTATGGCTCGTCACGGCAAGCTCTGCACGTCGCCGCTCGCCTGGGACTGCTGTAGCTCCTGCAGCCGCTGCTGATACGCCTGCTCGACTTTGGTCGGCGAATACTCGATCAGCCCGCTCTCGCGGATGTTTTCGTCCGTCAAATGGTCGCGCAGCTGGTGGCTCTTGAGGCGCGAGGTCTTCTCGCCCGCTTTGAGCTGGCGCGTGCGATACACGACGCCTTGCAGCTTTCCTTCGCGCGCGGCTTTGAGCAGGCGCGCCGCCGTGGCCTTGTCGCCGACGAATTCGAGCTCGGCGATCTTGCGCCCGACCCACTCGTTCGACATTTCGACGACGCCGGTTCGCTTGCTCTTCGCGAGCGCACTGCCGCCGCCTTTGAATTCCAGGATTAACTCCTTGTCGCCGCGGCTGCCGAGCGCGTCCGGACCCTGGCCGAATTCGCCTTTCCATTTCTGCGGCGTGTCCCAATCCTTCACGGCGATACCTTCCTTCGCCGCTTGCGCCTCGCCGCCGGCGACGCCCATGCGCTCGGATTCCTTCACTTTCGCCTTCTTCGCTACTTTCGCGCCCGGGCGCTGTTGTTCCTGCAGCGCGCGCTCGTCGGCGGCGCGCGATTGGGTGTGTTTGCCGCTCGCCGTCTTCTCCGGATAGAGCTTGCTTTGCGCCTCCGCGACGTCCTCGGCCACTTGCGCGCCCTTGCTCGCCGGCGCGGGCGCACCGAAGCGCCGCTCGAGCCCTTGCAGCAGCTCTTCGGCCGATGCCGGATCGGTGACCGCGCGCTTGCGTACGAGGTTCGCTGCTTTGTTGAACGCCTTGCGCTGTCCCTTCGGCACCTTGAGCGCGCCGAGCCGTGCTTCGATCTGATCGGACGGAGTCGTCTTCTTGGTCGGCGCGGCCGTTGCTTCGTCTTGCACCGGCGCCTTCTTGCCCGTTTGCGCGCTGCCCACCTTGCCGGCGGCGGACTTACCGCCGGCGGCGGTTCCGCCCTTGCCGACCACCGGCGCCGAAACGTCGGTCGGCGTTCCGCCCTTCCCGCCCTTGCCGCCGCCGGCCGAGGCCATCGGCGCGTCGCTCGGCACGACGGTGAGCGCAGGTCCCTGCTTGCCGCCGCCGGCATCGTGCGTCTGACCGACCGCGATTTTCTGCTGCTCTTCTTGGGCGACCGGAATTTTCTGCTGCGCCGGCTCGCTCGGCGGCTTGCCGCCTTTCTTCGGGCGCAGCGGCGTCACCGTGCCGGCTTTCTCCGGCGGCAACTTGTCGAGATCCGACTGGAGTTTTTTCGACGCCTTGGACGTCGGCGGCGGCGTGCTGCGCTTGATCGGCGTCACCCCGCCTTCGGTGACTTGCGGCAGCGGCTGATTTTGCGTGTCCGCTTTCACCGCGGGCTGTGCGACTTGATTCGGCGTCGTCGTCTCCGTCGCACCGGTCTTTGCCGCCGGCTGCACGGTCTTGTTCGTCGGCGGCGTGTTGACGTCCACGTCGCCGCCGCCGGTGCCGCCTTTGCCCGTCGTCGTCGTCGGCGTTTCGTTCGGCGCGGCCGACTTGCCGCCTTGCGACTGCGCGACGTGCAGGATCGCGTCCTTCAGCACGTGCACGACCTGGATCCAGTTCTGCTTCATGCGCCGCTCGCGCTCTTCTTCGGTGAGGTCGGTGTTCAAGTAATCGGCGACCATCTGCGCCATCGGCGGGATCGCGGCCGCGACCCAGCCGAACTTGAGCACGAGCGTCGTGATCTTGCTCGCCGCCATCGTGTGCTTGAGACCGACGACCGAGAGCACCATGCCGATGATGCTGCCCCAGAAGCGCGAGCTGGTTTTCCAGTTCGGGTCGTGGCGCACGCTCTCGACGACGCCGCGGAGCCCGCCGAGCACGCCGATGACGTTCATCGCAATCTTCACTTCCTCGGCGCCGGTGAACGCGAGCGCCACCTGCACGCCGATGCTCGCCTTGAGCTCGGCTTTCTCCGCCGGTGTGAACAGCTCCGGGTCCGACGGCGTGCCGCCGATCGCTTCTTCGGTCCACTTGACCGCCTCGTTCGCTTTCTCGGTCAGCGGCGCGGTGATGTTCGGCGTGCCGTATTCGTCGACCAGGCCGAGCGCCGCCAGTTGATCGCCGGCTTCCGCCGCGGCTGGCAGCGCGCTCATGCCGGTGACGTTGGCGATGAGATCGATGCCCTTTTTAACCGCGAAGTTGCCGGCCGTGCCTTCCTTCCCGCCGACCGCTTTCGCCGCCTTGTCGCGCGCGCCCTTGTATTCGTTGCCGAGCCACAAAGCGATGTCGGCGACCTCGGTGACCTGGGTCACCACGCCTTTGGCGGTGCCGATCCCTTCTTGCACTTTGGTGCGTGCCGCGGCTTTGATGTCCTCGACCGGATCGCCCTCGCCGGTCGCCGCACTCGTCGCCGCGTGCAGGAAGGTCGAGCCGATATCGCCGCCCCCGATCGGCCCGACGAGGGGCGTCAGCGCGACGTCCACGGTTTTATCCGCGACATAGTCCGCCGCCTTCGAGAGCGGCTCGCGATACTCCTGCGGAATCTTGTCTCTGACCGCGCGCACCTTGCGTTGGAAGCGCGCGGTGAAGCTATCGTCGTCTTCCTCGCGCGCGACGCCGGTTGCCGTTGCGCTGCCGACGGCGATCGGACCCGCGCTCGTCATCGCCGCTTCGGCGGCGCTGTCGGCCGCGCGCTCGTGCGGCGCTGTTGCGTCGAGCGCCGGCGTCGCGCCGCCGCGGCGCTGCTGCACGACGTGCGCAAGCTCGTGCGAGAGTAGCCGCCGGCCTTCGCTCGAATGCGGCGCGTAGCGATCGGCGTTGAACACGATGTCGTTGCCGTGCGTGTACGCCTTGGCATCGAGCAGCGCCGCTTCGTCGTGCGCTTGCGCGTCGTCGTGCACGCGCACCGCACTGAAATCCGCGCCGAAGCGCGCCTCCATTTCGGCGCGTACGCTTGGGTCGAGCGGCGCGCCGCCGCGCAGGCGCTGCGTCACCGCGCGATTGCCGGCGTCGCGCTGCAGCGCGTACATCGCGTCGAGGGCCGGCGCGATCTCGGGCGCGAGCGCCGCGCGCCGCAGCGGACGCCGCTCGGCGGACGCCGTGCTCGCTTTAGCGGCGGATTTTTGCGCGGCGTCGGCCATCATCTATTCCTCATGACGGGATCGCGGCTCGCGAAGGCATGTCGCATCTCGCTCATCGCCGCCGGTCCTCGTCGCGGTCGCGCGTCGGATGCGGCGGCACCACCGGCGCGCGCACCGGCTTGAGCGGCCAGGTTTCGCTGGGACTGGTCCGCACTGCGCCTTCGCCGGACATCGAGTACTCCACGCGCACGACGCGCACATAGACCTCGCCCTTGCGCGCCGCCTCGCGAATGACGGCCTCGAGGGCCGGATCGCCGAAGTCCAGGCGCTCGCCCGGCGGGGCATCGGGATCGAGAATCCGTTCGAGCTCCGCTCCCCACTCGGCGTGGCTGGCCTTGGGCCCTTTCGGTTCGGTGGGCGATGTAACGTCGTTCAGGAAAATCTTGGCGCTCACGGGCTTGCCGTTCGCGTCGAACTGCACTTGCGCCGTGGTCGAATCGGCGCCGCGCACGTTCGATCCCCCGGGGCGCTGGATACCAAACTCGCCCTGCTTCTGCTGCTGATCGTAGGCGCGCGACTCCGCGAGGTCGGACCGGATGGCGGTGACGTCGACCGCCGTGGGGTCTCGCGCCGTCGCACTGAGGAAGGTCGAGCCTTTGCGCCCACCGGCGCCGCTCGACTCGACTTGCCGGCCGCCGATGACGCGCGGCGTAATGGGTTTCGGCGCCGCCGCCGCGCCGTGCGGGCGGAAGTTGTATGCCTCCGCCTGACTCTTCGGCATGGCGATCCCATCGCCCTTGCCGAAACCTTTTTCTCCTTCCGCGACATAGGTGCCGCGGTTCTTGCCTTTGCCGGTTCGCACCCATACGGTCGGCTCGGCGTTGGCGGGCAGCTTGGCCTCGGGCGCATCGCCGAAGGCCGGCTCCTGCGCCGGGTCGAACATGACTTCCGGATCGGGCGCGGGCTTGAGAGCCTCCGCCTTGGCGCGCGCCGTTGCCGCTTTTTTCCGCGCGGCATCGGCGGCGACCCGCGCTTTTTCGGCGGCGGTCGCGGCCTTCTTGGCGCGCTCACCGGTGACGTCCACGCGTTCTGCCGCCTTTCTTGCCTTCTCCGCCGCCGTTTCCATCGCCTTCTTCGCGCGCGCCACTTGGCCTTCCAGCTTCTCGCGCGCCTTCGGCGACACCTTCTGCTTCGCCTGCGCCTCGGCCTGCTTGCGCGTGTGCGTGTCGGCGCGTTTCTGCGCCGCTTCGCGCAGCTGCTCCGCTCTTGCCGTGCTCTTCGCTGCCGTTTTCTCCGCTCGCTGCGCCTTCGCCTGCAGCGTCTGCGCGCGCGTCTGCTTCTTCGCCGCGGCCGCTTCCGCGCTTACGGCTTTCTTGCTGGCGCGCAGCTGCGCCCGCGCGCTCGGTTGTTTCGGCGCGGTAAGTTCGGTCTTCGCCAGTGTCTCGCCGAGGGGCGCTTGCACGCGGGCGCGCCATCGCGATGCGAAGCCCGGTGCTTTCGCGCCGCCCGATTTGCCCGAGCCGCGGCCGCGGCCCGACACTCCCTCGACCACTTTGGCCTGCACGTGCGCGCCCAGCACGCCGCCCGAGATTTCGGCAAGGTCGTCCCATCTCTGCTCGACCGCAGCCTTCGCCATGTCGTGGATGGCCACGAACGGCGCCGTCTCCGGGACCGCCGCCAGGAAAATCTTCCCGCGCGATTCGCCGGCTCTGCTCGCCTGGGCGACGCCGCTGATCAGATCCTCGTCGCTGACTTCCACGCCGAAGGCCAGGTGCCCGGAGATCAGCGCGAGGTCGTGCAATTGCCGGAACGGCTCTTTGACGACGCCAATCGCACCTCGGACGACGCCCTTCCCGGTGCGCTTGGCATGGTAGGCGAGCGACGAGAGCAGGCCGTTCCAGCGCGCTTGTGCGCGCTCCAGATCCTCGAGGTTCTCCTCGGCGTTCTGCAGCCAGAGGTACATTTGCTCCTGCGAGCGGAAGCCGCGCGAAAAGCGGATCTGCCGGTATTGCTGCAGCGCATGCTCGCCTTCCTCGGTGAGGCGCTGCGTGTCCTGCAATGCGTTCGACCACTGCCCGAGGACGCTGAACTGGAACCACTCGCGCAGCGCCGTCGTCTCTTCATCGCTAAGCTCAAGCAGCAGCTTCTTGCCCTGCATCAGGTAGTTCGAACCCGGGCGCTCGTTCTTGATGTGGTCGAGCAGCCGGGCGAGATTGCGCATGTCGCCGCCGGAAGCGCGCTCGAGCGTATCGCTCACGTACGCGAGGCGCCGTTTGGCGGCGCTCCGCTGCAGGTCCTGCTCGAGCGCAGGCACGAGATTCAACAACTCGGCTTGCAGAATCTTTTTCTCTTCGGCGGGAATACCGGGGCGCTGCAGATACGAAACGATCTCGTCGAATTCCCGGCTCGCCGTCCCGGGCTCCGTGGTGGCCACGCTGCTTCGCTCGCGCAGGATGCGCGGCTTTTCCGCCTCGGCCGCGGCGGCGTCCGCCGGCGTTTGCGCTTTCGCTCCCGTCCGTTTGGAAGAGCGGCGCGGCTTCCTATCTTTGAAAGCATTACGCAGACTGGCGTCGGCGCCCGCGAGCAATTCGTCGCGCACCTTTTCCATCCGCAGCACATCCGGCGTCGTGGCGGTTTGGCGATCTATCCATTCCTGGATCTGGTTGGCTTCGTCGTATCGCTGCGCAGGCTTCATTGCCGCCACATCGGGCGTGTGGCCGAGCCAATATTCCGGCCCGGCGAACACCCGCGGTACCGGCAAATCGGCGACGGAACGGCCGAGCGGCGTGCTCGGCGCTTGTTGCGCCCCGCCGCTCGGGGCTTTGTCCTTGCTGGTTGGCTTGCCCTTCGCCTTCGGCGGCTTCTTGGCTTTCGCCACGGCCGCCTTTTTGCGCCGCCTCGGGTCGCTTTCCGGTTCGCGCGCCACACCGACGCCGGTCGCGCCGCTCACCTGCACCGACGACGCGCCGGCCGCGACTTGTGCGGCCGCCGAATCGGCGCCCGCCTCGTGCGATGCGGCGGGCGAAAGCGTCGGCGCTGCGCCGCCGCGGCGCTGCTGCACGACGTGCGCGAGCTCGTGCGCCAGCAAACGCTTGCCGTCGGCGGAATACGGCGCGTAGCGCTCGGCGCTGAAGACGACGTCGGCGCCGACGGTGTAAGCCTTGGCTTCGAACGCGGCGGCTGAGGCGTGAGCGGCCGTGTCGTTGTGAACCCGCACGTCCGCGAAGCTTTCGCCGAAGCGCGCCTCCATCTCCGCCCGCAGCCGCGGCTCGAGGGGCACGCCGCCGCGCAGCCGCTGCGTTACGGCCCGATTGCCCGCATGCCGCTGTAGCGCATGCACCGCTTCGATCCCGTTCGCGGGCTCCGGCGATGCGGCGCGCCGTTGCCGCCCTCGCTCCACGTTCCGTCCGGTGGTCTGGCTCGCCGCTTTGCGCATGCTCGCGTCCACTCTCAATCGGCCTGCATCTGCTTGAGAAGCTGTTGCAACTCTTCCTCGGAAACCACGGGTTCGGTGAGCCAGTCGTACAGGTCCTCTGCCCCTTCCCCGATCGCCTCGCCAATGTCCTTGACCGTGTAGGCGATCGACTCGTTGACGGCGACGTTCGCCGCTTCGAGAGCGCCGGCAACTTTCGGCAAGTAAGGAATGCGCCCGACGAGCGGGATGTCTTCGACGAACCCTTCGACCGCTTCGCCGACCTTGAAGGCATCCTTCTGAATGGCTTCGTGGCGCGGGCCCCAGTAGTTACCGATCGCGCCTTTGGCCAAGAACAGCGGCGCGAGCTGCGGCACGAACGACAGGCCGAGCTCGCCGCCCTTCCTCACCGCCGTGAGCTTGCTCCCCTCCTCCCACTCGCGCTTAATGTCTTTGATCGCCGGAATGGCGCCCAAAAAGCCGGCGATAGCGAATGCGCCGCCTGCGACTTTTCCGCCCGTCGTCGGCGCGTGCTCGACCGGGGGCGCCGTGGGCGCTTCCGGCGTCACCGTCGGATGAACTTCTACCGTCGGCGTCTTCGCCGGCTCGACAACTTTTGCCGGTTCGGGCGCTTTGGCCGGCGGGTCGGTCACCTTGGATTCCACGGCCGGCTTGTCCGTCGCCGCGGGTTGTTTCGCCGGCTCGATCGCTGTCTTCTCTTTCGGCGGGCTGTCCGCAACCGGCTTCTTTGCTTTGGCTTTGCGCGCGGGCTTCTTCTTCTGTGCGGACTTCTTTTTCACAGGCTTCTTCGCCGACTTTTTCGGCTTCGCCGCCTTCTTGGCCTTACCCGCTTTCTTCGTCTTCGCTTTCGTCTTCGGCTTCGCCGGCGTCTGGCCGCGCGCGCTCTGCGCGGCTTCCCATTGGGCGCGCGTGACCTTGCTCGTATGGAATCGCACTTCGTCCGCGGGGCTGCCTTCGAACACCTGTTTCATGATTTCTTCGCGCACCTCCGGCGTTCCGGGCTCGGCGAAGTCGACGATGATCGGTTCCTTGTTTGGCAGGTGGCGTGAGTTGCGCTTCACCTGCGCGGCGTAGCGCCGCCCTCGGTCGCGCGCCTGCGACTGCGACAGCCCTTCGAGGGTATCGGACTTGTAGTTGAAATGGCCTCGGCGCGCGCCCTGCGGCTGCGTGACGGTCTTGGAGACATCCGGCTGCGCGTACTTCGATTTGCCGGGCGGCAAGTCCATGAACGGCATCTCCTGGCCGCCCGCGACCCATTTCGTTTGCGGCTTGCCGCGGATGTTCGTGCGCGGCGTGCGCAGCGCCTCGTCGAACTGACCTTGCAGCTTGTTCTTCGCGAGCTGCGGCATGCGCGTGCCCTTCAGCGCGGCCTTGAAGCGCTTGAGCAGCGCGAGCTTCTTATCGGGGCTGAGGTTGGCGTGCTTGCCGGCACGCACGTCGTTCATCATCGCGTCGACGACGCGCTTCGCCCGCGCGCCTTCCGCTTCCTGCATGCCGCCGCGCGCCTGCTTGCGTTCCTGCTGGCGCTGCTGGTCGCGCTGCTTCTCGCGGTTGCGCTGTTCGCGGCGCGGGTCGTCGTCCTCGAAGTCGTCGTCGCCTTTGCGGGCGAGCCCGGGCGCCGCGGCGCCGCCCACGGTAATTGGGCCGCTGCCCGCGATGGCGCCGGCGGCCGCGTCCGCGGACGCCTCGATCGCCTGGCGCTCGCCCGGCGACTGCGCGGCGGGCGGCGCGCCGCCGCGGCGCTGCTGAACAACGTGCGCCAACTCGTGCGCGAGCAGGCGCTTGCCCGCCGCCGAATGCGGCGCATAACGCTCGGCGCTGAAGACGACGTCCGTGCCGATCGTATAGGCCTTCGCATGGAGCGCGGCGGCGTTCGCGTGAGCATCGGCGTCGTCGTGGACGCGCACGTCGTCGAACGGCTCGCCGAAGCGCGCTTCCATTTCCGCACGAACCTCCGGCGCAAGCGCGGCGCCCGCCCGCGGGTTGCGGACGAGCGCGTGGCTCGGCGTGCCCCCGGCCGCGGCGCGCGGTGCGCGCTTTTGACCGCGCTGCCGCGCCGCGGTCCCCGCCATATCGGCGACTCGGTTTCGGCGCGCGCCGTACCTCATACGGCGCGCCGCTCCCCGGCCACCGGATGGACCAGGTTCTTGCCGAGCTTCTGATATTCGCGGCGCGTCGCGCGCAGCAGGTGCTCGCGGGTGATGGCCGTGCCGTCGGCCGCCGCGAGATGCGCCGCCGCGAGCACGGTGTTGCGGATGTTGCCGCCCGAGAGCCGGTATTCGCGCGCGAACCAGGCGAGGTCGACATCGTCGCCGCGCGGCGCGCGCGGCGGCCAGAGCTTCTCCCACAGCCGGACGCGCTCGGGCTCTTCGGGAAACGGAAAGTTGACGGTGAACGTCAAGCGCCGGGAGAAGGCTTCATCGAGGTTCTGCTTCAGGTTGGTCGCGAGGATCGCGAGGCCGTCGAACTGTTCCATCTTTTGCAGCAAGTACGCGATCTCGATGTTCGCGTAGCGATCGTGCGCGTCCTTCACCTCGGAACGTTTGCCGAAGAGCGCGTCGGCCTCGTCGAAGAACAGCACCGCGTTCGCGTTCTCCGCCGCGGCGAACACGCGATCGAGGTTCTTCTCGGTCTCGCCGATGTATTTGCTGACGATGCCGGCGAGATCGATGCGATAGAGATCCAGGCCCAGCTCGCGCGCCAGCGCTTCCGCGGACAGCGTCTTGCCGGTGCCGGAGGAGCCGACGAAGAGCGCGGTCACGCCGGTCGCGCGCGCGTGCACGCTGCCCTCGGCCCATTCGCGCCCGACGGTGTCGCGCGTCGCGACCCGCGCGCAGATCTCGCGCAACTGCGCCTGCACCTCCGCCGGCACGACGAGCGAATCGAAGTCCGCGCGCGGCGTGATGCGCTGCGCCATGCGCGCAAGCTCAGTACCGCATTGACGGCGCACGGCGGCGGCGAGCTCGCGATAGCCGATCCGCGCCGTGTCGGCGGCGAGCGCCAACGCGTGCGCTTCGGCCGCGGCCTGCTCGATTTGCGCGACGCTCAAGGAAAAGCGCGTAGCGATGCGCGCTTCGCTCTCTTCATCGAGCGGCATATCGCGCGCCGCGAGCGCGCGCCGCCAGACGGCGCGCCGCAGGCTTGCCGATGGATAGCCCAATTCGACGCGTAGCAGCGGCAGCGCCGCCGCGTGCACCGGCGGCAGCGGCGCGGTGCAGGCGAGCACGGCGTCGCACGCCGATGCACCAAGCATTTCAAACAGCACGCGCAACAACTGCGGGTCGCGCTGTTCCAGCCGGGCAACGCCGTGCACGTACACCATGGCGCGAAAGAGCGTCGCCGCGGAGCGCGCGCGCCGCAGCAGCAGGCGCAGCTCGGCGAGCTCACTTGCGTCGCGCAGATCGAGCACGAGCAGCCTTTCACCGCGCTCGCAGGCGAGCGCTTGGGCGAGCGCGTACTTGCCCGCGCCGTGCGGGCCGTGCAGCAGCAGGCGCAACGGCGGCGCGGCCCGCGCGGCGTGGCGCAGCAGCGCTCGGGTCGCGGGTTCGAGCGGCAACTGATCGAGGTCCGTGCGCGGCGGGGTCACCAGGCGTGCGCACTCCCCGACGTAGGCGGCGACATCGGCATCGCCGAGCAACCATTGACGCCACAACTCATCGACGCGCCACGCGCGCGCCAAGGCCGGCGTGTCGGCGCCGCTCTGCGCGAGGAAGACCCCGGCGCGCAGCAGCGGCGCCGCCGAATGAAAGCGCGAGCACACGACGACGCGCTCGGCGGCGCTGCGCGCGAGCAGGTTCGCGATCAGATCGAGCGTCGGCCGTTTGCGCGCGATGTCGTCGTGCAAATAGCCGTAGATGCGCTCGTACCGCAGGTCGAGATCGGGCGCGAGCACGATCAGGAGCGCCGCCAAATCGACATTCGTGAGCCGAAAGCCCGCGGCCAAGCGCGCGGCGCGCGAAAATCGGCGCAGCGCGCAAGCGAGCAGATCGGCGACGCCGCCATCGTCCGCGGTGAAAAACGCCGCGAAGCGCTCGTCTTTCAGCAGACGCTGCACATCGGCTGGCTCGAGGTGCATACCGCGCCACGGATCGAGCAGCGTCGCCGGCCCGAGCGCGCGCGCTTGCCGTTCCACCGCGATCGTCAACACGCGGTCGAGAGCGCCGAGCGCGTCGGCGAGCGCAATCGCATCGTCGATGGGCGCCGTCGGTTTTTTTGGCGGACGCTGTTTTTTGGCGCTACTCACGGGGTCCTCCACGCTGAGACCACGTTGGAAACGAGATGAAGCTCATGTGCCGGCGTCCGGGTCGGGAATCGGACCGTGCTCGCTTTCATAGCGCGCGACCGCCTGTTGCAGCGTTTGCAGCATCGCTTTGGCGTACACGGGCGCGGTCACCACGCGCACGCTGGTGCTTTCCCGGCCGTTGGCGTCGTACGACTGGCCAAAATCCAGCACGAACTCGTACGCGTTGTAGCCGACGACCAAAAAATTCGCGTAGTACGCTTCGGGTGGACGCTCATCGGAATCGCTCGCCATGTCGGAATTCGAAGGCGCTGTTCGTTGCTCGACGCGCTTGAATAGCAATCGCCATGCCACGCGCCGAAGCGCGCGCTTATTGCGCGAAATCGGCGCACAGCCGGACGCCACGCGCCGCGAAATCGAAGCGGTGTAACAATCGTTGTTACATTCGCGCGAGTCGTCGGTTAGGCGAGAAGCATGAAGGCTCGGAAGCGCTCGAATCGCGCGCGTTGTTACATCGCGCGTTACAGAGCGAGTTGCACTGTTACAGGTTTACGAACCGGACCGCGGCGGGCGCCGCGGCCTCGGCGAGGGACAAGCGCGGACAGACGTCTAGCGCCGACGGGAACGCGAGCGACGTTCAGCCCTCGCGCCGGCGCGTCTTCGTGAGCGGCGGGGGGCGGCGCGATTGCAACAGGTTGTACTTGGTCATCTTGCGGTACAGCGTCATGCGCGACCATTGCAACTGCTTGGCCGCATCGCTCTTGTTCCAGCGCGTCGCGGTGAGCACCGCGAGGACGCGTTCGCGTTCCGATTCGGCCGACGGCGCCGAAGCCGCCCGGCGGCGCAGGTACTCCGGCAAGTCATCGATGCCGATGTCGCCCGCCGGCGGATCGATGAAGATCGCCTCCACGACGTTGCGCAACTCGCGCACGTTTCCCGGCCAATCGTAGTGCAGCAGGCATTGCCAGGCGTCGTGCGAAACGTTGCGCGCGCTCGTTCCGAGGCGGCGGCTGAATTCCGCCACATGATGCTGGAACAGCGGCACCACGTCTTCCTTGCGCTCGCGCAGCGGCGCCAGGTGAATGCGGGCGACATTCAGCCGGAAGTAGAGATCGCTGCGGAAGCGGCTGTCGCGCATCAGGCTCTCCGGCTCGCGATTGGTCGCCGCGACGATGCGTACGTTCACCGGCACCGCGCGCCGGGCCCCGAGCGGCAGCACTTCGCGCGATTCGATCGCGCGCAGCAGCTTCGCTTGCGCATACGGCGTCATCTCGCCGATTTCATCGAGCATGACGGTGCCGCCGGCGGCGAGCTGCAGGCGGCCGGGATACGCCTTGTGCGCTCCGGTGAAGGCGCCGCGCTCGTAGCCGAACAGCTCGCTCTCGAGCAGATTGTCCGGCAGCGCCGCGCAATTGATGCAGATCAGCGGCCGGTCCCGGCGCGCGCTCATTTCGTGCAGAAGCTCCGTCACGAGCTCTTTGCCGGTACCGGTTTCGCCCGTGATGAGCACGTTGCTGCTCGTTTGTGCGACCTTCAGCAGGAACTGCTTCATCGATCGCGTCGCTTGGCTTGCGCCGATGAACCGCTCCATGCGCAGGTCGGCCGGCGCCGCACGCGTCGATTCTCCCGGCGCCGGCAGCCGGCGCTCGATGCAGCCAAGCAGCTCTTCCGAACAGGCGGATCGACGGACGTAGTCCGTGATACCCGCGCGCAAGGCGGTAATCGCGAGGTCTTCCGAGCTGGCACGCGGCACGAAAATCACCGGACATTCGTACGGAAGCGCGCGTATTCGTTCCGTGATCCGGCGCACATCGCCCGCCGGATCTCCGAACTCGCCGAGCACCACGAGCGGCGGCCGGCGATTCGCCAAAACGGTCAACGCCGCGTCCGCACTCTGCGCGGCGGCGGTCGTCCAGCCGCGCCGGCTTAGATCGGCGCACACGCTGAGAATGAAAGCAGGATCTGAATCGGCTACTAGTACCGGGTCCGGGGTGGCGTCGAGCGAAATGTCCGCGATGGCATCCTTTGTGTTCATTCCAGGCTCCTTCGTGGTGCCTTCCAAACGCTCGGAGGGAAACCGCAAGCGCAACGCGTCAGCGTAAACCACGCCGGCAAGTACGGTGAAGCGAGAATTTGTCGCCGACGCCACTGGCAGGAAAATGGTCTTCCGTGATCGACGGTCAACACTCAGCAAGTCCAAGGCGCTCAATGGCAGTTGGGTGCGAATGCCGCGATGGATCGGTAAGAAATAGCGCGGCACCGTTTTCTCCCGGCTCGAGATCGCCCGCTTCGATAGCGGCACTTCCGGGTTCGCGCCGGCTTTTCGGGTCGCTTCGACCCTGTTGAGATCGTCGAAATCCTCAGGACACCGAGCCGTCCGGCCCCGGCCCCCCACCCTAACCCTCCCCCGCGTCGCGGGGGAGGGAAACGGGAGGGGGCGGAAAGAAATAGCTCGCGTGTACTGGCGCGCTGCGGCGCGACTATGAGGCGCGACGGAATAGACGCGCGGCGGCGGGCGTCATGAGGATGCTTTCGAAGTAGGACACCGTACGCTTCAGGCCCTCTTCCAACGCGATCGCCGGGCTCCAATCGAGCGCTTTTCGAGCCGCGGTTATATCCGGCTGGCGTTGCCGCGGATCGTCCGCCGGCAACTGTTTGAACACCAGTCGCGACGCCGATCCCGTCAGCGCAATGACCTGTTCCGCGAGCGCACGTATGGTGAATTCGGCCGGATTGCCGAGATTTATCGGGCCGGTCACTTCATCGCCGCTTTTCATCAGCCGCACGAACCCCTCGATCAGGTCATCGACATAACAAAACGACCGCGTCTGGCTGCCGTCGCCGTAGATAGTGATGTCTTCGTTCGTGAGCGCCTGCACGATGAAATTGGAAACCACGCGGCCGTCGTTCGGGTGCATGCGCGGCCCGTAGGTATTGAAAATGCGGGCGACCTTGATGCGCAGATCATGCTGGCGGTGGTAATCGAAGAACAGCGTTTCGGCGCACCGCTTTCCTTCGTCGTAACACGCTCTCGTGCCGATGGGATTGACCCTGCCCCAGTAATCTTCGCGCTGAGGATGGACGGTCGGGTCGCCATAGACCTCGCTGGTCGAAGCCTGAAAGATTTTCGCCTTGGTCCGCTTTGCCAGGCCGAGCATGTTGATCGCTCCGTGCACGCTCGTTTTGGTCGTCTGCACGGGATCGAACTGATAGTGGATCGGCGACGCCGGGCACGCGAGGTTGTAGATCTCGTCGACCTCGACGTACAGCGGAAAGCAGATGTCGTGGCGCAGCAGCTCGAAATGCGGGTTATCGAGCAAGTGCGCGATGTTGTCCTTCGTCCCCGAAAAGAAATTGTCCAGGCAGAGGACGTCGTGACCTTCGGCGAGCAGACGCTCGCATAGATGCGATCCGAGAAAACCAGCACCACCGGTTACCAGGATCCGCCTGCGGTTTGCAACCTTTTTCATGTCGACGTTCTCCTTCTTCTTGCGACGAGCGTTAAAGCATCCCGCCGGTCTTAGCTGCCGATGAACCGACCGCGAGAGCATCCGGCGGTCCGGCGCCTAACACATGCGCGCTTGCAGTTTCCTCGGTCTGCGGCACGCGGCCGCCGCTGCGAGCGCTTGCGGTTCGCCCGCGCGGTTCCGGGCAGTGCCAGTTCCAGGCGCTGCCGACGATCGTCGCCAGGTCCGAGAACCGCGGCGACCAGCCGAGCATCGTGCGCGCGCGCTCGGGGCAAGCAATCAGGACCGGCGGATCGCCGGGACGGCGCGCGCTCTCCCGCACCGCGATCTTCCTGCCGGTCGTCCGGCTCACGGCGTCTATGACCTGCCGTACCGAGTGGCCCTGCCCCGTGCCCAGATTGAAGGCGGCGCTCGCGCCGCCGGCCAACAGATAATCGAGCGCGAGCACGTGCGCGGCGGCCAGATCGGAAACGTGCACGTAGTCGCGTATCGCGGTTCCATCGGGCGTGGCGTAGTCGGTGCCATACACGTCGAGTGGCGCCGCCCCGAGCGCGGCGCGCAGCGCGAGCGGAATCAAATGCGTCTCGTGACGGTGCGTCTCGCCGATCTCGCCGTCGGGATCGGCGCCGGCGGCATTGAAATAGCGCAGCGCCACCGCGCGCAGGCCGTACGCCCGCTCGTACCAGCGCAGCGCCTTCTCGACGAACAGCTTCGACTCGCCGTAAGGGTTCACCGGGACCTGCGGATGCGCCTCGTCGATCGGCAGCGTTTGCGGCAGACCGTAGGTCGCGCAGGTCGAGGAGAAAACGAACGCGCGCACGCCGCACTCGACCGCCGCATCGAGCAGCGCGAGCGAGTTGATGACGTTGTTGTGAAAGTACTTGCGCGGCGCCTGCATCGACTCGCCGACGTACGCGTGCGCGGCGAAATGCATGACCGCCGTGATGTCGTGCTCGCGCAGGGTCCGGCGCACGAGATCGGCGTCGCCCAGGTCGCCCTCCACCAGCGGTCCCCATTTGACTGCCGAGCGATGTCCTTCGCTGAGATTGTCCAAGACCACCGGAAGGTAGCCAGCCTGCGCCAGCGCCTTGCACGCGTGGCTCCCGACGAAACCCGCGCCGCCGGTGACGAGGACGCTACGCGTCATGCGCTTGGCCTCGGGGAACGCGCTTGATGTGGTCGGCGGCAAATGTCGCCGGCATGTGCGACTTGCGCGAGCGAAAGCGGACGGCTTTAAGCGGGCGGGAACCGAAAGCGCCGGCCCTACGACTCATCGACAGAACGCGATTGCAACCCGGCTCCATCCGCTGGCGCCTCGATTATTAACTAATGTCTAACGCGACCATGTATAAGCGGCAACGCCGGCTCGGTCAATCGGAAACACACCGCTGCGCCGCACGAAACACTAACGAAGCAACGGCCATTTCGCCCGCGGGGCTACATGGAAAAAATTCCGCGCCGCTCCGCTTCGCTTCTCCGCGTGCGTTCGATGTCGATGAGGTCGCGTTGTGGCGGTGATTACCGCACTTCGATCAGCGCTTCTCGCGGCGTGTGCGCTATTGACACGCCGATCGGTACTCCGCGTAATTAAACGCAACACCGACACGATCGAAACAAACTATGAAAACAATATTGATAACCGGATCCGCCGGCCTGATCGGATCCGAAGCAGTTCGGTTTTTTTGCGAGCGTGGATTTTTAGCCGTCGGAATCGACAACGACATGCGCCGCAAATTTTTCGGCGCGGAGGCGTCGACCGAATGGAACCGGCAGCGTCTGCGCGAAAAATATGCCGATCGCTACGTGCACTACGACGCGGATATCAGGGATCACGCCGCCATCGAGCGGATTTTCGCGGAGCACGGAGCCGATATCGATCTCGTCATCCACACCGCGGCGCAGCCGTCGCACGATTGGGCCGCGAACGACCCCTACACCGATTTCAGCGTCAACGCGAACGGCACGCTGGTGGTTCTGGAAAACACCCGCCGCTTCTGCACCGACGCCGCCTTCATTTTTTGCTCCACCAACAAAGTCTACGGCGATCGGCCGAACACCTTGCCGTTGGTCGAGCTGGAACAGCGCTGGGAAATCGAACAAGGTCACCCCTACGCGCAGGGGATCGACGAGACCATGAGTATCGACGACTGCAAGCACTCGCTCTTCGGCGCCTCCAAAGTGGCGGCCGACGTGCTGGTGCAGGAGTACGGCCGCTATTTCGGCATGAAGACGGTCGTCTTCCGCGGCGGCTGCCTGACGGGCCCGAGCCACTCGGGCACGCAGCTCCACGGCTTTCTGTCGTACCTCATGAAATGCACCATGACCGGCACTCCTTACCGGGTTCTCGGATATCGGGGCAAGCAAGTGCGCGACAACATTCACAGCTACGACCTCGTGAACGCCTTTTATCATTTCTATTCCGCGCCACGTGTCGGCGAGGTCTACAACATCGGCGGCAGCCGGTACAGTTGCTGCTCGATGCGGGAAGCGATCGAAGTGTGCGAGGCGATCGCCGGCAAGAAGCTCAACTGGACCTACGAGGAGTCGAATCGGATCGGCGATCACATCTGGTGGATCAGCGATGTGCGCAAATTCAAGCGCCACTACCCCGGCTGGGATCTGACCTATACCGTGCCGGACATCCTCAAGCAGATCTTCAGCGCCAATACGACCCGCTGGCAGTAACGCGCGCGGCCGGCGAGCGCGACAGCCGGCGCGGGTTGCTATTGCAGCCCCTGGACGGAGTCGGCGGGCGGTGGCGCGGCGGCAAGCTGCTCCACCGACACAAGCTCGTTCACGACCGCGAGGTTCAGGCGATCGAGCGCGGCGGCGGCCTTGGCAGTGGCCGCCGGAAGGCGGGTCGGCGGCGTCGGCTCGATCGCCTCGGCCGGCCGGTGCAGCCACGTGTGGGCGGTCCCATTGCCGCGCCGTACCGTGGTTCGCCAGAAGTGCTGGCGCGCGATCCTCCAGCTTGCCGTTTCAAGCTGCGCGCGCGGGCAGTCGTCCAACTCGACTTCTCCGCAAAGGAGATCCACGCAGCCGCTTCGCCGCAGCTCGCGCAACGCCTCGCCGACGACCCCGGGGGCGGTGATCTTGAGCAAACGGCAATGCTGAATTCCGCGCTCCTCGAACAGCTGCTCCAGCGTCATCGTGGCGACGGACGTGGTCCGCAGGACCTGGCGGCTCGCCGCGCTCTGCCGGTGGATGCTGGCCCACGCGCTGGTCCAGACGTCGACATATAAGGTTCTGCTGCCGCCGTCCGTGTCTCCCGAAATCGCTTTGTTGATGGGCGTCACGTTCGTCACGCCGTTGATATCAATGTTTCGTTCGAGGCAGGCGAAGTGGAGCGGATCCGGCTCGATGGCGTAAACCTTAATAAAGGGATACTTCTTCGCCAGATAAAGCGAAACCACCCCCACGTGCGCGCCGACGTCGACGACGACGTCGCCCGGTCGGAACACCGCCGTTTGCGTCAGGTAATAGTCGTGCTCCATGCGCCAGAGCGCGTCCGCCATACCGGACCAGCAGGAGGGGTAGGACAGGAACAGCGTGTGATCGCGGATGCGGCACACCTGGATCAGCGGCTCCGCGCCCTCCGCGATCAGCGCCTTGGCGCCGCCGAGCTGCGCCAGACGGTCGTTCACCGCCTGCCATTGCCGTTCGTACACCGGCAGATTCACGGCGCGGGTCACGAAGCTTCGGCACGATGCGACCGCGCGCCGGCGCAGCCACCCGAGCCCGCGGCGCACGCCGTGCTTCAGGGTGGCGGGTCGCGGATCGCGCAGCACCGCGCAGGCGCGCGCGACCAGCGGCCAACGCTGGCGCGTGACGCGTTCGTATAGACGCAGCCACTGCCGGCGCATGCACAGCACCTTGGTAAGCTCCTCGGCGGTCGCGGTCTGCGCGAAGCGTTCGAGGCCGGCCGCCGGAATTGCGGCGAATTGCTCGGCGACGCGCGCCATGAACTCGCGCTTGTCGGCGGCGCGCACCCGATCCTTCAGCAGCCAATCGAATTGACGCAACTGTACTCTGACCAGCAGCGCCCAGATCTCGGTTGAGACTTTCCAGGCAGACAGGTTCTCGTGGATGCGGCGAAAGACGTCGAACACCTCGAACACCTTGCGGTTGGTCCTGCCGGAGATCTGGCCCGGGCGGTTCTGCCGGTAAAACGGCAGCGCGTCATCGATCAGGCAAATGCGCTCGGCCTTCAACAGCACCGAGAAGTGAAAGCACATGTCCTCGTACGAATTCATCCCGTCCTCGAAGGAGAGCGCGTGTCGTTCGAGGAAGGAACGCTTGTAGATCTTCGGCCAGGCGACGGGCTCGAGCAGCAGCACCCGCGGCGCATTCAGCAACTGGAACGGCATGGTTCGCAATTTCGGATCGAGCGACTTGCGAATCGCGAGATCGAAGAACCGGCCGAAGCTCTTCGTGTCTTCGTAAAAGACCGTGGCATCGGCGATCAATACGTCGGCGTCGTCCTCGGCAGCGCGGCGGTACATGACCTCGCACATCCGCGTATCGACCCAGTCGTCGCCGTCGGCGAACGCGATGTACTCGCCCTTCGCCGCGCGCATCCCGATATTGCGCACGGTGGCGAGGCCGCGGTTGTGCGCGCACTGGATCAGGCGAACGTTCGGGTGCCTTGCCTGATAATCCCGGATGATGCGGACGCTATCGTCCGTCGACGCGTCGTCGACGACGATGATTTCCGCGTCCTTCAGCGTCTGATGGACCAGAGAGTCGAGACACTGGCTGAGATACCGCGCGACGTTGTAGACCGCGACTACGACGGACACGCGCGGCGCGCGCGCTTCGACCGCGCCGTCCGGTCCGGCGCCGGCGATATCGTGCAACCGGACATACGGCGGCGTTTCCGCGAGCGGCCCGGGTTGGGCCAGATGGCGCGCCGTGCCCGGCGCCGATGCCGCCGACTCCAGTATTCCGATCAGGCGCTCGGTCATGGCGCTCCAGTCGTGCCACTCGCGCGCGAGCGCACGCGCACCGGCGCGCAGCCGCTCGCGCAGGTCCGGCGAATCGCCGATCGACTGCATCGCGTCGGCCAGGATCTCGGGGTCGCGCGGCGGACAAAGATAGACATTGCGACCGTGCTCCAGCATCTGATCGCGGCCGACGGGCAATTCGGTGGCGATGACAGGCAGGTCGTGCGTGGTGGCGGCGGCCAGCGAGCTGTTGTTCAGCGTGACGCCGTAGTCGAACGGCAGCACGCAAACGTCGCCGGCGTGGAGGTACCGCGCCCCGTCTTCGCTGTCCCAGCTGAAGTCGCCGGTCCAGGTGACGCGATCGGCAATGCCCAGGCAATCGGGCAGCTGCCGCACCATATTATAGTAATCGCTGCAGCTGATCGGCCCCGTGGGGAATTCGAGGCTGCCGCCGACGAGCACCAACCGCGCGTTCCGGTTTCTCCGGCTGACGCTGCGAAACGCCTGCAACAGCGTCTCTACGCCTTTGCCGGGATAGATATAGCCCCAGTACATCCACACGAAATCGTCCGCGCGGATGCCGAGCGCATCCCGTGCGCGCTGCCGGGCGACCGCATGCGGCTCCGTGCAGAACCGAATGAGCGGCGGCGGCGGCACGATATCGCACTTGTCCTCGATGGCGGGATCGTTCTGCAAAAGGCCCGCGCGGTGCGGGGTGCTGAGGGCAATGACACGCGCGCTGTCGCGCAGCAGCGTTCCGAACAGCGCGTGCGCGCCGCGCCCCGCGCGCAGTTGCATGCCTTTGCGGCGCAGCCGCGCGGCCAGCGACCGCGTGGGGGCGCCCTTGTCCACGTTCTCGAACTGGGTGATGCACGGCACGCCGGGGAGAACCTGCCGACAGAAAGTCGGCAAGTAGGTGATCATCGGCTCGTGCTTGAACACCCAACCGATATAGAGCAACAGCACGACGTCGGGCCGCGCTTCGCGCAAACACTGTTGCAGCCGCGGCGCCTCCGACCAGTCCCAGTTCTCCATCACCGGATGCACGACGATGCCCGACTGCGGCGCGGCGATGCTGCCCTTCTTGCAGAGGACGTGCACGTCGAGCCCGGAGCGCGCCAGGTGCTCGCTGATGTGAAGCGCATGATTCGCCTCGGGGGCGGGATCCGGCGGATAGGCCGATACGATCAGCACTTTCATATCGTGTCTCCTAGTGACTGAGCGTCGCGTCGTCGTTCATCGCCTGCGTGTATTGCGTGCAGATCGCTTCGGGTTCTCCGTGCGCCACGACCTGACCGGCTTTCAACCAGTACACCTCGTCGCACAGGCGAATCTGATTCAGGTCATGCGAGATGAGAAGAATTGCCGCGCCGTTGCGCTTGTAGGCGTCGACCGCCGCGAGGCACTTCTTTTGAAAAGCGGCATCGCCTACCGACAGCACCTCGTCGATCAGCAGGATGTCGGGGTCGGTGTGCACCGCGACGGCGAACGCCAGCCGCATCTGCATGCCGCTGCTGTACGTACGCAACGGGCTGTCGATGAAATCCTCGAGCTCGGCGAACGCGACGATCGAGTCGAAGCGGGCGAGCACCTCGCGCCGGGTCAGCCCCGCGATGACGCCGGTCAGAACGACGTTGTCGCGGCCGCTCAGATCGGGGTGCGAGCCGGCGCCCAGGTTGAGCAGCGCGCCGACGCGCCCGAAGGTCGCAACGCTGCCTTCGTCGGGCCGGCCGACTCCGCCGATAAGGCGCATGAGCGTCGATTTGCCCGCGCCGTTGTGCCCGATCACGCCGACCATCCGCCCCGCGCCGATCGCGAGGTCGACGTGACGCAGCCCCCAGAATTCTTCGATCGGCCGCAGATGGCGATGACCGCGCATGAATAATTGTTTCAGCTTGCGCGGCCGGTCCGGGTGATAGCGCCGGAACCGCTTGCCCAATCCGCGTACGACGATCCGCTCCGGCATCTACAGTTCCTCGACGAAGCGATGGCGCGCCCGCTCGAACACGGTGTAACCGACGGCTGCGAGCAGCACGGCGACCGCGGCGACCGTCATCAGCGAGCCCCAATCGGGGGGCAGTCCGTGCAGGAGCGGGTTGCGATAGCTTTCGAGCAACGCGACCAGCGGGTTCAAGCGGTAGATCGCCTGGAACTCGGCGGGTACCCGGTCGGCGCCGTAGAAGATCGGGCACACGAAGAAGAACGCCGTGAGCACGACGTTGAGCAGATGGCCGATGTCGCGAAAGAGAACGCTGGCCGCGGCCGTGAGATAGGCGAGGCCGGCCGTCAGCAGGAACTGGATGAGCACGACGAGCGGCAGGGCGAGCAGCGCGACGCTCGGCTCGCTCCCGCCCAGGAGCAGAACCACGGTGAGGACCGGCAGCGAGAGCAGGAAATGCACCATGTTCGTCATGACGGCCACGAGCGGCAGGACCGCGACCCGGAACTGCGGTCGTCGGACCAGCTCGCGATTGCTGAACGCCACGAACGAGGCGTCGCCCAGCGCCGACTGAAACCAGGTGTAGACCAGAATGCCGATGAAGGAGAAGGACGTGAATCGCGGGGTATCGAGCGCGAGCACCACCTGGAAGACGAAGAAAAAGACGCCGACGAACAGCAGCGGTTTGGCGAGCATCCACGCGAAGCCGAGCGCCGTGCCCTCGTAGCGGATCTTCATGTCGCGCACGACCAGCTCGCGCAGGAGGTCCTTCATGTAGACGAGCTGCGCGCCGCGCGACGGCCGGCGGAACGAGGCATCGTTGACCACGGGCCGTGCGGCGCCGACCGTCGCGCTCTCGCCCTCGCCTGCGCTTTCCGCCCACAGCGGCGGCAGGCGGCTCGCGCCCTTAGCGCTCGGCGCCGGTCCCTGCGGCATCATGCCGGCGGTTCTCCGGCAGGCTGGTGGATGTCCCGCGCCAGCGCCGGACCCCCGATGTCGCGGTAGTCACGGGTCCCCCGCTCCAGCAGTTGCTCGGTAAAGCGCAAGCGCGGGTGGTAAATCGCACCGAGGTCTTCGAATAGCGTGGTCGGTCGAACCGCCCGCTGCGCCGCGACGCCGGACAAGGTGACCGCCTCGGCGCTTTGCGCCGCGCGCGCGCGCAAGCGCAGACGCCGAAGCGGACCGGCAACCAAGCCCCGATAGAACTGCCGCCGCGCGAGCAGGCTGGGATCGAACCAGACGGCGGCGAGCAACAGCGCCAAGCCTATGCGATATTGCCGGTAGCCGCGGGCGCGCCCGTGCAGATGAAAGCACTGGCGGCTCAGTGACCATCGAAACACGGTCTGCGGAATCTCCGGACGACGCGCCATGCAATCCCGCATAACGAAGTAAAACGACCGCGCCATCCGGGCGGTATCGGCCGACAGGCACGCGTTCGACTGGCGATAGCCGACCAGGAACTCCTCCACCACCAGGAACTCGTAACGTTCCGCGATGCGCAGGTACAGATCGAGATCCTCACAGCCCTGCGCGCCGTCTTCGGCATACTTCTCGTTGTAGAAGCCCACCCGATCGAAACATTCGCGACGGATCAAGGGAACGCTGCTGCAGCCGACCAGGTTGCGAAAGATGAGCGCCGCGCGCACGTTCCGCGGAAGATCATGGGCGTAGTACCCGCCCGTCAGGCGGCCGGCGTCGTCGACATAAACGCTCCACGCGTACACCAGCCCGACACTCGGCGCCGCGCCCTGCAGCGCCCGCACCTGTTGCTCGAGCTTGCGCGGATACCAGATGTCGTCGGCATCGAGCGGCGCGATGTAGTCGCCGCGCGACTCCCTTATCGCCCGGTTGCGGGCCGCGGCGACTCCCAGGTTCGGTTGGCTCAGGAGCCGCACGCGGCCGTCGCGTTCGGCAATCGCGCGCACGATTTCCGCCGTCCTGTCCCGCGAGCCGTCATCGACGACCACGATCTCGAAATCGCGAAACGTTTGCGCGCAGACCGAATCGACGGTGGAAGCGATAAAGGCCTGAGCGTTATGCGCGGGGATGATGACAGACACCAGCGGGCGCGAGGCGATCGGCGTCGTCACGTGGCGCACCCGATGACTTCGCCGGCGCGATGAGAACAAGCCGCTACTGTCCCCTCGCTGTCAGGCGCCGCCGCGATTCGAGTCGAAGCGGAGCGCGCCCCGGAAGCAGGAGGCAGCGAGAGCACGGAGGACTTTGCACGAAGCGAGCGAACGCCGACGTCCTTCCGTGTCATTCCCACTTTCCTTAAAAAATTACTTATCGTTAATTCTGTTCAGTCGCTCCGCATACGGAGCGAAAGAACCAGCGGCGAGTGTCGGCGAGCCGCGAAGCGGGTGTCAAGGACAATCCCGGAATGGGTATTGCCAGAATGCGATCGAACCAATGCCCCCGGTATGGGACCGGTCGTGAGTTTGCACGCGCGTGCACATTCAGCGGCGACTCGCGCGGCGATCGCGACCGAGTCGCACCGCGCCAGCGGGCGCAATTGGCCCGTCGGCACGATGTGGCCGTAACCTAGGGACGAGTACGTCTCCGCGGAGAAATACTCCGAGTTCTACATGGAAAAGCGATAACGGTGACCAAGCGTACCAACATCGATGTAGCGAACAGCGATATAACGGCGATTGCATTCCGCAACTTAAAACCCGGATAACGGCGCGCATTCGCGCGCTGATTCCATCACGCCGCCGCCCGCGCATCGTTCGGACGATCGTGCTACAGGCGACCGGGCGCCACTTGAATGAGGTGCGAAGTCGCGTCTATCTCCTCTTCGGCCCACGCATACGAGTAGCGTCATTATGTCCGTATTGTCCGCTGTCACCTCTCGTGAGGCGGAATTGTCTTCAGCATAGCGGTGAATCGCGCGTGCGCTTCGGGATCAACCGGACGATGCGTTACGTTGGTGCTCGCCGGGTTGTTGCCCAAGAAGTTCCCGTTCGTCCAATTCCTTGCCGGACGAATCGGCCTCGGTGCAAAACCGCCGCCGCAGTTCGGACACACGTTAAACAGTACGAGATCGACACACTCCGCACAAAACGTGCACTCGTAGGTACAGATACGAGCGTCGACCGCATCCGGTCGTAGTACCTTATTGCAGTTCTCGCATGTCGGTCGCAGCTCGAGCATACATGTCTCCGCTGATCGTGTTTTGAATCAAGTGCGCTCACTCCTTGAATGGTGCTCGCAGGATCATGTCGCGAAAACCAAGCCCAAAGAGAAAGGCGATGCGAGTTTTTGGGTGCAAGGACGCCTCGTGCGCCATAAAGTCCGCCCAGTTCGATTTGAACTTCGGTCGCGGATAGCGCGCCAAAACCCAAGCTCGCGCATCCGTCGAAATGATGCGGATTCCCGCGCCGATGACGTCGCACCCGGCACCCGCATGCAGCAACACGGCTTCCGGTCCGTATGCCGGAGGTACGCGAATGTTGAGATGTAACGCGATCGCTTGCGCGACAGTTTCGATTCGCTCCGTCGACCATCCCGAGTTCCGCAACATGTCGCGCGCCATAAACGCTCCTTTGACGGCAAAGCAAGCGCAGTCTTTGTGTTCGTGCCTCGCCTTTTCGGTTAAACCGATGTCGTGCAGCATAGCGGCGACAAAGAGCACCTCTTCGTCGTGGCGAGTGCCTCGCGCCATGGCGAGCAATGCCGCCCATAGGTACGTGCGAGCGCTGTGATTAAAGAGATACGGTGCGGATAGCTCGAGGCATTGCTCGAACGCTCGGCTCGCCGCGGGTGAATCGGGCCAACGTATTGCATTCACGTCCAGCTTTGCGGCCAAGTTCGTCTCGCCCTCTGAAGCAAAGTGGCGCTGCAGCCGTATGGCAAGTGCCTGTGCGACCAAACGCCAACGATCGCGGATCCGCAAACGACCGCGCGTCGTCTCAGCCCAATCCAGACTTCCCACGAAACTCATATCTCACTCCCCGTTGGTAAAGCGAACATAAACGTCAGCGCCGATGTGCAACGCCATGGCGGCACAGATAGCAACGCCGATTGCGTAGCAAAAGAATCTCAGCGGCTGTTTGGCACTCCAGTAGGCGACGCTGTGAGCAGTACGGGCGATCGCAAAGCCTACGAAGTAGATCCACGCGCCTGGCGGCCAGCACCCGAGCAGTACATAGGCCGTCGCCAGAGCAAGGAAGAACGGCACGTTCTCGAGATCGTTGTTCCAGATTGCGCGCAGTCGGACCATTTCTTCGGAGTGCGTTTTGAACGGCGTGCGGAAGAACCCTTTGTCCTCGGGCGCGGCAACCTCTCCCGTGCGTGCTCCCACCCGCGCCTGGCATATCGCGGTTGTCGTTGCTTTGACGAAGAAAATGACGCAGACGAAACCGTAAGCGCCCAAGCCGTGCTCACTCGACGACATGCGTGCCCCCCAGACTGCGTCGGTGGCAGGAAATCTAGCAGACCGTCGCTTGATATAGCGGTTGCGCTTTTGACATTGTTCGTGCAAATTCGGACATCATGAGGACGAAGGCGCCGGTACACGTCGGTATCCTGATCAACGACGGAGTGGTGCTTCTCGAGGCAGCTGCCGTCGCCGAAGCACTGCGGTTCGCCAATCGGGTCGCCGATCGGCGCAGAGAGGCGGTACCGTTCTTGCTCACCTTTGTACACGCCGGACGGCGTGCGGTATCGAGCTTAAGCGGGCTGCACGTGCTACCGGGGAACAGATCCGGGCGCAAACTGGATGTGCTCGTTGTTCCCGGGTTCGACTTTTCGGGGCGACGTCAGCTGCCCGCTCGGCTAAACGCTCTCTCCGATTCAATCGCCACGATTCGCCGAGAAGCCAAGCATGCGTCCATATGGAGTATTTGTAGCGGCGCTTTTCTAACGGCAGAAGCGGGTCTCTTGGATGGTCGATGCGCGACGACGACTTGGTGGTTAGGTGGGTTGTTCGCTAACCGCTATCCGACAGTGAAGCTGAAATTGGATCAGGCGATCGTCGAGGACGGTGCCCTCATCACGAGCGGTGCGGTCGCGGCAAGTTTTCAGGTTGCCGTCCGACTGATCGATCGCATGGCTTCTCCCGAACTCGCCCGCACGGTGGCTCGACTGATGCTGCTCGATACCGGCCCTACCCTGCAATCACCTTTCATGCAGACGAGCAACGCGGGCGTCTATTCGGGCATTCTCGAGGATCTGCGCAAGTCGGGCACGGATGAGCTTATCGTCAAGGCGTGCACTCTGATGGCCAAGCGGATGCACGAGCCGTTTCGAATAGAAACTCTCGCAGAGAGACTGCACGTTACGAGTCGCACGCTTCTGCGTCGTTTTCGAAGAGCCACCGGCGTAACACCACTCGCCTACCTGCAGTCTGTTCGCCTGGAACGCGCTCGAGCGCTGCTGGAGACAACGGGAATCCCAATCAAGCAGGTGATGGAGCGAGTCGGTTACGTTGATGAGAGCGCTTTCCGGCGTCTGTTCCGGCGCGAGGTCGGCATATCGATGACAGATTACCGCCGACGTTTTGGATTCCGAGCGGCCTCGAAACGATAACGTTCGTCGAGCGCTTCCGGCTAAAGACGTGATACGCGACGGCATCCCATGGGTTATGAATGCCGATGAAGAGCAGCGGCAGTTGCTGCGGCGAGCACGCCAAACAGGGCGGCGCGCATAGACGATCGTGCGCACGGCGCACGCCGCGCTCGCGACGCCCCGTTGATTTGTACCCTGGTTTAGATTGCAGCTCCGAACCCGGCGACAATCAGGCGGCCGGAGGTCCAAACACATTCGATTGCTTGAGTCCGCGCGGCTATTGATGACCGGCGTGCAAGCCGAGAAAAAGGTCGTTGTTATTCCGGCGACCCTACGGCATCCGTTCGCGCCGCCTTGAAGAATCGTTCCAGCTCTTCCATGTTGACGGGTTTGAGCATGTGGTGGTCGCAACCCGCCTCGCGCGAACGCCGTTGATCGTTCGCCCGTCCGTAACCGCTCAACGCAATGATCAGCACATCTTTGCCGCCCGGCAGTGCGCGAAGGCGCGAGGCGAGCTCGTAGCCGCTCATACTCGGCATGCCGAGATCTAGTACGACTACTTGTGGCCGATACTCGGCCCCAACAGCCAGGGCGGAGATGCCGTCGTAGCGGATGCGGACGTCATGCTTATGAAGACGCAGCAGGACCGCGAGACTGTCAGCCGCATCTCGATTGTCGTCAACGACGAGAATACGCAGCCGACGCGGCGTATCGGCCCGTTTCGCCGGTTCGGTTGCGCGCACGGGCGGGACTTGGTGTCGCGGCAAGCGCACCACGAATTCGCTTCCCAAGCCACGCCCGGCACTGTAGGCCTCCACCGTGCCACCATGCAGCCGCATGAGGGTTCTCGCAAGCGACAACCCGATGCCCAGTCCGCCGCGGGCGCGCCCGAGAGAGGAATCCACTTGCATGTACATCTCAAAAAGGCGCGGCAGGATCTCGGGAGCGATGCCGACGCCATCGTCGCGCACCCTTATAGCAACTGTTCTGGCTTCACGCTCGACGGCGACGCAAAGATGACCGCCCTCGGGAGTATATTTCGTGGCGTTGTTCAAGAGATTCGTTATGACTTGCGCAAGCCGCGTGGCGTCCGCCTCCACGTAGAGCGGTTTTTCCGGAAGCGTCACGGTAAGCGCGTGACGCGAAGCGTCGATGAGCGGCCGGCTTGCCTCGATTGCGCTTTGTACGATCGCGCGCACGTCGAGCCGCTCGGTTTTGAGCGCCAATTGACGGCGGTTGATTCGCGCTGCATCGGACAAGTCGTCAATCAACCGGGTCATGTGTTTCAGTTGACGTTGTAGAACGCCGCGGGCTTGTTTTTCGTTCTCGGGCGTGGCGCCCTCCCGGCCCAAGTAAAAGACGGCGTTGTACATCGGCGCGAGCGGGTTGCGCAGCTCATGCGCCAGCGTCGCCAAAAACTCGTCCTTGCGGCGGTCCGCCTCTTTAGCGGCGGCTAGCGCGTTGAGCATCTGATAGGCGGCGGAGGCGAACTTCGCGAGATCGGCGATGAGGCGGCCGTCTTCGGCATCGAATTGGCACCGCTGATCATGGGCCGCCACCCAAACGGCGCCGACGGGGACGCCACCGACGTGAAATGGAACGAAGAGCGCTTCGGTGATTCGCGGCTCGACCGTCGCGAAATACGTAAAGCATCGCTGTGGCTCCGATATCAGCTGCGGCGCATTCCGGTCGAGCACCACGCCGCACGGGCTAAAGTCGCGCGGCGTCGTCCCTTCGATATGTCGGGCCATGGCGCCGGCGAGCGCACGCCAGCGAAAAATTTTTTCGCCGTCTTCTTCCTCGAGAATGCTTACGCCGGCGGAGCCCGCCTGGCACAGTTCCAACGCCGCCTCGGCAAGCCGTTGGAGGATCAGGGCCGGGGAGCTGCTCATTTCCTGTGCCAACGCGAGCAGCGCTGCGCTCTCGGCTTCGTAGTTCGGGACGCGCGCGGGCCGCCAACTCAGCAGCTCGGTCGTGATGACCGATTGCAAGTCGGCAACCTGTTCGGACTGTCCTTGGCCCATCGGTGTCACCTCGTCCACGTGCTCGTGGTGTGGCGCAGTGATCGGCTGCGGGGAGGTCTAAGGAGGGATCTGGGAGAACAGGACCAGTAGTTATTTTAAGGTAATACCCTTTCCCGAGTCCAATTGACGACGCGTGCAAATAGCCGCGAAAACGAGCACTCAGCAGGAGCGCGGCGCCTCGGTACCTTTGATATCCAGAACAAACAACGTCTAAGCCCGTCCATCCAAAAGCATGCGAATGTCGAGGAGCAGTGAGTGAAGATCGGCAGGTTTGCGAATGAACACGTCCCAATACCTGTTTTCTGCTGACGGAATAGCTGAACTGGACAAGATGATAG
This sequence comes from Sulfurifustis sp., assembly GCA_045810625.1. Classification (GTDB taxonomy): domain Bacteria; phylum Pseudomonadota; class Gammaproteobacteria; order Acidiferrobacterales; family Sulfurifustaceae; genus JACQFZ01. Next base: position 65,820 of record JBJMVQ010000044.1, read on the forward strand.
GAATGGTTTGCGTTTCTTCATGGCGACGCAGCTCGCGGCATAGCGCAATGCCGTTGAGAACCGGCATCATCATATCGGAGATGATCAGGTCCGGCCGCTGTTGCCGGACGCGCTTCAACGCCTCTTCGCCGTTCAGGGCGGTCATGACCTCATAGCCTTCCAACTCCAAGATGAAGCGAAACGTATCGACGATGTCGACTTCGTCGTCGACGACAAGGAGTACCGTCATTTCCGCCGTCGGCGCGCGCCGCCCCGGTTCGTCTTGTTCTCGTTTTCCGGTCCGTCCGAGCGGACTCGCGCGCGCCCCGTGAGAATGGCCTCCGCGCTTTCGAACGACGACTCCACGAATATGCCTTTATCATTGATCACGAACTCACGAATCGCCGAGTCGTACGGACTGTCGCGCAGCTTCATGATCGAAATCAGGCGATAGAGCTGCGAACGAAGCTCCACTTGGCGGAGGTATATGATGTTTTCGACCAGCGGATGGAGCGGACTTTGGACATCGGGCGCAAAGAGCGGCAGTTCTTCCGTAACGACGGTCGTGACGTTCAGCGCGCGTAGCTCGGTCATGAGCGCCGTCAGGAACCGCACCAAGCGCTCGGGGTAAGCGGTCGCTTCCCGAAAGCCACCGATCCCGTCGATGAAGAGCCGCCGGACCTTTCGACGTTTGACCGCGTCCATTAGCTTATACGCGAGCTGGTCGACGATCTGCTCCAGCGCCGGTTGCCAAATAACTTCGAGCGCACCCGAGTCGACGGCCTCTCGCAGCGGCAGGCCGACGCCGGCCGCTTTCGTGAGCAACGCCTCACGTGGCTCGTAAAACCCGAAATGAAGGCTCGGCTCGCCGTTGCGCGCTCCCTCGACCAGGAAGTGAAGCCCGAGCAACGTCTTGCCCGTGCCCGGCGAGCCGATGAGAGTCGTGACCGACGTCCGCAGGACGCCGCCGCGCAGCATGTCATCGAGCTTGCCAACATTGAACTTGAGGCGCGACCCATCAGGGCTGAACGTCGTTTCGGCGAGGGTCGGCAAACTTTCGAAACGAGGAAAGACGGTCAGCCCCTCCTCGGTAATGATAAACGCGTGTCGGCCGGGGAGCTGACTGGCGGCGCGGATTTTGTGCACTGCGAGCTCGCGCACCATTTGCATGCCAACGCTGCGCCGGTCGAGCTCAATGAGTCCATCGATTAGCGTATGTTCCGGGCGCGTTTCGTCCGCCTCGTACGGCGACAACAAGAGCATCGTGCATCCGGACGACATCGCAAATGTATTCAGCCGATGAACGAAACCGATGAGATCAAGCTCGACTTGCTGGACCTCGCGAGCCGCGCGAAAGCCATCGATCACGAGAAAGTACGGTTTGTGCGTCTGCACTTCGCGGGCGAGCATTTCAAACAGCCGCGAGCGGCCGCCGTTGGTGAGGTCGCCATAACCGCTGAGGAGGAAGAAACCGCGGCCGAGCTGACGGCTGTCAAAAAACCGCATGGTGCTCAGATGGCCGATGAGTTTCCCATGCGTTTCGGCGATGAGCGTGACGTAGACGACCTTCTCGCCCCGCTTTATCAGGCTGAAACAAATTTGGCTGGCCAAAATTGTCTTGCCGCTTCCCGGTGCCCCTTCGAGTAGATAGAGTCCACCCTTTAGGAGACCGCCGCCGAGCACTTTATCCAAACCCGGGACGTCGGTCGGCCATCGTACGAGCTCTTTCGGCTGAGCCTCGTCTTCGCTCATTTAGAAGGCCTCCCGTCGTGAGACGACTAAGGCGTTGCGCGAGAGAGAAATCAGTGCTGCGCCGGTAAGGCACGATGCGATGATGGTAGGAATTGCCACTCGCGCTTGCCGAGAATCAAGCATAGCGCGTCGCGTCCGTACGCACACCGGGCAGTTATCCGCTCAGGCAAAGTCGCTGGCTGCCTAGTCTTTGCTCTCTATACCCTTTTTGCAAGCGACAGCGGAACGACGATCATGCTGTATTGTGTTATGAGAAGGTGCGCCAAGCCCGCAACGGCTGTGCGTTCTGCGGTTTGCCTCGTCGATGTTGATAACTGCAAGCAGTAAATGACCCGCCCGTCCACCGGCGAACACGCGGCCGATGCGATTCTGTGCCAACCGTGTGGTAAAACCGTAAACGCGGAAGCTACGATCGAACGTAACTGTCGATCTCGCGAATAGCTTCGGCGAACGCGTGCGGCGCTTCCTGCGGCAGATTGTGGCCGATGCCGCCCGTAATAACCCGGTGCGCGTATTTGCCCAAAAAATTTCTTGGCATAGGCGCTCGCGTCCACAGAACTGATGTCCCAAACTGGGCAACAGCAATAGTTATCATCGCAGTCCCCATAAAGCGCCGGCGATCGAGGTTGATTGCTTCGGACATTTGTCTCTCTCCAATGTGATTCCCACCCTAGTTAGCGGCCGCGGCGTGCTCGATGAGTTTTCGCCACGGCGTCCGGAGTGAGAAACCATCGCCACGTGCGATGCACCCGCTACGGCGACCGTCTCCTTCGAGCCGGCGCGCTTCGCCATGAATGAGTGGGCCGCCGCCGGAATGTTCAAGTCGCGGCTGCCATAGATGAACCAGGACGGTGGACTTTCATGCCGGCGTACCGGCAGCCTCGTTGAACGCGGCTTTCCTGACCGCCCGCTGCGTACCGGCCCGCAGCTTCGCGTCTGCGTCGGACACATCCGCGGCAAACTGTGCGTGAAACTTGTCCTGCTGGATAAGTGCGGTGATCAACAACAGGCGTGCGAGGTACCCGGGGGCGAGCACGATCATGTCATAGCCTCCTTGCCCCGAGGAAAAGGCGCTCACACGTGAGCGCCGCGCATCTCTCCGCCTGTGCTGCTCCATTGCCTCATGCCATACGTCATCGCCGGCATGGAGATAGATCTTTGTCACGTCCAGATTTGCGGGACGAGCGCATGTGGTTTGTCCGTGCGCTGCGTTTCTACTGACGCGGCCGCCCACCATCCGAAACCATGCCGTACGACGTACGGAATTGCGGTCCGCTCGCCTGCCGCATAAACTGCCGCGGCATTCGTAGGGTTAAAAGGACAGGGCATGATGAAGCGCGTTTTTGCCTGCATTGCCGCCGTTGTGATGTTGCTCGCCGCCATCGGCGCGGAGGCGGCGTATCCGGAGCGGCCCATCACCATGATCGTGCCTTGGGGCGCCGGCGGCGGCACCGACGCGGTGGCGCGCATGCTGGCCGTCCTCATGGAGAAGGATCTCGGCCAGCCGGTGAACGTCGTGAACCGCACCGGCGGATCGGGCGTCGTCGGTCACCATGCGCTCGCCTCGGCCGCGCCGGACGGCTACACGATCGGCATGCTCACGATCGAGATCGGCATGATGCATCACCTGAAACTCACGGCCCTCGACAGCACCGCGTACACGCCGCTCGCGCTCGTGAACGGCGATCCAGCCGCGGTGCTGGTGCGCGCCGACGCGCCGTACCGAACGCTGAACGAGTTGGTTGCGGCGATCAAAGCCAACCCCGGAAAGCTCAAGGCGTCCGGCGGCGGTCAGGGCAATATCTGGCAGCTCGCGATGGCCGGGCTGCTGAACAATCTAAAGGTCGATTCCAAGGCGCTGCCGTGGGTACCGTCGAACGGGGCGGCGCCGGCGCTGAACGATCTCGTGGCCGGCGGCATCGCGGTAGTGCCGTGCTCGCTGCCGGAAGCGCGCGCGCTCATCGAGGCAGGCAAGGTGCGTAGTCTCGCGGTGATGGACGCGCAACCGTCCGCCCTCTTCCCCCACGTGCCGACCGTAAAGCAGGCGACCGGCCGCGACTGGGTTGTCGTCGGCTGGCGCGGCGTCGCCGCGCCGAAAGGGATTCCCGCGCCGGTGCAGCAGCGACTGGTCACCGCGTTGAAGAACGCGCACGCGAGCGCGGCGTTTCGCGATTTCATGCGCGCGCGCGGCTATGCGATGCTCTGGCAGGGTCCCGACGAGTTCGGGAAGTTCATGGCGCAGTCGGACCGCGATCTCGGCCGGATGCTGCGCGCGTTCGGTATCGTGAACTAGCCGCGACGTGCTGAAACTGAACGACGCAGTCGTCGGCGCGGCTTTACTTGCGCTTGCGCTGGCGGTGCTCTGGAACGTGCAGAGCTTTCCGGCGATTCCCGGGCAGCCGATCGGCGCGGGCGCATTTCCCGGCGTGATCGCCGCGTTGATCGCGGTCGGGGCTGTGGTGCTGATGGCGCGCGGTGTGCGCGCGAGCGCGCCCTGGGCGGCGTTCACGCCCGCGATGCGCGCACCGCGTGCTTGGCTCGCGCTCGCCGTTACGATCGGCGGCTCGCTGTTTTACATCTTTGCCGCTGACACGCTCGGCTTCCTGATTTGCGGCAGCGTGTTTCTGCTCGTGCTGATGCTCGTGCTGCGCGTGCGACTGGCGACGGCGCTCATCGCCGCGCCGCTCGCCACCGCGTGCTTACATTTTGCGTTCTACAAGCTGCTGCGTGTGCCGCTGCCCTGGGGCGGGCTGCCGGTGTTGTATTAGCGATGAGCACGGCCGTGCTCGCTCAGGCGTTTGCGCTGGTGCTCGAGCCGTACGTGCTCGGCGTCATCCTCGCCGCCGCGCTCTACGGCCTGGTGGTCGGCTGCATTCCCGGACTCACGGCGACGATGGCGGTCGCGCTGCTCGTGCCGATCACGTTTTTCATGGCGCCGGTGCCGGCGGTTGCCGCGATCGTTACCTGCAGCGCGATGGCAATCTTCGCCGGTGATATTCCCGGCGCCCTCTTGCGCATCCCCGGCACGCCCGCATCGGCCGCGTATACCGACGAGGCCTACGCAATGACGCGAAACGGTCAGGGCGACGTGGCACTCGGGGCCGGGCTCGTGTTTTCCGTGATCGGCGGCCTGTTTGGTACGCTCGTGCTGATCCTGGCTGCGCCGACGCTCGCGGACGTGGCGCTCAATTTCAGCTCCTTCGAATATTTCTGGCTCGTGGTACTCGGTCTGGTAGCGGCCGTATCGATCGGCAACGCGAACCGGTTGAAAGCGGCGGTGTCGCTGCTCTTGGGCCTGCTCATCGCCTGCGTCGGCCTGGAGAATCCGGCTGCCTATCCGCGCTTCACCTTCGGCAGCGCCGAGCTGATGGGTGGTGTGTCGTTGATTCCGATGATGATCGGCATGTTTGCGGTCTCGGAGATCCTGCGCTTCGTCACGGCAGGCGCGGATCCGCAAGCTATCGGCGTAGATCGCATCGGCAACGTCTTCCGCGGCATGTGGCAGCTCACCGCCAAGTATCGTTGGCCGGTGGTACGCGGCAGTGTGCTCGGCACGCTCATCGGGATCGCGCCCGGTGCGGGCGCCGACATGGCGGCGTGGATCGCGTACGCCACCTCCCAGCGCTTTTCAAAGGAGCCGGAGAGGTTCGGCACGGGCCACGTCGAAGGAATCGTCGAAGCCGGTGCGGCGAATAACAGCGCGCTCGCGGGCGCCTGGATTCCGGCGCTCGTGTTCGGCATTCCGGGCGATTCGGTCACGGCGATCGCGATCGGCGTGCTTTATTTAAAACACATGAACCCCGGACCGATGATCTTCATCGAAAATCCGCAGAACGTCTACGCGCTCTTTCTCGTCTTCGTGCTCGCCAATCTCATCATGCTCCCGCTCGGCTGGTTCGCGATAAAGGCCGCGCGTCAGGTCCTGCGGGCGCCGCGCAATGTCCTGCTGCCGATCATTCTGTTGTGCTGCGTGGTCGGCGCATTCGCCATCAACAACACGGTGTTCGGCGTCGCACTGATCCTCGTGTTCGGGGTGCTCGCGTTCGTGCTCGAGGAAAACGGATTCCCGGTCGCGCCCGCCATCCTCGGCGTCGTGCTCGGCAAAATGCTCGAAGAAAACTTCGTGTCGTCGCTGATCAAATCCGACGGCGACCCGAGCGCGTTCTTCACGCGCCCCATCGCCGGCGCGCTCGCGACGGCAACGTGTGCGCTCCTCTGCTGGCCGTTACTGCGCGGGATTACGCATCGACTCCGCCGTCGCGGTTGAGACTAAACACGACGCGGGCGTGCAGCGCGTGGGTTCCGGCATCCGCGCGGTTTGATCAATGCAGCACGGAAAGAACGCCGGTCACCCACGGCGCCGGCTAAGGTGTGGCCTGCGCTGCGCCAAGCTCTCTATCGACTGCGGCGATCAAATGCCGGTCGTCGATGTTCCAGGGATGAAAATTCGGCGAATAAAACTTTAAATACTCCAGAAGAACGGCGCGGAGCAGCCCTGGACTGATGAAGTGAAACTTGAGCACGCGTAGCCAGGTGCGCACGGTATTGATGCCGTCTTGACGGAAGAAACCGGCCATGTGGCGCGTGATCGAGCGCCAGAACAGATAGCTAATGATCGCCATCGTTTTGCAGCGCACGTACCAGCGTTTAAATTTCGGCCAACCTTTGGTGGCGGCAAGGTAGGTGTCGAAGGCGACGGCCTTGTGTTCTATCTCTTCGATCGCGTGATATTTCCACAAGCGTTGCACGTCCTCCGGCATGCCGCCCAAGTGCTTGGGCCTTCTCAGCGATGCGTGCGCCAGGATGGCCGTGAAGTGTTCCAGCGCCACGGTTACCGCGAGTTGCGCGATGGGCGGCCGCTCACGCACGAGATTCGTCCGGTGCGCCGTGTAGGCTTTCATTTCAGCGACGTCGTAACCGGCCTCCTCCACCAAGCGATTGAACACGACGTGCTCGCGCGCGTGCAGCGATTCCTGTTTGACGAAAACGTCGATTTGCTCGCGCAATCTTGCATCAACGATGTCGCGATAGCGGCGCACCGCTTCAATGAACAGAGCTTCGCCTTGTGGGAACGTGATCGATAACGCGCTATAGAAAGCCGTCTTCACGGGGTCATTGCTGTGCCACCACCGGGAGGAAAAACGGGTGTCTGCGGCCACGCGATTGAATTGGATATCGCGCGGCGCAATGGCAAGATCGGGCGGTGTTGCGGTTGGCATACGTACGTATGCTATACCGAACGCGACGACGCGCAAGACCGACGGCGGCTGAAGCAGCCTCGACGCCGAATGCGCGGGAGGCGTCAGGGGCCGACGATATCGGATCGGGCGACGTGGTCTGCGGCCGACATGCCGATGCGGGCGGTTTCCTATTGTCAAATTGCCGGCCGCGAGAACGCTAAGCGAGCATCAATTCCGGCCGAGAACGAATAGTCTTAGCTCCGTCCCCGAAGCACGCGCAACATTTTTCCTGCGTCGTCCGGCGATGTTGCATCTATTGCGCGCCACACCACGTCACGATGGCGATGTGCCAGCAGAATGATACAGCTCATCCCAGTATCGATGGATTCATCCGCCAGATCGACCAATTGAGTGCAGCGGCAAAGGTGATCCACGCCACGTACGGAATCAACAGAACGGCGGCGAGAGCATTGATGCGCCAAAAGGCGACGATCGTGCCAAGCACAAGGACCCAAAGGATCAAGATGTCGGCAAATGCGAGCGCGCCCCGACGCCACGCAAAAAACAACCAGCTCCACGACGCATTGATCAGCAGCTGAATAACGAAGAGATTCAGCGCGCCGGCAGCGGCTCGATAGCCGTTCGAACACCACACCCGCCAGGCTGCGACGCCCATGAGCGCGTAGAGCACAGCCCAGGCCGGACCGAATAGCCAAGCAGGGGGCGCCCACGATGGACGGACGAGCTGAGCGTAGAAGGCACCGGCATTGACCGACGCGGCGGCGCCGATCGCCGCCGCGGCGAACGTCAATACGAGCCACCCGGCCAAGCCGAGCACTTGCGTCGATACAGGCATGCGCACGATCGGCCTCTCGTTTAGTCGCACTCTGTCGCTCACCTCGTCAGACGATAAAGCGGCCTGCTCTTTGTCCACGGCCAACGCACACACATGGGTACTTCATATCCTGTCGTCCCTTGCGGTATCCCGCTGTAGGACCATGGTCAGACGAGTCCCGGCCGCGGCAACAAGCGCGACGAGAAACGGGATGTTGCACGACCAGCGCAAGCGTCCGGGCTCTACAGCCAATCCGTCATGAGGATGCCGATTCCGATACGGTGATTGTTATGGTTGTAGTCGATCAGATTCTCACCGTAGCCGTTGTACCACTGGACCAAGCCGCGCAGGCGACGCGCGATGGGGAACGACCACTCCAGCTCGGAATTGTAGCGATGCTGGTCGTTGAAAATGTTACGCAACATGACGCTAAAGATATGCTCGTTCCAGTGGTAGAGCCCGCGCAACTCGTAGTGGCCGAGATAATTTTCGATGTCCGGATTGTTGTCTTCCGCTGGATCCTCTTTGATCCGTACCCAAGGTTTGAAGAACAGTGCAAAATCGCCGCGCACGAACTGGAACTCCGCATACACGCGATTCCAGCTTCTCGACAACGGCTCCGCGCGGCCGTTCGACTGATGCACCACGCCGACGTTCAACGCACGACCCGACAGACCCAGCAGTGAATAGTTGGTCAAGAACGAGAGATATCCATCGGGTTCGTAGTTCGTCTCGCGAAAAGGCGCCGAGATGTCGCTGTTGAAGAGCTGCCAGTAGGAAACCTGCGTAAAGCTGAACCAGAGATCGCCGTTCCGGCCGAACAGGTCATTCGCCACCTTCGTCTGGAAGCTCAGCTGAAATTTGATCTCCTCGTCGTCGAGGCGATCCGCCGAGCCGGTAATCTCATACGGCGCCTGGTTGGGTGGGCTCACCACCGTATACAAGAAATAGTTCGGCCGACGCGCGGTGAGCGTAAAGCTTTCGCGCGCGGCATCCTTTTCGATTCGATCCGCCCAGATACTGAGCGGTTGCGGAGTCACCGAAACGTGGCTCGCGCGATCGTAACAGCGCAGCCGCTCGGCATCGTCGATGATGCGGGCACACTCCGTTGCCGCACCGTCCTCCGCGCGCGCGAACGTCATCGACGCGACGAGCGACAACCCGACTGTCAGCGCCGTCAATAGCTGTGCCCGATAGCGATGCTCCGTTTGCAAATTGAATCGCCGCGCGGATCGTTGACCGCATTCCTTTTTATACGCCCGCGATGACGACCGCTATCGGGCTTTTAGCCAAATCCCCCGGCGAACATCCGGTGACCACGCACGAAGCTCTTCTCGTGCAGCACTTGTTTCGTAACCAGCGCCAGTAGACGTACACATTAGGCGTACACATTCTGGGACGAAGGTCCAATAGTCCACGTTCGTCTCGGGCGGGCATATTTCCCCACCCCGATCCCATCGATAAATCACGGAGCCCGCACGAATGCGTGTCGTAGAACCGGCAACAGCGGCACCAAAAGCAGAAGCGATCGAGCATGAAATAGATCTACGCGACTTCTTCTCGGCCTCCGAGGCGCGCGTGGAGCAATGGCGCGTGCTGCACCGCACCGCCAAAGCGCTGGCCGTATCGAGCGGTGATGCGATCGAACGATTGCGCGCGCAAGCCGGGCGGCTGCTGCATTCGATGGCGCCGCTCGAAGACTTATGCGGCTATCCGGGACCGGGGCTCATCGCTCAGCTGCACGAACGCCTGAATAACGAGGACTGGACGGGCTTCGCGCGCCTCGTTCAACGCATCAGCCTGGCGTTGCTCGCGAACAGCTATCGCGACGCACCGGGAGCATGGAAGCTCGAAGATGAAGGCGAGGCGCACGCACCCGACATCCTGCCACCGGCGATCGGGCGCGGTCAGGCGCGCCGCCCCTACTTCGAAATGCTGCTCGTGGTGCCGGGCGAACGCTCGACGTGGCCCTCGCTGCGCGAAACGTTTCGCCGTTTGCGTCAAGATCACGATGAATTCGTCTACGAGCCGGTCGTCGTCGGCAGCTTCGAGGATGCGCTGCTCGCCGTTATCTTCAACTACGACTTGCAGGCAGTTGTGATTGCCGACGGCTTCGGCTTTCGTTCGCAATATAGTGTCCCGGCGTTGCGCGAGATACTGGAACGGCATATGCGGCTCGACAGTGAGACCGCGGGCGATCTTGGAACCGCGCTGGCGGGTGCCATCAAACGGGTACGGCCGGAACTCGACATTTATCTCACCACGGATCGCGATGTCGGCAAGCTCGCCGGATCGTACGAAGCCGCGCCCATTCGGCGTGTTTTCTTCGGCGTCGAGGAACCGACCGAGATTCACTTGTCGATTCTCGAAGGCATCAAGGAGCGCTACACCACCCCCTACTTCGACAATCTCAAACGCTACGCGCAGCGCCCTATCGGCACGTTCCATGCTCTACCCATCGCGCGCGGTAAGTCGATCTTCAAGTCGAACTGGATCCGCGACATGGGCGAGTTCTACGGGATGAACCTGTTCCTCGCGGAGTCCTCCGCCACGACCGGCGGCCTCGACAGCCTGCTCGAGCCGACCGGGAACATCAAGCTCGCGCAGGACGCGGCGGCGCGCGCGCTCGGCGGCGACCGGACCTTTTTGGTTACGAACGGCACGTCGACGTCGAACAAGATCGTGCATCAAGCGCTGCTCAAGCCCGGCGACATCGTGCTGATCGACCGCGACTGCCATAAATCGCATCACTACGGTCTGGTGCTCGCGGGCGCGCAGCCGTATTACATCGACGCTTTTCCGCTGCCGCAGTACTCGATGTACGGCAGCCTCGCAATCAAGCCGATCAAGCAGGCGCTGCTGCAGCTGAAGAGCGAAGGCAAGCTCGACCAGGCGAAGATGCTGGTGCTCACGAACTGTACCTTCGACGGGCACGTGGCGAACGTGAAGCGGACCATGCTCGAATGCCTCGCGATCAAGCCCGACCTGATCTTCCTATGGGACGAAGCGTGGTTCGGCTTCGCGCGCTTCTCGCCGTTCCTGCGCCGGCGCACCGCCATGGGTGCGGTGGCGAGCCTGCGCGAGATGTTCCGCGACCCCGAGTACCGCAAACGCTACGAGCAGTTCAAAGCCGAAGCCGGCGAGCTCGACCCGCGCGACGCGGGCCTGCTCGACAAGACGTTGCTGGCGGACCCGGACAAAGTGCGGCTGCGCGTGTACGAGACGGATTCCGTTCACAAGTCGATGTCGTCGCTGCGCCAGGGCTCGATCATCGTCGTCGCCGATCAGGACTTCCATCAGATCGAAGCCGCGTTCAAGGAGGCGTTCTTCACGCACACCTCGACGTCGCCGAACCTGCAAATCATCGCCTCGATCGACGCCGCGCGCCGGCAAATGGAGCTCGAAGGCTATGAGCTGGTCGGGCGCGCGACCCAGCTCGCGATCGACCTGCGACGCGCGATCAACAATCATCCGCTGATCGGCAAGTATTTTCGCGCCGCGACGCCGGCCGACATGATCCCGGCGCAATACCGGCAGTCGGGCATGACCGACTACGGCGCCGACGGCTGGAGCATGACCGACACCATCGGCGCGCTCGACGAGGACGAATTCTTCCTCGACCCGACCCGGATAACGCTCCTTTGTGGCAATGCCGGCTTCGACGGCACGCAGTTCAAAGCGCTGCTCGCCAACGAATACGACATCCAGATCAACAAGACCTCGCGCAACAGCGTGCTGGTGCAGATCAACATCAACAACACCAAGAGCGACATGGCGCACATGATCAAAGCGCTCGCCGACATCGCGCGCGGCATCGAGAACCGGCTCAAAGGCGGAGACGCGGAACGCGCCATATTCAAAGCGCGCGTGAAGTCGCTCGTCGAGGACGTCCCCGATCTCCCCGACTTCAGCGAATTCCACGCGGCGTTCCGCGACGACACCGACGGCGGCACGAAGGAGGGTCACATCCGCGTCGCCTACTACATGGCGTACGACGCGGCGAACCGGGAATACGTGAAGCTCGATAGCGAGGACATCGACCGGCGCCTGCGCGAAGGCCCGCCGCTCGTGTCGGCGAAGTTCGTCATCCCCTATCCGCCCGGTTTTCCGATCATGGTGCCGGGCCAGGTGATCACGCCCGAAACCGTGGCCTTCATGCGCAAGCTCGATGTGAAGGAAATCCACGGCTACGTCGCGGCGCGCGGGCTGGAGCTGCTCAAGCCCGAGGCGCTGGCCGCCATGGCGAAAGATGCGTCCGCCGCAAAAAAAGCGAGATAACCCATGATCGACTGGCTCTTCGCCGCGTTAAAACAGTATCCCGAAATCGCGATTTTCCTTTCGCTCGCCCTTGGCTACTACGTCGGCAAGTTCACTTATAAAGGTATCGGCCTGGGATCGGTGACCGCTACGCTGATCGCCGGCGTCGTGATCGGGCAGATCGGCATCACCATCAACCAGCCGCTCAAGGCGTTCGCGTTCCTCATGTTCCTGTTCGCCGTCGGCTACGGCGTCGGCCCGCAGTTCGTGCGCGGCATCGCCAAGGACGGCGTGCCGCAAGCGATCTTCTCGGTGGTGCAGTGCGTGTTCAGTCTCGTCGCCGCCGTGATCATCGCGAAGATGGCCGGCTACGATCTCGGTTACGCGGCCGGACTCTACTCGGGATCGCAGACGATCTCCGCCGCCATGGGTCTGTCGACCGACGCCATCAACCGGCTCGGCATGGCTGCCGACCAGGCGAAGGCGCAGCTCGACTCGATGCCGATCGCGTACGCCGTCAGCTACATGTTCGGCACCATGGGCTCGGCGATCGTGATCGCGATCCTCGGCCCCTGGCTGCTGCGCATCAATCTCGTCGCCGCGTGCAAGGACTACGAGGAGAAGCAAGGCGGCGGCAAGAAAGCGTTGGGCGGCCCCGGCACCGCCTGGAACCGCTGGGCGGTGCGCGCGTACGAGATCCGTCCGGGCGGCAAGGCTGCCTGCCTCCGGGTCGCCGAGGCCGAGTCGATGGTGCCGAATGCGCGCCTCTTTATCCTGCGCATCCGCCGCGACGGCCAGATCATGGAAGCAACGTCGGACACTGTCCTGCAAGAAGGCGACGTGCTGGCGGTCGCGGGCGAACGCGAAACGCTCGTGACGGCGCTGCAGGCCGCGGTCGAGGTCGAGGATCGGGAGCTCCTGGCGATGCCGGTAGAGGGCGTCGATATCTTGGTGACGAACAAGGACGTCGACAGCAAGACGCTCACCGAGCTGTCGCAGCGGCCGGCCGCACGCGGCGTGTTCCTGCGCAAGATCACCCGCGGCGTCACCGCCACCGACATTCCGATCTTGCCGAGTACGAAGATCCACCGCGGCGACCTGCTGACCCTCGTCGGGCGCACGCAGGACGTCGCCGCCGCGACCAAGATGCTCGGCGTCGCCGATCGTCCGACCGACATCACCGACATGGCGTTCGTCGGTGCCGCGGTCGTCATCGGCGGGCTGATCGGCGCCGCCGTTCTCAAAGTCGGCGGCGTGCCGATTACGCTCTCGACCGCGGGCGGCGCGCTGATCGCGGGAATCATCGGCGGCTGGCTGCGCTCGGTGCGTCCGAAGTTCGGGCGCATCCCCACGCCCACCGTCTGGTTCATGAACTCGGTCGGCTTGAACATCTTCATCGCCATCGTCGGCATCTCCGCCGGCCCGGGCTTCGTCAACGGCCTGAAGACCCAGGGCATCGGCCTGTTCCTGTGGGGCGTGGCTGCGACGACGCTGCCGCTGGTGCTCGGCATGTTCACCGCCAAGTATCTGTTCCGCTTCCACGACGCGCTCACGCTCGGCGTCGTGTCCGGCGCGCGCACGACGACGGCCTCGCTCGGCCTGGTGTGCGATCAGGCGAAGAGCCAAATTCCTGCGCTTGGATACACCGTCACGTATGCCGTGGGCAATACGCTGCTCACGATTTGGGGCATGGTCATCATCATATTGCTGTCGTAAGCCGTAGCGTGCGCCATGCGCACGATTCCTTTAACGCTTTCGTGCGCATGGCGCACGCTATCAGGAGAGCAAACAAATGCAGCTACGAACCACCCGTGAAGAGCAGAGAGCGCTCTCCAAACTATCGCCCTTCGAGCTGAAGGACAGCCTGATCCACCTCGCGAAAGACAGCTCGCAGCAGGCGACGGCGCAGATGCTGAACGCCGGCCGCGGCAATCCCAACTGGATCGCGACCGAGGCGCGCGAAGCGTTCTTTTTGTTCGGCAAATTCGCGCTCGCCGAATGCCGGCGCGTGCGCGACGACAAAATCCTCGCTGGCATGCCGGCCAAGCAAGGCATCGGTCAGCGTTTCGAGCTGTTCCTCGATATGAACGCCAAGCAGCCGGGCGCGGACTTCTTGCGCGGCGTGCTCGACTACGGCATGAAGAAAAAAGGGTTCCACAAGGACGCTTGGGTACATGAGCTGACCGACTCGATCATCGGCGACAACTACCCGGTGCCCGACCGCATGCTGGTGCACATCGAGCAGATCGTGCACGACTACCTCATGAAGGAAATGTGCGAGGGCAAACCACCGAAGGGCAAGTTCGACCTGTTTGCCGTCGAAGGCGGCACCGCCGCCATGTGTTACGTCTTCGACTCGCTCATGCAGAACGGCTTGCTGAAACAAGGCGATACCGTCGCGCTGTTCCAGCCGACGTTCACGCCCTACATCGAGATCTGTCACCTCGAGCGCTTCAGCTTCAAGGTCGTCTCGGTCGACGCGGACGAAATGCACGAGGACGGCTGGCACACCTGGCACTACACCGACAAGCAGCTCGACAAACTCGCCGACCCGAATATCAAGCTGGTCGCGATAGTGAATCCGAGCAACCCGCCGTCGGTCGCGTTGTCGCCGCACGAGATGCAGAAGATCGTCGACATCGTAAAAACCAAGAACCCCAACCTCATGATCATCACCGACGACGTGTACGGCACGTTCGTTCCCGGCTTCCGTTCGCTGATGGCCGACTTACCGCAGAACACTATCGGCGTCTACTCCTTCTCGAAGAACTTCGGCTGCACCGGCTGGCGCCTCGGCGTCGTCGCCGTGCACGAGGACAATATCTACGACAAGATGATCGCCGATCTGCCGGAGGCGTACCAAAAGAAATTGGACAAACGCTACGGCCCGCTCACGCTCGAGCCGCGCAAGATAAAATTTATCGACCGCATGGTCGCCGACAGCCGCTATGTCGCGCTCAACCACACCGCGGGACTCTCGCTGCCGCAGCAGGTGCAGATGGCGTTCTTCGCGCTCACGCATCTGCTCGACGACAAGGACGCCTACAAGCATCTGACGATGGAAATTTGCCAGAGGCGGCGCAAGCTCCTTTGGCAAGGCGCCGGCGCCGCGGCGATGCCGCCCGAAGATCCGATGCGCGCGTGGTACTACGTCGAGATCGACTTCGCGGCGTGGGCGAAGGAAAGATTCGGTCAGGAGTTCGTCGACTACATGGTGAAGAACTACGAGCCAGTGGATTTCCTGTTCCGCGTGGCCGAGCTGTCCTCGGTGGTATTGATGGACGGCGGCGGATTCGGCGGGCCGCCCTGGTCGATCCGCGTATCGCTCGCGAACCTGAACGACGAGGACTACGCGCAGATCGGCAACTACATGCGCAAAGCGGCCGAGCAGTACGTCGAGGCGTGGAAAGCCGAGACGGGGACGAACGGCGGAGGAACGGTCAGTCACTGAACAAGAAGAGGCACGTCGTGAATATGAACAACAACGGTTACATCCGATCGGCGTATGCAGGCGCTGCGCTCATGGCTTCGCTCGTGGCAACTATTCCCGCGCGCGCCGCGGATGAGGCCAAAGGATTGCAGTTTTATGGTTACGTCCAGGGCGATTACATCTATGACTTCAAGCGCGTCGATCCGAACTGGAACGCAACGCTGCGCGCCTCGAAAATCCCGGTCACCTGTCCGGGCGATGCCGGCTGCGGTACGGACGGCGAGAGCATCTTCAGCGTGAGGCAGACCCGCATCGGGGTGAGAGGCGACGTGGCGAGCGATGCCGGGCCGGTCAACTTGCTGCTCGAGGTCGACTTCTTCGGCGTCGGCGGCAGCGCCGGCCAGACGACGCTGAAGCTGCGCCACGCCTTCGCAACCTTCGGCGCCTGGGGCGCCGGCCAGACCTGGAGCTTGTTAAAGGATACCGACGCCTCGCCGACGACGCTCGACTACTTTGGACCGACCGGACAGTTCTCGAACCGTTCGCCGCAGCTGCGCTGGACAGCTATGAAGACCGACACCAGTCGACTCGCCGTGGCGCTCGAAACGGCCGGCTCGTCGTTGGACCAGGGCAACGTCACGACTGTCTTTCCCGACCTCAACGTCACGACCAAGACCAAGTTCCCGGACCTCACCGCGCAATACCGCTACGACGGGTCATGGGGACATTGGCAGGTCGCGGGCATTGTGCGCGAGATCTATTTCGAGTCGCGCAACAACCCCGGCGGCAATCCATCGGGCAGTGAAACCGGTTACGGCGGAAACTTGGCCGGCGCGATAAAACTTGGCGGCAACGACAAGGTACAAGGCCAAGTCGCTTACGGCAAAGGTGTGGCGAGCTACTTCAACGACGGCTTCGTCGACATCGGCCCGGGAGGTAACCTTCAAGCGGAAGCATTGCCGCTTTGGGGCTGGCTGCTCTACTACGACCATTATTGGAGTCCGCAGTGGCGTAGCGTCGTCGGCTACAGCGAAGCGGTGCAGGACAACTCCGCGAACCAGGCGGGCTCGGCGATGCACAAGGGCCGCTACGCATCGGCCAATCTGCTCTACACGCCGGCGAAAAAAATACTCGTGGGCGGCGAGCTGCTCTGGGGCGAGCGCCGCAACAACAACGACGCGAGCGGCACCGATTCGCGCATTCAGTTCTCGGCGAAGTACGAGTTTTGACACCAAACGGTAATCTCCTCAGCCTCTCGTAGTCGGAGAGGCTTTTGAGGAACGAGGATGGGGCGTGCAGAACCGGTGCTTCTCATCCTTGTTCCTCGCTTTGTTTTCCCTGCGTGCGAGGGAGCAGATGTGATGGAATGGCTGGCGGGCATCCTTAATAAGTATCCCGAGCTGGCGGTGTTCCTCGCCCTTGGGATCGGCTACTGGATCGGCGCGATAAAGATCGGCGGCATCGGACTCGGTCCGGTGACCGGCTCGCTCTTCGCCGGCCTGGCGATGGGCGCGTTTTTCCCCGTGCCGGTGTCGGCGCCGGCCAAGTCGCTGCTGTTTCTCCTGTTTCTGTTCGGCATCGGCTACTCGGTCGGCCCGCAATTCTTCCGCGCCATGAAGGGCGATGGTCTGCGCTGGGGGGCGCTCGGCGTTTTCTGCGCGCTGGTCGGGCTCGGCGCATCGGTCGTGGTCGCGCGCCTGCTCCATCTCGATGCCGGCTACGCCGGCGGCCTTCTCTCCGGCGCGCTCACCGAATCGCCGGCAATCGGTACGGCGGTCGAAGCGATCCAGGCGTTGCCGCTCGATGAGGCGACGCGGCAACGGCTCGCGAGCCACGTGGCGATCGGCGACGCCGTCTGCTACGTTTTCGGCGCCATCGGCGTCATCTTTTTCGTCAGCCAGATCGGTCCGCGTTTGCTTGGTCTCGACCTGACGCGCGAGTCGCGCCGCCTCGAAGCCGCCCTCGGCATGGAACGAAAGACGCCCGGCGTGATGTCGGCGTGGACCCAGTTCGGCGTACGGGCTTACCGCGTGGCGGCCGACGGACGCGCGGTCGACAAAACCGTCGGCGTCGCCGAAGGCATGGTGCCGGACGCACGCTTGTTCATCCTGCGACTGCGCCGCGGCGGCACGATCATCGACGCCAGGTCCGACACGGTCTTGCAGGCGGGCGATATCGTTGCGGTCTCCGGCCGGCGCGAAACGCTGCTGGACGTTCTCGGCCGGAACGCCAACGAGGTCGAGGACCGCGACCTCCTCGATATCCCAATCGGCGCGTTCGATGTGTACTTGACCAACAAGCGCTTCGCCGGACCCACGCTCGCCGCGATCGTCGAGACCGAGCCGAGTATGCGCGGGGTATTCGTTCGCTATATCCGCCGCGGCGATCAGCAGATTCCGATCGCGCCGGGCACCGTGCTCCAGCGCGGCGATATGCTGCGGCTCGTCGGGTCGGAACCTGCGGCGCGGCGCGCCGCCACGCTGCTCGGCGTCGTCGTATTCCCTTCCGATACGACCGACATGGTCACGCTCGGTCTCGGTATCGTCGCGGGCGCGATCGTCGGCATCCTCGTGGTCATTCCCATCGGCGAGTTGCGCATTCAAATCGGCACCAGCGTGGGCACGCTGCTCGCCGGTCTCGTGGTCGGCTGGCTGTACTCGGTGCGTCCGCTGTTCGGGCGCATCCCCGACGCGGCGATTTCGTTCATGACGGCGATCGGTCTCGCCGGCTTCATTGCAATGATCGGCTTGAGCGCCGGACCGCACTTCATAGAAGGCGTGCGCGAAGTCGGTGTCGGTCTCGTGCTCGGCGGTATCGTCGTCACGTTGCTGCCCCAAGTCGCGGGACTCTACTTCGGTTGGTACGTGTTGAAGCTCGAACCGCTGCTCGTGCTCGGCGGTCTTGCGGGCGCGCAAACGATGACGGCCGGACTCGCCGCGCTACAAGAGCGATCGGACAGCCCGGTGGCGGTGCTCGGCTACTCGGGCACGGTGGCGATCGCGCATATCCTCCTGACGACGTGGGGGACGGTCATCGTTTGGCTGACGACGTAACGCTTGCACCGGCCGCGCAGCGGCCGGCCGCCGGAGACGAGCCACGGAAACGGATTTCGAAGTACCGCGCCTGGTCCATTACGTCGCCACCTCGATCTGGGCCGTCAGCGGCGCCATCGTCGGCATTCAAAAGCGGTTCGTTTTCGTGGTGGCGTTGCTGTCGTCGATGGGCGGCGGGTTGATACGCGACGGGCTGCTCCTGCAGCGCGTTCCGGTGATCCTTGCCGATCCGGTGTATCTCCCGTTGATTGCCGTCGTCACCGCGGCAATGGCCTTGCTCGCCACGACGCTCCCGCGCGTTCTCGCGGCCGAGACGATGAGAAAACTGATCGAGCTGATCGACGCGCTCGGTATCGCGTTGTACGCGGTAATCGGCATGCAGTTGGCGCAGCAGGCGGGCATGCCCATTCCCGGCGTCGTTTTCGTCGGCATGGTGAACGGCGTCGTCGGCGCATTGCTGCGCGATATCATCGTCGGCGACGTGCCGGCACTGCTCCCGCCCGGTCAGTTCTCCGCGCTGTCGCTGCTCGTCGCCTGCGGCCTGTTTCTCGAGAACAATTCGACGCGACGCCGAAAATCGCGGCGTGGCCGACGATCAGTCTCTTCTTCGTCTTGCGCGTAGTCACTATCCGCTTCAATTGGCAAACGCAGCCGGTGTGGCGCAACGGCGTCGACCGCAGGAAATGACTCAGATCGCGGCCCACATGTCGTTAACTTGGAGTTCGGTTCGCGCGCTTGATTGAACGGCCCACGTACCGGATAACCGGCCGTATCCCGAGCAAAGCACGCGGAGTGCAGCGAACCCCAACGCCGTTGCTGTTGCCGTTTCTATAAGAACGCGGCGTGATTTGCGGCTGCGACTTCAAGGAAGGCCCTCCTCGATCCACGCGTTGACGAGCGTATACGTCACCGCCAACACCAGCGGCCCGATGAAGATTCCGATCAACCCGAACGCAATGAGACCGCCGATGACGCCGACGAAAATCAGCAGCAGCGGAAGATTCGCCGCGCCCTGCTTGATAAGAATCGGCCGCAAGACGTTGTCGAGCGTGGCGGCAATCACGGTCACGATCAGCAGAAAGGTCCCCCAGCCTGCCGAGCCGTTCGAGTACAGCCAAATGACCGGCACGATCAACACCAGCGCCGCGCCGATTTGCGCTATCGCAAGGAAAAACATCAGTGCGGTCAGAACGGCGGCAAACGGCACGCCTGCAATCCATAGACCGATGCCGCCGATCAGCGTCTGCACCACCGCGGTGACGACGACACCGCGCGCCACGCTCCGTATCGCCTGCCCTGACAGGTGCACCACCGCCTCGCCGCGCTGGCCACCCAGGCGTGCGCCGAAGCGCAGCGTCCATCGGGCAGCGCCTTCTCCGCCCGCGTACAGGATGGCGGCGGCAATCACCGTAAGCAAAAGCTGAAGGAACAACACGCCTAAGCTTCCGATCTCCGAGACGAACCATGATGCGAGCGCGCGCGTGTAAGGGGCGATCTTCGCCGCCAGCACCTCGACGCCTTGCGCCGCCACATTTTGCCAAAGCTCCGCCGCGCGCGTGCCCACGACGGGCAAACTCGCCAGCCACGACGGAGCGGGCGGCAATTTGAATGTGCGCACACGGTTGGCCCATTCAATGATGTCGTCGATATTGGCGATGATCGTGCCGATCGCCGCCGCCAGCGGAACGATCAGCAGCAACACCAGGATGATCGACATGATCGCGACGGCGACCCAACGCCGGCCGCCCGCGAATTTCTGAATCGTCGACATCATCGGCCAGGTCGCGACGACGATCATGATCGCCCAGATCGTTGCCCCGAGAAACGGCCGTAATACCCAGAAGGAAGCGCTGATCAGCGCGCCGGAGAAAAGGACGGTGAGCACGACCCGGGTCAGATCGTACGGTTGAGCGGGAACCACCGATCCTGATTTCTGCGGTGGTCGGATCGGAGCGTCCACCCCTTGGCCCTGCCGATTCTCGATGTCGTTCATGACCTGCTCGACCTTGCCGGTTTAGGCATCGGCGTAGGGGACGATTCAGCCGGCGCGTCGACGAGCTTGCGCCGGAACCTTCGGGATCGCGCGAGAATTGGCGCCGCGCTCAAACTCGTTTCCACGACTTGTCCGGATTGAACTCTGTGATCTTCTGCGCCTCGGCGACGGTGTCCGGTCCAAGGTCCTTCTCGTACACGACGCCCTCGTGATTGACGATAAAAGTCATTACGCCGGACTTTCCGTAGGCGACCGGCCAGGCGATCAGCGCGAAGCCCCCGATCATCGTGCCTTGCGCGAGATAGCTGTACGCGCCGCCCGGCGCGTCCGGTCCCTGCGCCTTGAGTATCCGGTAGCGATAACCGAAGTACGGCGCCGACGTCGTCGCGTCGTGTGTTGCCGTCGCGGTGTTCGTCGCGTGCAGGCCGCCGATTAACGGTCCGAGCGGGCTCGGTCTCTCGCCCGCTTGCACCGGCCAGTAGAGCCCGTCGCGTTTACCCTCGGCGCTCACCAGCTTCTGCGCGTACTGCAGTAGCTTGTCGTTCTGGGGATTGCGCAGGTAGTACTCACGCTGCGCGTCCACGTAAGCCTCAATGACTTGGATGGCGGCCAGCTCGTTGCGGCCGATGTGTCGGTTCAGAATCTCCTGCGCGCCGGCCTTCGTATCGAAGCGCCATCCGGGCGCGACCTGCACGAGCGGGATCGGAAACGGCCACGCCTCTTTGCCGACGACCAGCACCCGTTTTGCGTCGCCCGCGTCGTCGAGTTTGTTGCTTTCCTCGTAGGCGCTGACGAATCGCTCGCGGTTGCGCTGGTCGATACGCGCGTCGCCCGACGAGAGGATTGACCGCGCGTCCGCTCCGAGAATCGCGACGAGCGCGTCGGTGTCCGCCGCTTTCGCAGCGGCGACCAGCGCTCGCGCCGCGTCCTCGGGCGTGGCGAACGTGCGCTGCGCGTCCGCGCCCCACGCGCTCGAAGCGAGCAACGCCGCCGCAAAGACGACCAGCCTGAACGTTGCCATACGTTAGCGCCGCCCGCCCCCTCCTCTTCCGCCGCCACCGCCACGCGCAGCTCCGGCCCCGCGCGCGGATCCGCCAGCGCTCGCGACGCTCGACGCGCCGCGGCTGCTCTGCGCCCTCGCTTCGCCTCCGTACCCGCCGGCACCGTCGAAGGCGCTCGAGCGTTGCGCGCCGCCGGCTACGTCCAGCGATCCCGCCTCGGCGCGGCCGCGATACGCCTCGCGCGTATCAACGCCGGTTCGCGCGCCTCCGCCGTACCGGTTCTGGCTTGCCGGGTCGCGGTACTGCGTGCCTTTGCGGTGTTCCGGGTTGTGCTGCCAGTTCACGTTGTTGACGTTAGTGACGTTGGTTCGGTTGAAACGGTTGTAGTTGTTGGTGTTGATGTAAACATTCGCGCTGCTGCCGCCCCAGCGGACTCCGCCCCACATGGCCGAGCCGACGAAGAGGCCCACCGAAAACGTGAACACCGCCGCGCCCGCGGCGTATCCGGGTGGATAGTAGTAGTAAGGCGGATAGGCCGGGTATGGCCAAGCTCCGTAGACGACCGTCGGGTTGTAGGTCGGAACGTAGACGACTTGCGGATCGGCGGGCTCGATGATGATGACGGTGGTTCCGTCTTCCTGCTCGGTTTTTACCACTTGCTCCTTGCTGCTCTTCAAATTTCCCGCGTCCTTCGCTTTCGCACGCAAGCGCTGGGTGGCGTCCATGACTTCCTTCTGCTGCGCGAGGAACGCGTCGCCGAGCTTCTGCGTCCAGTCGAGCTTCTCGTTCATCATCGCCAAAACCTGCGGAACGGCGGTCAGCGACTTCACGCTGGGATCCCAGGTCTCGTTCTGCATCGCGTCCTCCAGCGCCTTGCCGGTCACCTTCGGGTTCGTCTGCGACCAGCGCGCAGCGGCGACAATCTCCACCGGATAGGTGGACGCCATCAGGATCTGCGCCACCAAGGCATCCGGATAAAGCGCGATCGGAGCGACCAGCTGTTCGATCTCTTCTTTTTGCAGAGGAGGCTGTGCCTCTTGCGGCCAGGCGCTGGGTATGAGGATCAGCGCGCAGAGCGCCGCGCCGATCATGCGTCGCGTCATCACTATCGCGCGCATTTTTTCAACCCAAGCGGTGCTCCGCTTCCGTCGATCATGAAAATCCGGATTGCTGGCATTCGAGTAGACCACGTTGTCGTTGGGCGATGTGCCGGGGCGAAAGCTTGGATTTCGCTCCATCCGACGTCACAGCTAGCGCGCACCTGCCATCGTTCCCTCCGCCTGCGCGCTCGACGCCGGCGATTCGAAATTTCCCCCCAGTGCCAAATACAGGTTGACGCGCTGGATGCGCGCCTCGCTTTGCACGCGCAACAGCGCGGTCGACGCTGCATACAACGAGAGCTGCTGCTGCGACACGGAGCGTAAGTCGACCGCGCCCAACCGGTATCTGGTCTGCGCGAGCGTCAGCGCGCGTTCGTTTTGTGCGACGACGTCCCGCAGAATCGTTTCGCGTTCCTTCAGCGTAAACTCGCTCGCGAGCGCGCTTTCGACTTCGTTGAACGCACGCAACCCGACGCGCGCATACTCCGCCACCGCCTGTGCCTGCTCCGCCGTGCGTATATCCTGCTGCGCCTTGAGCGCACCGCCCTGAAATATCGGCGCGAGCAGGCCGACGCCGGCGGCCCACACGGGATTGTCGCGATCCTTGAGAACGAAGAGATCGCTCGAAATGCTGCTGACGCTCGCGGTCAACGAAATTTGCGGCAGTCGCGCCGCTTTGGCCGCTTGGACTTGGTAAAAGGCGGCGGCGATGCGCCGTTCGGCCGCGACGACATCGGGGCGGCGTTCGAGCAGCTCGGACGGCAGACCTGCCGGCACGGGGGCCGGCATTTTCGGCAGCTCCGCCGCCGCTGTCATGCGCGCCGACGGATAACGCCCGAGTAATACTTCAAGGGCGCGCAACGCTTGCTGATAGGCCAGCTCGAGCTGGCGGCGCGTATCGAGGAAACTGCCGAGGCTCGCTTGCGCAACGGCAATATCGTATTCGTCGCCCGCGCCATACCTGCGCCGCGAGCGTGTGAGATCGACCACTTGCTCTGCGATGCGGACTGCGTTCGATGCGAGCGCGAGCTGTAGTTGCGCCTCGGTGGCGGTGAACCAGCTTTTCGCCGTCATCGCGGCAATCGATTGTCGCGCAAACGCAAAGTCGTCGGCGGACGCGACGTACGCCTCCACCGCCGCCCCGCGACCGGCGCGCACGCGGCCCCAGACGTCAAGTTCCCACGACGCCGCAATCACGGCTCCGTTCCATCCCGCGTTCGGATCGGACTCGTTGACTCCCCCTCGGGCCACGGCATTGACCGCCGGGTAGAGCGCGGCGCCTGCCGCCGTGACGTAATATCTCGCCTGCTCGACGCGCGCGGCGGCGCTTTGAATGTCGGCGTTATGCGTCAGCGCTTCCTTTACGTAAGACTCGAGCGCCAGATCGGAAAATTCATGCAACCAACCATCCGATACCGGTCCTGCCGCCGCGCCGCCGGCGCTCCACTGCTCCGGAACACCTGCTTGCGACTTCATCTGTCCGCGCATTTCGTCGCTACCCGGTGGCGCGCGCAACGCGCAACCCGCAAGCGCGAACGCGCCCACGATCAGCAGCGCTTCACCCGCCAGGGCCAAACTTTTTTTTCTTCCGCGAGTCAATGCAACTTCAACACCAGCCAGTTGATGTACGAATCGACGCGCAGTATTACCTTGCGCACGATCTGAATCGGCGCGAAATGTTGCGTGTATATCGCCGCGTGGCCGCGCGCGCCGGCGGCGAGGAAGCGCTCGCGATCGCGCTCGGCGATCGCGAGACGCACCGGGAAACGGCCTTCCGGCAGCGGCTGGGTACCGGTTTCCGGAAGCGTGCCGGCGAGCGGCAACTGCCCCTGCCCTTGCGCCCACACGATCGAATCGACGACCGCCTTGATGACCGTGCCGGGATACGTTTCGAGCGAGATCTCGGCCTCATCGCCCGGTTTCACCTGATGCAGCTCGTTCTGATGAAATAGGGCGATCACCTGATACTCGTCCTCGACAAAGCTCATGAGCGGCTGGACACCGAGCGCCGCCGCGAACGAACCGACGCGCAGCTGCAGGTTGATGGCGGTGCCGTTCGCAGGGGCGGACACGGTCGTGCGCGAAAGCTCCCAGCGCGCCTTGTCGAGCTGCGCGCTCAGTTCCCGCACGTCGCTTTCGTAGCGCTCCTGGTCGAATTTGCTGCCCGCGCCGCTCGCCGCGAGCGCGCGTGTCTGGCGCAGCCGCGTTTGCGCAAGCGCCAATTGCGCTTCGATACGCCGCGCGTCGAGCTCGTATGGCGTCGGATCGATGCGAAACAACACGTCGCCCTTCTTCACCGCGCGGTTGCCCTCCACGTTCACTTCGGTAATAAGCCCGCGCACCTGCGGCGTAATCTGCACGACATACTTGATCACGCGCACGTCGGCCGACGACGGCGCGTAGACGTTGAGCAAAAGGATGAGCATGGTGAGGCCGACGATGGGGATGACGACCACCGTGATCTGCGAGATGGGGGTCCACGGCAGCCATTTGAACTTGAAAAAAATAAGCCAGACGAAGAACGCGTAAATGCCGAGCAGCAGGACTTCCATCAGTGTGCCTCCTGCCGTGACGGGACGATGAGTTTCTGTTCGATACGGGCCACGTCGCGCTTCAGCAGCGCGACGTCTTCGGGCAGCGCGCCTTCATCGCGCAATCGATCGATGTCCGCGCGCAGCGCGGCCAGTCGTTCTTCGAGCCGTTCTGCCGGCGAGGCGGCGATCGCCTCCTGTTCGGATACCGCTTCGCTTTCGGCGTCTTCGTGCTTATCCGTGCCGTACGCGAGCTTGTGCAGCGTCGGCTTCGTGTAAGCCCACAGCCAGGCGAACGGCCAGAGCATTCCGCCAAAAACGAGCGAGAGCAGGCACAGAATGCGAATCGCGTCCTTCTGCGGATGATGTCGTCTCTCGGCGATCTGCTCGGGAAGGACGTGTACCTTCCAAAAAAGATAGATACCGACGATGGGAACGATGATGATCACGACGACCGCGAGAACGTCCGCGACGCTATCGGCCAATTCCCCGGTGACGAGCGCCCACGCCGACGCCGGGGCGGCAGCGAGTGTCGCGGCCGCCGGCCAACGATATAGCCGAGCGAAAGACGCCATCATGCGCGATGGAACGGAGAGCAACGACGAGCGCCGCGCACGAATCACGGCCAAGCCTGCGGAACCACGCATTGCCGCAATCCCCGACTTATTTTCGGCCGGATACGGATTCGGCTCTCTGCTGCGCCTGTTGGCGGAGTCTTGGTGCGACGCTGAGCCGGTCGTCACGCGGTCGCTTGTCCGCGTCCGCGCGCCCGCTCGACAAAGATCGCTTCCACCTCTTCCAGCGTCTTGCCGCTCGTCTCCGGCACCAAGCGCCAAACGAACACCCACGTCAGTACTCCCATCACCGCGTACAACCAGAAAATACCGGCTTTGCCGAGCGCGCCGGCCAAGGTCAGGAACGTCAGCGCCACGATGAAATTCGCCGCCCAATTGGCCACCGTTGCGACGCTCATCGCGACGGCGCGGAGCTTCAGCGGATAGATCTCCGCGATCAACAGCCAGAATACCGGGCCCATGCCGACGGCGAAAAAGCCGATGTACACCATCAGGGTTACGCCGGTGACCGCGCCGAGAATACCGCCCTCTTCCGGTCCGCGGCCGATCGCGAAGCCGAGGCCGAGGACCAGCAGCGCCACCGTCATCCCCGCGGCGCTCCACAAGAGCAGCGGCCGGCGACCGACCCGATCGAGCAAGTAGATGGCAACGATGGTCATGAGCACGTTGACGACACCGAGACCGACGGTGGCGGCGATCGCGGCCGCGTTCGACTGCAGGCCCGCGCCCTTGAAAATGGCGGGCGCGTAATAGACCACGGTGTTCACGCCGGTCACCTGCTGCAGGATCGCGAGTCCGACGCCGATCAACAGCGGCATTTTCAAGTTGACGGCAAACAGATCCGACAAGCGCCCGCCGCTTTCCGCGCGGATCGCCGTCTCGATTTCGTTGACCTCGTTCTTCACGTCCGGCGTGCCGCGTACCTTCTGCAAAACGCGGTTAGCGTTTTCGCGCTGGTTCATGCTGACCAGCCAGCGCGGGCTCTCCGGCATCAGCAGCATGCCAAGCCATAAGACGAGCCCGGGTACGACGCCGACAAAGAACATCGCGCGCCAGTTCTCGTCGGCGGCGAAAGCGTAGTTCACGCCGTAAGAAGCGAGGATTCCGATCGTCACCGCGAGCTGGTTGAGCGACACCATCCCGCCGCGCGCTTCCGCGGGCGCGACCTCGGAAATGTAAAGCGGCACCATGAACGATGCGACGCCGATGGCGGCGCCGATGAGGATGCGGCCGATCACGAACTCCGTCATACCGCTGCCGATCGACACCACCACGGTACCGGCGAGAAAAAGCCACGTCGACCAGATGATCGACCGTCGCCGGCCGAGCCGATCACCGAGCACACCACCGGCGATCGCGCCCAGGACGGCGCCGACGAGCACGGAGCTCGTGGCCCACTCCGTCATGCGGTGAGTGAGCCCCCATTGCTTTACGATAAACAGGATCGCTCCCGAGATGACGCCGGTGTCGAAGCCGAAGAGAATGCCGCCGACCGCGGCGATCGAGGCGGCGACGATGACGAAACCCGTCAACGCCGAGTGCCTGCCTGGTCCGTGTGCGTTCGCTGCATGATAGGTTTGTGGCATGTTCCGATTCCCCGGCTGCCTTGTTGAACTGTTCGACGCGCGTGCCTTAGCTCAACGAGGGTCACGATGCGCCGGATTCGCGCCGGCGCGCGGCACGTCGTCGATTATTGGTTGGCCTTCGTCACGCTCACCGCGACCGTTTGCGTGTAACGGATGATGATCTGATCGCCTTTGCTTAGTTTGTCGAGCGGGCCGATTCGCGGCGATACGCGGGTCGTATGCAAGCTGCCGTCGGGTGCACGCAACGTGACGATCCGGCTGTCGTAGTCGATGTCTTCCACGGTCGCGCGCCGCTGCACCGTGTCGACCATCGCCCCGGAGGGCTTGCCCCCGGCGGGAGCCGTCGCGATGGCACTCGCGGTTTCGTCTTTCGCCACCATGCCCGGCGCCTCGATATAGACGGCGACCTCTTCGAGGTAATCCGCGTTGATGCGGTCTCCACGCTTTATCTGATTGAAATTCTTTACGGCCGGATTGACGATCATCGTGCGCAGCTCGCCGCTTTCGTCGCGCAGTGCGAGTATCCGATTGTCCTTGTCGACGGCCTCCACGGTCGCCGTGACACGCACGAGTTCGCCCGCCAGGATCTTCGGCTGCGCCTCGAGGGTCGCCTTCGCCGGTTCTTCCGTCGCGCAGCCACTCGCGACCATAAGCCCGACGACTGCCAGGCCCACACTGATTCTTGTTCGTATCACGAGATTCTCCTTTTAAAGAAGCGTGAGATCGCCACTTCACGCCCGTCTTGGAACCAGCCCGATAAGCGTCGCGTTGAGCCGCAAATTTCGGCGCGTAGCGATCGCGCGGCCCTACCATTCTTGAGGAGGCCCGCTATGGGCGATATTGGACCTTAGGGAAGCCGCGCGTGCGTCTATTCGACGCTCGTCGCGACCGGACCGTCACGGCTTGTCGCGCGCGCGACTGACAAGGAATCACTGGACCATGGTCCTATTTCACCCGCGATCTTCAGCCGGCTAGCTTCTTCCATCGCTGTCGCTGTCATTACGGCGACACAATGTCGCGCAACCCAGAGGAGACTTGGTGCAGGTCCTGTTGAACAGCCCGGCGCCGATGTTGCAGGAGCCAGCGTGAGCGATGTCTCCTCGCGCCTTTCGATTTTCCAGCCCGCGACGGTCGCGTATGCGCTCCTCGCCGCGCTATCCGTGACGGGCGGTTGCGCTACCTATGAACCGCACATGATGCCCGCGCCGGTCGTGTTCAAAGACGATCGGCTCGACTTCGCGCCACGATTGTCCTCGGAGCTGCGCACCACGCGCGTGCCGGTCTTTTACGCAGCCGTCGGTCCGCCGGTTGCCGACGATAAGACCGCGCCGTCCGACGCCGGCGCCGACGATGCGCTCCGGTTCGGAGTCGCCGATGTACGCCTCGGCGAACCGCAATGGAATTGGGATGATTTGCTCGCGTCCGATCGCGTCAGCACGATCGACCATCTCCGACCCGGCGCCGTGACAAATGTCGACGACCTCGGCCGCGCACC
This sequence comes from Sulfurifustis sp., assembly GCA_045810625.1. Lineage (GTDB taxonomy): Bacteria > Pseudomonadota > Gammaproteobacteria > Acidiferrobacterales > Sulfurifustaceae > JACQFZ01. The sequence goes on from JBJMVQ010000044.1 coordinate 94,587, forward strand.
GCGCGGCGCCGACGTGCCCGCTTCCGCCGCCCGCGACTTCATCGCGCGCATCAACGCACAACTCGCTCGCGCGAACAACAAGGAGCTGGTGTTGTACGTGCACGGCTATCGCGTGACGTTCGATGACGTCGCAGTGACGATGAGTTCTTTTGAGCATTATCTCGGCCATGGCGCGATGGTGTTCTTCCGCTGGCCGACCGGCGTGCACTGGTGGAATTATGGGGACTGTGATCGCGCCGAGCGCTACATCCCGGATATCGAGAACGTCATCGCGCTCGTCGCGCGATCGGACGCCCAATACATCAACTTGATCGCATACAGTTGCGGATCGTCGCTGCTTGCCCGTGCGCTCGTGCGACTGCGCTCGCGCCAGCCGAACGAGGATCGTGCCGCGCTCGCGCGACGCTATCGCCTCGGCAACGTGATCTTCGCCGCCTCCGATATCGACTTCAAAACGTTCGCCCGCGACTACGTGCCGCCGATTATGGATCTGGCGCAGCAGACCATCGTCTATATGTCGCGCAACGACCGAGCGCTCTGGTTTTCGAGCCTCGTTGCCGGCGGTTCTCGCCTCGGCAGCCCCGACGTCGCCGAGCTGACACCTCAGGAACTCGAGCGACTGGCGGCCGACCCCCGCTTCCAGGGCATCGATGTTTCGGACGTGCGCGGCGCACATGAAGTGAGCGGCGGCGCGCGCGGCCATGGTTATTGGTACGCGAACGAATGGATCTCGGCCGATGTGACGGTTTCGCTGCGCTACCCCGTACCGCCCGGCAAGCGCTGCTTGGTGCGGCCGCCCGGAAGGAATGTCTGGCGCTTTCCCGACGATTATCCGCAGTGTCTGGCGGAGCAATTACTGCGCATTGCGCCCGAGGTGCGGCGCACGGCGCCGGGCGCTCGTTCCCCATCTGATCCGCCGGCGGCAGCCGCTGAACCGTCGCCGCTGGCGGTTGTACCGCAATGACGAACGTCAGTAACGCGACGAAGGCCGCGCAAACTTGCACCGAGTCGGAATCGAACCTCAACCAAGGAGACGGCAATGCAAACGACACGAGTCATGATCGTTTTGCTCGCGACGCTGACGGCGGGCGCGGCCGAGGCCCAAACATCCGCTCAAGCGATAACGCAGAAGGTAAAGGAAGGCTGCCAACAGGAGCTCGATACTTACTGTAAGGCTGTCTCACCCGGCGAGGGGCGCGTGTTCGCCTGTCTCTATGCGTACTCCGACAAGCTGTCCGGACGCTGCGAGTACGCGCTCTACGACGCGAGTAAGCAGCTCGAAGAAGCGGTCGCGATGCTGAACCATGTCGCCGAGGCATGTGCGAACGATCTCGCGCAATACTGCTCGGACGTCAGCCTGGGCGAAGGTCGCGTCGCCGATTGCATGAAGAAGAACGAGGCGAAAACGTCCGCCGCCTGCCAACAGGCCATGAAAGACACCGGCATGGCCGCCAAGTAACCGGACGGAGGCAACGTGGCTTCTCGATACGACGATCTCACCGGCCCTCGCGAACCGCTCGCCGCCGCAATGGTCAGCGCCGTTCGGGACGCCACCGACTTTTCTTTGGTGCTGGGCGGCCCGCTGTTTCAGCTGCTGCGTCGCACGCACATGTCCGGCGACGCGCTCGAGCTCGCGCGCCGCCGGGTCGTCGTCGTCTCTCTGTTTGCCTGGCTGCCGCTCCTCGTGCTGTCCACGCTCCAAGGATTGACGGTCGGCGAATCCGAAACGGTGCCATTCCTCGGCGATGTCGAGGTCCATCTGCGTTTTCTCGTGGCGCTGCCGCTTTTGGTCGCGGCCGAGATCCTTGTGCACGCCCGGCTGCGCCCGGTTGCCCGGCAGTTCCTGGATCGTAGGCTGATTCCGGAAACGGCCGTGCCGCAGTTCGATGCCGCGCTCGTGTCCGCGTTTCGGCTGCGCAACTCCATCATCGCCGAATTGCTATTGATCGCGTTGGTGTACGGCGTGGGCACCCTGCTCCTCTGGCGCCGCTACTTCGTTCTCGATACCAGCATCTGGTACGCCGTATCGACCCCTGAGGGCCCCAAACTTTCGCTCGCGGGTCTTTGGTACGGTTACATCAGCTTGCCTTTGTTCCAGTTTCTGTTGCTGCGCTGGTACTTTCGTCTCTTCATATGGACGCGCTTCTTATGGCACGTGTCGCGCATCAACTTGAACATTCTCCCGACACATCCCGACGGTGTGGGCGGCTTGGGCTTCATGGCGCAGACGGTATATGCGTTCGTGCCGTTGTTGGCGGCGCACGGCGTTCTTCTCTCGGGGATGATCGCCGATCGCATTTTTAACGCGCAGATGACATTGCTCGACTTCAAAGCCGAGATCGCCGTCGTCCTTATCTTTCTGTTATGTCTGGTGCTCGGTCCACTGTTGATGTTCGCACCGAAACTCGCGCAAGCAAAACGCACCGCCATCCGCGAATACGGCGCACTGGCGCAACGCTACGCACGCGAGTTCGACACGAAGTGGGTGCGCGATGGAGCGCCTTCGCACGAGCCGCTGCTTGGAAGCGCGGACATACAATCGCTCGCCGACATGGGCAACAGTTTCGAAGTGGTCCGCACCATGCGTGCCGCGCCGCTCACGCGTGATGCCGTCCTCGGGCTCGCCGTCGCGGTACTGGCGCCCCTGTTACCGCTGGCGCTAACCATGATGTCGATGGAGGAGCTGATGCAGCGGCTGTTCAAGATAGTGTTCTGACGCTCTGGTGCGCGTGGCAGTTCGGTACGACTTGTCGGCTCATGTATCCCGGCGTCTTCTGACGGCCGCTGACGGAAATCGTGTTATTGCGGAGTAGCAATGCGCCACTCGCCGCCCTGGTCGCGATCTTCCTTGCCGGCGCAGCCGCCGCGCAGGAGTTGGAGCCGAGAGCCTATTCGCGCTCGCCGGTCGGTACGAATTTCGTCCTGCTCGGATGGGCACATTCGAGCGGCGGCGTATTGGTCGACCCGACCTTACCTGTCACCGACGTTAGCGCAACCATCGATGCGCCGACGTTCGGTTACGCACGTACGTTCGCGCTCGGCGAACGCGCGGCGAACATCGCGGTCGCCGTTCCGTATGTGTGGCTCGACGCGACGGGTAACGTCGGCACCGTGGCGCGGCAGGCGTCGCGTTCGGGTCTCGGCGATCCGCGGCTGCGGCTGGCGGTAAACCTCGTCGGCAATCCCGCCGTGGGTCCGAGTGAATTCGTCCGACTGCCGCCGTCGACAACGGTCGGCGCGAGCTTGACGATCATCGCCCCGGTTGGTCAATACGATCCGTCGAAGCTCGTGAACATCGGCTCGAACCGTTGGTCCCTGAAGCCGGAGATCGGCGTATCGCATCCGGTGGGCAAGGCCTTTTTCGAAGCGTCGGTCGGCTCATGGCTGTTCACCGAGAATCGCAATTTCTTCGGCGGCCAGACGCGCGAGCAGGCGCCGCTCTGGACGTTTCAGTTTCATGCCGGATACGACTTTCGTCCCGGCCTGTGGCTCGCCGCCGACGCCACATATCTGACCGGCGGGCGTACACGCGTCAACGGCGCACTCAAAGACGACACGCAGTCGAATTCACGCTACGGCTTGACGTTCTCATATCCGCTTGGGCCGGCGATGTCGCTGAAGCTCGCCTGGTCGACGGGTTACACCACACGCATCGGCGCGAACTTCGACACGTATGCGGTGTTTTTACAGTATCGCTGGTTCGACTGACCGATTGAGGATAGACGTTTCGCGGTCACTGACTCCCGGGACGCATTGTCCAGCGGTCCTTATTGCCGTCGTAGCAGAACACGCCGCGTTCCGTGTGCGTGCGTCCCGCGGCCCGATTCATTACGCGAAGCTCGCGACACCTGGTGTCTGATGGCGGCAGCGTACGAACCACCTTCACCTCACCGGAGCTTCCGGTATCGGCGTTCGACCAATTGCGGGTTTCGCCGTCCTTGGCTTCGTTCAGCGCCGTTTCCGCCGTTTTCCGAAATATCGCCATGTCCGCCTTGCTGAAATACGTCCCGGGCGCATCTTTCAAAAAATCGAGGTTGCCCATGAGAATGGGCACGTTAACGGCGTCCGCAATCGTTGGGAGTGCAATCGTGATCGGCAGCAGCACAGCGAGGATGCGCTTGACCATTTCGTTTGGTTCCCGTAACCGCACGCTCCAGCATTCGGAGAACGAATTCAGGGCTTGCTGCATTTTTCGTCAGGGAATTGCCGTCGGCCATTGGACATTGGCCCAATACGAGCGCGTATTGCGTTTCCCTCTATGTCAGCGCGCGGACGACGCCGTGAGCGCGCTGCCGCACGGATCGCCGTCCGCCGCCGCCGTGCGGGCCAGTCCTTCGAATAGCAAGGAAGCGCCGCCCGTCGCTAACGCTGCGCCGATGGACAAACCCCCCTCCACGACACCTTTCGGATTGATGCCGACGCTGGGCTTTGAGAGAGAACCTTGAATTTTGAGCATGTTCGTGAGCTTGCCGGCTTCGATCCCCAAACCTTCCGTGGCGCGGGTATACACGTACATGTCCATGACCCTGTTTCTCAGGTCCGCGATTCCGCTCGCGATAATCGTTACGTTCGAGGTCTGGAGCGCCAGGTTGCGGTCCATCTTGACGACGCCATCGCGGATCGGGAAATAAGCCGCGGCGCAAACGAGCTCCGCATGGCGCCCTTCCTTCGGTTGCGTGACACCGAGCAGTTGCGTAAGCAGGCTCGCTCCGAAATCCACTTTACTACTCGGAAACCTTCCGGGACCGACGATCAATTTGGCGTTGCCGTTGAGCGAACCGACCAGCTCCCGCGGCGAGCGTCCGGCGCTTCTAAGTTCGACGTCGATTTGCGTCGCTGCGCCCTGCATTGCGGCGGGCGAGCGCACCAACGCCAGCAGGTCGCGCAACGGAAGCGAAGCGGCAGCGATCGTCGCGGTCGCGCGGATCCCAAGCGGTGCGTCTTGCACGATCAGGCGCGCCGAAATCGGCGCCGATTCGGGCGAGAGCTGCAGACGCACGGGCGCGAGCGTTAGTCGACCCTTACGCAGGCGCACGTGGGTGGACGGTCGATACAGGAATTGCCCCTTCGGCAAACGAATTTTATCGGCAGCGAGATCGAGATCCGCGTCGAACCTGCGCATCCATTCGACGTTCAGCCGCTCGGTCGAATCGAGACCTCGCGCGACAGAGGTCTCGAACGACGTCGTCTTGGCGGTCGGGATCGTCGAGAGATCGATCGTCGGCGCACGAATCGTCGCCGAAACCTTCGGCAGTCCACCGGGTAGTTCGACGCGCACGCGGCCGAACAACGACGTCCGCCCGAGCGTGAGCGCAAGCCGATCCATGTCGAATCCCGCCCGACGTTGCACGATGCGACCGGCGATGCGTGCCGACGGTATCCAGATCGCGGCTTCCCCGAGCCATAAGGCCCAATACTCGGTTCGGTCGGCCCGCACGTCGACATCGAACGCTGCGCCGTTGAGCCGGACAATATCGCGAACCTCCCCCGCGGCGGTAAGAGCGACTGTCTCTTTGCGCCCGGCGTTGAAGCGGATGTCGTCCAGCCGGAACCGCGGAGGCGATCCGGTCAGTCGCCCGGCTCCTTCGAAGCGCCCGATGACGGGCGTGTCCCATCCCAGATCGCGGACGAGTACGGCCAAATCGTCCCCGTTTACCGACAACTGCAGGTCGACGCCTTTGAGGCCAACGATGTTTTCGATCGTTCCGTGTGCAACGATCGTCATCGCTTCGACGGTCGCCTCGAGAGTTAGCGCAAACCGCGACCGCAGCTCGAAGACTTCACCGGCCGAGCCAACGATCGCATGGAGGCGAAGCGGTTTTCCTTCGATCGTGCCATCGCCGTCGAGACGAAATGCGCTCGCATCCTCCCGATCGGCAACGACTTGCGTCAGAGACCCGCTGTAGCGTCGTTTCGTCCTGAGGTGACGAAACTCGACGCGAGCATCCGCGAGCGAGCACTCGTTGAGCACGAGCTCGACCCTCCATGGCAGTGCCGTATCGGAGCGCGGCTCGGGCTTGAATGTCCAGTTGTTGTTGCCGGCGCCGTCGGTTTCGAGGAACAGCCGTGGTCGGTGCAGGTACAGCCGTTCGATGCGCACGACCCCATTCAGTAACGCGAACAGGTTCAGCTCCGCATCGACGCGCTCGACCAGCATGAAATCCGGATAGCTGCCCCAGGCAACGTTGGACAGGCGCACGTCGGATGCGACGACGGCGAGGTGCGACGTCATGCGCAATCGGAGCCGGCCGCCGATATGCAAATCGCGACCGGTGATTGCGCGCGCTTTTTTCTCTAGGAAGGGCCGATAGCGCTCGGCATCGATGGACGGAACGACGACGGCGATCGCAATAACGACTGCGACCGCCAGCGTCCCAAGACCGATGAGTGAATATTTGACAAACCGGCGTGCATTCAAAACCGGAAGAATATTCCTGCCGACGCTGTGTCGACATCGATGTCGGAAATGTCAGACTTTACCGGCGTGCGATCCCACTCGAAGCGCAGGCCCAGCCTCTTTCCGAGACCGACATCGACACCCACGCCGTAGCGATAGGTCCAGTCGTTATCACTGCGGCTCGCTACTTCTACCGTGTCATACACGCCGCCGAGTCGGCCGAAAAGTCTGAGCGGTCCAACGGGAAGACCCGCGAGCAGACTCAAGTCCCAGGCCTTGATCTTGATGTCACCGAGCGTGCGGCCCTTGAGATCGTTGAGCTCGCCATATCCCACCTCCCACCCGAACACGCCGCTCGCGCTCGCGCCCAGAAACGCGCGCCACCCGTTGGTCGTGCTGTCTTCGAGGTCGGTATCTTTTCCGTCGAACCACCCGTAGCTCGCGCCGAGATATGTTTCGGCGAACGCCGCGCCGGGGCCGGCGATCAGGACGACGGTTGCCAGAGCGGTCACGATACGCCGTATGCTGTCTGTCTTATTCCTGAAGCTCATCGGTCTTCTCCTGTGTCTCGTATGCACTCGTCCTAAACCATCGGGCACGCCGCCGGCTTGGCCTTCAACCGGGGCCGATGACCTTGTTGTATTGCAATTGCTTCACCACGAGATCCGCGTACTGTGCGGCGGCCGCTCTGAAATCGGTTGGTTCTTCACTCTCCATCGCCGCCGCCCACACCATCTTGTCGCCCTTCATATCGAACACGCGCGTTTCAGTCGTGTACTTGCGATACGAGTACGCCGAGGGTGGGTAGTAAGTACCGGCGTAAGCGGTTGGGTAGTAGCCGTAGAAACCGACCGGCGCATAGTAACCGCCGGTAACGCGCGTCTCCTGAGTCAGGTCGACGAGTCGCACGGAAAGGACGAGCGTGGCGCCGCTCTGATCCACGACGCGTCTTACGACGTCCAGATTTTCCGGCCCGCTGACCGCGAGCTTGGGATAGCTCGGCATGGCCTCGACACCCGCCTTGCGTAGGCGCTGGACGAATTCGTCTTCGAACACACGCCGGCGTTCCTCGCGTCCGATGACGCCGATAACCATGAACCGCTGCGGCGAAGCGGCGTGGTAGTCCGGATCGCGCCATTGCTCCTTGAGTTGCGTGGTTGCACAAGCGGCGACTATCGCGAGCACCGCGGTCAATTGCCAGCGGGCGCTGACAAAATGTGCGGCGACCGATTTCAACCGCAGCCCCCGGCGGCGGCGACCATCGGCGACCGGTCGCATTGCGCGATGTACCGATTCCGCATCGACAGTCTCGTTAGAAGCGCGCACCGATGTCTACGCGGAACTGCGTCACGGTCGGCGTGCCGACGTTGCCGCCCACATCAATCCATTGCTGGCTCACCAGCCCTCGCAGGAAGAACGGGCCCGTCGAGTCCCATCGCACCCCGAGACCCAGCCCGTAGCTCCAATACACGTCGGATTTCGTCGGCACCGTCGGTCCGCAATACTGGCCCCACCACGGATCCCACCAGCACGCCACGACCGGTGGTCCCGCCGGAACGTTCGTGTCGATCCAGGTGCGGCCGATGCTCCCCGTAATGAGCGGAGTGAACCGTGCAGGCGAAAAATGGTACGTGGCCGTCAGAGCAGTCGTGCTGGTGTCGAGTTTCCCCGAACGTTCGAACGACGGACCCGGGTTACCGATGTCCGGCGTCGTCGTGACCGAGTAGTCGGAGCTGCGCCAACTAAAATCCAAACCGAACGCCCAGTGATTGTCGACGTTATAGGCGAAGTTGAAACCGGTGCCGAGGTCCGTTTTTAGGCTGGCGCGCGAGCCTTGCTCGCCGTTGATGGTTTCCGAGCTGTAGTCGCTGAGCTGCAGGCTTAAATCGACTTTTCCTGCGCGGTCCGAGATTTCGGCCGCCACGGCACTCCAACTCGCCAACGCTGCAGACACGGTCACCAAGGCATGCATAGACCAGTGGCTTTTCATCGGTCACCTCTTTTTTAATTGACCCTACGATGCGTCGGACAGGACTGGCGCGAACCCACCTCCACCAAATTCGTTGCATTCTCGTTAAACCTGTTGCCTGCGCACCAGTAGACCTAAGTCCAACGACCCGAGCGTCCTTGGTGTTGGTATCGTTATCGGTTTGCCAGCCGACCACGTCCATCACGTCCAATAAATCGCACCGGATTTCTGGAGTAAGCGACGTCGTGCAAAGGAAAACAGATGAGTTCGACACGTATCACGACAACGGTAGCGACGGGGAAGAAGTACGAGGCCTACGATGGATCAGTGAGCGTCCGCACGAGACCACAACAAAGTAGTTTCGAGCACGAGTAGCGTGCGGCAACCGCAGGCGTGTCGAAATATTTCCGGCAGCCTCAGGTTGCGCGTCGCTCGACTCCACGGGTAGAACGGTCGCGGTTGGTCTCCCGACGGCGCTTGTGATCCGTCGCCGCACTGATCTGCGTCAGTTCGAACACATGGTAGTGCCATGCGCCGACATCGAGATAAAGGCCGCGCGTCACGAGATCGGCGGCCTCACGCTCATAGCGTGCTGCGCTCAGAGAATCTTGCAGTCGATAAACGGCGCCTTCCTCGGGCGCGATTGCGGGTATCGAAACAAAGCATTGGCTCGGATGCGGTGCGAAGTTTACAGCCACGAGTAGGCGTTCGTCGCCGCGTCGCCACTCAAATGCGATGAAATTATCCCAACTGTCGTTACCCTCCCACGCCGCCCTACAGTCGAGCAGGCGCCATTCGCCTTCGCGTACGACCGCACGTTTCAGGAGATCGAGCAGGCGCCGATAGAATTTTTCCAACTCTGCATTCTTCGGCTCCATCGGCGCACGCACGAGATGCGGCGAAATGCGGCGTGTACGCCCCTCGATCTGCCCGTCGTGGATGAAACGCAGTGCGGGCGTGAGGAAGGTCACGATCGCGGCCGCTTGGTGTTCGTTCGGGGGAAACGTCGCGGCGGCGCGCGGCTCGTCGTGGTTTTCGAGAAAACGCGCCAGACGATTCTGGAAATCGAGCCCGGCGTGCAAATGCCCGCGCACCGGCGCCGCGTGTCCGTCGCGCAGCCGATCGTACAGGCGCTTGTCGTACGTGTAGTCGAAGCCTTGCTGCTGCAATGTCCACTCGAGATCCCAATATACTTCCGCCATCAAAACGAACTGCGGATGGCGGCGCTTCACTTCCGCGATCGTCTCCGGCCAGAACGGCGCGCTGCGCAAGCCCCACGTGCGCTCGAACACCTCGGGCAAAATCAGCATCGCCATGTCGCAACGGACGCCGTCGCAGCGCGCCGCGATGCGCAGCAATTCTTCGCGCATCGCCGCCTGCAAACCAGGATCGGCATAATTGAGCTGCGCGGTATCCGGCCAGCCGGAAAAGTAAGGATCGCGCCCGTAGGCGATAATGCGCTCACGTCCGTCGGCGTCGATTCGGATGTAATTCTGCGGTTCATTCCGTAATTGATCGTCGCTGCCGGCCACATAGTACTCGGGATGCCGGCTCGTCCACGGATGGTCCAGGGCTGTATGGTTGGGCACGAAATCGAGCATCAAGCGTTGACCGCGACGCGACAGCCGTTGACGCAGGCGCGCGAGCGCCGCATCGCCGCCGCACTCGGCCGGTACGTCGTAGGCAGTGATGGCGAAACAAGAGCCGGCGATATCGCTCTCTTCGAGATCCGGCAACGTCTCGGCGAATTCGTGTCGCCATTCCGGGTTGCTGCGAGAGATTCGCATACCGGTCGGGCCCGTCTGCCAAACGCCGAGGAACCAGACCCAAACGAAACCGAGCTCGGCGACACGATCGAGCGCGTCTTCTGGAATGTCATCGAGGGTCGCGCGCCGCCCGAGCCGGCGCGAGAGCTCCGTCAGCCAGACGCGCGTATTGATCTGGTACAACGATTGATACGCGCGACGCGCTTCGCTGATATTCCTGCTCATCGTGCTCGCACCGCTTCCTTTTGCTCAGGGGGCCCGGCAACTTTTTCGCGCGGCTTCGCCAGCATCCGCTCGGGTGTCATGAGGGCGAAGTAACACATCAGCGTCGCGATACAACCCGTCCATCCGGTCTGGTGGCTTGCACCGAGACCGGCGCCGTTATCGCCATGGAAGTATTCGTAGAAGAGAATGTAATCCCGCCAGTGCGGATCCTTTTGTAACTTCTCCGCACCGCCGTAGACCGGCCGACGATCGTCGGGGCCACGCAGGAAGATCGCGCTCAGTCGTCTTGTGATCTCTTGCGCAACTTCATAGAGCGTCATATAGCGACCCGATCCCGTGGGACATTCGATGCGGAAATCATCGCCGTAATACTGGTAGTAATGGAGCAGCGAGCGAACAATGAGCGCATTGGTCGGCATCCAGATCGGCCCGCGCCAATTCGAATTTCCGCCGTACATGCCGGTGTTCGACTCCGCCGGTAAGTAATCCACGCGATACTCGTTGCCCTCGACGTTGACCACATAGGGTTGCGTCGCGTGAATCTTCGAGATCGACCGAATCCCATACGGGCTCAGGAACTCGTTTTCATCCAGCATGATCCGCAGCATTCGCCGCAGGCGCTTCTCGTCCACGATGGCGAGGAGCCGCCGGTTTCCGTAACCCGGGTGTCGCAGGTCGTGCAAGTTGGCAATGAGCTCCGGCCGTGCGTGCAGAAACTCGCGAAACCGCTCGATAACATCGGGCATATGTTGCAGCGCATCGGTCTCGATTACCGTGGCCGCGCACATCGGCAACAAACCGACCAGCGACCGCACTTTGAGCCGCGTCGAGCGTCCGTCCGGGAGGCGCAGCACGTCGTAGAAAAAACCGTCCTCCTCGTCCCACATCCCGGCATCCCCGACACGCATCATCGCCGACGCGATCCAGAGAAAATGCTCGACGAACTTCAACGCCATTTCACCGCGCGCCGGATCGAATCGCGTCAGGAATAGGGCCACCTCCGCCATCGTCTGGCAGTAGAACGCCATCCATGCGGTGCCGTCGGCTTGCTGCAAGTAGCCGCCGGTCGGGAGCGGCGAGCTGCGATCGAAGACGCTGATGTTATCGAGCCCGAGGAATCCCCCTTCGAAGACGTTGCGGCCGTCGCGATCCTTGCGGTTGACCCACCACGTGAAATTCATGAGCAGCTTGTCGAACACGCGGGCCGCCCACTCGACATCGACTTCGCCGCGGCGCAAATAGTCGATCCGCGCGGTGAAAACCGCCGCCCATGCGTGCACCGGCGGATTGACGTCGGCGAAGTTCCACTCGTAAGCCGGCACCTGACCGCTCGGATGGATGTAGCGGTCGCGCAGAATCAGCTCGAGCTGCTGTTTCGCGAAATCGGAATCGACCAGCGTCAGCGCGGTAACGTGAAAACCGAGGTCCCAGGCGGCGTACCACGGATACTCCCATTTGTCCGGCATCGAGATGATGTCGGCGTTCGTCATGTGAAACCAGTTGTCGTTGCGCGGTGCGCGCCTTTGCGTCGGATCGAGCGGGTCGCTGCCGTGCTCGCGCAACCAGCGGTGCAGATCGTAGAAATAAAACTGCTTGCCCCACATCATGCCCGCGAGCGCCTGCCGTACCACGCGAGCGCCGTCTTCGGTCAGCGACTTCGGCATCAGCTCGGTATAAAACTCATCCGCCTCGTTGCGGCGTCGGGCAAACACTTCTTCGAAACGCCGGCCGAACGGTTCGCCGTTACTGCCGTACGCTTCCGACAATCGCGACGGCGCGGCACGAGTGAGCCGCAGCCGAACGACCTGCGACTTGCCGGCGGCGACCTCGAGCGGAAAATGCGCCGCCGCCTTCGTTCCGGTTTTCTGCGGGTTAACGCGATCCGTCTGCCCCTTCACGATCGCGTCGTTGATGCCGTCTTTGACATAGGGCGATGAATTCTTTTGACCGAACAGCCGTTCGGAATTCGTTTCGTTTTCGGTGAAGAGGAGCGCCGCGCTGTCGTCCGCGTAGAGGTAATATTCACCGAGCCCCTCCTGCTTCGCCTCGACAGCCACTCGCCCGCGTTCGCTCGCATCGCGCAGGGTCGGCCGGGGAACGTCATCGCCCCACGACCAGGTGTTGCGAAACCAAAGCGTCGGCAGCACGTGCAGCGCCGCTTTCTCCGGCCCGCGGTTGTGCACGGTGATCTGAATCAACAAGTCTTCGGGCGATTCTTTCGCGTACTCGACGAATACGTCGAAATAACGGTCTTCATTGAATAGACCGGTGTCCAGCAGCTCGTATTCGAACTCATCACGGCTGCGCCACCGGTTTATCTTGAGCAAGTCGGTGTAGGGGTACGCGGCGTGCGGATACTTATACAGGTACTTCATATAAGAATGCGTCGGCGTACTGTCGATATAAAAGTAATACTCCTTGACGTCTTCCCCGTGGTTGCCCTCGTTATTGGTCAAACCGAACAATCGTTCCTTCAAGATCGGGTCTTCGCCGTTCCACAAAGCAAGAGCGAAACAGAGCAGCTGCTTGTCGTCGGAAACGCCGGCAATGCCGTCTTCGCCCCAACGATAAGCGCGCGAGCGTGCGTGATCGTGCGGGAAGTAATTCCAGGCATCGCCGTGGGTGCTGTAGTCCTCGCGCACCGTGCCCCACTGGCGCTCGCTCAGATAGGGGCCCCACTTTTTCCAAGGCGTGCGAGGACCGCGCGCTTCTTCCAATCGCTGTTGTTCGGCGCTCATGATGTCACCTCGCGAAGTTCATACGGTAAGAACGTCGGGTACCCGCGGAGTCTGGTGCGATCCTTCACGGCAATCGCGTCGCGGACAATCGATTCGAAATTAACCGCAGCGTCGTAGGAGTCCTATTGCAGCATACCGCCAGACGGTAACGCGGCGTCCGCCATCCGTGGACTCAGCGACCGAAACGAAACAGCAGCGCTACCGACGCCGTATCGACATCGGCGTTGAGTATCCCGTTGTCGATGGGGTAACGATCCCACTCGAAGCGCAGCGCGGCTTTCTTACCCAGATTGACGTCCGCACCAAGCCCGTACTTGTACGTCCAATCGGTGTCGCTGCTTCGATTGGCGGTCTTCACGTCGGCGTACGCTGCGCCTAGCCTTCCAAAAAGCGTAACCGGGCCGACGGGCACGCCGCCGATTATGCTTACGTCCCACGCATTGATATCTACATCACCGAGCACGGGTCCGCCGCCGTAACTGCCGAGGTCCGCGTAACCGATTTCCCAACCGATAATGCGGTTCGCAGTACCGCCAAAAAACACTCTCCAGCCGTTTGCGGTATCGTCCGTGAAGTCGGAGTCATCCGTGTTGAGCCATCCGTAACTCGCCCCCGCATAGAGACCTTGAGCGAGCGCTATCGATGGCATGAGAAATAGCGCGGCGATGACCGCCGCTGCGCGTATTCGCGAACCGACCGCGTTGAGCGTGCTTCGTCTCATGTGGCCTCCGTCTATCCAATCAATGTCAACGCGATGGAATCCTTCATCAACGCGACGCGTCCTTCACGACCATCGCATCGGCACCCAATAGAACGGCCGGTCCGCGCAACACCGATCAAGCAGATGAACCGTCGAGGGCTGTAGACGATATCTTGATGGCATGAAACGCGTCCTCGTATTGGACGTTGGTCCAGAGAACCGAAGGTAAATGCAGGCTTGCCGGGGGTTTCGACGATTTGATCGAATCGAGCCGCCTATCGGTCGAAGGTCTATCGCCGAGCGTACTTGAGGCGATTAGCCCTTCGTCCAATCTCCCTTTTTTGCGTTTGCGCATAACGTACTGTGTTGCTTTCCCGCTCTCCTGTTGCTTTTTACTTCACTCCCCCTTGAACCATGAGACTCAATCCATGAAACACGCCCGTCAATTCGGCTTAATGTTTTTGACCCTCGCAATCATCGGCTGCGCCACGACGCCGCAACAAACTGCGGTCGATCGCCTGTCGCACAACCGTGAGCAAATGAACGACGCGCGCAGTCAGATCGAGCGTACGATGTACTCGCTCGACAATCTGTTACGCGCGCCGCCGGCAGAGATTCGAAATGCGCAAACGCAATATGCCTCGAATGTACAAACACTGCGGAAGACATCGGCTCAGCTCGAAAAAAATGCGCAACAGATGCGCGAACGCAAGATCGACTACCTGACCGAGTGGGAACGCGCTCAACTCAACGTTGAGAGCGCGGAGCTCAAGCGTGCGGGAGAACAGCGGCGGCAACAGGTTACTCAGAATCTTTCCAAGCTCGAGCCCGCACTACAAAACGCCAATCAGAGCGTGGACACGTTGCTGCCCGACCTCGAGGATATTGAACGCGTCACCCGTAACGATCCGACGCCGGCCGGCATCGCCGCGGTGAAGAAAAGCGGCATCATGAAAAACGCGCAGAAGCACGCAACGAACGCCAATTACCGGCTCGACCTTGCCGCAGAACAGTTCGATCGGGCGCTAGCCGCGCTTTCACCGCAATCCGGCACACAACCGATGGGCACCGCAGCGGCACCCGCCGCTACCGGCGCCGCGGGTAGCTCGGCCGCGGCGATGCCGTCGTTTAGCGAAGCGGATCGCAACAAAAGCGGCGCCATCGAGCAAGACGAAGCAGGCCGGATACCGGGGCTCGACTTTCCGGCGGCTGATCAGAACAAAGACGGCAGGCTGAGTCAGAGCGAATACGAAGCGGCGAAAAAGGCACGCCAGACGGGAGGTGCGACTCAGCCGACGCGCTAGTCGCCGACGCGGGATTCTCCCGGGCACTTCCGCCTTTCGCAAGTGCCGTCGCCGAATCGCGAGACGCGGCCCTCGTCGGCCGGCGGCGCTTGCGCTCCCGTGCGCGTGGATCGCACCGACCTTGCACGCCGATACCGCAGCATTCGGCTCACCGGATTTTCACGACCGAGGACGGCTCTTCGCCGCTGACAACGAGCACGATCGCGGTACGCCGTTCACATCCGTGGGCGGCAGGGAGCTACGCGTACTTGCGCGTAGAAGCGTCGTCGCAGGCCGCGAACAGGAGACTGGTGACTGCGCTGGGCAAAATAGCGGCGGCTAAAATGTGGTGCCGACGAACAGCAACGGACCGCGCTGCTCAATTATGGCGCTGCCGCGCCAATCTTCACTCGTCGACGAAATTTGCGTCGAGATGTCGCGGTAACCGAAGCCCAGGTTGAAGTGCCGCCACGGCTGATAGATGAAAGTGAGAGCGGTGTTCGACACACTGCCGTCGGTGTCGCCTATCCCCACTGAGAGTCGGTCGAGACGCATCGACAACAACCAGCGATCGGTGAGCGCGATGTCCGAATAGATGCTGATCGTCGGTAGCGGCGCCGACACCGACGAGCTGCCACGTCCCAAACTCGGCGTCGACAGCGACGCCTCTATTTTGGTCTCGTGAATGCCGAGACCGATGCCGACTTCCTTGTCTGCCGAACGGAAGAACGAGTAGCCGAAGCCGACGCGTATGTCCTCATAATTGAAATCGCTGTTGACCTGTGCGTTGACCGGTATGCTCAAATCGCGGAAATTGATCTGGCGCGAGATCAGCGTTTCCTTTTCGCGTTTGGTCTTGACGTAATCCGCTTCGAGACGCCAGCGCCTCGAGAGCCGCATGCGGAACGCTAGATTCGGCACCCCTTTTCTTTCGTCCAGTCCCAAGTCGTTTTCGAAGTCGATAAACGTCCCGACGCCGACCGTTCCCGAATTGGCGTTCGCCTGGGTGTTCGAATCCCCGAAGAACCAGCCGAGGGACAGGTAGTAGCGATCGGTCATCATGGGGTGCGAAGGGACCATGCCCGGCTCCTCGGCATGGGCAACGCCGGCTGCCGCGAGCATGCCCAGCGTCAGGGCAGCGATCGCGATCCCTGTCTTTCCGTACATGGCCGCTTTTCGATCCTGGCGCATCACCCCTCCGACGGCATGTTTGCCCGCTGGTGCAGGCAATTCAGACGATGTGCTGGATGTTCGATCAACGACGTGGAAGCGGCCATTGGACGTTGGTCCAAAAGGACGAGGGAGCGCGAAGCTGCGCGCGGAGACGACCTCCTTCGCTGAGTGGCTGTCGGATGCCAGCGTTACGAGAAGCCGTGCGACCGCCAATCGCGAGACCGGTACCCGCGTGGTCGGCAGAGCTTTTCCCGTAAGGCCGACCCGCTATTGAAACGAGGAACTCGCGATCTCGTCGCGCCTACGTCGAAACCACCGCCGGCGCCGTTGAAACTCGCAAGTTGCCGCTTACAGCCTGCACCAAAGACGCGACCGATCGCGCGCCCATCTTCTTCATCACGCGGCCGCGGTGGACTTTGATCGTCTTTTCGCCGACGCCGAGATCCGCGGCGATCTGTTTGTTCAGTTTTCCCGCGACGACTCCACAAAGCACCTGGTACTCCCGCGGCGTCAGCAGCGACAGTCGAGCACGCACCGCGGCGTCGGCGAGCTGCTCCTGATATTCCTCGCGACTGCGTGTCAGGGCGCTTTCGACCGCTCGCAGCAGCTCGCCGGCTTTCAACGGCTTTTCCAGAAAGTCGACGGCGCCGTGCTTCATCGCTTGCACGCTTATCGGCACGCTGCCGTGACCCGTGATAAAGACGATAGAGAGCGGCGCTTGCGGCAGCGCCTGCTGCAGCTCGAGGCCCGTAAACTGCGGGAGCTGCACATCCAAGACGAGGCAACCCCAGTTGCGATCCGCCTCGTTTTGCAGAAATTCCTTCGCCGAGGCGAAGTCCTTCACGCGGTACCCGACCGACTGCAGCAGCCGGCTCAAACTTCGACGCACCGACAAGTCGTCATCTACCACGAATACGGTCGGCTGATTCGGCATCACGTTAACGAAATCGACCCGATCGGCAACGTGAACCGGAACACCGCTCCGTGGCCGAGGTTGCTCGTAACCCATATACGTCCTCCGTGCGCTTCGACGATAGAGCGACAAATGGCGAGCCCCATGCCCAAGCCATCCGATTTGGCGGTAAAGAACGGATCAAAGATTTTGTCCAGTGCCTCGGAGGCGATACCCGTGCCCGTATCCTTCACCGAGACCTGCAGCGTCGCGCTATCGAGCCGAACACTGCTCACATCGAGACGCCGCTCCCCCGACGGAGTGTTCTTCATCGCGTCGAGCGCGTTCAACACCAGATTGAGCACGACCTGCTGCAGTTGTATCCGGTCACCTCGCACGTTCGGCAAGTCGTGCGCGAGCTGCATCGCTACCGCGACGTTCTTGGTCAGTGCCTCGGTGTTAATGAAGCCGAGAACCTCGACAATAATGGTATTGAGGTCGAGCAGCTGATATTCCGGTGCGCTCTTCTTCAGCAGACTGCGCACGCGTCGTATCGTTTCGCCGGCGCGTTGTTCGTCGCTCACGATGTCGTCGACAATCTCGCGCACCGCCGCCAGGTCGGGCGTCGGTGCGTCCAACAGTAGACGGGCGGATTGCGCGTTGGCGAGGATCGCCGTCAACGGTTGGCTCAACTCGTGTGCCAGCGAGCCGGTAAGCTCCCCCATCATCGCCACCCGCGCAAAATGAGACAGCTCCAGGCGCATGTTACGCGTCTCGATTTCCGCCTGACGTTTCTCGGTGATGTCGATATGCGAAATAACCGCCCCGCCTTCCAGGCGCCGTAACGGCTGCACGATCATCTCCAACCAGCGTTTTCCGCTCGCATACTCCATCGTGAAGTCGGCGCGTTTGCCGGCCAGCACCGATCGAATACCCGCCAGCGCTCTTTCCGCATTTCGATCGCCGCCGCTCATCGCGCGGCGGCACATGTCGAGGTAATTGATGCCGACACCGGCGGCCAGCGGATGTCCTTCGCCTTCGCATGCAAACTCCATCCACGCTTCATTGACGGCCAAGATACTCCCGTCCGCATCGATCACCGCGATGTAGCCGCTGAGCGACGAGAAGACGGCTTTGATCAGCGCCTTGCTCTCTTCGGAACGCTTCAGCGCCAGGTTCTGTTGCGTCAAGTCGATGGCGCAACAGAACCCGCAGTCGCGATGTCCGGGCAGCAAAGAAAGCGACGTCATCACCGGCACACGTCTACCGGTGCGCAGCACGTACTCCTTTTCATGCGTAACGAACGGCCGCTTACGTGCAATCAACTCTTCGCGCGCTTGACGGTCGACGTCGAGATATTCCGGCGCGATCAGCTCGTCCCAGCGCACGCGGCCGGCCTGCAGCTCCGTTCGACTGAAGCCAATGAGGGCGAGAAAAGCATCGTTCGCGTCGAGCACGCGACCGTCCGCGTGCCAGAACTGCAGCGGCGCGATGTTGGACTCGAATAGCGCGCGGAATTTGAACTCGCTGTACCGAAATGCATCTTCCGTGCGCTTGCGCTCGGTGATGTCCTCCAGAATTACGACGGCGCAAACGGGGTCGCCCTCCACTTCCCGCAGGAGCGAAATCGTCAACCGCGCCCAAATTATGCGATTGCTTTTCGACGGGAACCGAGCCTCGACTTGCGTCTCGTGGAGCGGGCCGGTCAGCACTCCGGAAAACGCGGCGACAACGGACTCCCTGTCCTCCCGATGCGCGAATTCGTTGAACCTTTTTGCGCGCAACTGCTCGCCGGAACAACCAAACATTTGCTGAAGCGCGGCGTTACTTTCGATCGCGCGCCCCCAGCGATCGACTAGCGCTATGCCGACGTTGGTTCGTGCGAAAATTCCGTGAAATCTCGTAGCGCTTTTCTTGACAGCATCATCGGTGCGTCGTCGTTCCGAGGTTCTTCCAACCATGCGCTTGTGGTCGCCTAACGCAATGCCGACATTTGTCGAACCGAAAATTCCGCAAAACGGCGTGGCGCTTTTCTTCGCACAGTCATCCGCTCCTCGTTCCGAAATTTTCCCCGCCACGCCCCGAGTTTCCTCGCTTAAATGTCTGGTTCGACTGGCGAAGCTCGAGGATTCTTCGTATAACCGATACGGGTAAGCGGTGGGAAGCGCGAATCGCGCCTTTCACGAGATGGGAATGCAGAATGCCGACACATTATGCTGGATATAAAGCCGCTATCCCGCTGCATTATTTAGACAAAATTCCGCATCGACCATTAGACTTTGTACTAAGAGGACTTGTGAGCCGCAGGCACTCCTGGTCCGTTATGTCGATGCGGCGGAGACGCGCGCGGCGCGTTTTCGCAGTTTAGTGCGGTCATAGGATGAGCGTCACGTTAGGGAAATGCCTAATTGTGACTCACCGTTGCTTTGCGGGTCTCGCTAAGACGGAAGATACACGTGTTCGCAACGGCGCTTTGGACTTCCCCCTAATCGACACGCGGAAACGTTGACATCCGTCAACGACGCTGATCGCTTTGGGAGTAAGGTCGACTCATGGACCGCTTCGAAGTGCAGCAGGCGCAGAGGCGGAGCAGCGTGGAGACCGCGCTGCTCGCGACGGTCGACGAGTTGAGCCGCGAGCTGCGCCCGGCGCACAGCGGATCGTCGGTCTCGCTCGACAGTTCATTCGATCAGGACCTAGGGCTCGATAGTCTCGCACGCGTCGAATTGCTCGCCCGCGTCGGCGAACGCTTCGGCGTCGACCTTCCCGAAACATCGTTGGCGAGCGTGGAAACTCCGCGCGATTTGATGCGTGCATTGACGGCCGCGAAGCTGTCGGCGCGCGCGCGCATCGGGCCACGCTATCGCAGCCCGCTCACCCGCAAACCCATCGAAGCGCTTCCCGATCGCGCACGAACGCTGACGGAAGTCCTGGCCTGGCATGTCGAGCGCCACCCGGAACGTCCCCACATCCATCTAATTACCGAAGACGGCGAAAGTATCGTCAATTACTCGACGCTTGAGCACGAGGCCGAATCGACCGCCGCCGGTCTGCAAAAACTCGGGATCGAGCCGGCGCAGTCGGTGGCGCTGATGCTGCCCACGTCGCGCGAGTATTTCACGAGCTTTTTCGGTGTTCTGCTTGCCGGCGCGATTCCGGTGCCGATTTACCCGCCGCTGCGACCCAGCCAGATCGAGGACCATGTGCGGCGCCATCGGGGCATTCTGGCGAATGCGCACGTCGTCGCACTCATCACCGCCTCGGATACGACACCGGTGGCACAACTGCTGCGCGCGCAAGTTCCTACACTGCGGCATGTCGTAACGCCGGCGGAGCTACAAACTTCGACGCAAGACTTTCAGCCCGTGACGCGCGGCGCGTCCGACATCGCCTTTCTGCAATACACGTCCGGCAGTACCGGAAATCCCAAAGGCGTCGTGCTCACGCACGCCAACCTGCTCGCCAACATTCGCGTGATGGGCGAAAGCGCGGAGGTCACTTCGAACGACGTGTTCGTGAGCTGGCTTCCGCTCTACCACGACATGGGGCTGATCGGCGCGTGGTTTTCGCCGTTGTACTACGGCATTCCGCTCGTCGTGATGCCGCCGCTCGGGTTTCTCACACGGCCGAGCCGTTGGCTGTGGGCGCTCCATCGCTATCGCGCCACCCTTTCCGCGTCACCGAACTTCGGCTTCGAGCTTTGTTTGCGGCGAATCGACGATCGCCAGATCGAGGGACTCGACCTCAGCTCCGTGCGGATCCTGTTCAACGGTGCGGAAGCGGTAAGTCCGGCCACGGTGGAGCGTTTCTCGGAACGTTTCGGCCGCTTCGGCTTGCGTCGTGACGCGATGACGCCGGTCTACGGCTTGGCCGAGAACACGCTCGCGCTCACGTTTCCGCCGTTGAAACGCGGCCCGCTTATCGATCGGGTGCGGCGGGACGTCTTCCTCGCGACACGACAGGCGCCGCCGGCGCCGGACGATGATGCGAATGCTTTGCGCTTCGTGTCGTGCGGGCGGCCGCTCGCCGGTCACGAAGTCCGCATCGTCGATGACGCGATGCGCGAGCTTCCGGATCGGCGCGAAGGTGCGCTGCAATTTCGCGGTCCGTCCGCGACGAGCAGCTACTTCCGCAACGCCGAAGCCACAAGCAAACTGCTCGTCGACGGCTGGCTCGATTCGGGCGACCTGGCCTACATGGCCGACGGGGAAGTCTACGTCACCGGCCGCCGCAAGGACCTGATCATTCATGCAGGACGCCATCTATATCCGGAAGAAATAGAAGAGACGGTCGGCGATCTGCCTGGCATTCGCAAGGGCCGCGTCGCGGTATTCGGAAGCGCCGACAGCGTGAGCGGGACCGAGCGTTTGGTCGTGCTCGCCGAAACGCGGGAAGCGGACGCGGGTGCACGCGCCGCGCTGACGGCGCAGATCCGCGCGCGCGTGGCGTCGTTGACGGGTACCGCTCCCGACGAGGTTCGCCTCGCCCCGCCGCAAACCATCCTCAAGACATCGAGCGGTAAGATCCGGCGCGCCGCGTGCCGCGAGCTCTACGAACAAGGCGCCATCGGGCGTGCACCGCGTTCCGCGACCCGACAACTGCTCTGGCTCGCAACGCGCAGCATACTCCCTGAGCTGCGACGGTTTTTCAGCCGCGCGACGGAAGCGCTGTATGCCGCCTACACGTGGTCCGTGTTCGGCCTGCTCGCTCCGATCGTCTGGACGCTCGTCATGCTGCTACCGCGGTCGGGCTCGCGCTGGCGCGTGCTGAAGGGCGCGGCGAAGCTGTTCGCCCGTCTGTGCCGCATACGGATCACCGTGCACGGCCAGGACAACTTGCCGCCGCCGATCGAAGCGTGTATCTATGTCGCGAACCATTCGAGTTATATCGATGGGCTTGCGCTCGTTGCGGCCCTCCCTGCCCCGATTCACTTCGTCGCGAAAGCAGAGTTCGAACAATCGCACCTCATCGGCGCGTTTTTGCGCCGTATCGGCGCTCAATTCGTCGAGCGCTTCGATCCGACGCGAGGCATCGAGGATGCGCGCCGGCTGGCGGATGTTGCGCGCCGCGAACGTCTGCTCTTCTTCCCCGAAGGAACCTTCACGCGCGCGTCCGGCGTACTGCCGTTTCATCTCGGTGCATTCGCGACGGCGACCCAGGCGGCGCTGCCGATCATCCCCATCACACTGCGGGGCACGCGCGCGATCTTGCGAGCCGACTCGTGGTTTCCGCGCCGAGGCCAAATAGCGATCACGATCGGGCGGCCGATCGCGCCCGATGCGGCCGGCGCTGCGTGCCGTGACGCGTGGGCGCTTGCAATCCGAATGCGCGATGCCGCGCGACGGGAAATTCTAAAAATCAGCCGCGAACCGGACTTGGCGGCAGCCCCACTGCGCGAAGCCACACCGTTCTCGTAGCAGCGCAGGGCTGTGTCACGGATGCAGGATCGTGATCGCCACGGGATGAACCCGTTGCATCGCCCGGCAAAATGTTTTCGGTCGGTTCGGCCGCGACGCTGTCTCGCATACCCGCGCCCTTATCCGCACTATGCGAGCACCCTGCTTTCCCGATTGCACTGAACCCCCCGGCGCGCGTCCAATGGCCGAGATCAAATGACTCCGTCTCGCATCGATACGCACGACATCATCGTCGTCGGCGGCTCCGCCGGCGGCCTCGAAGCGCTCTTGCGGTTGCTCGGGCCAATGCCGGCTAACTTCGCCGCGACGATGTTTGTCACCCTCCACATTCCGAACGACATGCCAAGCTATCTGCCCCGCATTCTCACACGCGCGGGGCCTTTACCGACCCGCAACCCCAGCGAGAACGAAACGTTCGAGAAGGGAGTCATTTACATCGCACCGCCCGACCGTCACCTTCTCATCAACGACAGCCACGTTCACCTTAGTCACGGGCCCCGGGAGAACCGTCATCGGCCCGCGATCGATCCAATGTTTCGCAGCGCCGCGCGTTATTTCGGGCGCCGCGTGATCGGCATCATCTTGTCGGGTCAACTCGACGACGGCTCGGTCGGGTTGATGGCGGTAAAGATGCGCGGCGGCGTGACCATCGTGCAGGAACCGCACGAAGCCACCGCGTCGCAAATGCCGCGGCAGGCGATTCGCTACGCGGCCCCGGACCACGTACTGCCTATCGCGGACATTGCGAGTCTCCTGGAACGGCTCCACAGACAGCCGGTGCAACCACGCCCTGCGTCGGGTTCGTTGAACGAATCGACAAACGACATGCACTTCGAAAGCGAATTGAACGATCGCAAACGCAGCAAGCCCTCCGCATTTGCGTGCCCCGAGTGCCATGGCGTCCTTTGGGAGGTGGAAGACGCGCAACTGCTGCGCTTTCGCTGCCGGGTCGGACATGCGTACACGGCCGAGGCACTCAATCAGGAACTGTCTGAAACCGCGGAGGCGGCGCTTTGGGCAGCGCTACGGGCGGTCGAAGAGAAAGCCGCGTTGCTGCAGCGACTCGCGAACGGCAATCAAAGCAGCACGGCCGCGAGCTATCGCGATCAGGCAAGCGGCTACGCAAAGCACGCCGAAACGCTACGCAACATGATCAGAGAAAGCGTGAATCCGCGCGGAGGGTCCGCCCCGGAGTAACTGTCGGCTTCGCGCCGTCGAACGATTCCGGCGACGCCGCCGGCGATTCGGGCCGGCGCGCCCGTGCGAAGAAGTCAGTAAACGCGCGGCTCGCTCGCGAGCAAGTCGCGCCGCAGCGTGTCTACTCGCGCAAGCCGCGTCTGAACCATCGCTTCAAACGCGGCGCGTTGCGGAGCCATACCCGGCGCTAACCGAACACGCTGACGCCGACACCTTCCAGAGATGAAACGTTCAAGCGCATAGGGTGCGATCAAGGCGCGGAACAACGCCTCGTGCGTGAACAGCCACGCTCTCACCACGACTGAACCCGTTGCAAGCCCGCCCTTCCGCGCCTCAGCGTTGCGAAAGCCTTGCGACACTCGACGTTATGACGTCCTACGTGTGGCGCGCCCTGCATCCGCATCCGTGGCCCCAGCGGGTTCCCTCCGGTTGATCGGAATGCTAAAAGTGACCACCGCCCCGCCAGCGGGGCCGGGTGTAGCCCATATGTCTCCATCGTGCGCCCGGATAATCGTTTGGCACAGCGCCAGCCCCATCCCATGTCCGTTCGCCTTGGTGGTGAAGAACGACCGAAACATTCGCTCCGCGACGTCAGGCGGCAGGCCGCCGCCCGTGTCCGTTACCGTCAAATGCACCACATCGCCTCTACGCGCCGTGCGCACGGTCACCTTTCGCAGCCCGTTATCGCACGCTTCGATCGACTCGATCGCATTCATCGAGAGATTCACGATGACCTGTTCCAGCTGAACTTCGTTGCCGATGACTTTCGGTAAGTTGGGGTCGAGGTCAAGCTCAATCTCGATGCCGGCACGGCGCGCCGCCGCCGTTAACAGGAGCACTGCACCCTGTACGACGTCGTTCAGCTCCAGCGGCGCGCGCAGCAAATCGCCCTTGCGCGAGAAATCACTGATCGAGTGCACGATCTCTCCCGCGCGTTGGCCGAGCGCCAGGACTTTCTCCAAGGCGTCTGCGACTGGCTTGAGCTCTCCGGGCTTCTTCTGCATCGACAGCAACGCGGTCGTCGCGTACGACACGATCGCCGACAGCGGTTGGGTGATCTCGTGCGCGATCGTGCTCGCCATCGCCCCGAGCGTGCTGACGCGGGCAAGATGCGCGAATTCCGCGTCGCGCTCGCGCTCCGCTTGCTCGCGCTGCTTCATCTCGGTGATGTCTGTCATGACCGTGCGACAGCCGCCGGTCGCTCCGGATGATGCGATGCTCTCCAACCGAACGGTGAGGAGCTTGCGGTCGCGCCCCTTGACGCGCAGCTCCACCGCGGCGCGTTGCCTTGTCTGCGTGACCCGGCGCAAATGCGAGAAAAAAGCGCTGATGTCAGCTGCTCGCGCCAGCCATGAAACGAACGGCTGCTCGATGATGTCGCGGCGGGCGAACCCGAGCATTGTGGCGCCGGTGAGATTGATCTCGCGGATCTTTCCCCGCGCATCGAGCGTCATGTAGCCGACCGGCGCGAAGTCGTAGAGATCCGCGTAGCGATCGCGCGCTGCCTGCAAGTCCTGCTGCGTTTCACGCAGCTCGCGGTTTTGCATCTCGAGCTCGATCTCATGCACCTGCAGATCATGCTGCAACTCATTTGATCGCGCGCTTCTGCCGGCGAACGCCACGCGCTTTTGCAGCTTCTTTAACTGCGCTTTCAGCTCGTCGTCGCTCAATCGCGTAAAGGTAGGCATGCGTATTTCTCCGTACTGTTCGGTAACGCCATGTGGTTATGCCCTCACGGAGTTCCCTTCATCTCCCTCTCCGTCGTTGCGATCGCTGCCGGTTTGCCGGTTTCATCGACCAGTATCGAGGCCGTCACGGACACCGAAACGATCCGGCCGTCCTTCGCGAGGCGCGTCGTCTTGATCGGTTCCGCGAGCTCTTTTTCCAACAAGCGTTGCACCATCTGATCGTGAAAGTCTTGCGCTTCGCGTGGGATCACTTCGCGCACATTCATCTTGAGCGCCTCGGCCTCGGAATAGCCGTACAAGCGCTCGGCCCTCGGGTTCCACGCGCGAATATCGCCTTTCAAATCCTGCACCAGCACAGCGTCGTTCGAATCGCGTACTACGGCCGCGAGCCGCTTGAGCGATTTGAGGCTGCGGATCTCTTCGGTGATATCGATGCAAACGAGCACGACACCGGCGATACGATTCTCGGTGGTCTTATACGGACGGATGCGCACGGAATACGAGCGGCCGTTGTTGTCCTCGGTCTCGATCGAGCGGCTGGCCGTCTGCTCCATGACCTCGGCGACGACGCGCTCCAGATTCGGAACGTCGAGATTCGATTTGAAGTTGCCGATCGGCCGTCCGATGTCCGATTCGATGAGGTTGAAGAGGTTTTTCGCCATCGGAGTAATTCGCCGAATGCACAGATCGTCGCCTAACATGACGATCGGCAGGTCGATGCTGTTCAGGAGATTCGCCAGGTCGTTGTTGACCTCGGTGAGCTCGTGGTTGCGGTTTTCGAGCTCTTCGTTGATCGTGGACAGCTCTTCGTTGGTGGACTGCAGCTCCTCCTTGGCGCTCTCCAGCTCTTCGTTGGTGCTCTGCATCTCCTCTGCCGAGGACTGAATCTCCTCGTTCGCGGCCTGCAACTCCTCGATGGCGGTCGTGTAGTCGCCGACGAGATTCTGCGTTTCGCGGTGCGCCGTTTCCAGCTCGCTCATCAGCGCCCGGATGCGCCGATCCTTCGTGCCCCCTTTCTCGCTATGCAACACCTTGCGCCGGGCGCTGTCGGATTTGCTCGTCGGCTCGAACATCACGGCATAGTGGCGCTCAGCTGACGACGAGCTCTGCAGCGGCATCACGACGATGTTTACGAATCGCTCCTGGTCGCCGTGCCGAAAATGCGCGCCATCGGCCCGCGCCGTCGCTTTTTGCTTGATGGCGCGCAAGACCGCGTCACGTACGCTCACGCCGAGATCGGCGTTAACCATCTTCAGCAGTTTCAGGCTGACCGCGCCGGGAGCCGGCTCGATATAGGCGCCCGTCTGCCCACTGAACCCGATAATATCCATGCCTTCGTTGATGATCACCGTCGGCGGTCCGTAGCTGCGAACGATCAGCTGCTCCGCTTCCTGCTGCAGGTTACGCGTCATTCGTCCATGAACCGGCCGCGCTTCCGCCCGTACCGGCGGTTGGATGGCACGAATCTGGGCGACGTCGCGCGATGGCGGGCGCGTGGGCTTTTTAGAGTAGATCTTGTTCTTCTTGTCGACCAAGGCAAATAGATCCTCCGAGCCGCCCACGGTTTCCGACGCTCCCAGGACGAGAAATCCGTCCGCCTTCAAAGCGAAGTGCAGGCGTGCGAGCACTTTACGCTGGAGCGTGGCGTCGAGATAGATCAACAAGTTGCGGCATGCAACCAGATCCATGCGCGAGAACGGCGGGTCCTGGACGACGTCCTGCATCGAGAAAACGCACAGGTCGCGGATCGCCTTGTTGATCTGGTAGCCGCCGGGTCTCGCGGTGAAGAAACGGCTCAGCCGCTCGTCGGATACGTGCGCCTGGATGTTTTCGGGATAGAAGCCGACGCGCGCCTTATCGATCGCCTTATCGTCGATGTCACTCGCGAAGATCTGGATCGCATTCGCCTTCCAGTCGCGGCCCAGCTGCTCGATGAGGGCGATAGCGACGGAATACACCTCTTCGCCCGTCGAACACGCGGGCACCCAGACGCGCAGCGCTTCGTCGCCCTGGCGACGCTCGATTAACCGTGGGAACACCGTCGTTTTGAGCGCGTCGAATGTCTCCGGGTCGCGGAAGAAGCCGGTGACGTTGATCAGCAGGTCGTGAAACAGCTCGTCCACCTCGCGCGGCGACTCCTCCAGATACCGCACGTAGTCCTCGATGCGATTTAGTTTGTGCAGAACCATACGCCGGCTGAAGCGACGACTGATCGTCGTGCGTTTGTAGTTACTGAAGTCGTGGCCGGTCACTCGGCGTAGCAGGAAAAATACCTTGTTGAGCGCTGTGCCGACGAGCGATTCGTCAACGGTTTCACGCCGAACGTACGGGTGGCTCGCGATCTCGGTCAACTCTCGTGCGATATCCTCGGGCGAGCGCACGAGGTCGATACAGCCGGCGCCGATCGCGCTCCGCGGCATGCCGTCGTATTGCGCCGTCTTCGGATCTTGCGCGATCGTGATGCCGCCCTCTGCCTTGATGGCGACGAGCCCGAGCGTGCCGTCCGATCCGCTACCCGAGAGCACGACGCCGATGGCCTTGTTCCCTTGGTCTTGCGCGAGCGCGCGGAAGAAATAGTCGACGGGCAAATGCGGTCGCTGCCGCTCGGGCCGGTTAAAGAGCTGCAGCGTGCCATGCAATACGCCGAGATCATAGTTCGGCGGAATAACGTAAATGCCGTTTGCCTCCATCCGCATGCCGTCGCGCACCTGCAGCACCTTCATGCGTGTCTTACGTGCGAGCAATTCCGTCATCAGGCTCTCATGACCGGGAGCGAGGTGTTGCACGACAACGAATGCCATGTTCGTGTCATGGGGCAGATGCGAGAGCAGACTCCCGAGCGCCTCGAGTCCGCCCGCCGACGCTCCGATGCCGACGACGATCGGGCTGGCCGGTGCGGTCCGCTCGACGCTCTCGGCCGCTGGCTTAGCCGGATGCTCGACGTGCTGGACCGGCTCGGGCGGTAGTGTCGTGTGCGCCGACGCCGTTTGCCCGCTTATTTTGTCGGCACGCTCACGGCGCGTGACGATGGTATTTGGAGCCCTTGTCTTCTTCCTCTTAAGGGGGCGTTTTTTCCGCGGCATGAGCGTTCATTATCGGACCGGAAGTGAGCATCGTAGCGAGATGAGAAATCGCGAGTCGCGTCGGCATGTTGCCGTACGCCGCGCTTTATCAGCGCCCTTGGCACACGAGCGCTCGAGCTGCACTCGCGGGAATCCCTAAGATTGTTCAGGAATTATGCCACGTAACTTAGTAGCGGATAAAAGAATATTTTCGTCGATTAGTCGATTAATAGTATCGCCAGCGCGCTGGATAACCAAACGCGGCGCACGAGTGAAGCGTGGCCCAGTCAGACGCGAAGGAGCCCACACATCGAACAGGCCAATGCGCTTTATCTTTCCAGGCGCCGCATCGTGGCGTCAAACAGGCTGCGAAGTAGTCGTCCTCCGGGAAAGCGCGCGCATCAAAGTGAGCGCTTTCGGCTGTGAGGCGACAGGTTGACGCGGGCGGGATCAGCCCCACATGACGCCTTTCAACAACATGAATACGCCCAGGACCAAAACCAGAAGCGAGATCACCATTCGAAACGTCTTTTCATCGATACCTCGAAGCAAACGCATGCCGAGCATGGTACCGAGAACCACTCCCACCGTCGCGATCGCCATCCATGTCGCATGTGCCACCATGCCGTCGAGTTCGTATGCGACGTATACCGGCATACGCGCGAGATCGACGATGACTCCGATAGCGGTCGCCGTTGCTACGAACGCTTCTTTACGAATGGCAAAACTGAGCATCGCGGCCGATCGTATGCCGCCCTGATTCCCCACCAATCCGCCCAGCACGCCGGAAAGCCCGCCGGCCAGCCACGCCGTTTTGCGGCCGAACCGCAGTTTGTCGGACCAGCCGCTCACTCCCATTGTCCCGGCAAGGATCAAGATGATGCCGAAAATGACGGTCAACGCCGGTGCGGTAAACCTTGTGTGCAGCACTGCGCCCAAAAGCCCGCCGACGGCGCTGGTAACGCCGAAGCTCAACAGCACGCGGCGATCGACATGGCGCCGTAGCATCCAAAAACGCATGAAGGTCGCCACAAAGTGCGGCACGGAAACAACCGCTACAGCGAGCTTCGTCGTCGTATTGAGCGCCAAAAGCGGGGTCAAGAGGCTGCCGATGCCGAAGCCGGCGATGGACGCCACGGCGCCGGCGAAGACGGCGACGATGCCGAGGAAGATATCAAAAAGACTCACGTGCGCATCGAACTCTTCGATCGTATAAAACGAAGTATCTTTCGGCCGATCGATTTCGGAAAAACACCGGCCGCGGATTGCTTAGACCGGTCAGGTTCTCCGCCGCCGAAAGCCAGCCGATTTCCCGGCTCTAAGGGCGAATCGTCCGAGCGATCAGAAGAAATATTGCACGTAAATGCAATAAAGATCCTGAAAGAAAGCGTACTCACTCCCGACGTCGCCGTCGAACAGCTGTACCCCGACCGACCAATCGAGGTTCGTGAGCACGGAATGGCTGATGCTCGCTGAGAAAAACGGCTCTTATCGTCAAGATTGGCAATGAAAAAGTTATCCCGGCGCACGAGCGGCGTGAGGTCGTACCGGGCTTGGTCTCGTTATCGTATTGCACCTCGAAGCTCGATTGAGACTGTGAATGCTTGGTTCCCTATTTGTCTTCTCTTGTTACCCAGCCCGACACTGTTCTCAATGCCGCTCGTAGACTTCGACCTTGCCGGTCGCGTCGAAGCTCATGACGTTGTACGGCTGCGGATGGGCGCTCTCCATACCCGGCGACCCGGCCGGCATGCCGGCGACCGCAATCCCCTTGATCGCAGGACGCTCGCGCAGCAGGCGCTTGATGGTGTCGGCCGGGACGTGGCCTTCGACGACGTATCCACCGACGAGCGCCGTATGACACGCACCGAGCTCTATCGGCAGGCCGTTCGCGGATTTGATCTTGTCGAGACGCAGCTCGTCGTACGTCTTCACCGTGAAGCCGCTGTTGCGCAGATGCTCCACCCACTTTCCGCAGCAGCCGCATTGCGGATCTTTGTAAACGATGACGTCAGCCGCCGCAGCTTCTTGCCCGAACGGTCGGTAGACGGAAACGAGAACCACGACGATCGCCGCGATCGCGACGAGGACGACAGTCAGTTTTGATTTCATCGAAATTCCCTCCATATGCTCATCGTCGAACGCGAGATGCAACGTCGCATCTCCGCTCTCTGTCGGAAAATCGAACCGGGCCACATCGTGACCGTACCGTTTGCTTTACCTGGTGTCGATAAATACGCATCTTGGGCTCCGTACCTGGCCGCAGAGTCAAGCGTTTCGGGCATGGCCGGGAACGCTGCTCGATGTTTCATTGCGCGAACTCTTCTTCTGTACCGCGAACGCTCGTGGCAGGAGCCGCGCGGCGTCGGTACTGATGCAACAGTCGATACGCAACGGGGATGACGAACAGTGACAACAGTGGCGCCGTGATCATCCCGCCCACCATCGGCGCGGCGATGCGGCCCATCACCTCCGAACCGGTACCGCTTCCAAACATAATCGGCAACAGTCCTGCCAGAATCACCGCGACCGTCATCGCTTTCGGCCGTACGCGCAGTACGGCGCCTTCACATATCGCGTCATCGAGCGACGAAGGCGTCAGCGCCAATCCGCGCTCCTGGCGGTTCATGACTGCCTGCTTGAGATAGAGCAGCATTACGACACCGAACTCGGCCGCCAGCCCGGCGAGCGCGATGAAGCCGACTCCGGTTGCGACCGAGAAGTTGTAACCGAGCGCGTAGAGAAACCAGACGCCGCCGGTGAGTGCGAACGGTAACGTCGCCATGATAAGCACTGCCTCATCGAATCTCCGGAACGTGAGGTATAGCAGCAGAAAGATAATGACGAGCGTACCCGGCACGACGAACCTTAAGCGTGCGTTGGCCCGCTGCAGGAACTCGAATTGGCCCGAGTAGCTGAGGCTCATGCCGGGATCGAGCCTGACCTTGTCGGCAACGGCGGTGCGCAGGTCGGCGACGACCGAGGAGAGATCCCGTCCGCGCACGTCGATATACACCCAGCCGGACAGTCGTGCGTTCTCGCTCTTTATCATCGGCGGGCCGTCGGCGATCTTCACCGTCGCGACGGTCCCCAGCGTAATTTGCTGCCCAAGCTCCGTATATATAGGCAAGTTGCGCAACGCGTCTGGGGAATCGCGCAGCTCGCGCGGATAGCGAGCGCTGATGGGAAATCGGGCGAGGCCCTCGACGGTTTCGCCGATCGTTTCGCCTCCGATCGCGCTCGACACGACAGACTGAACGTCGGCGACGTTAAGCCCGTAGCGAGCCGCCGCACGCCGATCGATGTCGACATCGATGTAACGGCCGCCGGTCAGCCGCTCCGCCAATGCCGAAGTTACACCCGGCACGGTTTTCGCGACGCTCTCGATCTGCTGCGTCACGCGATCGATCGCGACGAGATCGGTGCCGGCGACCTTTACGCCGATCGGGCTCTTGATACCCGTCGCGAGCATGTCGATGCGATTGCGAATCGGCGGAATCCATATGTTCGCAAGTCCCGGCACCTTCGTCTTGCGATCCAACTCCTCGACCAGTTTCTCCGGCGTCATGCCCGGGCGCCACTGATCGCGCGGCTTGAACTGCACCGTTGTCTCGAACATCTCGAGCGGAGCCGGATCGGTCGCCGTTTCAGCGCGTCCGGCTTTGCCGAAGACGGTGGCGACTTCGGGGACCGTACGGATCATGCGATCGGTCAGCTGCAACAGCTCACTCGCCTTTTGCGCAGAAATTCCCGGCAGCGCCGAAGGCATGTAGAGAACGTCACCCTCGTCGAGCGGCGGCATGAATTCCCCCCCGAGCCGCAACAACGGCCAGAGCGACGTGGAAAACACGACGGCTGCTAAAAGTAGCGTGAGCTTCGGTCGCCGCAGTGCGGCGTCGAGCAACGGCCGATACGCTGCAATCAGCCAGCGATTGAGCGGATTGCGCCTCTCGTCGGGAATCCGGCCGCGTATCCAATATCCCATCAGCACCGGAATCAAGGTCACCGAAAGTCCCGCGGCCGCGGCCATCGCGTAGGTCTTCGTGAAGGCGAGCGGGCCGAAGAGCCGCCCCTCCTGTGCTTCGAGCGTAAAGACGGGGATGAAGGACAGCGTGATGATCAGCAGACTGAAGAACAGCGCCGGACCTACTTCCACTGCGGCGTCCGTCAGCACGCGCCAGCGCGTCTCACTCCCGAGTACCCGACCCGGGTGCGCGCGATGCCACGCTTCGAGCTTCTTGTGTGCGTTCTCGATCATCACCACGGCAGCGTCCACCATCGCGCCGATAGCGATGGCGACGCCGCCGAGGGACATGATGTTTGCGTTGATGCCTTGGTAGCGCATGACCGTGAACGCCGCCAGGACACCGAGCGGGAGCGCAATGATCGCGACGAGCGCCGAACGCATGTGCCAAAGGAAAACGGCGCAAACGAGGGCGACGACGATGAACTCTTCGATCAGCTTGTGAGCGAGATTTTCCACCGCGCGGTCGATGAGCTGCGAGCGGTCATAGGTAGTGACGATCTCGACGCCCGGCGGCAGGCTCTGCTTCAGCTCAGCCAGCTTCGCTTTGACGGACGCGATCGTGGCGCGCGCGTTCTTGCCCGACCGCAGGATCACGATGCCGCCCGCGACTTCGCCTTCGCCGTTAAGCTCGGCGATGCCGCGGCGCATCTCCGGACCGAACTGCACGTTCGCCACGTCGCCGAGCGTGATCGGGACGCCGGCGGCCAGGCCGACGGGAATCGCGCGAAAATCGTCGATCGACTTCAGATACCCGGAAGCGCGCACCATGTATTCCGCTTCCGAGAGCTCCAGCACCGCGCCGCCGGATTCCTGGTTGGCCATGCGCACCGCTTGAATCACTTTGTTATGTGGAATCCGATACGCGGCGAGCCGCGCGGGATCGAGGAGTATCTGATATTGCTTCACCATGCCGCCGAGAGACGCGACCTCGGCGATATTCGGCAAGCTCTTCAGCTCGAATTTCAAAAACCAGTCCTGTAACGCTCGCAACTGCGCGAGATCGTGCCGGCCGGAGCGATCGACGAGCGCGTACTCGAATATCCAGCCGACACCCGTCGCGTCCGGCCCAAGCGACGCCTTGGCACCTGCGGGCAACCGCGCCTGCACTTGATTCAAATACTCGAGGACACGCGAACGCGCCCAGTAGAGATCGGAACCATCCTCGAAGATGACGTAGACGAACGAATCGCCGAAGAACGAATAACCGCGAACGGTCCTCGCGCCCGGAACCGACATCATGGTCGTGGCGAGCGGATAGGTAATCTGCTTCTCGATGATTTGCGGCGCTTGTCCCGGGTACGTCGTCCGCACGATCACTTGCACATCGGAGAGATCGGGCAGCGCGTCGACCGCCGTGCTCCTGACGGCCCAGATACCCCAGGCCGCCACGACCACCGTCGCGAGCAGCACCAGAAAGCGGTTGCTAACCGACCAGCGGATGAGTTTCTCGATCATTTCGCCTCCCGCACCCGCTCGATTTGCACCACGGCAAAACGATCGCCCTCCCGACGGATACCGAACCTCACCGTATCGCCGGGCTTGAGATCTTTCGCTAAATCCGAATGCGCAAGCTCGAACGGCATCGTCATGGCGTCCCAGTTCAGGCTCGGCACCGGTCCATGCGCGATCGTCACTTGCCCTGATGCCAGCGCGACAACTTTGCCTTGCCCTTCGTGCAACGCCGACATCGCAGCGGCGGCGCCCCGGCTTTGCATGCGGCCGATTGCGGCGGTAAGGCTCGCTTCGGAGTCGATCAGAAACTGGCCAGAGACGACGACTTTCTGTCCCGGCGCCAATCCTTTCAACACCGCGATCTTTCCGTCCGCTTCGGCGCCCGGCTCGATCTCGACCGGCTGGTAGCGGTTGCCTTCCGCCGCGATGATGACCAGCGCGCGCTTGCCGGTACGGATCACGGCCTCGGCGGGAACCAACACGGCGTCGCGCGCGGCGGGCGTTACGATACGCATCTGCGCGAACAGACCCGGCCGCAGACGACCGCGCGGATTTGGAAATTCGGCACGCACGCGCAACGTCCGCGTCTCGACGTTCGCTTGCGGCAATATCGCTGCAATCCTGCCCTTGAAAACGTCCCCCGGAAACGCTGACAAGCGCGCCTCAACGATTGCGCCGGGTGCAACCTGAGCCGCCTGATTTTCCGGGACGGCCGCTTCTATCCACACCGTCGAAAGGCCGTTTACGCGCGCGAGCGTCATGCCCGGCGCCACCGTCATACCTGCGCGTACGTCGAGGGAGGCGATCGCGCCGCCAATCGGCGTTCTGATCGTCACAATCGCGTGCGGTTGCCTCGTTTGAACGACACGCTCGATCAAGTCGTTCGGCATCCCCAAGAGTTTTAACCGTTCGCGCGCCGCACCGATTAACGCGCCATCGCCGGTCGTCTGCAGTGCGAGGAATTCGCTCTGCGCGGCGGTCCATTCAGGCACGAGCACATCGACGATGGGCGCGTTGACCGGCACGACATCGCCCGGCGCGCGCGCGTAGACGCGTTCGACAAAACCGCCGGTGCGTGCTTGAATGACCGCGACGTCGCGTTCGTTGAAGTCGACGCTACCGACTGCGTCGATCGTCGGTGAGAGTCTCCCCGTCTCAACTGTCGCGAGGCGAACGCCGAGATTCTGCGTGAGTGTTGGATCGATCTTCACGCCCGCACTGTTGTCTTCGTCGGCATACTTCGGCAACAGCGCCATTTCCATGAAAGGCGATCGTCCGGGCTTGTCGAAATGCTGCTGGGGATACATCGGGTCGTACCAATAGAGCACGTTTCGCCCGCGGGCAGATGCATCCGAAGCACGAGTGTCGGTCGCCCGAGCGTCGGAAGACGGCTGCGCATCTTGTTCGCCTCGGTGTCCGAACCAATAACCGCCGGTGCCGGCAACGATGCTTACGCCGACGACTACGATCCACTGCCATTTCGAGCGATTCATTCGTCGTTCTCCGCGTACAAGTACACGAGCTTTGCAGCGATGGCGCTTTGCTCCGCGTCCAGCTCGATCGCTTTGATGCGCGCCTCGATAAGCTCGCGCCGCGCCGTGAGGACCTGAGTAATATCGACCTTGCTCGCGCGGTACGCGGCGAGCACGAGATCCGCCTTCTCCTGAGCGAGAGGCAGGAAAGTATCGCGAGTGCGCGCGAGTTTCTGTGAAACGGCCGCATAGTCGGCGAGCCAGGCCTCGAGCTCCTCCGCATGTTTGCGGCGCATCGCTTCCTGCTCGGAAGCTATGCGTTCTTGTTCCTTGAGCTTTGCGGCAATCCGCAGGTTCTGGCGGCTGCCGGTGAAGATCGGCAGGTCGAAGGTGAACTGCAGCGACGCCATATCCCCGAACGCCTCGCCGCGTTTTTGGTAGGCGAGCTCCACAGCCCAATCAGGGCGTTTCGTCGCTTGCGCTTCCCGTGTTTCCGCCGCCGCCTGCGCCGCCATCGGTTCGTACACCGCCAGCTCCGGATGTTGGTGGAGTTGTCTGCGCAGATGATCGGTGTCGATTCGAAAAACCGGCGGATCGCCGGCGAGCGGATCGTTCCCGGCATCACCGACGAAACGCGCGAGCGCCGCCTTCGCGCGGGCAAGGTCGCGCATGAGATCATCACGCCGGTCGGCGAGCATGGCCGCCTCGAACCGTGCCATCGTCGCATCGGCCGGCATTCCCTGGCCGCTCCGCAGCCGCGCTTGCGCGGTCGCGATCAACGTCTGGGTCTCGCGGTCGAGGTCGTCGAGAAGCGCAAGCCTTCGTTCGAGGTAATAGCGGGCGAGCCAAGCCGTCGCGGCATCGCGTCGCACCGTGCGCCGATCGAGTGTTAGCAACGCGCGCTCGCGCTCGGCCATCGCCTCCGCCGCATCGGCTCGAGCTCGACGTTTGGCAGCGTTCGGAACCTCCTGCATGAACCCGATCCGCCGCATGGTCATGAAATCGCGATCGAGCGACCAGCGGTCCGGACCTTCGACGGGAACGTTGTCGAGACCGAGAACAAGCTTGGGATCGGGCAGTTTGTCGGCTGCATCGCGGGCCGTCTCGGCACTCTCGACGGCGTTGCGGCGCGCGGTCAGCTCGGGGGCCCGCGCCTCGGCACTCGCAACCGCATCGGCAAACGACAACGCCGCGGCGGCGGGAGCCGCAATAAAGACGGCACCTGCGGCGGCGAGCAATAGGAGCCCCGCGCACGCGGCGCGTTCGGGTAAGAACAGTCTGAGCACGAACAGTCCTCCGGAAACGATAAACCAAAGCAACCACTACCCGCCTCGCAAGGCGGGCGCGCATGGCGGCTAAGGCCTACTTCCGGAAAACTTGATGACTGACGTAGATGGGCGGGGAACCGTCGGGCGCGAGCCGCGACAGCGAATAAGAATCCGAACGCGAAGCGTTAGGGCTATCGACGGTGCTGACCGGTGCCAGCAGCACGGTTACGACCGGCATCGAAACCGCAAACGGGACGCCGCTTTGATCACCTTTGAGCAACGACTGCACATCCGCGTGCGCTTGGCACAAATTCGGCTGCTCGGCCTGCATGGCCGCGCTCGCACAATTTGCCGGCATCGTCGATTCATTTGTTGGCGCCGGCACATACGGACACGCGTATGCGGCGACGGCCAACTGCGCGATCAACAAAACCGCGGCCACGATCGATGCGGTCAACCGGCGAGTGCGACGCGTGAACATAATACCCGCGAGTCTAGCAGCTCTTATTTCGATGAGCTACTCGTTTGCGTCCTTGCAAGGGACCTCACGGACCGCGCAGCGTCTCATCGATTTCCGCAACACATGGCGTTGCAGCGAGCGACGACAAACCTTATTCGTTAACCCGGCGTTCCGCTGACCTTCGTGGTCGCACCTCGTTTCTTCCTGATTGACGCTCGCGACTTCCCGGTGCTCGAATGGGAACTTGTTTGGGAGACGTTTGTCATGGAACGGCCGTTCGCCCTACTCTCCACGCTGCTCGTCGTGGTTGCCGTTTCCGGTTGCACGTACGCGGCCTTGCTTCGGCCGAGCGTTCTGAAGCAACTCGATCCGCAAGTGGCCGAGCTCGTTAACGAGCTTCCGAACGTCGACGCACAAAACAAGGAGATGATCGGGCGCCTGTTCGCGCACGGGGGTCTCTCGCACGCCTCGGATGACGCGGATGGAATCATGCGCGATCGCATTCGCGTGCCGTCGGGCGAATTCATCTGGAAACCGGCCATCGTCGTGATGCCGCGTCCGGGGGAGCTCGAGCTCGACATCGCCAACGAAGATGACTTCTCGCATCACGCGGCGGTTCTGCCCAGCAACGGCGACAAGCAATTCGTCATGTTACCCGTGCACGCGCGCGGAAAAGCGCGAGTTCAGCTGGACGGTCCCGGTTACTACTGGTTCGGGTGTCCGGTCGGGAATCATGCCGGGCGCGGGATGCTCGGGCTCATCATCGTGCGCGGCGATGTGCCGCCCGAAGCACGGCTCGATCGACCCCGGCAGCCACGACCATAGCCGAAGAGGTGGGCATGCCGCGTCACTTCTCAACCATCGTCCTGTGCCTGTCGTTCCTCGCGCTCGTCACCGCCTGCGCGGGGTCGAGCAGCAAAGATTACCCACTGGTCGAAGCGTCACGGCCGCTCGGCAGCTTGAGCGGCGCGGCGGGAAGTGCGCCGGCGGTCGCACGCGACGTAACCTTCGAGCGCCTCGTCAAGGCCCGCTCCGAGCCGCACAACTGGCTGACGTATTACGGCGCGTACGACGGTCAGCGTTACAGCCCGCTTCAGCAGATCAACCGCGACAACGTGAAGCGGTTGCGGCCCGCGTGGATCTTCCAATTCGGACAGATCGGACTCAGCGCCACTCCTGCGACGTACGCGTTCGAAGCCGCCCCTATTGTCGTCGACGGCGTGATGTACGTCTCGGGTTGGGACGGTTACGTATGGGCCATCAACGCCGAGACCGGTCGGGAGCTTTGGCGCTACAAACACGAAATTCCGCTCGACACGCCGCTTTGCTGCGGCAACGTCAACCGCGGCGTCGCGATCGCAAAAGGAAGACTTTTCTTCGCCACCCAGAACGGTTACCTCATTGCGCTCGACGCGGAAAAAGGGAAATTAGTTTGGCAGCAGGTGTTCGCCGACGTGCGCGCGGGCGAGAGCGCCACCTTGGCGCCGTTGGTCGTCAAGAATCTTGTCATCGTTGGCAGCTCGGGCGCGGAATTCGGCGTGCGCGGCCACATCGACGCGTTCGATATCGACAGCGGGCGCCGAGTTTGGCGCCGCTACAACGTGCCAAAACCCGGTGAACCGGGAGCCGAAACGTGGCCGAGCGGCGGCGAGGCATGGGCGCGCGGTGGCGGAAGCGCGTGGGTCACCGGCACGTATGATCCCGATCTCAATCTTCTTTATTGGGGGACGGGGAACCCGTCGCCCGATTTCGACGGCAACTTGCGCCCCGGGAACAATCTCTATACCAACTCGGTCGTTGCGCTCGATCCCGACGACGGTTCGATACGTTGGCACTACCAATGGACACCGCACGATCTCTGGGATTACGACGGCATCAGCGAGAACATTCTTCTCGATGTCGACGGGCGCAGGTTGCTGGCGCATTTCGACAAGAACGGGTATCTCTTCATTCTCGACCGCACGAATGGAAAGCTGCTGCACGTGGCGCCCTACGCACGCACCACCTGGGCCGATATCGACCCGCAAGGCCGCGTACACGTTAAAAAGATCCCGACGAGAGAAGGCACCGAGATCTGTCCGGGGCCGGCGGGCGCCAAGGAGTGGAACCACGGCGCATACAGTCCGCGAACACGGTTGCTGTACGCACCGATCATCGAATCGTGTGCGATCTTTCAGCTGATTCCCGGCGAGTTTCGTGAAAGCCTGCCTTACTGGGGAGGCGATGCGACGGTACATGGCAAAACGTGGGGTCACGTCAAAGCCTTCGATCCGGCGACCGGCAAAGAAGCGTGGTCGTGGAAAAACGATCGGCCGATGGTGAGCTCGCTTCTCGTCACGGCCGGCGACGTTCTTTTTTCAGGCTCCCCGACGGGCGAGCTCAATGCACACGACGCGCGCACCGGTGAGCTGCTGTGGCAGTACCAGACCGGCAGCGGGTTGCACGGCAATCCTGTCACCTACAGCGTGAACGGCAAACAATACGTCGCCGTCCCTGCGGGATGGGGTGGATGGATCAAAGGATTTGCGCCCGACATGATCGGCGCGCCGCGCGGCAACGCGCTTCTCGCATTTGCTCTCCCCTAGCGACGAACGAGGAGGCGGAAATGCTCGTGACGCAACGAAGAACCGGACGCGAAGACCCAGACGTCTCGCCCCGACCTCCTGACTAACGCGCCAACCAGCTATAAGTGACGCCAGCACGCAATTCGCGCACCCGTTGATCCTCCATCCTCGCTTCCCGCACGCCGGCGTCGAACTCCAGCACATCGCTCGCGCGCCAAATGGCGCCGACCAGAACGGACCGCGTACGCGACACGTGGATCTCGTTTGCCGATATGACTTCCGCCGCTGGACGTAACCGCCACTCGCGAGGCCCCTCCAGAATCAGGTCGGCAAATAGCGCTCGATCATGCTCGCGCGTAATCGCAGCAAGCAAGTTGAAGTGTACTTCGACCACCGGCCATCGATACGAAACGATTCCGGCGACAGACGTACCGGTGCCGCGATCAGCGTTGATCCCGGGAAGCAGCAAACCGATTTCGGTCGCCACACTCGGCCCCGGTTGATTCTGCAAGCTGCCTTCGCGAATGACGTGTTTGAAGAATACGCCGTGTTCGACCAGGCTCGTTTTGCGTTCTTCCTCCGAACGTGGATGCACGAGCTCGCCCTCCCACACCATCTCCCAATTCCGCGCAAACCCATAACTGAGCGCGAGATGCGGTGAGATCAAGGCGTGTTCCGACCCTTGGCTCAACGACTGCAGCGGACCGAGCTCCATATTCAGTTCGGCAGGTTCTGCGACGGCCGCGTCGGTACCGTCAAACGGTCGAAGGCCAAACGCGGGGCTGCTCGCACCGAAAATGCTGAGAAGTAACAGAAACCGGAAATAGTGTCCGACCACCCGCATTATTCAAGGAAGCGGTCTGAAAACCCACAACGCCGCCGGTTCGGCTGCCGTGGAGCGCACTGCGACAAAAAGACGATCGAGCTCCGGCACGAACAGCGACGTGCGCGCGCCGGCAACGCTCGCCATGTGCCCGATACGGCGATACGTCGAATCGTGCTGTTCGAAGACGTCGACGAAACCTTCGCCGCAGCTGACGTATATCTGCCGGCGTTTCGCGTCGACGAACACGTCGTCGGCGTCGCCGCAGACCGATACTTCCGCCGTTATCGAGCCGTCCACAGAGTCAAAGACGATCAATTTCGGTGGATGCCGTGCGATGACGAGCACGCGTCGCGATGCTCCATCGATCGCGAGAGGAAAATTGGCGCGCGCGTTCGGGAGTTGCCATGCGGCGATCTGCACACCGGACTCCCGATCGAGCACGGCGACCTGCTTTGCGTCCGGTACGTTGGCGTAAATTCGACGACTGGAGGAATCGAGCTGAAAACTTTCCGGATGTGCCGGCAGTGTGATGTTACCGATTTTCACGCGCGCCCTCGGATCGATGATCGCAATCGCGCCCGAGCCGTAGCCGACGTACACCCGGTTCGCCCCGGCGTCGACACGCACATTGTCGGCGTCGTCGCCGAGATCGATACGTCCGAGCGCGGCGAAGTCTTCGCCGCGCAGCAGGTGAACCGCGCCGTCACCGCCGCTGGCGACGAAGAGCAGGTCGGACGCGCGGTCATAACCGATCCCTTGCGGGTGTTTGAACCCAGGCAGCCGCCTTAGCAGCTTACGTGTCTTCAAATCGATCACGGCAACGCTATCGTTCCCAAGCTCTGCAACGAACAAACGTCGGCGGTCGAGGTCGACGGCGAGATGGTCGATACGTCCTGCGATTCGTCCGAGAACGATTTTGTCTTCCAGCTGCAGCCCGGGCGGTTCACTACCCGCCGCGATCGGAAACAGCAGAGCGAACGCAAAGACCCGCAACGCACGTCTGGCCGAGGGACGAGCGATCATGCCGACAACAATGAACGCCGACCCTACATCTTTGGCGGCCACTGATGACTCTCGGCCTGACAGTTTTTACACCACGCATACAATGCGTCGTACATCACCATGCCGTGCTTGAGCATTTCGTGATCGTCCGCAAAGTTGAACGAGAGGCCGAGCGACAACGCGTAGAGCCCGGCCGACTGCGGCGTCAGGTCGAGCCGCGACGTATCCGCGCCGCGAACAATGACGGCAAGTTGTTTTAAAGCCGGATCGGAAAGCTCGTACTTTTTGAGAAACGCATCGAAGCTGCACAATTCCCCGTCGTGGGAGAGCTCGACACCCGGGATATCGTAAGGAATCGCGCGGGTCTTGGCCGCCGTCGCGAGCACTTCGTTCGCCGGCACGTAAAGGAATTCCGGTTGCTTATCGATAAAGTTCGCGACCAACCATGGGCAGGCGATACGGTCGATTTTCGGGCGTTCGCGCGTAATCCATTTCATCGCTCATCTCCTTTCGTTGACAAACCCGGCTCACGTTACCGAACCGTTTTGCAATTCCGCGTAAAGCGCCTCGTAGAGCCATGCACTTCGTTCGAGCGCCACGTAATCATCGGCACTGATGCGTCGGAGCCCGTGACAAATCAGATCGACGCCCGGTGCTACCGGCTCGAGCAGCGCTTCCTGCACCGTATCTACCTCATCGATGATCCGTGCGATGCGTTCGAGTACCGGGTCACTAAGGTTGTATTCGCGCAAAATCGTATGAAACGAACAATGTCCGCCGTGATGCGACAATCGCACGCCGGGAATGTCGAATGGCTCTGCGTCATCGGGGAGCGGCATACGACCTCGCGGAACAAAAATGAACTCTGCCTCGGGATCGATATATTTCTTTATCAGCCACGCACACCCCATGCGATCGACGCCGATATGTTCCCATGTCACCCACTTCATCTTTGCTTACCTCTCGCCTCCGCCAGTGCCTGGAACACCTGCTTCCCGACATCGCTGCGGAAGTAGTCCTGCGAATGAATCAGGTGATATTGCCGTGACAGCGCCGCGATGTCCGCCTGCTTTCGTTTGAGCGCCACCAAGAGCTTCCGATAAGGCTCGTCCACTTGCGCGTGAAAGCGCCGAATCAGCTCCTCCTCCTGCTCGTCGAGCAGGAGCTCGGCCTGCCAGAGCGTACACTCGCCGCCCATCTCTTTGATCTCCGTTGCCAGCCATTGGAGCTGTTCCGCGGTGGCCGGCGTAGCGGGCAATACCCACGCTGCGTCGTTGAGGAGCATCGCACCGAGTCGGCGGAGCTTGCGCCATATCGTTACGCGGTTGACGGTCGGCGCGCGCGGCACCTTATACGCAAGTAACAACCACGAGCGCGCGGCCAACCTTCATCCCCGCTAGGTCTTCAACAGCGGGTAAACAACGAGCCCGATGACTGCCGCGGCCGCAATAACGTACGGCTCCGGCAGCTTCTTGACTTTCCATAGCAACACGACGGTCGCGAGTGCGACCAACAGCGTGGTCATGTCCGTGATCGAACGCCGGCTTAGCACGATGACCGCGCCGGCGATCGTACCGATTGCTGCCGCCGTCACGCCGTCCACGAATGCGGCGATATCGGGCCGCTTGCCGTGTTTCTTGAAATACGGAGCGGGAATGACGGTAAACAAATAGCAAGGAAGAAATGTCGCGAGTGCGGCAACGAGAGCACCGGGCAAGCCGGCGACCAGGTAGCCGATGAAGCCGACCGTGATCACGACGGGTCCGGGCGTGATCATCGCGACCGCCACGGCGTCGATGAATTGGCGCTCGTTCAACCAGTGGTACTCGTTGACGACGCCGCCATAGAGGAACGGCACGATCGCAAGCCCGCTGCCGAACACGAAAGCACCGGCCTCTGCGAAGAAAACGCCAATCTGCATCAATTGGGACCAGTCGATCGTCGCGATCAGTGGTGCGTGCGCCTCTACCGCCACGACCGCGCTCATTCCGCCCGCCGTCCCGAGCCACTTCGGCGGCGCGCGGACGAACCATACGATCACGCCGGCGATGAGGAAGACGGCAATCAGCTCGGATTCGGTAATCACCGTAACGAGCGCGCTGACGAGGTAGATCGCCCAGAGAAGCTTGTCTTTGCCGATGCTGCGCGTGGTCAACTTGTACGCGCTTATGGCGATGATCCCAACGACCGCGGCGCCGACGCCGTAGAAAACGGCTTGCATCCACGACAGACCGCCATAGCGGACGTACGCGGCGCCAAGCGCGAGCACCATGAGGAACGAAGGCACAACGAATGCAACGCCGACGAGCGTTGCGCCGACGATGCGGTAGTGCACGTAACCCAAGTAAATCGCGAGCTGCGCGGCGAGCGGACCCGGCGCCAGCTGCGCGAGGGCGAGACCCTCCTTGTAGTCGCTGTCGGATATCCAGCGGCGCGTTTCGACCAGGTCGCGATGCATATAGCCGACGAGCGCGACC
Organism: Sulfurifustis sp.; assembly: GCA_045810625.1. Classification (GTDB taxonomy): domain Bacteria; phylum Pseudomonadota; class Gammaproteobacteria; order Acidiferrobacterales; family Sulfurifustaceae; genus JACQFZ01. Next base: position 138,642 of record JBJMVQ010000044.1, read on the forward strand.
GGACCGCCGAAGCCGAACGTGCCGAGCCGCAAGGCGTACAAAACCAACTGCCAAAGTGAATAGAGCGGAGCGCCGTCAGCGGCTGCAGGAGGAACAGGCGTCGTTGAGGGATCGGATGTCGTCGACATGATCAGCGCAAGAAATGTAACCGTGGTTACAATATCACGGCAAGGACATTCGGCACCAGTGAAAGTTGGCGCCGGAACAGCGACGCGGAATGGGTGTGAGCCTACGCGCCGTGATGCCGCGTTCGAAACCGCCCGCCTTTATGGGTTCGTCGCGAGCCCGATCCGCTTTACATGTTCCGCTTGCGCGCGCAGAAATTCGGCGAATTCTTCCGGACTCATCGGACGCGCAAAGTAGTAACCCTGCATCTCGTCGCAATCATGCGCCCGCAGAAATCGGACCTGCTCCTCTGTTTCCACACCTTCGGCGACGACCGTGAGCCTCAACGTCTTTGCCATGGCGATAATCGCCTCGGTAATCGCATTGTCTTCCGCGTCGCGCGGAATTTCCCGAATGAAGGAACGATCGATCTTAAGGGTGTCGATCGGAAAGCGCTTGAGCTGCGCGAGCGACGAATACCCCGTGCCGAAGTCATCGATGGCGAGACGGACACCCATGCTTTTGATGGCGCCGAGCAGCCGCACGGCGCGGTCGGCGTTTTGCGTGACCATCCCCTCCGTAATCTCGAGCTCCAGCAGCTCCGGGCGCATGCCGGCCCGCGCGAGCGCATCGCGGATGTCGTCGAGCAGATCCGCGTCCGCAAATTGGCGGGCCGACAGATTGACCGCCAAGCGTACCGGAGGAAGCCCGGCATGCTGCCACGCGACGCTCTGCGCGCAGGCGCTGCGCAGCGCCCACCGTCCGATCGCAACGATGAGTCCGGTTTCTTCCGCGAGCGGAATGAACTGCGTCGGCGAAACCGAGCCGAGCTGTGGATTGTCCCAACGAATGAGCGCCTCTACCCCGGTGATCGACCCGGTTCGGAAGCTGAGTTTCGCCTGAAATGCGAGCGAAAATTCGTTGGCGTCGAGCGCGCGGCGCAGACTCGCTTCCAACGCGAGCCGCTCCAACGATTGCGTCTTGATGCGCCGCGAATAGAACTGAAAGTTGTTCTTGCCCTCTTCTTTCGCCAGATACATGGCGACATCGGCGTGCTTCATGAGCGCATGCTCGTCCGTCCCGTCGCGGGGATACACGCAGATGCCGACGCTCGCCGTGATACGGCATTCCTGCTCGTGAACGCTGATCGGCTTCATCGCCGCAGAGAGCAGCTTCCGCGCCACGCCGGCGATTGCCGAAGAATCGGCGACTTTGGTCAGCAGCACCACGAATTCATCGCCGCCAAGTCGCGCGACGACGTCTCCGGTGCGCAAACAGCTTCGGAGCCGCACCGCCATTTCCTTCAATAGGAAATCGCCGGCCTCGTGGCCGAGCGTGTCGTTGATGATCTTGAACCGATCGAGATCGAGGAACAGCACGGCACACTTGTGGCTCTGCCGGCGCGCGGTCTCGATCGCCGCGTTGAGAAGCTGGCTGAACATGACGCGGTTCGGCAGGCCGGTCAGCGCGTCGTGCGTGGCGAGATACTGAACCCGCTCCTCGGCGAGCTTCTGCTTGGTAATCTCGCGCGTGACGCCGCGATACCCGCAAAAGGCGCCGTCGTCGGCAAAGACCGGCTCGCCGCTGACACTGATGTACTGACGCTGCCCGTCCCGGCGCCGCGCATGCATTACCACGTCGCGAAACGGCCGGTGCGCCTCGAGCGCGGCGCGATGCGCGTCCCAACCGCCCTCGGTCTCGACGAGGAACCCGGTTTCCCAGACTCGCTTGCCAAGCAGCGCCCTACGCGCCCAATCCTGATCGCCGCCGCGGCTTTCGACGCGAACGAACCGAAACTCGGCGTCCTGTTCCCAGTACCAGTCGGACGACAGCTCCGTGAGCGCCCGGAACCGCGCTTCGCTCTCGCGCAACCGCTGCTCCATCTGACGGCGCTCCGTGACATCGCGAAGCATTCCGCGAAAGCCGATGGTCCGGCCGGCGCCGTCTTTCACGAGCTGCACCGATCCTTCTACCCACACGTGCGTTCCGTCCTTGCGCGTCATTCTCCATACGTGCGCATGCGCCGGCAGACCGGTGCGATAGACTTCATTGAAAACTTTGTACACATCCCGCGCGACGTCGGGCGTCTGGTAAACGCGATTGTTGAGGCCGATCAGCTCGTCCGGCGCATAGCCCAGCATGCGCGAGAACGCGCTGTTGAAGAACACCAGGTTGCCGCGCGTGTCGACTTCGTAGTACGCGTCCTCGATGCTTTCCAGAATCGTGCGGTATTTCTCCTCGCTTTCGCGCAACCGTTCTTCGATCTGCCGCCGCGCGGTCACGTCGCGGAGGATTCCGCGAAACCCGATCGGTTCCCCCTGTGCGTTGCGTACCAGGTGCACGGAGCCCTCGACGCGCACGCGGCTGCCGTCCTTGTGAATCCACTCCCAATCCTGGCTGCGTTTAGCCACGCCGCTGCGGTAGACGTCGTTGAACGCGCGGTACACTACGGCCGCCATGGCGCCGGTTTGCACCTGTCGGTTATTGCCGCCGATGACGTCTTCTACCGTGTAGCCGAGCAGATGCGGGAACGCGCTGTTGCAAAGAACCAGGTTGCCCTGCAAATCGACTTCGTAATAGGCATCCTCGATCCCATCGAGAATTGATCGGTATTTTTCCTCGCTCTCCCGCAGACGCTGCTCGGCCTGCCGACGACTCGCTTCGTGCTCGAGGTTCTCCAGGGCGAATGCGATATTTTGTGCCAAGCGCTCGAGCAGCCGGACGGTTTCGGCGTCGAAGTCGTTCGCATCGGCGGAATTGAAGAGCAGAATGCCCGGAACGCTGTCGGCGCAAAGCACCGGCACGGCGGCGCCGGAAACGACGCCCGCGCGGCGCGCCGCCGCATGCCAAGGACGCGTGCGCGGGTCGTTCTGCACGTCGTCGCATACGCAGATGGCGCGCGTGCGATACGCGGTCGCGACGATGCCGCGGCCTTCCGGAATGGTTTCGTCGATCGAGGCGCGCACGAGGCGCAGCAGCTCTTTGGGCGAGCCGGTTCCGGCGACAAGATTGATCCAATGCGTTTGCGGATCGGGGATCAGCATCGAGGCGGAAATGAATTTTCCGCCGTAGACCGCGGCGTCGCACACACCCTGATACAGGGCTTCGGGCGAACGCGCACGCAGAATCGCTTCGTTCGTTGCGCTCAACGCCGCGTATAGCCGCGCGAGTCGCTCCGACGTTGCGACATCCGGTGTCCCTGCGTCACTCACCGCACGCCGCGCCTCGGCGCTGCGGTCCCTCCCTTCCGTGTCGGCTTTTGTTTTTTTTCCGTGCGTATTCGAGCCCATAGGACTGGCACTACCCACTTTAAAGATAGGCAAGGTTCCGGCCCCGCGGAAGCGCTCCGAATGGGCGTATGTGGAGGTTTTCTACCGGACGCAAGCTTTCGGTCCCAAAACCAAAGCACGCCCGGAGCGCCTGTCCAATTCCGCGCCCCACATTCGACAAACTTACACGGACGGGCCCCTATATAATGATGCGCGTACATCACCAGGACGCTCGGCGTGATCGCGAAGCTCGGTTTTATCCTTATCGTCGCCATTTTCGGCGTATTGATGTTCATCGCCGGCGCGATCGCTCCTGATGCAATTCGTCGGCCGCTGCTCGGTATGGTCGGGACGCCGACTTCCGCCAATCCGCAAACGGCCGCGGCGCCCGCGCCGGCGGTCGCGTCGTCGTCGACTCCGCCGGCCACCGAATCCGACGATCTGCCGTACGATGCGCTGCTGCTCCCCACGCCGCTGCCCGCACAGGGTCTCTACGCGCTACAACTCGGTTCATACACGGAAGCGGCAAGCGCGGATACGTGGATGGAACGCGTGCGCCACCAAGGATTCCCAGTGAAGAAGTTGACGGTGAAGGACCAGAACGGCGCCCGCTGGATCGTCGTGGCCGTCGGCCGTTATGCATCGCCGGATGAAGCGCGTACGGCACGCGCCTCTACCGCGCGCCGGCTGAACTGGGTGGAGCCGCTCGCCGTGATTCGCCTCCCCGCTGACGCCAAATAGAACGTCAGCCGAATCGTCCCTTGAGCGGGTGCGGCCGGCGCCAGCCGGCTTGCGTGTAGTTATCGACGAAACAGACCCGGACCTGGCTCGCTCCGAACGAATCGAAATACAACCAAACCGTGGCGTCCTGCTTGTCGCGCGTGATGTACCAGAACGCGTCGCCTGACGCCAAACCCCAACTGCTCACCCGGTGCACGCAGAGGTCCGCTTCGCCGGGATCGTCGACGACCGCCACCCGGATATGGGCCTCGCCGTAATTCGAGCACTGATAGACGCGCGCCATGCTAAAACGTTTCGCGCATTCTCTCGCCGCCACGCTTGCGCGCTTGGCGAAGGAAGACGAACGGAACGCGGACGATATTGGGACACATCGGCCGCCGGCAACCGGAACAACAAGTAACGTTCAGCGCACTTGTTCCCCTCATCACCGCCGGCCATACTCTCATTTTCAGAAAACCGACAATACGGATCGTCATGTCTTTACCCTTTCACCTGGGGCTGCGCGCCGACCGACATGTGGTCAGCGTGATCAAGCAGAACGGCCGCACCCGGGAACAGCTCGGTGTCGCGTATCCGCAGGAGAGCGATCCGCGCCGGCGAATCCTAAAGCAATGGGGCATCGACGATGCGTCGCCGCGCCGCACCGATCCCGACACGATCGATCTCCCACTTGCCCGGCGCACACAGACGATTCTCTCCTATCAGCTCAATCCGGCGCTCCGGCGCCAGCTCAACACCGGGATGGGATCGTTGTCCGGGTCGCGTCGCGATTCGCAATCCGGTCTTCGCGGGCGCACGCATCTCGGCACGAGCCGGCCGCTCATGGCGACTCGGCCGCACGGGTTTCAATCCATCGACACGCCGTCGCGCGGTGGCGCGTCTTTCGCCTCGGTTCCATCGCCCCGGCGCGGTTGAGCGCCGCTCGTCTCTCGACAACACTCGTCGTTCAACTCCCTGGCTTTCGTTTGGCGTCACCCTGTGTGCTCCCTTCGAGCAAGTCGTCGCCTCGTCGATCGTCGTCTTCAGCGCTTGTCACGATCTTGCTGCCGAGGTGGCGGGCTCGGTGATCGTCGCGAACGATCTCGATCCTCCCGCCGTGGCGGGCTCGGTGATCGCCGTGAACGATCGCGATCGTCTCGTCGCGGCGGGGAGCCGGATGATCGTGTCCTTCGCCCACGATCCTCGGCTCCCGGCGGCCGGTAACGGTCATCGCGCGGTGGCCGCGGCGCCGGTGATCGCGGGCGCCGGTCGCGATCCTCCCGCGGCGGAGGCCGATCACGATCGTCGCGCCCACCGGGCGGCCGTTCGCGCGGCGGCGCGTGATGTCGTAGCGGTTCCCCGAGCGGCACACCGCGCTCGTGCTCGGTCGCAGGATGCGAGTGCGGCATCGCCACGGGCAACGCGGACCCCGGCGCGCCGCGGCTATACACGCGCGTGTACGTTCCAGAGACGCCGACGTTCTTTCGTCCCTCGTTTTTCTTTACGGTCAACGTATCGACGTACTCGCGATCCGGCTGTCGGGTCAGGCCGCTTTGTCGTGCGAGGTCGTCGACATCGACCGCGTCGGGGAACAGACGGCCGGTGCCGCGATTCACGCCGCTCTTGCCGGGTTTGAAATACGGATTGCCCGAGGCACCGAAGTGCAACTGCCCGCCCTCTTTCAGCTTCGGCGCCTGCGCTTCCATGACGCCGCGCGTCAGTTGTGTATTCGGATCAGGCCGCGTGTCGCTCACGCCGCCACGCCCGACCGCCATGATGTTCGTCACCGCAATATGGTCGTAGCGCGTCGGCGAAGGCGGACGCGTCGCATCACGGTTATACGTGATGCGCACACCTTCGATGCGCCGCAACTCTTCGACGTTGCGGCGCGTGCCGGGCATCGCCGCCGCATCGCGCTCGCCCTCGAAGATCCCGACTTGCAGATCGAATCGCGCGCCGCTGCGCTCCAGCTCGCGCGCATACGCGAGCGGCCGGCTCGCGTCGCCGCTCGCTTCGAACGAAATCCGAACCGGGCTCGACTGCCGCCGCTCGCGTAGCGGGCTCGCGCTGCGTCTGCGCGCATCTCGCACCGGGCTCAAGCTTTGCTCCCGCGCCCCGCGCGGCCCGCGCGTTGGCGGCTCCGGGCTCGTCGGTCGCCGCCGCAGGGGTTCCGCGGGTCTATCGTCCGATCCGGGCGCGCGTTCGCTGTGCCCGGAACGACGTGGCTCCGTCGGCGAAAGGATCTCGGATACCGTCGTGGCGCGGTCGCGCCGGCGCTCGGGCGTCGTTGGGCGGGAATCCCGTGAATGATGCCGCTCGCGCGCTTCTCGATCCTCGCGTCGATCCCGGTCGCTCGACGTATGCGAGGTATGAGAGCGCATCGGGCTCAAACGCGGGTCGCGCCGCGGCGGCTCGTGGCGTGGCGGTTCGCTACGTGGCGCCTCATAACGCGGTGGACCGGAGCCTGGCGGACCGTAGTGGTATCCCGGTGGCCCGTAACCGGAGCCTGGCGGACCGTAAATCGGCGGCGCATAGCTCAGCGGTCCGTAGCCTGGCGGGCCGTAGCCGGGTGGCGCATAAATCGGCGGTCCGTGACGCGGCGGCCCGTGACTCGACGGCGGGTGACGCGGCGGCGCCAGCTCCTGGCGGTCGCGTTTGTGCGGGCGCGGACTGCGCTCGCGCGTGTCACGATTATCCACGTGCTCGCTACCGCGCTTCCTTGAACCTGACCCCGGACTGCGCTCGCGCGGCGGGCTCGAATAGCGACGCGGCGAAAGCTCGCGGCGATCGTCGAGCCGACGGTCGCGCGGATCCGTAGGCGAACGATTCCGGTACGGGCTTCGGCCGCGGTCCGGGGAATTACGCCGCCCGTCGTCACTCATGATCGACCCCCCGCTTTCACGGGCTCGGCCGGAAAGACCAGCGGACTGTCGATGCCGGCACAGAGCGCACGCAGACGCTGCGCCGCGGCACCGGCGCGTCGAGACCGCGCGACGTCGCCGCCGAGCGCGCGCGAGAAAAACAGCAGATCGTCGTCCGGGGCCGCGGCGGCGATCTCGATCGGCGTGAAGCCGAGACCGGCGAGCGCGCGGCGCGAACGAACATTGTCTGGATATGCCGATGTGTACAGCGCGCACACGCCTTGCGCCTCGGCTTGCCGGAACAACAACGCGCCGGCACGCCGGCCGAAACCGCGATTCTGATAGTCGGCTCCGATCCAGAAATAGAAATACGCGGCATCGGTGTGACGGCGGAAACTGACGACACCGACCAATCCCCAGCTCGCGTGCACGACGGCGTACACGGCGCGGCCCGCTTCTCGTTCCTGTGTCCCGATCCACTCGATCGTCTGTTCGAGTGTGGTGAGCTCGGGTAGACGCGTCATCACGCCGATCTGCGGATCGCGGTACTGGTACCACAAGCTCTCCGCATGTTCGCCGCCGAGGGGCTCGAGTACCAAGTCGTCATCGCGCGCGATGTCGGCGCGATACCACGAGAGTCCGTTCCAGCGGCGCACGCGTTCGTTCAGTTGCGCCTGCAGTTCCTGCGCCGCCGTGTCGCGCGGATCGAGTGCGATGGCGCGCGACAGGCATTCGAGCCCATGCACGGCGCCGCCGCTCGCAGCTTCGCAGTAACCCAGACAGCGTAACGTCGCCGGCTCTTCGCCGTACATCGCGACCCCGAGCCGGAACGCCTCCTTTGCCAGCCCCCAATGTTCGAGCTGCACGGCCAGCAAACCCGCGTTGAAATGAAACGGATCGCCGTCGGGCACGGGGAAGTAATTCGACCAAGTGCGCTCCAGCGCGTCGCGCCAGCACAATCGTCCTTCGCGACCGAGTGTGGCGAGCTTCGGCAGCAGCGGGTCGAGCACGCCGCCGAGCACACGCGGGTCATGACCGCTGAGACGAACGAGTTTCAACAATTGCTCCGGCGACAAATGTTCCGCCGCCGCGCGCGCGGTCTCGCCCAAGCCGCAGTAATCGTCGGGCCCGAGTTGCGCGACGCGCCCGATGGCCGTCGAAAAGTAATCGTCGTAAACCGCACCGGGGCGCGCGCTCAATGCCACGTAAGGCGCAGCGGCGCTCTCGCCTGCGCGGCCCGACCACACTCGCGCGCCTTGCCGTGCCTGGTAGCGTGCGAGCGCGTGGTAGTTGACCGGGAGGATCGCGGCGGCGTCTGTTGCCGCGTCCATGCCGCACATCGCGCGAAGCTCCTCCTCGGTGCCGACGGCCTCGTCCACCGCGAGCAGCAAATAGCGGCCGGCGCTGATTTGATGCAGGCGATCGATACAGCGCATGGCGCCGCTCGGGAGTAGCATCGACGTGCTATCGAGCCGCTCCCGGTACTCGGCGAGCAACGGCGCCCAGCGCGACGGGAGCCAATCGGCATGCTCGATCGGAGTCCATTCGAAAGCCGCGGGCGAATGATCTGCGGCATCGGCGATCCGGCCTTCGTACATGTGTCCGTAATGAAAGCCGAAGAGATCGTGCGCGAGATCCGCGTATACGCGATCGGCCACCACGACGAGGGGATTTTCCATCGATACGAAACGCCGGTCGTGACGACGCAAAAACCAATCCCCCGCCTCCGCATCCCAGAACGCGGTTTCCAAACATCCGGCGGCGGCATATGGCTGCAGATAGGGATGCGCATCGATGAAGTCGAGATTTTCGACCGTGGTATCCGCCGCGACATAACGAAAACGCAGACCGCGGCGCCCGAGCTTCGCAAGCAATGCGCGAATGAGCAGATACGTCTGCCGTCCCTCCCTCGCCTGCAGCTCCAACACGTACAGTGCCTTGTCCGGATCGAGATCACCGCCGGCCAGCGCTGCGTCCCAGTAGTCGACGATCACCTGCGCGTAGACTTCTGCCGCTCCCGGCGCGTTCGCGCTCGTCCGCCGCGTAGTGCGCGCACGACCTCGCGCTTCGCTGAAGCGAACGGCGCCTCGCACGGGTTCGACACCGATGCGCCGCCCGTCGGCCTGCGCCGTGGTGTCAGCCGCGAACGCCATCGACAGGTTTAAGACTTCGACACGTCGAGCCGTCGGTCCGGCACGGCTGGACGCGTGCCCGCGCGATCTGTGCGGTGCTCTCGGTACCGTTATTCATGTTTGGGCGGTTCGTCGCTCGATTTGCTCTGGCTTCTTGCCCGCTGATTGACCTGTCCCAGTGCTCCGCCGACGCCGATCTTGGTCGGAAGCCCGCCGGGGAAATATTTGGCAGGCGTTACGGCCGACACGACGCGCACGGTGCGCGTCGCCGTCACTTTGTCCGGCTTCTTGCCGCCGCGCAGTTCCTCCACTTCCCGCTTCGCCCCCACGAACGGACCGACCCCGGGAACGTTCTCGAAGTCGGTATTTTCGATGCGCTTCTCCAGCTGTCGCGTCTGCGAACGAGTTTCCGCCGTCGGATCGCGGTAGGTATTGTTCGCCCAGCTCGGCCAGATCTGCGAGGCCGGCGCCGTATTGCGGCGGCGCTTCACGTCGGGCGGCGGTGTCGGCTTTTCCGACGTCGCCTCTCTGCGTTTCTCCAACTGTTCGAGCACCGCCGGGCTGATGGTGATCGACACTTCCGTCGGTTCGCGGCGCGGATATTCGAAGCCGGCAAAAAACCCACCGTCGCGTCTCGGCCCATAAACGAAGCCGATATTCGCGCGCTTGAATGCGCCCGACACCGAATCAACGAAGGAGTCGAAGAAGCCTTTGCGTCCCGTATTTTCGCCACCGCTGTCGCTCATTCCGGATATCCTCTTTAGTCGCTATCGTTACTTGAAACAGTCCCGACACATGCCTTGTCATCCATTCCCGCCGCGACACGCTCCGATCCTGCATTGCTTGCCGTGTGTCTTTAATCCTTGAAGCGTTTTGGATCCTTCTTCCGATACGTCCGCGCCGATTTCTTCGGACTTGTATGCGGCATGTTCGGACGGATTCCGAGTTGTTTCGCGACTCTCGCCTGCGCCTTGAACGCCGAAAGCTCCTTCCGCACAACGCTCATCTTCCCGAAGAACGGATTTTTGAGCCGGTCCAAGGCGTGCTTCACTTCGTGTATCACCATATCCGGCCGCTTCGGATCGATGAGGTGCACCGTGTGCGTTTGCGGATCGTAGGCGTTGCGGAATGGGCTTTGTTTGATGGTCAGCTCGCGGTGCTGCTTCATCATGTTCGCCTTCATGACGCGCAAGATGTTTTCCACCGTGTAGCTCGGATGCAAATAGCCGTCCGGCCCGGTTGCTCGCTTCGAGAACTGTATCGCCTTCTCCCGAAGCTTTGCCTGCTGCGATGTCTCGTGTTTCTCGATCTTGGAAAATATTTTCTCCATGAGCGTGGAATTCTTGCGCGCCGTGACGATGGCCTGCACCGCTTCGGGCGATATCTGATACGAGATCCATCGCTTCGGTATTACTAGCTTTTGCATTTTGCGGCGTACCAATTCGGTACCTCCGCGCCATAGCAGATTCATCGTTCACCCTCCTACCGTCGTGCTGGGACTAGTGCTCGCGCGCGCCCGACTCCGACTGCAGCCCCAACAGCTCGAAAATGTTCAGTTGTCCGCCGAACTTCACGAACAGCTCCTGGTAGAGCTCCGCCGTGTTGAGATTGCCCCACGCCACGGCGCGTTTGATGAGATATGGCACCGGGCTGTGCGGCTCGATACGCAGGAGATAATCCGCCGCTCGCGCCAACTGGGCATAGGCGGCCGCACGGTCGTGGATCGGTCCGTCATCGGCCGAGGCCAACTCGGCCGCCGCCTGTTCCTCGGTCGCCGTCGCAGCGTCGCGATCGAGATGCACGCCACGTTTGTGCAGCTCGGCTTCGATAAACAATTGGATTTGCTCGAGCAGCACCGCGAGCCCGTGGAGGCTCGGCGCGTCCTGCCCGCACAGCTCATCGAGCGTTCGGGTCAACTCCTCGATGGCGGCCAGCGCATCGCCGAGCTGCTCGTGCAACGCGACGTGCCATTCGCTCGCCGTGCCGGCCATGGCCGTCGCATATTCGAGCGCGTTAACACCCTCGGCCGCTTCCGGCGCCTGGCCGTTCAGCGCCGCGCGCCGCTGCTCCGCCCGCCGCGCCTGCTCCCAATCGGCCCAATTCAGCTCACGCTCCTCGCGTCCCGCCTGCGTTATCGGCACGAGGCGCAGCACCGGCAGCAACTTCTCGTTCGCCCAATGGATGACGTTGATGCGGTACTCGATGTCGGCGCCGTCCGCGCGCGGATAGAGCTGTTCCCACCACAGCCGGCAGAGCCGCTCGATCAATACCAGACACGGCGCCACGCCCGCAAAGCCGTCGCGGTTGATCTGCGCTTCGAGCAGCCAGACGGCGAGCTGCAGATCCTTGCTCTTCTGCGCGAGCGCCTGCACCGCGAGCGCCGCGACTTTGTCCCAGTCGGCGCGCTTGAGCTCGCGTTCCCAGGGTCCGAGCGGAAGCGTGGGATCGTCCTGGCGGCGCGCTTCCTGAATCGTGCGGTACACGCCGTTGCCGCGCAGGCTCTGTCCGCCCGGATGCGCGGCATCGATCGGCGCGAGCAGCTGGTCGAACGCGACGCCGAAGCGCTGCGTGAAGTATTGTTGAGCTTTGATATCGATGTCGTGGCGCATGGACGTTTACCAGACGGTGGGCGCGTACGCCGGGAACGTGCGCGGCGGCCTGAGCGAAATGGCGGTTTGCGTTTTCGGATCGAGACCGTAGAACTTGAGACCGAGATAAACGCGGGCCTCGCCCGCTGCCGTCGTTTCTTCGCCCTGCTTCGCGTGCGTCGGCACGCGGAATTCGAGCAGCACGGTCCCCGGATCGGCGGGATCGAAACGCGGCGCCGCCATCGGCACGTGCTGCTGCATGAGCCGGAGCAATGCCCACGGCCCTTCGCTAGTGAACGCGGCGGTATTCCGATCGACGTGCAGATCGCTCTGTTGCGCATCGGGCTGCGGGACGACGGCGGCGAGATCCGCCCAGATCAGCTCGAAGGTCACCGGCTGCCCGTAACGCCATTCGATTTCGCTGCGGCCGTTCGGAAAGCTGGCGGATCGATCCCCGGTGCCCAAGCGCCAGCTGACGATGTTCTGCGCACCCGCCGACTGCCGCGGTTGCAGGCGGAACTCGACCTTCACGCGCAACGCCGGCGCGCTGTCGGAGGCGAGATTCGGGCCGAAGAAGCCCGCGACCTGATCGAGCTGTTCGAGAAACGCCGCGACATCCGCAGACCCGTCCGCACGCAGCGCCGCAACGCGCGTGCGCAGGGCATCGCGGCTCTGCATGTAATCGCGGAAGAAGGCGCGCATCGCCGCAACCGAGGCGTCCGATCCTTGTATCGGACCGAATGGAAAGCGCCCTGCCAGGTCGGCCGCAAATTGCTGTGCCAGCGCGTGGTATTGCGTGTGGACGGCGGCGCGCGTGTGATCGCGGCAAAGCCACTGCGCCTGACGCTCCGCGCTTCGACGACGCCGCGAGAACAGGTCGTTACCGTACGGCGCCGGCCCATACGCCGCCAGCGTTTGATCGCAATCGCCGGCGGTAAGCCGCGCGAGCTGCTTGCCGAAAAAATCGTGCAGCAGCGCCACCTGTCCGTTCGGCACTTTGAATTGCACATAGCGGTTCAGCTCTTGAACGGTGGCGTCCCAATAGCCGCCGCTCTCCGCGGGGAGCGGCGCGTCGCTCACCCCTTCGGTGTTCTTCAGCAACGCCACGAACGGCGCGGCATACGTGGCGAGCACCTGAACGCGGTTCAGCTGCCGATCGAGATAGTCCTTGATCTGCGGCTCGCCGGCGAACGCGAACAGCAACGCCGCCGGATCGTCGTTACCGCCGCCGCTCGCCGTCGGGTCGTAAAGGCCGCCGGCCTCGCTCAGATTTTGAATCGTGCGCAGCGCATACAGCGCATAATTGCGCGCGCACTGCGTAACGCGCGCCTGACTCGCGTCGAAACCCAGCTGCCGATACATGCCGAGCACCCAGAGCAGCGACTCGAGCGTGCGCGCCAGGTCCCCCGACTGTTGCTCCAGCTGCTGGTCGCCTGTCGAGAGCGAGTCGACCGCGGCAACCGCGCGCGCGCCATCGGAGCCGGCGCGCCGCTGCGCATGGTTGAGCGTCTCGTCCAGCACGCTCTGCAATTGACGCCGCGCGAGCCGTACATAAAGCGGGCGTGTCGCGGCATCCGGCGCGGTCGTCCGCGCGAACTGTTGATACTCCCGTATGAAAGCGGCTGCTTCGCCGAGATCGGACGCGCGCCAGCCGTTTAGCGGCGCTTGGCATACGAACGTCTCGCGCGGCGTGAGCTGCATGAAGTCGAGCGCGATGACGCGCTTGACGCCATCGGCCTCCGCCGCCAGCGCGGGCGCGAGCTCGAAGCGATCCTTCCCCCGGCGAAACAATACGCCGTGAGGCGCAACGTGAAGCTCGGCGAGCCGCCGCACCGAAGGGTCGTAGCAAGGCGCGCGATCGAAGTGATGCGCCAGCTCGGTGAGCCGGGCGTCATAGCCATACTGCCGGCGGAGATCGTGCAAGGCCGGCTCGAGCCACTGCGCGACGGCACGGCACGGGTTGTTCTGTTCGTTCGCCGCGAGCCACTCCTGCCGCATCCGTTCCAGCCAGCGATCGAAACGCTGCGTGTTCGCGAGAATCGGCGCCTGCTCGCGATTGAGTGCGTCGAGCAACGTCGCGCCCGCATCGATTTGCCGGTCGATCTCGCGGCGCACCTGATCCGTCTGTGCCTCGATGCGTCGGCCGATGCTCGCTCGCAGATCGAGCGGTAGCTCGAGTGGGCGGCGATACTCGACATGCGCGAGCGCCTCGCGATGCTGACCACGGCGCTGATGCACGGCCGCCGGCAGCGGATCGCCGTATACGTATTGAGCGAGCTGGTCGAAGCGGTCGAGCAGCTCATCGGCCTGGTCGCTCGACGCGTACATGACGAGACGATTGAAATGCGCGAGGTTTCGCTCGAACGTCGCGACGCGGTCGATGTAATCGCGCAGATTGTCGCGTTCCTCAATGGGCGCTTCGTCCGATTGCGCGCGGCCCATCGGCTCGGCGAGCAACCGGCGCGCGTGCTGCTCCAGATGACACGCGAGGCTCGGGAAGATCACCTCCTCGAACGCTTTGTCCGCCACCAGCTGGATCTCGCGCTCGGATATGTGACGATCGACCCACGACGCCGGAATCGCAGCGAAGGTCAGGCTCACATCGAGGCTGGATATGTTGGCGAGCAGGTCGTACACCGTCTCCTTGTCGATACAGCCGCCGGCGGCGTGCGACAGCCGTTGCGGATGCTCGATGAGGTCGAGCGAAGCGATGCCGGCGCCGACCTGGCTGTGGAGCCGCACGCCGGCGTGCGCCAGCGCGAGGCACAGGAGCGCGAAGGCGCCGGCTGCGCCGATCTGCAGCCGCCGAATCAGCCGATGACGCGACCACAACGCCTGGCGGATAGGCCGCGCCAGATTCGGCTCGGCGTAGATCTTCTCCTCGAACAGCCGATCGACGAAGGCGAGGTCGCTACGCGGCGCGGGCAAGCTCGCGCCCTCGGCGGCGACGCTTCCGGTGAAGTACACGCCGCGGAAAAACGAATTCGCGTGATACGCGCTCGCCCGAAACACCTGCGCGAGCACCGCGCGCAATCGCGGCGTCAGCTCGCGAAAGCGCTGCGGGAAGAGGAAAAATTCGTCCGCCTGCCCGATATCGCGGTCGCCGGCGGCCGCCTGCAATTGCAGGCGCTTGAGCGCGCGTCCCATCTCGTCGAACGCTTCATCGAGCCACTCCGGCACAAACGTGCTCTCGACCGAATACGGATTCGACCACCCGAACATCTCGCGCAAGCGCTGGTCCGGCTGCGCTTTCCAAAACGCGCCGAATCCCGGCACGGTGTCGCACTGCGTGACGATCACGTACACGGGCAATGCAAACTCGAAGCGCTCTTGCACGTCCCACAAGAGCGCATGGCAGCGCGTCGCTAATCGCTGCGCGTCCGCCGCCGAGCCGGTCAGCAGCGTGCGCGCCGAGATCGTGAGCACCAAGCCGTCGAGCGCGCGTTCGGGGCGATAGTCGACCAGATGCCGCAGCAGCTCTCTCCAGCGACGGTGCGCGGCGGTATCATCCGCGGCGAACGACGCGTCGCTGTCGACGTCGATGGACAGACCGCGGTCGTGGAAATGCCAACCCGTGCCGGCGATCGGCAACTTCTCTTCCGCCGCCGTTAGCCGCACCCGCCGACCGGTCGTGATCGAAGCAAGCGCACTGGTCTTGCCGCTCCCCACTTCGCCGCAGACCAGAATCCACGGCACGGCATAGCGCCACTCGCGCCGCTCGCTCAGGTAGCGCAACGCGTGCGCCGCTTGCGCGATCCGGTCGCGGAGCGTGCGCCATACGCCGCGTGCCTGCACTCGTGCATCGACGACGCCGGTCAGCACGGGGCGGCGTGGCGGCTTGCGTGCGCGCACGACCAGCCACATGGCGGCGACGCCGGCCAGCACCCCGAGCGCGAGCAGGATCAGGAGCGGGCCCGCTCCGTCGGCACTCAGCGCAGCCAGCACGGGAGCGCGGTCAGCCACCGAGCACCTCATTGAAGCGGCTGATGAGCAGCATCCAAACGATCGTCGAGAGTACGACGTACGTCAAAGCGATCAGCGCTCCCCAGCGGTACCAGCGCGCGAGCGGCGCCAGGCGCTCCCCACGCGCTTCGCTTACGCGGTACTGATACGCTTGCGGGAAACCCGGCTGCGCGCGCAGCATCCCGTGGCCCGCTCCGATGAAGCGGATCAGCTTCTCGCGATAGCTCTTTAAGACGAGCGCGCCATGTGCGCCCCGATACTGCCCTTTGAAGCCGAGTTGAAGGGCGATCAGGAACACGGCGGCGAGATCCTCCTGCAACGCGCTCTGGACGCGCGACGCGAGTAGCCGATCCGTTTGCAGGAAAAAATCGCGGCCGGCGTTGTCCGATTGAAACAACGCGCGCTCGATCACGTAGTGCTGCCAGAAGGCGCGTCCGGGCCAATCGACTTCGAGGATAAAAATCTCATCGGCGAGCGCCGCCATCGCGTACTGCGCGATGCGATACGCCTCGATTTCCGCTTCGGTTCCGGTCTCGCGCACGATCCGGGCCTGCTGCTGCAGTCGCTGCTTCAGTCGTTGCCCGACCATCGCCGCGAGATCGTTGCCATTCAGGGCGACGGGTTCTTTGCCGCCGGCGAGATAGAGCGGCAAACGGCCCTCGCGAATCGCGAGCTTCAGCCGCGCGATTTCTTCGTAAAACTCTGCGAAGCGTGCGAGCAGCGACGACGGCTTGTCGGGCGCGTCAGCCATTAGCCACCGCGCGCGGCGCGACCGCCGCATTTTTGCCGTTGCCATTCGGCAGATACAGCACGATCGCCGCCGGCGCGGTCGCATCCGCCGCGCCCTGAACGTGCATCGGCACGCCCGGTTGAATGACCGGCACGAGCTTGCCGTCCTGCTCGATCGGCTGGTTCACGATCTCGTAAAGCAGCCCGCTTCCGGCGTTGAGTCCAGGCACCTGCCCCGGCGTCAGCGCGCGCACACGCGCTCCCGGCAACCGGCGCTGGCGCAACAGCGGCATCATCGGCGCGGCTCCGATGCACGCACGGTTCAGCCACTGCGCGAGCGCCTGCGGCGTCTGCCCTTGCGCAGGCTTGAGCTCGACGATCAGCCGTTCGCTGCGCACCTGCGATCCGAGCGCCGTGACGAAGAGGTCGTCCGCCTTGCGCTCGAACACGATCGCTTCGTACGCCGCGTTCAATCGCGCCAGAACCGTGTTGACGTGGCGCAGCGCCTTGTAAAAACCGGGTGCGACGTTGTCGTGACGATAGGTGTCGAGCAACATCGGGATCGGGTCGGCGGCGATGCCGGCCATTTGACCGAGCAGCTGCGCGAGCGCGACGTAGAGCGCGAATGGATGCGCGGCGCCGGAACGGACGAGTACTTCGAACGCGGGCAGCGCCGTGACCAACCGGCGCACGACGCGGTGCTGCGCCGCGCTGCCGTTCGCGACCGGCGTTTCGCCGTCGACGATCCCGAGCAGCTCCTTCGCTTTGGCGCGAATGCGCGTCGCGAGCAGCTCGAGTTGTGCGGCCAGCGCCGCATCGCCGAGAAAGCGCGATGCGCCGATCCGCAGCAGCGGCGGATGATAGTCCGTCAGATCGAAGTGCCCGCCGAGATCGCGCCGCAGCTGCAGCAGCGGCATCGCGACGTATTTCGCCGGTATCCGGTCGCCGGCCAGAAGACCCAGCCGCGGACGCAGCCGGCCGACTTCGATGCGCGCTTCGCCCGTGTTCTCGTCCAGTTCCAGGGCGCCGGCGACCGAGTCGTAGCGCTGAATCGAGCTCGCGCGGCTCGCCGCTCCCTCGGTACGAACCGGTACGACGACGTGCACCGTGAGCGGCCGGTTTTCGCGCGCCACCGCGTCCGCGGACACATCGAGCACGAGCGCATCGTCCTGCCCCGGCGCGGGGTACTGAACTACGAGCCCGTCCGGCATGACCGCGTGCAGCGACAGCACCCGGACATTGCCGGCGCGCAACGCGTCGTTATCGAGCTTCAGATCGAAAATGCCCCAGTAGTACGGCTCGAGCTGCGCCATCTGGTGCGCCAACAACGCGTGCCAATAGATGTCGTTTTGCTGAAAATGCTGCGGCGCGAGCAGCATGCCCTCGGACCACTGCAGCGCTTCGGGTACGCGTCCACCGTTGCTCATTCCTTGCCACCTCTGTGTCGGCACACCTTCGCTTCTCGATCACTCATCGCGATACTCGATCGCCGCGGGCTTCAGGCGGATCAATGCATGCTTCGCGTCGGTCAGGTTCAGCGCGACCTGTCCTTCTTCCGCGATATAGTTTGCGTAGGCCATCACGCGTAGCGCGTGTTGGCTTCTCTTCGGCAGCGCGACCTTCAATGCGTACGCGGGCGGGAGCTGCAGTTCGACCACGTCGAATGCGCGCGGCGAGACGGTGCGCAATGCGGCCTTCCCCTGGAACCATGCCGGCCCGGTTTTCGGAAGTAACTCCATCACCGCCGTGTCGTACACGAACACGACGTCGAGTGCCGTGGCGCTGTTGCGGTTGGCGCCCGGCTCCGCGATTACCTCGATTGCCGAGAGGCGTGTCGTCGGCGGACCCTTTGCAAGCAAGCCGCATGCGCCCACGACAATCGCGACGACGAGAGCCAATATGCACCAAACCGTTTTCGCGATCCGATTCATCACACCATCGTCATGACGCGAAACTGTCCCGGCACGATCGTTATCCCGGGTGCATTCGGCAGCATGCCGTTTTGCGCGGTGATCGAGGTGAGCCGCGTCGCCGGCGCGCAACCGAAAATCGTCTTCGCGCTCCCTTGCACGGTTCGGCCGGGACCGACGACCGTGCTCGAAATGAGACCGGTCGCGACGCCCGCTTCGTCGCCGTTCGACACCGGCGCCGTGCTGAAAAGATTGAGCGCCATGCCGCCGCCGATGATGAGGTTCGGCACCATCGGGAGCCGCGCGCTCGGCATTAGGTTCGGAAACGGCGTCGGCACCGGCCCCGCCGGCGTCGGTACTTTGCACACATCCGGGAACGCGAGACTCATAACCGTCGTCATGACGTCGGCAAACATGGCATCACCCCAAGCTGATCCGTTCCGCATCCACCTTCATGTCTTCCTCGGCGGTGACGAACGCTTGCCGGCTGTGCAGCCGCAGAAATGAACGCGCGGCCAGCGACCAAGTGGCCGCTTTACCGATGTACTCGCGCATGTTTTCGACGACCGCGTCGGCGACCGTCGTGAGCAGATTGCGCGCAGTCAGGCTCACGTCGCCGGTGACGGCCGTGACCTCGATATCGCGCAACGACTCGACGCGCATCGTCTCCGTCGCGCGCAGCGTCAGCTGCGGCGCGGACACTGTCAGCTCCGCCGCTCGCGGCACGCCGATCTCGGCGGCGTGCTTCGCGTCTCGCGCGAGGATCGCAAAGATGTAGACGTCGCCATCCGCACACTTCACGACCACCACCCGGTCGCCCGTGCGCGGCCGCAACAAACACGACACCGCCTGCGACGCGGCCGCACCGTCGCTGAGACGATACGCACCATCGGCCAGCTCATCGGTGATCCGGGCGTCATAGCACGCGATGACACCGGGCCTCGACTCTGACCCGCCCCCGCGTCCAGGAACGGGAGCAAATGATGGGGATCGCGACAACTGTCCTGCCCGCTTTATCGCTGCTTGCATCACATCACTCCTGCATTCAATACGTTCTGTTCCGCCGCGAGCAGCGCGCGATCGGTCCCGATCGCATCGCGCCGGTTCGCGCGTCCGAACTCAACATCCGAAAACGCGACATCGTGTAAACGGCACAGATCGAGACGTGCGCCATCCAGGTCGACCGACGTCAGTCGTGCGTGAGAGAAATCCGCAAAGCGCAGATCGGCCGCGCGAAACGACACGCGCTCGTGCCGGCTGCGCGCCCACACGCTCTTTGCCAGCTGCGCACCCTCAAAGCGGCTGGCGCACACTCCGGCGTTCTCGAAGATCGCGCCCTCGAGCGCCGCGTCGGCAAAATCCGATTCGATGATCTCCGCGTCGAGGAACACGGCATGCGCGGCCGCCGCACCGCGCAGGCGCGTCCGCACGACCCTGGCCCCCAGACAATTCGTTTGCGTCAGATCCGCCCCGCTCAGATCCGTATCGGTGAGATCGGCGCCCGTCAGCGTGCATCGGCGCAGCGTCGCGCCCGCTAAATCCTGTCCGGCGAGATTGGCATTCATCATCACCGTGGTATCGGCGCGAAGGCCGTCGACGCGGATCGTGCGAAAATCGACGTCGCAAAACGTGGACTGATCGAACGCCGTCGCCCCGAGGTCCGCGCCGTCCCACCTGCACTTCGCCGCGACGACGCGGTTGAAACGCGCGCCGCGAAAGCTTGCTCCGCGCAGATCGCACTCGGCCCAAACGCCGACCGCCATCGTCTGCTCATCCCAACGACTGGCACGAAGATCGCAGCGCGCGAACGTGGTGCGCTCGATAGTCTCGGTGGCGAAACGCAGTGCGGGCATGCGGCATTCGGTAAAGATCGTCGCGTGCAACCGCGATCCCGCGATATCGGCGTTCGTGAAATCGCAATGACTGAAGCTGATGTCGGAGAGATCGTGCCCAGCCAGCCGCGCACCGACGAGACGGACACGGTGGAACACGGCCCCGGTGATGCGACATCCGGCGAAGTCGAAGCCGGATAGATCCGCATCGACGATCGGCTGTCCGCGGCGCAGCCGACGTTGCAATTCTTCGCGCGCCATCATGCCCGTACCCTCGCCGGCTCGGCGTCGGCTCGATCCATTAGCGTCTCGGAAAAATCCGCTTGCACACGATTCGTTCCGCGCAGCCGGGCTCCGCGAAAGTCGGCCTTACGCGCCATCGTCTGAAAAAAATCCGCGTCTTCGGCGTCACAGTCGACGAACGTCGCCAGCATGAGGATCGAGCGCCAGAGGAGCGCGCCGCGCAGTCGCGCGCCCTCGAAGCGACAGTGACCGAAGTCGCACAAGACGAAGCGCGCGCCGGACAGGTCGGCGCCGCTGAGATCCGCGCCGCGCCACCCACACTGCCTGGCCGTCACGTCGCGCAAATCGGCGTTTGCGAACGTGGCGCTGCCGCCGGTCTGTACGCGCGTCATACGCGCGCTACGCCAGCGGCTATGCTGCGCACGCACGTTGAGCAGGACAGCGCGCTCGAGCGCGGCTTCCGTGAAGTCCGCGCGCTCGAGCTGTGCGCCCACCAACATCGTGCGATAAAGCCGCGCCCCGATGAAGCGGGCATCGTTCGCCACGGCTCCGACGAGCACCGCGTGCGCGAGATCGACGCGTTCGAGGATCGCGCCGGACAACATGACGTCGTTACCGATCACGCCCGTCAGGGTGGCGCCGTTGAAATCCGCGCCAGACCAATCCGCCTTCATCGCTAATGCGCCGGCGAGACGCGCGTCGCGGAAGGTCGCGTTTGCCGCCCGGCTTTGACTGAAATTTGCATCCGCCAGATCGGCATCCGTGAAGTCCGCGCCGACGAGGCGCGCGCCGGTGAACACGGCACCGCGCAGATTCGCGCCGCGGAAGCTCGCGCCGCTCAAATCGGCCTCTTCGAACATCACTTCGCGCAGATCGGCGCCGGCGAAATCCGCGCGCGGCAGATGCGCGCCGGCGAGATCACGACCGGCGAGGGTTTGGCCGGCGGCGTGCCACTCGCGCACTTTGCGGCCGAGATGTAGTTTGGTTTCCGGCAACAGCGGTACGGACGGCGCGATCGGCTGCGGCGCGGCGCGGCGCGTCTGGCGTTTCAGCGCGGGAAGCTGCGAGATAGCCGCTTGCAACACGTGCGCTTGCTCGGCGCCGACGTCCGACGGTATGCCGAACGGACTCGGCGGCGCTGCGCCGCCGATCAGATCGTGAGCGGGCACCGCGGCGCGCGCTTCCACCTCCCGAATCTGCTCCGCGGCCGCCGGCGTCACGTGTGCCACGTCCGCCTGTGCTCGCTCCGCGGCCGCGCGCCGCGTCTCGCCCTGCCGGCGCGCTTCCTCGGCCAGCGCATCCGCCTTCGCCACGATCTCCATCAGATCGACTTCGCCGTTTGCAATCGACTCACGCGTGACAACCGGCAATGGCGGCGGCAACGCAATCGGCGGCGCGTAGTTCGCCGGCTGCGACATCCCGCCGCCCGTCCAGAATTCGGCGGTGGCTTCATCGAGCATCGCTTGGCGGCGCGCAAGCTCGTCGGCCTGTACTTTCGCGTGTCGCTCCGCTGCCGCGGCGCGCTCAGCCGCGCGCAGCTCCGGCACGAGCGGCGCTTCATTCGCGAGATGCAGCACCGCGGTTGCTCGGTCGGTGCGCAGCCGCAACGCCTCGTTATAGTGCGCGGGTGACCGCGGCGAGTCCGCCAAGTTCTCGTACGCGAGCAATACGGCCTCGACGTCGAGCGCGTCGCTGTCTTCGATCGTCGTCTGGCCGCGATACACGGCGACACCGAGCTCTTGGTCCGGAAAAAACCAGACGGTGTCGAACACCATCGTCAGCTCTTCCGCCGCGCTCGGCGCTCGACCGCGGCGCTGCACGAGCGCACGCACGCGCATTCGAGGCAGACGGCCCTCGATCACGCGCTTCGACGGATGCAGACCTTCCAGTCGATACGGCTCCCCGCCGCCGAAATAGCCGTCGATCTGCTGATCATCGGGCGCGGCATTGTAGAGCGACCATTGCACGTCTTCCGGCAGACCCGGAGCGTCGCGGTCGAGCCAAACCTGGTCATAGGTCCCCGCTTTGGCTTGCCGTACCGGCGATCCGATATCGAGCGGGCCGAAACCGGCGGGCGGATAGTGCTTGCGGTGTGACCGCACGGGCTCGTGGGGGTATTCGAGATTCGGCATCCGACCGCGGTTCTCGCCGAAAAACGCCGCTAAGCGCCGGCCGGTATAGCCGACACCGCGCGGATTGGCCGGATGGTTCGGCCCGCCGTAGGCGCGCTCGTAACCGAGCGGCATCACGCGGAACGGCGAGGGGTCGGTGATGCGATAGAACGGCACGATGCCGTACATCCATTCGCGATCGCCGACGACGGTGACGCATTTATCGATCGTCCCGACCGACGCCCGCACGATCATGCGCGTCACCGGCTCCGAACCTAACGCGTACGCGCTACCTGCGAGGAGCATTTCGCCGTGCGCTTTCGGCATGGCGAAATCGATCGGCTCGCCGGCCGGCAGCGCCTTCAACGCAACAGGCCATTGGCTCTGCTCGGTGAGGAACCGTTCGACGTTCTCGCCCAGACGAAAGAACCCCAGCGCGGTCACCACATAATAGTTCCGGCCGCGATAACGATACGGCTTCTGCAAGCAACCGAGCGTCAGAGGTTTGATGATCTTCATGGTCGGCGCTCAGGTATGCACTTCGAGGTCGGTCATCTCGATAGTCATGCCTCTATTCCGCAGCGTCAGCGAGGCCGGTTCGCCGTTGATTGTTAATTTCGCACCGTACTTGTCGATCATGACACCGGCGCCGACCGCGTTGACGCGGGCGATGACGCCGGTTGCGCTGACCTCGGTGGCCATTGCGGTCGCGTTCACCGTGTTCGAATTGACCGTCGCGTTGATCTGGTTCGCCATGCCGATCGTATGATCCGCCACGACGATGCCGGTGATCGAATTGTCGTTGCTAAGACCGACGGCGTTGTTGCTGTTCGAAACGCCGACACGTCGCGTGTTGCGTTCGACTCCCGGCACTTCCGATACGCTCTCGGACAAGCCCTCGACGCGGGATTTGGAATAGCGATCGCCCTTGACCGTGTCGTAACTCGTGCTGTCGCCGGTGACGGTCGAGTCGTTTTCGACCTCCGCGATCGTCGATTTCGAATAGCGTTTGCCCCTGATCGTTTCGTAGCTCGTACTCGTGGCGTTGACGGTCGAATGGCTTTCGACGCTCCCGTGCGTCGTCTCGCTATAGCTGTTCCCCGCCACGGTTTCGTAGTTCTTCGTGTTCCGTTCGACGGTATGGTGGTTCTCCGATTCGCCGAACGTCGACGTGCTGTAACTCTTGCCCACTTTCTGTTCGCTGTAGGTCTCGTCGACGTCCTCGTAGCTCCTGCGCTCCTTCGCCTCGGCGCGGCTGTATGTCGAACCGTACGCCTCGGTCTTGCTGAGCGGGCCGTTCCTCCCCTGCTCCGAGGTCTCGTAGCTGAAACGCGCGCCCTTCGAATAGCTGACGTCGTGATACGTGTCCGGGTTGTATTCCCGGTTCAGAATGTCGATCGCCTTTTTCAGGTCGACGTTCGACTTTTTCCCGTAGCGAATCGTCTGATTGTCCCCGTAGCTGGTGGAGTGCGTACTGCCGACGCGCGTCTCCGCGGTCCAGCGCGACGGCGTTACGGTCATCTGCCCGTTCGCCTGTACGATTGCCTGGATCTCCGGCATCTCGGATTCGTCGCTCGCGCGACCGACCATGACGTTGGTGCCGATCTCCGGCACTGTCTGCATGTGCGCCGCGAGCTTCACCCACACCTTCGGGCCGGCGTCGCCGTCGCTGGAGAAGCGCACGTATACGCCGGTCAGCGGTGTAATCGCTGGATCGCTTTCCGTATCCGTGGCGCGCGACGATCCGGCGGCAGAGACGCTTTCGGTGTCCGTTGCCGTCGAGCCTTCGGGGTCGAAGTTGTTCTTCGTGTAGAACTTCCAATTGTCCGGCGCCTGGCCGTGCTTGGGATCGATTTCGACAACGGTCGCCAGAACCGAGCCCTGGTGCGTGTCGCGAACCGAGGTCGGCGCGATCAGCCCGTGCGCCTCGGCCGCAGTGAACTCATTGCGATAGGTGCCGTCGAGCGACGCTTCGTGTCGCACCTGTGTCAGTACGAACCATTCGCCGTCGAGGGTCGGGCGCACCGGCGCGGGAGCAGATGTCGCGGCCTGATCCTCGATCGCACGAAACTTGTAGCCCGGATGAAACATCGCGCAATGGCTCGCACCGCTGAACCGGCTGGCGGCGGTCCTGATCGCGTCGAGCGTCGCGTCCGTGTACTCCGTCGTCATCGACTGACTGCCGCCGTATTGGTAGATCTTGTAGAGACGGAATACGCGCTCGCCCGGATCTTTCGGTTGCAGCGGCGGGAAAGTGCGCAGCTGCGCCACGGTATCTTTCTCCCACGCGGCTTCCTCGCGGACGAACATGCTCTGCACTCCGGTGTGCGTGAGCGTCTGTTCATAGCCGTACTGCGTTATGACTCTCGAATCATCGAGGCCGAGCGGCTCGGCCGATGTGTACGTGTAGCGCAGCTCGCCGCCCGGCACTTGCGGATATTCCGCCGTATTGGCGAACACGAGACGGTGATCCTTCGGCCCGTGCTCGAAGTAGTAGTAGAGATGCGCCTTACTCATGAGCCGCTGGACGAACTCGTAGTCGGTCTCGCCCGCCTGCAACCAGTCCTGAGTGCGCGCGAGCGCGATGTTGTGCGGATCCGCGAGCTTGTCGAGCGATACCTGCAAATCCGGGTAGCGCTGAAACACCTCGGCGATGGCGCCCTTGATGCTCCGCTGTGCGTACACGCAATAACGATTGTTTAGCGTGAGCTTCCACAGACCGGGCTTTACCGTCATGCGGTAGACCCCCGGCTCGTGCATGGCGAATGCGCTCGCAATCCCGTTGTAGAAGGCGAGCCCGGGCGCCGTTTCGCCGCCGAGCGCGCGATGAAACCGCGCGTAGCTGCTCGCGCGGTCGAGCCGAACATTTGAGGTATACGGCCGCTGTATCGCGAACGTGACGCGCCGGCCGATGATGTCGGCGAACCGCAGCGGTTCCTGACCGGTTGGCAGCGTGTTGCCGCGCAGGTCGAGTTGGAACTCGAACGGCTCGGATACGTTCTCTTCTCCCCTCACGCTTACCAGCCGAAACATTTCGTCGCTCACTACGCGATCGCCGCCGAGAAAAATCGCGCAATGCAGATACAACGCCGGCCGGCGAACCTTCTCGACCGCGGTGCGGCCGATGTCGCGGTCTTCAAGCAGCATCGTCGAGCTCCGTGGTTTCGTAGGCGCGGACGAGGAATGCCGCGGCCGGCGGTTCGCCCCAATGCATGCGCGGCAGCCACGCGATTTGCGCGAGTCGAATGCCGTTTGCTTCGCTCGTGAGCTGGCCCGCTGGCGGATCGCCGTCGAGTTGCAGACGCACGCGGCAATCGACGGTACGGTCGGTGAGGAAACGCAGCATTGCGACGAGCGCTGCATGGCGGGCGCCGCCCGGCAACAGCTCGCGAAACCGCGCCAATGGAAGCGGACCGATCTGCACCTCGATGCGGGCCGACTGATCCCAGGTGCGCCGTCCGAGAACCGCGTCGCGACCGAGCCGGCTGTTTTGTTTAGCGAGCTGCGTCTGATCGCGAGCGGCGAGACGCTGCCAGGCGCCTTGAAACTGCACGATGTTTACGTTGGCGGCGAGATACGCACGCAATACCTGCTCGACTGCGACAGCGCTGCGGCGGCGATTGGCGAGCAGCCCCGCGAGCCCGAGGAGCGCGCGTTTCGGAAGCGGTAACTGCGACGCCAAGTCGGGTTCGAGCAGGCCGATGATCGCCGCCAGTCGTTCGGCCTGCGCGGTTCGTTCCGGCGGCTCTTCGTCCAGCACGGCATGCGCGCGCGCTTTAATTTCGTAGCGAAGCGCATTGATACGATGCGAAAAAATATCGAGAAAGTCGGCCATCACCCCATCGCCGTCCGCTCGGCGTGTTTGTGCCAACTCGGTAAACGACTCAGGCAACGGACCGAGGTAGCCGGCGACGCCGTAGTCGGGCGTCGTGACGACGACCGGACGGTCGCCGCGATCCGCGACACCCGTGACTTCGTGCGCCGGGAACACCAGCGACAGGTCGGATCGGAAGCGCACCGCGCGGCCGAGCGGCGGCGGACCGCCGCGCCCCGCGCCCTCGCGCCGTAGCAGCCGCACCAGCTGATAGAAGTCGAAGCCGGCGGGGTCGCTGCGCAGCTGCGCGCTTAAAGGACGATCTGAGCGCCGGCCAGGGGCGGCCATGTCTTGATGGCTCCTTTACGTTGCTGGCTTTCGAGCGCGAGCTCGACGAAGCTGTTCAGGGTCGTGTACAGCGCGAAGAAGCGCCGCAGCACCTCGGCGTACAGGTTGAGGCTCCCGCCTTCGAAACGCTCCTCGTCGAATAACAACTGCAACCCGACGCCGCGGCAGAAGCCGCGCCAATGTTCCGCGCCGACGCGGCGCACGACCGGTCGCGAATCGAGTGCGACCAGACTGTCGATCTGCTTCCAGCTATTCGCGTCACCCTCCCCGGCGTGCACGCGCAGCATGTTCTTCAGCGCCGCCAAGCCGCCGGCGCCCGTCAACGACAGATAGTTCAAGCCCAGCTGCGACACGAGCGCCCACGAACGCGCGCCGAGTAGTTCCGGCGTGCGATGCGGCGTCGGCTTTCCGAGCATGCGCAGCGCGTTGATCGGGCCTGGACCTTCGAGGTGCAGCCGATCACCCGCGCGCAGCCGTTCAGGCAAGCGGCGATTGGTACAAAGCGCGCGCCCGCCAATAGTCTCGTCCGGCGGTTGTGTTACGTCGAAATTGACATCGAGGAACGAAATGAAGAGCTCCGTGCCCGGCACCGATTTGGCCTGGCTCTCGGCACGCCGTGTGGCATAGAAGTAGTCGCGCGAATCGACCCGGCCGTACTCTTCCATCCTGAAGTACGGCACCACCGTGCGCGGCGTCGCGTCCGGCTTGATCGCGGTTACCTCTTCCAGCTCGTAGATTTCGCAATACGCGTGCGCCGTCTGATCCGCGATAAGGCGATATTCGTAGCGGCGGTGATCGAGCCGCAGCGGCTCGATCGGCTGCGAGTAGAGATTGATCAGCGGTACGCAGTTCAGCCGCAGTGCGCCGGGAGCAACACGAACACCCGGGTCGGCGACGTCGAGCAGAAACAGCAACTCAAATTCGTCGGTGGCACCGCGGCAGTCGAGCCGGTTGACGTCGAAGAAGAGAAACTTTTCCGGAAACGCGAAGTACTCCTGTAGCAGCCGGTACCCGGGCGGCGTCGCCGTGCGCGCCGGGAACATCGACTCCTCGGGCGCAAAACCGAGCCAACTCAATGCCTCGGGGGGCAGGCGGCGCGGCTCGCGATCGCCGGGCACCAACACGGCGATGCCGGTCAGATGCGTCGCAAGCAGCTCGTACAGTCGAAACGCGTCACGAGCCTCGCTGTGCAAGTGGAATCGCAACCGCGATAGCGGCAGGCTGCCGATCGGATCGGCGCCGAGCGCGCCGATGCGCACATGCAGCACGGAGTACACGTCGCGCGCGTCGCTCAGGAAATCGTAATGGTTCGTCGGCGCCATCCCCGCCGCACGAACCGTGAGCGGCCAGAGCGGCGTGTCGTAACACGCCTGGAAGCGGCACGGCACGCGCCGTTTGCTGTCGCTTGTCGCCATCGCGAACGCGCGCCGCCCGCGCGCGAGCGTCCAGCCGTTGGCGAAGTTGGCTCCGTCGGCCTTAACATCGACTTGCGCAACCGCCATCGACGGAATGGGTGCGGCGAGATGCGGATAAAGCTCGGCCAGCAGCGCGTTGGGAACGCTCGCTTGATCGGCGTCGAGCTGATGCTGCAATCGACCGATCAAAAACGCGACCGACTGTATCAACAGCTCGACGTGCGGATCGGCGGACCTGCCGCCGCTCAACGCAAGTTCGCGCGCGACGGCAGGATAGTCTTTTGCAAAAGCGGCCGCTTCTTCGCGCAGATGCCGCAATTCCTGCTCGAAGTAGCGTTTGAGGCCGCCCGCCTTGTCTGCCATTTGCGCGTCACGCCCGGCCATCGAGCATCACCGGAAAGCGGATTTCCTCTTCGAGATCACCGCTCGCGAGCTTGGCGCTGACGACGACACGAAACGGCGCCGCATCGGCCGGCTCGATCTCGACCTTCGGCTGCTCGAGGCGCGGCTCGTATTTGCCGATAAGGCGCCGCATGTGCACGCAGTAGTCTTCGAGCGCCGGCGGGCTGCCGTGCGGGAGATCGACGATGCTCGGAAGCCCGCAGTTCAGGACATCCAACTCGCCGGTCGAATCGGCCGGCGCCGCGAGGATGCGATTCGACACGAGCCGCTGCACGTTGGCCCGCACCGCGCTCTTCAGATCGAACGTCGCATCTGCGGCATCGTCGCACACGAGACGCTCGAACAGGTATTTCATATGACCTCCCCGCGGCGGCTCGACTCGTACCGTTACTTCGTGAAGCTCCCGATGACGCGGTTGCGCGCAAGACTCCATCCCGACGACATCACGCCGGCGCGGCCGGTATCGGCGCGCTGCACGGTGTAACTCCAAAGGATCTCCGTGAAATTCAGTTTGAACTGCTCGGTCGGCATATCGTCAGGGTGCGACTGGAACTGAATCTCGCTGATCAGGGCGTCGCGCAGCTGGAACGTGATGATGTTCGCCGTGCGATCGCCCGAGTTGCGCAGGATGTAAAGCCGCGTCGGCTGCGCGTCGCCTTTTCCGAGCGGCTGTGCGCGCAAACAGTATTCGTAGAATTTCACCGAGGTCTTGTCGACGTACTTCACGCACGTGAACTCGGTGATGATCGGGCGGCCGGAGGTGCGCGCCGAGTTGCTGACATCGGTCGTCACCTGCTGTTTCATACCCTGATGAATCGAGACGAGCTCGATGCACTTGCCGAAGTTCTTGGCGATCTCGTCGTCCATCTTGTAGACGTCTTCGCCGTCCTTATCGACGAGGCTGCCGCCGTTCGCCCAGCTGTTGTCTCCGCCGAAGATCGTGTCGTCTCCCGGCTGTAGCAGTATCAGATCCATGGCAATGTCCCTTGGTTAACCGTGTAAGCGCGTCACGCCGGAAGCTCGGCGACGAGGCGAATCGAAGTGGTCAGCTCCTCGAGCTGGAAGTGCGGCTTGAGGAATACCGTCGCCCGATACGCGCCGGGCTTGCCCGGCACATCGGTGACCGTGACCTGCGCCGCACGCAACGGATACGCCGCTTTCACCTGCTGGGTGGCGTTGTCGTCGAGCAGCACGTACTGCGCGATCCACGCGTTCAGGAACTGTTCGACGTTTGCGCGCGTGAGGAAGCTGCCCACCTTTTCGCGCATGATCACTTTGATGTAATGCGCAAAGCGCGCGGCGGCGAGCACGTACGGCAACATCGCCGAAACTTGCGCGTTGCTGTTGGCCGCGTCGGAGATGTACTTCTTCGGAAGATTGGTCGTCTGTCCGCCGAAGAACGCCGCCTTGTTCGTGCCTTTGCAATGGCAGATCGCCATGAAGCCAAGATCGTTCAGCTCTTTTTCGCGCCGGTCGGTGATCGCGACCTGCGTCGGGCACACCATCTCGACATCGCCCTCCGCCGTCCTGAACTTGTACGTCGGCAGACCTTCGACCAGGCCGCCGCCCTCGACGCCGCGGATCGCGGCGGTCCAGCCGTAGAGCGAAAACGCGTTGGTGATGCGCTCGGCCAGGATGTACGCGGAGTTGCCCCAGAGGAATTTCGCCGCGTCACGGCCGTCGACTTCCTCGGTGAAGCTCATGCCCTCGACCGGCACCGTATCGGGACCGTAGGGCAGGCGCAGCAGCACCCGCGGCAGCGTCAGCGTGACGTAGCGCGAATCCTCGCTCGCGCGGAACGAGCGCCAGCCGTCGAGCTCGACGCTCTCGAAGATTTTCGACAGGTCGCGCGGACGCGTGAGCTTCTCGAAGCTGTCAAGATCGAACAGGCGCGCATAGGCCGCCGAGATGAACGGAGCGTGCGCAGCGGCGGCAATCTCGGCCATCTTGTAGAGCAGCTCGATGTCTTCCGGATGGCGCCCGAATTCATAGTCGCCGAGCAGCAAGCTGTACGGATCGCCGCCGTACGTGCCGTACTCGGCCTCGTAGATGAGCTTGAAGATCGTGCTCTGATCGAACTCGACGGCCTTCTGCAGATCCTTGAGCAGCTCCTGCTTGGAAATATTCATTACCCGGAGCCTGAGCATGCGTCCGGTTTCGGAGCGCGACACCAGGTAAAACAGCCCGCGCCAAGTCGCTTCCAAACGCTGGAATGCCGGAGCGTGCATGATGGCGTTCAATTGCTTGGCGAGCGCCGCGTCGATATCGGCGAGGCGTAGCGTCATGAGCTTGCCGGCGCCCTTGTCGGTTCCGTCGGGGGTCGGCGCCGCGATATCCGCCGTGAACTGCCCGATCATATCGAGCACGTTTTCCCGCTGGCTCGCATCGGACAGCATGTACTCCGGCGTGAGCATCGTCTTGACGAACTCGGGCGTCCCGACCTTTTTCCAGTCCTCGGGCTTGGCCGGATCGAACGTCGTCTTCAGCTCTTCGCGCAGCTTCTTCCCCTCGTCGCCCGGCGACATGATCTTGTCGAGCAGTTGCGCCAGCGGATCGGACGTTTCCGACTTCGTATGCATGTCGCGGATACGGCAACGCGCCTGGTAAAGCGCCGCCATGGCCGGCACGCGCCTGACGATCTCGAGCGGCCCGAAGTCGTCGAGATTCGAAAACGTCAGCACGCCGCTCAGATTGCCTTCGCCGCCCGGCAGCACGTTCGGTATATCGTTCAGTCTGATAGCCGGCGCGGCCGACGCCATTACCGCGTTGAAGTTGTCGCGATCGATCTCGACGAGCTTGCGGTCCTTCACCGGCGGCAACTCCAGCGCCGGCTGACCCGAGAGGTCCGCGAAGATCCCGACAATGAACGGCAGTTCGCGTTTCTCGATCGCACCGCCGGTCTCCACGTCGTATACGATCTTCACCCGCGGCGGCCGCACACGCGTAAGTTTTTCCTGAACGCTGCCTAGCATATTTTTTTCCTCATCTTAGAAACGATCCGTTCGCCGAACCCGGCCGACGCGCCCCCACGTTCACGCGCGGCGGTACATCACCTTGCCGCCGGCGAGACGGAACTTCACCACCTGCCCTTTCGACTCGAGATAGTCGAGCGCCTGCCGCGCGAGCACGACCGTGTCGTCGTGGCGCTGCCGGGCCAGCCACCAGCGCGCTACCCCCTCGACCGTCTCCGCCGCGTTCGGGCGCACCTCGAGATATCGCCGGATCGCGTCGGCCGCTTCGACTATTACGCTGCTATCGCTTGTGCTCACGGGTGCTTCTCGTTGCTCCGCGCGGACGAAGTTGTCCGGCGATCGGCAACGGCTTTAGCAATCGCTGTGCCATCATCGTTGTTCGAAAATTTGCTGGAGAAACTGCGGCCAGGTCTCGGGTTGCCGGGGCGATCGCGCCCCAGCTACCAGGTGATGGCGCGCATAAACGCGCGGGTCAGCGCCGTGACGGTAGCGGGAAGTATTGCCTGGGGCATCGCTGCCCGATGGGGCATCCGAATGGATGCGCGTGCGAATTGAGACCGGCCGAGAAGCGTTACGGAAGAATTACATCGCAAAAGCGATTAGAGGCAGCGCCAGCGCCGACGCACACCGGATTCGAAGAAGCGCTCGCGCGGACACGAGCGCGTCAAGTCATCGAGTTGGGACCGCGCTAATCGTCGGGGCGGTCTGCCGTCTCGTAGCGCCGCCGCTCGATGCCGTGCTTCTTCAAAAGGCGGCGGAACGCGCGCCGTTCCTTTCCCGCGCGGCGCGCGGCGAGAGAGATGTTGCCCTTCGTCGCCGCCATCACGCGGTCGAGATACGTTCGTTCGAACTCCGCGAGCACGCGCGCTTTCTCATCGCTGAACGCCGACAGTCGTTCCGTTCCGGCGGCAGCGGCGGAAACCCCAACCAACGGGACGGGATTGCCCTTCATGGACGGGACGTAAATGATCGGCCCCGGACTCAGCACGAAAAGGCGGTAAAGATAGTTCTGCAGCTCGCGCACGTTGCCGGGCCACGCGTATGCCGTCATCCAACGCAACGTCGATGCATGCAGGCGCTTCGGTGGCGTACTGTAACGGCGGCTCAGCTCGGCGAGGAAGTGCTCGGCCAACACATGCACGTCTCCCGTGCGCGCCCGCAAGGGCGGGAGCTCGACATCGAGTAAATGCACGCGATAGTACAAATCCTCGCGAAACTCCCCGCGCGCCACCTGCACTTCGAGGTCCTTGTTGGTCGCCGCGATCACACGCACATCGCCCTTGTACAACGACTCGCTCCCCAGCGGACGATATTCCTGCTCCTGCAGGAACCGCAGCAGCGCTGCCTGGCCCTTCGGCGACAGGCTGTCGAGCTCGTCGAGGAACAGCACACCGCCGGCCGCCTGCGCCACCAAACCGCGGTGATTGCGCTTGGCATCGGTGAACGCGCCTTTTTCGTAGCCAAAGAGCTCGGCCAGCAACAGCTCGTCGTTCAGCGCGCCGCAATTCACCGGGACGAACGGCTGTGCGCTGCGCGAACTGGTGTAATGAATTCCCCGTGCGACCAATTCTTTTCCGGTTCCCGTTTCGCCCTTGATCAGCACCGGTGCGTCGTAGCGCGCGACGCGCGCCATCACGCGCAGCAGCTCGCGGACTTGCGGCGATTCGCCGATGATGTTCGCGCCGACTTCCGGCGGCAGCGTTTCGCCGAACAACGTTTCGAGCGATTCGGCAAGCGCGGCTTCGTCGTACGGTGCGACGAGCACGTTGGCGCAATGCTGCAATAATTTCTCGCCGTCGAGCGCCGCTGCGTCGTGCGTCACGAGCAACGCGAACGTCGGCGCGCTCGAGTCGATGCGCCGGGATGCGCGCGTCGCCATCCCGGATCCGATCAAGAGGACACGCAGATAGTGTTCGGCGGCTTCCGCGTTAACAGACGGACTCTGCCGCACCACATCGCACGATGCACGCGCGCACACATGCTCGAACGCGCGAAGCTCCGCCTCGCTCGCTTCCGTGTACAACAGAATCGAGCGGGTAGATCCCCCTTTATTAGTTCTCACCCTCGTTTCCTTTTGTAAAAACACGGCTCCCGATAGAGACTTTCTCGTGACGCCCCGATGCGCCCGGAGTCTCACGGCGCCGATGTCTGCGCGCGCGGCGCAGATCGTCGCCGTCGAGCCGTCAGCGGCGCCCAGTGCGGGCAGCGCGTTAGCTCGTTTACATCTAGTGGCAAATCACATTATGTAGGCAGAAGGGTAATTTGGAACAACAAAAACGTGGGTATTCGCTTTTTCCTGCGCGTTCGTTAGTTCCAATGAGCTATTGCAATTGCGGCACACTCGCGCGTCCCGGGCTGCCGTCGACTTGACAGACCTACGGCCTGCCGGTCGGGAAGGAATTCGAGCTTAGCTATGGCACGCGACCGGGCGTAGACGTTCAGCCGCACGTACGCGCCGCATCACGATTCGCGCTAGTGGCGGTGAGTGTGTGGCGCCGAATTCTTCTCAACGGCCATCGCGCGGTATTGCTCAGGGTCGAGTTGAGGCAACGTCTCCACAAAGGCGGCGAGCGCCCAGATCTCCTCATCGTCCGCGCTCTCGCCCCACGCCGGCATCCCGGTAAAACGCACACCATTCTTGATGATCCAGAACAGTTCCTGTCTGGACCACGACGTGGCTGTCTTCGCCAGATCGGGCGCAGGCGGCATGAGGCCTTTTCCGACATCGCCCGCCGACATTCCAGGCGCACCGTGACACTCAACGCACATTTCGCGGTAGTGCTGCGCCCCCTCGCGCAATGTCGCGGCCGACTTCGCCGGCGGTGCGGGAACATCGGCTGCATGTCGCCGCACCGACTGGCGCATCACCGTGTGCATGGTCCAGTTTGCCGGTCGGCTATGCGACCGTGTCGCGCCGACATCGTAGAAGCCCAAAAGGAAGAAACCGGAGATCCCGACCACGATCACCACGACGAGTACTGTCGACAGGGCAAACCATCGCTTCATGCGATCTCCCTTCGCTCAATTGTCGCTAAAACCACAACCGCCATCCGGCGACGACCACGAGACGGCTGCTTCGATATCGAATCCGTATGGCGCGAGCCCCTGAACACCGAGCACGGCGAATCGGCGCGATGGCTCCGGTCGGCTGTCATATCGCAGACCGGCTTGGAGATACCGAAAGGCGAGATCAGACGCGCATAGAGTGACTGCGCTTCGGACCGCCATGGTGTGCGGCGTGAGCGTTGTGCGACGAAGTCGATTCGCCGAGCGCGTGCGCAACGCGTTCATGCACATGAGCGCATGAAGCAGACGCTACTGCCGCAATGCTCTGCACCGGCGGTGCGAGCGCCAGCACGACGGCAATAATCGGCTGGAAAATTCGTCGCATTCGTCGAGTCTAAGTTAAAAACAAAACCGCAACAATGTGATGGCTTCGCTGGTACACGCCCGCACATCCGACCAACGATCTATCTCCGGCGTCGCGGTTCGCGCCACACAACTCGTCGCGGGTTTCGATTCGCCCAAACTTGGTGAGTCCGACCGCGAGTCGCCATTCTGCCCGCAAAAGACCCGCGGAGTTCTTGGAGCTATAGCTCGTTTCGGCCGGAACTTCGCTTTTTTGCACGTTTCGAAAATGCTGCGATGACTATGCGCAGGTGCGCATGGTCGGGTCTGTTAACCCGATCAAAAATGGAGGAAACGATGCGGACACAGCGCTGGCAAGATTGGGTTATGCTCGTACTGGGCATCTGGCTTTTCCTTTCTCCTTTCTGGTTGACGGGCTACGCGTCCACGCAAAGCGTGGCCGCGTGGAATTCCTACGTCTTCGGTGTTCTGGTTGCCGGGTTTGCATGGGCTGCGCTCGCCAATCAGCGCCGCTGGGAAGAATGGGTCGAGCTGGTGCTCGGAATATGGCTTATCATCTCGCCGTTCGTACTCGGTTTTTATCGCGCCGAGTACGGCGCCGCGTGGAATCAAATCGTTCTCGGCGTGCTGATCGCGGCCGATGCGGCATGGGTGCTAGCCGCTTATCGGGGAGAGCGAGTGCGAGTGTGACCACCGAGCGTGGCGACAGCCTTATCGCCACGCCTTGCAGTCCTACGATCTCGCGGTGTAAATAACCGCGCGAATCGACGATAGGCTTACTTGACGTCGACGCGGGTTCTTGGACGTCCTCGCCGGCTCGCCTAAGGCGATCAGCCGCGAACTTTCGTGCGTTTCCTTGATCCCACCTTTCAACCAATAGCGCGGAGGGTGTTGCGTCATGTCGCGAGGGAACCGCCCGCTTCGACGCCGCACAGTGGCCAGCCTCTTGATCGTCGGGATGATTGCGGGCATCGTCGTTAGCGCGCGATTCAGCTGGATCCCGCATGCCGGCAGCGCCGAGACCGCCCCACTCGCAACACCCGCCGGCCCTACACAGAATTTCGCCTCGCTCGCAAAAGCAGCGATGCCCGCCGTCGTGAATATCTCCACGACGCGCGTGGTGCGCGGTGGCGGCGGTGGCGCCGGCGGTGGCGGCGGTGAAAGCGCTGAAAAAGCGCCGCCGTTTAACGACCCGTTCTTTCGTCGGTTCTTTGGGGACGAATTTTTTCGTCGCTTTCAAGCGCCCCGCGAACGCCGCGAAGCTGCGCTCGGCAGCGGAGTCATCGTCTCGAGCGACGGCTACATCGTCACGAGCAATCACGTCGTCGAAAAGGCCGAACAGATAAAAGTACTGCTGCCCGACAAGAGAGAGTTCGTGGGGAAGGTAATCGGAACCGATCCCCCTACCGAGATCGCTGTTATCAAAATCGACGCGAAAAATCTCACCGCGCTGCCATGGGGAGATTCCGACAAGCTCCAGGTAGGCGAATACGTGCTCGCGGTGGGGAATCCCTTCGCACTGAATTCGACGGTGACGATGGGCATCGTGAGCGCGGTCGGGCGCGCGAATGTAGGTATTGCCGACTACGAGGACTTCATTCAGACGGACGCGGCCATCAACCCGGGAAATTCCGGCGGCGCTCTCATAAACACGCGCGGCGAAGTTATCGGCATCAACACCGCCATTTTCTCCGAGAGCGGCGGCTACATGGGTATTGGTTTCGCGGTGCCCTCGAACATGGCGCGCATCGTGATGGCGAGCCTTCTCAAGAACGGGAAAGTCACGCGCGGCTGGCTGGGTGTCTCGGTGCAAGACGTCAACCAGGATCTCGCGAAGCAATTCGGTCTGAGCGAAGCGAAAGGAGCACTCGTGAGCGAAGTGCTGCCGGACAGTCCCGCCGCGGCGGCCGGCGTCAAGGCCGGCGACGTCATAACCGAGATCGATGGCAAAACCGTCGACAGCGCGGCGCTGTTACGCAACGCGGTGGCGCAAACACCCATCGGCCAAACGGTCAAGCTGAGCATACTGCGCAACAACAACCAGCAGTCGCTCGACGTCAAGATCGCCGAGCGACCCAAGGAAATGGCGCAACGCGAGCCGCAAGGGCCGAGCCAGCAGCAGGAGCCCGGCAAACCGTCGGCGCTCAGCGGCCTCGCGGTTCAAGACCTGACGCCGGAAATGGTCCGCGATTTGGGACTCGCGCCCGGCACCCGCGGCGTCGTCGTCACGGATCTCGCACCGAGCAGCGCGGCGGCCACCGCCGGCATTCAACCGGGAGACATCATCGTCGAAGTGAATCGACAGCCCGTTCGCTCCGTTGCCGAGCTGAAGCAAATTGCGTCGAAGCTGAAAGAGAAGGACTCGGCGTTGCTTTTGATCAATCGACAAGGCGGGCGTGTCTTTCTGGTGGTCAAACCATAACGAAGAGCGATCACACAAGCGAACGGAGCGAACAAAAAAGCCCAAGCCTTCCGGCTTGAGCTTTTCTTTACTTGTGGCCAATCGCCTAATCGGCCGAAGAGACCACTAACTAGTAGTGCAGGCGGACACCCAAGCCGATGATGCTGTCGTAATCGATCTGGCCGCCACCCGATATTTCAAGCTTGTAGTCGCTGAAAGTAAGTACACCCGAGAGGTTGGGTAGGAAGCGGTAAGCGGCGCTCAGCGAGTAGCCGGTGTAGTCGGCGTCGTTCCCGCTGCCGAAGCTAAGATCGCCGTAGACCTTCGGCGTTGGTTCTGATCAACGGACAGGGCGGGCGCGTGTTCCTCGTGCTGAAACTCCAGCGAAGATACCGGCTGGCACCGAACGAAACCGTTAGCCGCCCGTAACGTAAGTCATTCCGACTTTCTCCCGCGACCGGTGATGCCGGCGCGGTTCGGCACCTCACCCGCCAATTGAATCGCTCCCTTCAACGATTGCAGCTCCGCTCGATGCAGCGCCGCCAAACGCCGCAGGCAGCGGGCGCCTTTGGAGCGCAGGTGTATTTCGACCTTGCGCCGATCGCGCTGACTGCGCCGGCGCCGGATCAATCCATTGGCCTCGCAACGTGCGATCAGCGCGAGCACGCCGTGCGGCTGCGCCTGTAACCGCTCGGCGATTTCGCCCACCGTCGCCCATTCGCGGCCGAGGAATCCGCGCACGTGTACGAGGAGCTGATACTGCAGCGGCGTTATGCCTTCCGCGCGCGTCGCCTTTTCGCTGAAACGTAGAAACCGGCGCAGTTGGTAACGAAACAGCGAAAGCGCCTCGTAGTCGCGCTTCGAGAGGGTTTTCGGCCGGGATTTCTTCGTCATTTTCGTTTGCAGTTTAGATGCTTACAAAGCCCGCGCAAAATATCATGGAGTGATATAATTTTCCGCCGCACGGTCCACTCTTCCCGACAACAATTTCAACAGGAGACCCGCTATGAAGCCCTCGATCCGCTCCGTTTTTGCGCTGAGTGCTTGCGTCGCCGTGATCGCCGGCTGCGCGACGAGCACCAACCAGTCGCCACCGACGGAGAATAAGCCGGCGACCACTGCGCCTGCACCAACCGCCCCCGTCGAGCCGAAGGTCGTCGACGCCAAGCCCGCGCCGGTGCGTACGTCGTATACCGTCGTCCGCGGCGATAGCCTCTGGGCAATCGCAGGCCAAAGGTCGGTTTATGGCGATCCGTACCTGTGGCCGTTGATCTACAAGGCGAACAGCGATGCCATCAAAGACGCCGACCTGATCTATCCCGGCCAGGTTTTGAATATCGACAAAAACCCGAGTCGAGCGGATGCCGATGCAGCACGGCGGCACGCCGCAACGCGCGGACAATGGCAGCTCGGCGTTACCGAACGCTCGGACCTCGAGTACCTGGGACGCAAGCAATTCGCGGCGCAGTCGAAGTAAAGCGCTCTGCTCTCACGCCTCATCATCTATCGGTTGGCGTTACCCCGGCCCGACGCGATTGCGTTTAGCGACGCCTCGGGCCGCGAATCCCCTCGGTCGGCAGAGTTCGGCGGATTCTTGCCGCCAGAAGGTGGCGGCGACGGATCTGAACGGCGTCCCTCTCCGTCCGCTAGCACCGCCACCTGCCGTCGCGCAGTTGCGTCGCTTAACACGCGGCCGCGGTTGAGTCGAAGGAAACATCACGAGGGTATTGGCATCCCGCCTATGTTTAAGGTAATAATGCGAAGCACTGCCAAGTAGCTGTCGCAGGTGCGAAAAAGCAGTGTCGCCGGCGGCCAGATCGAATAGCAAGAGTCTCTCGCGAGCAAAATCGAGGGCTTTTCTCATACAAAACAAGAAGGAGCAACAATGACCCCGAAACAGAAGGAACTCGTCCAGCAGTCTTTCGCTAAAGTCCTGCCTATCAGCGAAAAAGCCGCAGCGATGTTTTATCAGCGGCTCTTCACGCTCGACCCTTCGCTACAACCCCTGTTCAAAGGCGACATGAAGGAACAAGGCCGCAAGCTGATGCAAATGATCGGCGTCGCGGTCAACGGGCTGGACAACCTCCAGCAGATCGTTCCGGCCGTAAAAGATCTCGGTCGCCGGCATGTAAGGTACGGCGTGCAACCGAGTCACTACGATACGGTCGCCGCCGCGCTGCTGTGGACGCTCGAACAAGGTCTGGGCGCCGACTACACCCCTGAGACGCGCGAAGCCTGGACCGCCGTTTACACCTTACTCGCCGGCACGATGAAAGAAGCCGCGTACGGAGCGACTGCCGCCTGACGCTCGCACTTCGTACTGCAACAATGGGCCGCCTCGCGCGGCCCTTTTAATTCGCGATGAATGACAACTAAAAAATCTTACCTGGATTGAGTATGCCGTGCGGATCGAGGGCTTGTTTGAGCGTCCGCATCAAAGCGATTTCTTCCGCGCTACGCGAATAAGCCAGGTACGACCGTTTGAGCGTACCGACGCCGTGCTCCGCCGATATGGAGCCGCGCCATTCGCGCACGAGACCATAGACGATCGCCTCGATCTCGTGCTCGACGTCCGCAATCGCGGCGCCGTCGACGTGCACGTTGAAGTGAATGTTAGAGTCGCCGATATGGCCGAACGTGACCGTTCGCGCGTTTGGCCAGCGCGTCTTGACGGCGGCGCGGCAAGCGTCGACGAAACGACCGATGTCCTTCGTCGGAATGCTCACGTCGAACTTGCCGTGCGGATCGAAAATTTGCGGCAGTTCGCCGGAGGCGTCGCGCAATCGCCAAAACGCCTGCGACTCGGCGCGCGATTGCGCAACGACGGCGTCGCGCACGAGCTCCTGCTCGAGCGCCGCGTGCAACATCGCTTCGAAGCGCGCTTGATCCTGTGTTTGATCAGCGCCGAGCAATTCGACCAGTACATAGCCGCCATGCCCATGAGGCAACGGCGATGTCAAGCCGGGGACGTTGCGCGTCACGAGCTCGTAGAAATCAGGCCACATCATCTCGAAGGCCGACAGCATCCCGGCCAACTGCTGTTTGGCATGCCGCAGCAACGCGACTGCTTTGTCATAGTCGCTGACCGCACAGAGCGCCGTGCACATGCTCTGCGCTTGCGGATGGAGACGCAGCACCACTCGGGTAATGATGCCGAGCGTGCCCTCGGCGCCGATGAACAATTGCTTCAGGTCATAGCCCGTATTGTTTTTGATCATCTTGTTGAGCGAGCTAACCACCGTTCCGTCGGCAAGCACGACTTCGAGTCCGAGCACGAGGTCGCGTGTCATGCCATAGCGAATTACTCGATTGCCGCCGGCATTCGTCGAGAGGTTCCCGCCGATCTGGCAAGAACCGCGTGCACCAAGGTCCAGAGGGAAGAAAAAGCCCGCGTCCTGCGCTGCTTCCTGGATTGTCTGCAACGGCGTACCGGCCCACGCCGTCAACGTGGCGGCTGCCGCGTCCAGTTCCTCCACACCGCGCAGGCGGTCGAGCGACAGGATGACACAGCGATCGATCGGCGTCGCTCCGCCCGAGAGACCCGTCAAACCGCCTTGCGCCACTACCGGCAGGCGCCGCGCGTGGCAGGTGCGCAACACGGCGGATACCTCTTCCGTCGTACGCGGTCGTACGACGGCAAATGGGCGCCCGTGCTCGATCGGCACCCACCAATCCCGGAAATGACGCGGGTCTATTTCTGCATCGAAGCGGGCGTAATCGGCTCCGACGGTTTGTCGCAGTGCTGTCTGCGCGCTTTCGCGGTCCATCTTATCCCCTCCGGTTGTCGAGAACAGCTTAGCGCGAGCGCGGCGTTCGCGTCATCCATTCCAAAAGCGATTCGCACGAAGAACGACAACGATGCCTTTCCGGCGAGATGTGGCTTCGCACTCTCACGCCAACTTCCCTCCGGCGAGGGATTTCTCGTACACGAGGAATTGTCTCCCACGCGCTTGCCAGTCGCGCGACGCATTGCGCCGATAGCCGAGGCGCTCGTAGAGGCGCTGCGCCGCGCCCATCGCCGGCTGTGTCGACAGAACGATTTTCGAGTAACCCTTTGATCGCGCCCGTTCATGACACGCTTCCATCAGCGCCGCACCCAGCCCGTTTGCCCGAAACCTCGCATGGACCGCGAGTAATTGCACCTCTGCTTCGCCTTCATGCGCGATCTGCCGCAGCGGGCTCGTCGGCTCCGCAAGTATGACCGTTCCAATGATCTCACGCTCCGCCGTCACAGCAACGAGAATATCACCTCGCCGACGCAACTCTGTCGGCACGAACATACGGCGTCCGATTTCAGCGTCTGTGTAGCCTTCACCGACGTAAACCGCGGTGACTAACTCCACGATCTCCGGATACTGCGCCGAATCGGCGGGCAATATCATGCGAAATCCTGTGTGCGCGGTGGTCATTCGAACTGTTCGGTCACAACAAGGTCGTGCACGTCCGTCGTCTCGTTGACCGCCTTGTGCGTGCGAACGTGCCGAACGCTGCATCGTGAGCGGCTGTTGCGCGCGGCGATCGTCGCGCCGTGCATGGCGTTCAATCGCCGCGCGATCGGTCTACAGGCTCGCTTATCGATCGTACTTCTTGATGAGCGCGCGTGCGTCGTCCAGCAACGCCTTGCCGTTCGCGCCTTTCGCGGCAACTTCTTTGATCCATTCGTCATCGACACCCGCGGCTGCCTTTTCCCAGCGATTGTACTGATCGGGCGTGAGCGTAATGAATGTGTTGTGACGTTCTTCGGCGATCTTCTTAGCC
This sequence comes from Sulfurifustis sp., assembly GCA_045810625.1. Taxonomy (GTDB): domain Bacteria; phylum Pseudomonadota; class Gammaproteobacteria; order Acidiferrobacterales; family Sulfurifustaceae; genus JACQFZ01. The sequence goes on from JBJMVQ010000044.1 coordinate 180,584, forward strand.
GACATCTGCGGACCGTCGAATATCTTGCCGGCCCAGCGTGACATCTCGAGGCCGCTGTTGTGGTCGATCACTTTTTTGAGATCGGCCGGCAGGCTGTCATATTTCGCCTGATTCATCGCGACGACGAAAATGGAGTTCGACATCTTCGGCATACCCGCCGGCGTGTCGACGTGATACTTCACGACTTCCTGAATCTTGAGCGGAGTTACGACTTCCCATGGCAGCATCACGCCGTCGACCACCCCTTTCGATATCGCTTCCGGGACTTGCGGTGCCGGCATCTGCACGGGCACGGCGCCCCATGCCGTCAAAACTTTGCTCGCAATGCGCGTCGGCGCTCGGACCTTCAAACCCTTGAGATCGTCGAGCGTCTTCACGGATTTACTGGAAAAGTGCAGCACCGCGCCGTCGTGCAGATGCACGAGGATGAGCTTCACGCCTTTGTATTCGTCGAGCGCGTGTTTCTGGACGTAGTCCCAAAACGCCGGGCTTCCCTTCTCGCCTGTCTTCACCATGAAGGGCAACTCGAACACTTCGGATTTCGTGAATCGACCGGCCTGATATGTCGGCAACGTCCATACGATATCGGCGACGCCGTCCCGCGCCTGATCGAACAACTGCGGCGGCGTGCCGCCGAGTTGCATCGACGGGTAGATCTGACACTTGAGCTTGCCGTTCGACTCCTTCGCAATCTTGTCGCACCACGGTGTAATCAGGTTCTGGTGCGCATTGGAACTGGGCGGGAGAAAGTGGTGGAATTTGAGAACGACTTCATCCGCCGCCCGCACGAGCCCCGTTCCAAGCAGGAGCGTCGCGGCGACGACGAACTGACCGAGTTTGACGATTTGCATGAGGCGTCTCCTTTATCGATGCTTCATTTTTCAGGTTTTGAATGCGTGCACCAAATATAGCGAGATAACCGGGAACAATAGCAACAACGTGATACGGACGGCGTCCGATAACAAGAACGGCACCACGCCTTTGAACGTCTCGACCAACGGAACGTTTCGCGCGAGGCGATTGATGATGTAGACGTTCATCCCGACCGGCGGGTGTACCAGTCCGATCTCGACCACCATCAACGCCAGAATCCCGAACCAGATCGATTTGTCCTCCGCCGGGAGTCCGAAAAAATCCAATCCCATGATCATCGGATAAAAGATCGGGATGGTGAGGAGAATCATCGCGAGCGCGTCCATTACGCAGCCGAGGAAGATGTAGATCACCAGGATCATCGTCATCACGACCAGCGGCGCGAGACCGCTCGCCTTCACCCAGCTGGCCAGCTCGGCCGGCATCTGCGACAGCGCGAGCGTCGTATTCATCATGTCGGCGCCGAGCAGCACCAGAAAAATCATCGCCGTCGTCTGCGCGGTGCCGAGCACGCTGTCGATCAATCCCCGCAGGCGCATGCCGCCGGTAACGCTGAGGATACCGCATGCGGCGGCGCCGATGGCGGCTGCCTCCGTCGGATTCGCCCATCCGCCGTAGATTCCCACGATTACCACGACAAACACGAGCAACACCGGCACCACGGTGAGCAGCGTACGAAGGCGCTCTCCCCACGAGGCACGCGGCCCGGCAGGCCCGGCATCCGGTCTGATGGCGACGACGATTCGCACCACGAGCATGTAACCGAGCATTGCGATGATCCCCGGTAGTACCGCGGCCATGAACAGCTTACCGATCGATTCTTGCGTCAGGATCGCATAGATGACGAGCGGCACCGACGGCGGAATCATGATACCGAGCGTGCCGCCGGCTGCGAGCGCGCCGGTCGCAAGCGCTCCCGAATAACCGTAGCGCCGCAGTTCCGGCAGCGCGACCTGCCCCATCGTCGCCGCCGTCGCGAGCGACGAACCGCAAATCGCACCAAACCCGGCGCAGGCGCCGATCGCGGCCATCGCAATGCCGCCTCGCCGGTGCCCGATGAAAGCGCTCACGAAGCGAAACAACGCGCGGCTCAAACCGCCATGCGTTGCGAACTGCCCCATGAGCAGAAACAGCGGAATGACGACCAAATCGTAGTTGGAAAGCCGTGCGTACGCGAGATTCTTGAGCGAATTGAGAAGCGCAGCGACACTGCCGCCGGTGAAATACAGATACCCGCCGAAACCCACGGCGAACATGGCGATGCCGATCGGAACCCGGATGACGAGCAGGAAAAGCATGATGCCGAAAATCAGGAAGCCGACGTCGGTTCCGCTCATGCCACGCCCCTCGTCCTGCGCAACCGGTAGACGCACATGTAGAAACCGGCGATGGCCATCAACACAAAACCCGGCACCATGAGCGCCTGGAAGATCCATACCGGCCAGGCGAGAATCGCCGATGTCTCCCCCACCTCCTTCAGCGAAATGGCGCCGGCCGCCGTGCGCCATGCGATCAACGCGCCGAAGGCACCGATCAAGAACGAGCCGAAGGCGTCGAGGATCGCGACGATCGCGGGGCGAAGGTTGTGCGTGAAAAAGTCCACTTTGACGTCGCCGCCGACCATGTGGCAGTACGCGAAGAACGTCGACGCCGCGAACGCGGAGCACATTTGCAGCAACTCTACGTCACCCGGCACCGGCCAGGCGTACAGCTTGCGTCCGCTGATCGAAATGATGGACATGATCACGAGCGCGACGAACACGAGCCCGCCGAGGATCGCAAGATATCGGGTGATCGCAAGTAGAAACCGACCAAGCGCGTCGAAGTCGTGCGCGGGAGCGGCCCCGGCGTCCGAGGTTAGGTCTTGCATCGAAAGGTCGTCCTTCGTGCTCTGCATCGCCTCGCCTGCGCGGGCGGTATTTTTATCACGGACTCGGCGGCTCAACGCAGCGTAACGACGCCGCGCTCGTCCACCATCAAATCGTTGTCATTCCCGCTGCCCGCAACATCTACTATGTCGCGGGATCCCTACCGTGCGGCCGTCGGCCGTTTGTGCCAGACAATCGGTTGGGTCTTTACCGGTCGCGGCGCGATCCCATGCGCACGGAGGGCCATATCGAGCTTTTTGCCGTCCGGATCGGCGAGCGCGGCTTCTCGCGCTTCACGGACGGCGTCGACCCGCGCTTCATCCGATACCAATGCCGTTGACGCGAGCAAATCGTCCAGGATACGCAGGAAGTTGGCTTTGCCGCGTGCGTGCGTGTCGCCATAGCCTTTGATCAATCGTCCGCAGAGCGCAAGCTCGAGCGCGAGCGGCGGATGTGGCTCCAACGCATCGACGATTGCGCCGAGCCAGCGCTCGATCAACCGCTGTTCCTCCTCGTAACGTGCGGTATAGCGCCGAAGACGACGCAGGCTCGCGAGACCGCGCAGCAACAGGAAACCGTGCAGCGACGTCGTATTGATACGGAGTCCGACATTGAAACGCGACGCGTTGCCGCGCCGCTCGGCAAAGCGGCGCAACCGCCGCGCCAGTCCAGGCGGCAAAACCGCACACCATTCTTCGATCCCCGGCTTCAGGAATTCGACGATTTTAACCAAATCGCCCGGCGCTGCACGCGCTTCGCCGCGAATTCGCTCGCGTCGGGTCGCCCGGCTCTTCAAGTCGGCAACGCGTATCACATCCTCGTAGCTCATCCAAAGCGCAAGAAATCGAGCGACCGCCTGCGTCACCGGGAAATCCGTCGCCGTACCGGAGAATGCCCGTTCCGCGCGCATGACCCGTTCGAGGCGCGAGGCGTAGAGGTCGGCGTACTTCGCGTCCTGATAGTCGAGCTGCCGCAGGTAGCCTTCTTCGATGAGCGGCAGTACCGTCTGCGGGAAGCGTCCGCGCAGATTCTCTATCGCCGCCCGAACCGCGCCTCGCACCCGGCGACGGCTCAATCCCGCGACGCGCTCGGTGCCGGCATCCACTCGGGGGCCGTACGCAATCGCCGCGAAACCGGCGTCGAAACCTTTCAGGTTCGCCTCGGTGTTTTTGCCCGAAGCGCGAATCGCCTCCTCGAAGGCGGCGCGTTTGAGCGGTAACCGACCGGACGCAGCGATAGCGCCGAGCATCACGGCGCTCAGCACGGTGCGCGCCGCGCGCGCGGCCGCGTCCATATCGAAGAGCATCAACTCGCGCGCGCACTTGCCTAGCGCGGAGCGGATGGCGGCATCATCGAAGCGTCCGTCACTCATCGCCGATTTTTCGATCACGGTGTAAGCACGGTGCGTCGAGGCGATCACCGTCGTGCGCGCGGGTCCGATAGCGCCGGCGGAGGCGGCGCGCGCCGCTTCGAGCAGCTCCGAGGCGATGAAGAGATCGACGTGACCGGGCACCGGTGACAGCGCCAGAACGATGTCTCGCGTCCCGAGCTGCGCGTGTGTCACCGGGAGAATTTCGACGTAGTAGGTTGTCGCACCCGTGCGTTGCGCCACACCGGGAATGGATGTGGACTGCGCCGGATAGCCGCCGAATCGCGCCGCATCGACGAGCCAGCGCGACAGCACGCCCCCGCCTTCACCGCCAAGCGCTCCGATGAGGATCGAAACCGGCCGCGGCACGCTCACGTCGACACGGGCTCCTTCTGTAGCAGACCCATCACGCTAGCGCGCAGGCGATACCACCATCTTTCCCATCTCGTCGGATTCTGGATCACTTCGACACGATAGAACGACGGACACAGGACAGCCGCGTGCGCCACTTCGCCGCAGAGTCCGCAGCCGACGCAGTTCTGATCGACCGTCGCGACTGGATCAATCTTGAGCGGATCGGCGGCGGTTTTGATAGTCAGCGACGGACAACCGGACAATCGAATGCAGGAATGATCACCGGTACAAAGATCCTCATCGACGCCGTAGCGCACGCGCACCGCACGCCGTCCGCTCTTGAGCCAATTCGCTAGCAACGGTCGAATGCGGCGCTGCCGCTCGAGCTGGCATTCGCCTTCGGCGACGATCACTTTCAAGCCGCGAAACGGCGTCGTGAACGCTTCCCGCAATGTACGCATCACGTCGGCCACGCGATACGTATGCACGGTACGCAGCCAGCCCACCCCCATCCCCTTCAGCGTGGTCTCGATTGTCGTGTCCGTGTGCGTTTGGCTCCGCGTCGCCGCCTCGATGTCGGTGTGGCGCGTCGGTTCCAGCGGCGTCGAAACGATGTTCTGTGTCCCAGTCGCCGAGCTGTAGCCGTTCTTCAGCACGATCAGAATGCCGTCATCCTTATTAAGGAGTGACGACGCCACCCCGGACAAGAGCCCGTTGTGCCAGAAACCACCGTCACCCATGATCGCGACCGCGCGCTGCGCCATCATCGGTCGGACCGCGGCGGCGCTCGCCAGGCTCATTCCGTAGCCGAGTATGGAGTTGCCGAGCGAAAACGGCTCGAAGGTTGCGAACGAATGACAGCCGATATCGCCGGCAATGTGTGCCGGACCGATCTCGCGCTGGACAAGCTTGAGCGCCGCGAACACCGGGCGCTCCGGACAACCGACACAGAAATTCGGCGGTCGGGGCGGCAACGGCCGGCCGAGCACCTCGCCGACGTCACGCCTTCGCCGATCGAGCTCTTCGGCCCATGCCTCGACCGCCGTGATATTCGCAGCGACCGCGTGCTTCGCGAGAAAGCCGAGCAACCCTCGCAGCATCACCTCCGCGGTATACTCGCCCGCACGCGGGAGAAAATCTTTGCCGTGCAGCGCCGTCTGAACGTCGGCGCGTCGCAGCAGCATCGCGAATTCCTGCTCGATGAACTCCGGCTGACCTTCTTCCAACACGAGCACGCCGCGCTTGCCGGCGCAGAACTGCACGATCTGCTCCGGGACGAGCGGGTACACGGCGTTCAGAACGAGCAGCGGAATCTTACTGTTACCGTAAACGTCGGCGAGATCGAATTGCTGCAACGCTCGGATCAGCGTGTTGTAAAGCCCGCCTTGCACGACGATACCGACGGGCGCCTCCGCCGGACCGAAACGCTCGTTCAACCCGTGTGTTTGGATGAACTGTCGCGCGGCCGGCAGCCGCACGTCGACCTTGAGCTTCTCCTGACGAAATGTCGCCGGAGGATGCGCCAGTCGATCGTATTGGAATTCCACCGGCCGCTCGAGAAGCTTGTTGCGCGAAATCGGCGGCGGACGATTGTTCTTCGCCGCGAAGCTCCCGCGCACGTGGCAGGCGCGGATGCGCAGCTCCATCATCACCGGCATATTGGACGCTTCGGACAGCTCGAACGCCTGCTCTACGAGGTTCACGACGAGCGGAAGATTCGGGCGCGGATCGAGCAGGCACACCGAAGACTTGAGCGCGTACGCGTGGCTTCGCTCCTGAATGACGCTCGCCCCTTCGCCGTAATCCTCGCCCAGCACGATCAACGTGCCGCCGACGACGCCGGCCGAGGCGAGATTCGACAGCGCATCCGACGCGACATTGGTGCCGACGATCGACTTCCACGTCACGGCGCCGCGCAGCGGATAGTTGATGGAGGCGCCGAGAAGCGCGGCCGCCGCCGCTTCGTTGGTGCAGGCTTCGACGTGTACGCCGAGCCCGGCGAGGTAATCGCGCGCCTGCACTGCGACATCGAGCAGATGCGATACCGGCGCACCCTGGTAGCCGCCGATGTACGCGACACCGGCCTGCAACAACGCTTTCGTCACGGCGAGGATGCCTTCGCCGTGAAATTCGGCGCCGTCCCCCAGGCGCAGCAGCTCGATCTCTTGCTGAAACGATACTTCCATTCGATCGCTCCGTACCTCGTCCGTGCCGGTTGTCGTTTACGCATCATACGATCGCGTGGTATACATAAATCAAATTTATTTCTTGAATCAGGCCAATTCATATCATGAATTTACGCGGGGTGGACCTGAACTTGCTGGGCGTTTTCGATGCGATCTTCGAGACACGCAGCGTCACGCTTGCCGCCGCCCGCTTCGGCATTACGCAGCCCGCCATGAGCAATGCTCTGGCACGGCTGCGCCGCCTCTGCGGCGATGCCCTGTTCGTGGCGACGCCGAGCGGCATGCAACCGACGCCGTACGCCCTCGAAATAGCCGTCTCGGTGAAGCAGGCCTTGCACGGCGTCGAATCGGTGCTCGGACATCGGCGCTCGTTCGATCCGACGACGAGCGAGCGCACATTTCGTTTTCACCTCACGGATATGGGTCAGACTTACTTTCTGCCGCTGCTGCTCGAGCATCTGCGCGGCGTCGCGCCGCGCGTGCAGGTCGAAGCGGAGACGCTGCCGTTCGAGTCGCTGGGAGATGCGCTGGCCGAAGGCCGAATCGATTTTGCGCTCGGACGGCTGCCGCGGTTTGGCGGCGCGAGCGTCAAATCAAAGAAGCTATTTGTCGATCACTACGACGTGCTGCTACGCAGCGGGCATCCGGCGGGCGGCAAACGACTTACGCGCAAAGCTTTCCTCGACGGATCGCACGCGATCGTGCGTTCCGCAAGCGGCGGACACAAAGTACTCGAGGAGACGTTGATCCGGTTGCGCGCCCGCATCGCGATACGCGTGACCAATTTCATGGTGATTCCGATGATTTTGTCGCGAACCGATGCGATGGCGACCGTTCCGGCGCGCCTGGCGGCAGAGCTAATCCGGACGACGATGTTCGAACGGCACCCGCTGCCGATCGCTATTCCGACGTTCGAGGTGTCGGCGTTTTGGCACGAGCGTTTCGACGGCGACCCGGCAATCGCGTGGATGCGGCACGAGCTTTATGAATTGTTCGGTGAGCGCGAGCGCACGCGCGCCGTGCGGTGAAATCGGCAAGACCGCTCGTCGACAGTGCCGTATGACTATCCGGCTTTCGCCTTTGGTGCGTGTTCCGGCAACAGCGTGATATTCAGCTCGAGCACTTCGTAATCCCCTTCCCGGTCGAGCTGCATCTTCACCGCGTCCTGATCGATCGGTACGTACTTGCGTATAACGTTGATCAATTCTTCGCGCAGCAGCGGAAGATAGTCCGGCCCGCCGCGCGGAGAGCGCTCGCGCGCGACGATGATCTGCAACCGCTCCTTCGCAATCGTCGCGCTTTTCTTTCGTTCGGAACGGAAGTAATCGAGAAATTTCATCGGCTCACGTCCCAAACAGGCGACCGAGCAGGCGCCGTTTCTCGACCAGAAAGCGATGCGGCCGCTCCTCGCCGAGAAAGCGGGCAACGGCATCCGCGTACGCCTGTCCGGCGTCGCTGCTATCATCGAGGATGACCGGCACGCCGGCGTTCGACGCCGCGAGCACCGATTTTGATTCGGGGATCACGCCGAGCAAATCGATGGACAAAATCTCGCGCACGTCCTCCACGCTCAGCATCTCGCCCTTCTGCACTCGCGCCGGCGAATAGCGCGTCAACAATAAATGCTCTTTCACCCGCTCTTCATTGCGTTCCGCGCGGCGCGTCTTCGCGGCGAGAATGCCCAGTATACGGTCGGAATCGCGAACCGACGACACCTCCGGATTGGTAACGACGATCGCATCGTCGGCAAAGTAGGCCGCCAATAACGCGCCTCTTTCGATGCCGGCCGGAGAATCGCAGATGATGAACTCGAACTCCTTCGCCAATTCGCCGAGCACGCGTTCCACACCGTCCTTCGTCAGCGCGTCCTTATCGCGCGTTTGCGAGGCCGGCAGGATCGCGAGACCCTCGACCCGTTTGTCCCGAATCAGCGCCTGGTTCAGCGTCGCCTCGCGATTGATGACGTTCACGAAGTCGTATACCACGCGGCGCTCGCAGCCCATGATGAGATCGAGATTGCGCAACCCGACGTCGAAGTCGATGACGACGGTCTTTCGGCCGGCGACCGCCAGGCCGGTCGAAAATGCCGCGCTGGTGGTAGTCTTGCCTACGCCTCCCTTGCCGGAGGTGACGACGATGATTCTTGCCACGAGTTGCGTTCCTCTCTCCGAATTAACGTTGATTCCGCCGCCGCACCTACAGCGTCTCGAACACCAGGCTGTCGCCCTTGAGATAGATCTGCACCGGCTGGCTGCGCTCCGAGTCGCGTATTTGCTCGCTGATCTGGTAATGGCCGGCGATCGAAATCAGCTCGGCGTCGAGCATGCGGCAGAAAATGCGCGCGGCGGTATTCCCACGCACGCCGGCGAGCGCACGACCGCGCAGGGCACCGTAGATGTGAATGTTGCCGTCCGCGAGAATTTCGGCGCCGGGGCTGACGGTAGCGAGCACGATGAGATCGCCGCCCTTGGCGTAAATCTGCTGCCCCGAGCGGACCGGCTCCTTGACCAGCATCGTCACGCTGCGCGCCGGAGCCGCCGTTTCCCTCGACGCCCGCCGCCGAACGGTCTCGGCAGTCGCCGTTTCGGAAATCACACCGATGCCGACACCCGCGGCGATTCCCGCAAGAATCCCGCCGGCGCCGCGAATACCGACCGGCACGAAGCCGCGCGCGCGTAGCAGCATGTCGAGACGTGCGATGTCGAACGCAGTCTGGTCATCGGCGGGCAGGCTCTCGAAATCAAGCAGCACCGGAAAATTGTGAAACAGGTCCGGCGCCGCCGCGACGCGGGCATCGAGCTGATCCGCGAATACGTCGAGATCCGACGTGAGCACGCGCAGCACCGACAGAGTGATCATCCGCCCTTTCAGCTCGAAAGCGGCGGGCGGTTCCTTCGTGAAATGCTGGATAAGGGCCACTGTAATGGAGAGGGTCCTCTACGATAACCCGGGAAGGCATGACGCCAAGCGGATCGCATTCTTGCGCGCGAAGCGTTGTTGACACTATAGGTTCGGTTATGCCGCGCTCGCATCACGTCGTCGTGATTGCTCCGCTTATCGGAGCGGACCGTCGCGCTCCGGCTACACTGCTATTGACGGTGAGTGGGATAACGGCGCTTTCTGTAGCGGCGCGCCATAGTCGGAGTGGTCATGGATCAGAAAAGACGGGCATCACGGGCTTTCGTGATATTTCTTTTGCTTGCGGTCTGCGGCGCCGCAGCCAAGGCGGCGCCGAACAAGGGGGTACACGCCGGCGCCGGACCGGATCAACGCGTGGAGGCCGGCGCGCGCGTGGTACTGAGCGGCAGCGGCCGCGATGCGGAGGGCCGCCCGGTGCGATTTTCCTGGGTACAAATCGCAGGGCCGCGCGTGTCGCTCGACGGCCCGAACCGCTCTACCGTCCGGTTTGCCGCACCGCGCGTAAAAGTCGAGACGGTGCTCAAATTCCGCCTCGTCGTGACCGACCGACGCGGCGCCAAGGGTAGCAGCGTCGTTACCGTCACGGTCGTTCCCAAAGCTCCCGCGAAGCCGCCTTCCGAGCGGCTCAGCTGATTTCACTGCGACGACTGTCCAGCCTGGATACCGCCGAGTCGCTCAATCTGCATCGACAGCTCCTCGTATAGATATCGGTACCCGCTCAAGCGACGCGAGGGAAGTGCGCAACCGGTACAACTCGCCACGTCAGCGAAGAAACGGGCAATTGAGTACCTACGCGGACGCGCGACGACGTACGACACGCCATCGCGCGCCCCGAGCTCATCACGCGCTCACTTGCTGGCCTGCACCGATTCGAGGTTGCGATCGACCAGCGTGATTTCGATGCGGCGATTTTTCTTTCGCCCGTCCGCGCCGTCATTGCCCGCGACCGGCGCATACTCGGCGCGGCCCGCCGCCATCATGCGCTCAGGCGGCACACCGACCTCCTGCAGGTACCGCACCACGGTTGTCGCGCGGGCGACCGAGAGCTCCCAGTTCGACGCGTAGACTTTTTGCCGCGACTTCGCGATCGGCACGTTATCCGTATGACCGACGATGCGGATCATTTTATCGTCGTACGATTTCAGCGATTCACCGACCTTTTTCAGCACCTCCTTCCCCGTTGCTTTCAGGCTCGCCTCGCCCGAATCGAAGAATAGCTGCTCGGCCACATCCACCGTGAGCATGTTTTTGTACTGCCGAACCTGAAGCTCGCCCTTTTTGACCTCTTCGGTGAGATTGCGCACGAGCTTGTCATACTGCGACTGCGTCTGCTCGCTCGCGGCGAGCAATTGCTGCTTCTGCTTTTCCAGCGCCTCGATCTGCTTCTTGAGATCTGCCTGCTGGTGTTCGAGCGATGTCCGCTCCTGCGCGAGCAGCCCGACCCGCGTCTGCAGCGCCACCTGATCCTGTTCGAGCGACGCCTTTTGCAGCTCGAGCGCGGAGCGCTGCGCATCGAGCGCTTCGACTTGTTTTTGCAGCTCATCGCGCTGGCGCTGCACGGCGTCGCGGTCGGCTTGCAGCCGGGAGATTTCCTGGTTCTTTTCGGCTTCGAGCTGCTCGTAGGCGCTCTTCGTTACGCAGCCGCCCAGCGCCAGCATTAGCGCGATACCCGCGATACGAAAGCTCTTCTTAGTCATTTATCTCGTCCTCTCTCATCGAACTCTGGAAGGCCATGCAGCGCGCACGTCGCTTGAGGTCGACTCGTCGGCCCAGGTCCGCTACGCAATCCCGCACTTCGGCGCGTTAATACTCGCGTTATTGTCGGTTGACATCGTAAAGCGGCGCCGCGAACAATCGCGGTACCGCCCATCGCTTACCCGCGCTACTTTCGCATGAATAGCACACCGTGGAAAAGATCGTGGACGTTCCTGAACGCCGCATTGCTTCTCCTTTCGCTATGCGCCGGGGCGACCGAGAAGGACGTACGGTACGAACCGACGCCACTTCCGATCGTGCGCGCGATGCTGGAGCTGGCCGGCGTGGGACCGAATGACGTCGTCTACGATCTCGGGTCGGGCGACGGGCGCATCGTCATCACGGCAGCGAAAGAGTATGGCGCGCACGGCGTCGGCGTGGAGATCGATCCGGCACTGGTGGCCGAAGCGCGCGAAAACGCGCGTACGGCCGGGGTCGACGATCGGGTGAAGTTCGTCGAAGGCAACATGTTCGAGGCCGATCTGCACGGGGCGACCGTGGTGACACTCTTTCTTCACCCCGAACCGAATCTGCGCCTTCGGCCCCGGTTACTGGCGCAACTCAAACCGGGATCGCGGGTTGTGTCCTACATCTGGGACATGGGCGATTGGGCGCCGGACGCGGCGCAACCGACCGGGAAGGGCGACCGCAAGATTTACCTCTGGCGTATCCCGCCGCAGCAGCAGCGCTCGACACGGGCGCCATAATCGCCGTTCGCTTCTAACTGCGAGATTCAGCACCGCGAGTGGCACAGTGCGACCGCGGCCAAGCGGCCGCGGTCAGACACTGTCGCCGACTGGCTCATTGCGCGACTTTGTAGACGACGTCGTGTTCGCGTGCATGCTCGCGCACGCGCATACCAACCGACTGCCCGGCATGTGCTTCGCTGACCGGAGCATGGTCGACTTCCAACGACTCGACGCGCTGCGTGAAATCGCTGGTGTGACCTTTGATGTGCACAACCTCGCCCTCGCGTAGCGCGCCACTTTCGAGCTTGATAACGGCCACCGAAAGATGGGAGTAGTAATGCTCGATGACGCCGATCCGTTCGCCGGCGGGCGGCGCAACGGCCGCTTCCGGTTTGGCCGCTCCCGCCGCCGGCGCCGCCGCGGCGGGCCGCTTGACAGCCGCCGACCGCGGCTTCGCTTTCGCACTTTTCGTGGGCGCGGCTTTCTTGGAGACAGGCGCTTTTTTCGCCGACCTGCGCGCGGCCTTCTTCGGCGCAGTCTTTCGGACCGCGGCTTTCTTTTTCGTCTTCTTCGCTTTGGTCTTCGCCTTCTTTTTGCTTGCCATATCCACTCCTCTCGTTGATCGGTTGCGCCGCGATCCGCGACGTAGCATCGCGCCCGGCATCGCGTATCGCAATACGTAGTTACTCAGTTAAGCAAAAACAAATCGAAGTGAGTTGCAAGAACACGTCGTCGGCGCTAAAAAACCCCTTCTCCATCGCGCCAAGCGCGCGATCGTCAAAATCGAAATCTGCCCGAAAGGGTTCATCGCGCTCGCCAAGTGCCAAAACGTCGGCAACCGCCGTGCCGTAAGTTCTCCCGTCTGCATTCAATTGATAGCACATTCTTCGCGGGATGCATGGCAATCTCCAGGCGCCCGGCGACGACCTGCCGACGGAGCCGGCCGTTCTCGGGCACGCACCAGACCGGCGCCGGGTTCAGCGGCCGCTTCCGGTCTGTCCCCAAAGGGGCTCTGTTAGCCACGCAACGCCCGGTATTGGGACCAGAATCGCAAATTTACGGAAGGTCTTCGAAGCCTTTATCGGGATGATAAACACCGAAAGGGCGGCGGCCGCGAAGAAACTCATGGCGGACGAATCGGCTAAGTCGCTTCGAGCTGTCGGTTGATCACAGCCGCCGATCCGGAGAGAAGCTCTCGCGTATCGGCGAAGGAGAGAAGGCTCAGCGCTTCTTCATACGTGCACCAGCGCTGCTGGCGCCCCTCCCCACTATCGACAGTCGACTCGTACCACACGAGGTAGTAATCGGTGACGACCGTTTCCGCAGCGGCGCGAAACGTCGTCCTGCCGACCAAGCCAAGGCTTCGCCCGGTCACGCCGGCCTCTTCGCGCAACTCGCGCAGTGCCGCAACCTCCGCCGATTCGCCGGGGTCGATATGTCCCTTCGGGAAAAGCCAATGGGTCGGCGTGCGCCGCGCCGTGACGACGAGCACGCGTGGTGCATCGCGATCCTGACGGACGACGATGGCGCCGGCGTGAGTCGCCTGGGTTGTCTGGTTTTGTGTCATCGAGCTGGATGGCATTCCAACCATTGAAGAAACAAAAGGCGTCGCACCAGGAAAGACGGAAACATCCTAATAGAAGATGGCGGAGAGGGAGGGATTCGAACCCCCGGGCCCTTTCGGGCCAACGGTTTTCAAGACCGCCGCCTTAAACCGCTCGGCCACCTCTCCGACGTTTACTCTCATAACCCTGCGCACCCGTCCCTGGTCGTGTGCCCGGCCGCTACATCCGTGTAGCGGCGCTC
>JBJMVQ010000045.1:0-40380 GCA_045810625.1 Sulfurifustis sp.
CAGCCGGGCTACGTGGTTGCGTGTCAGGCACTTTCACCAGGCGGAGCGTTTAAACCTTTCCTCCGCGTCGTCCGCGTCCTCTGCGGTGAATCCGTGGTTCACGCAGCCGACGACGGCGTTGCGTGCCGGAAACCTCGGGACGCGAAGATTCTCGTTAATCTTTCCTTTGCGTCCTTGGCGGTGAAATCGTTTTATCCAGCCGGGCTCCGTGGTCGCGTGTGAGGCACTTCACCACGCGGAGCGTTTAAATCCTTTCCTCTGCGTCCTCCGCGTCCTCTGCGGTGAATCCGTCGTTCACGCAGCCGACTACGGCGTTGCGTGCCGGAAACCTGAGGGACGCGAAGCTTCTCGTTAATCTTTCCTCTGCGTCCTCCGCGTCCTCTGCGGTGAATTCCGTGGTTCACGCAGCCGACGACGGCGTTGCGTGCCAGGAAACCTCAAGGGGCGCGAAGCTTCTCGTTAATCTTTCCTTTGCGTCCTTCGCGTCCTTGGCGATGAAAACGAATATTCTTCGTCGTCGGCGGACTAGGCGAAGCCGTCGAGCTTGAGCTTGAGGTCGGTCGCGCTCGTCGCGTTTTGCAGCGCCGTCTCCTCGTCGATGTGACCCTGCTTGACGAGGTGGAAGAGCGCGGTATCGAAGCTCATCATGCCTTCCGCGGCCGTTCCTTTGCGGATCAAGTCGCCGAGCTCCTTGATCTTGAGCGGATCGAGGATCAGCTCGCGCGCGAGGGCGGACATCGTCAGCACCTCGCACGCCACGATGCGGCCGGCGCCGTTCTTGCGCGGCATGAGCCGCTGGCTCACGACGCCGCGCAGGTTCTGCGCGAGTTTTGCGCGCATACTGGGCTGCGCTTCCGCGGGGAACGTCGAAATGATGCGCGACACCGTCTCCGCCGCCGCCGGCGAGTGCACGGTCGAGAACACGAGGTGGCCCGTTTCCGCCGCCATCATCGCCGTCTCGATCGTTTCCGGATCGCGCATTTCGCCGAGGAGAATCACGTCCGGGTCTTCGCGCAGCACCGCGCGCATCGCATCCGCGAAGCTGTTCGTGTCGATGCCCACTTCGCGCTGCGTGATGATCGATTTCTTTTCGGCGAACAAAAATTCGATCGGATCCTCGATCGTAACGATGTGATCGCTGCGCGTGTTGTTGATCTCGTTGATCAGCGCGCCGAGCGTCGTCGACTTGCCCGAGCCGGTGGCGCCGGTGATCAGCACCAGACCGCGTTCGAACTGAATGAAGCCGGTAACGATGTCGGGCAACCCGAGCTCCGCCGGCGTCGGGATGTTGGTGTTGATCACGCGCAGCACCATACCGATCGAACCGCGCTGATAGAACACGTTGGCGCGCACGCGCCCGATGTCCTTGAAGCCGATCGAGAGGTCGACCTGATGCTGCTGCTCGAACTGGGCGATGAGGCGCGCCGACATCATCGTGCGCGCGAGCCGCTCCATGAAGTCGGGTGGGAACGGCGGAATTTCGCGCACCGCGCGCAGCTGACCGTCGACGCGCAGGATCGGGTGATTACGCGAGCGCAGGTGGATGTCCGAGGCCTTCAGTCGCACCGCGAGCGCCAGCACCTGGCCGAGCACCTTCAACGGGTCGGCGCCGGATGCGGCGGCCGGCGCGGCTGCCTTGTTCGCTTCGCTCATAGATGGAACCGAGGGGGTGGTTTCTCGGCCTAAGTGTAGTCGAGCCGATCGCCCTCGCTAGCGCGCCAGTTTGGGATCTGCGTCGACCGATCGCGGTCGCCCTTCGCGAGGATCAGCGCCGGCGGTGCGGCGATCTGTCAGGTCTTTTTGAGGAGAAAGCGGAAGACGCCGGCGGTTTCCACCGCCTCGAGCAACTCGTGGCCGCTTTGCACGGCGAACGCTTTGAAATCGAGCATTGACCCCGGGTCCGTTGCCAACACCTGTATGGTTTGCCCGCTCTGCATCGTGTTGATCGCCTTTTTGGTTTTTAGAATCGGTAGCGGGCAATTGAGGCCACGGACATCGAGTTCCTGATCTGCCATTTAATCGCTTCCTGTAGCTATGACGCGGCCGTCCGGACAGGGCACGCGCGGTGATAATGACGCCTTAGTATAATGAACGGCTCCGCCAGCCGGCAGCCGGGCGGGCGGCCCGGCCCTGATGAGCGGGGAAAAACGCCACTTCCGTCAGCGTTTCACGCCCAGCGAACGTTTTTAATTTGCCGATCCAGCCGCCATACTATTGAGATGATGAAACCCCTTTTGGCCGCCCTGTTAGCGCTCCTTATCGCGGCTACTGCGCCCGCACGGGCGAACCCGATCAACCTCCCCGACCTCGGCGATGCCTCGGGTGCCGTCATCTCTCCATCGCAGGAACGCAAACTCGGCGAAGACCTGATGCGCCGCGCGCGGCGCAGTCTTGCCGTGCTCGACGACCCCGAGGGCACGACCTACGTGCAAAGTCTGGGTCAGCGCCTGGTCTCCCACAGCGACAACCCCGGGACGAATTTTCGCTTCTTCCTGGTGAGCGACCCCACGATCAACGCGTTCGCGATTCCGGGCGGTTTCATCGGCGTCCACACCGGGCTCCTCCTCGCGGCGGAGAACGAAGCCGAGCTGGCGTCCGTGTTGGCGCACGAAATCGCGCACATCACGCAGCGCCACATCCCCCGGATGCTCGCGGAGGAGCAGCGCACCATGCCGGCGATGGCGGCGCTGCTCGCCGCCGCGCTGCTCGCGGGCCGAGGCGGCGAAGCGGCCCTCGCGCTCACGAGCGCCACGATGGCGCAGAAGGGGCTCAACTTCACGCGCTCGTCCGAAGAAGAGGCGGACCGGATCGGCATCCGGCTGCTTTCGGAGAGCGGCTTCGACCCGCGCGCCATGCCGGCGTTTTTCGAACGCATGCAGCGGATCAACCGCCTGAACGAATCGAATCTACCGGAATTCCTCGCGACCCACCCCGTCACCACGGCGCGCATCGCCGATTCGCGCGCCCGCGCCGAGCAGTTCACGTACCGGCAGGTTCCGGACAGCGTCGATTTTCAGCTCGTCCGCGCGCGGCTGCGGGCCAACGCACCGGGCGATGCCGCGGATATCGCGCGCGGCTTCGCGAACAATATCGCGGAAGGCAAGAGCACGAATATGGACGCCGAGCGCTACGGCTACGCGCTCGCGCTGCTGCGCGCGCGCCAGTACGACACGGCCCGCACGGTTGCGCGCAGGCTCGCGGACCACGCACCGGACAATATGTACTATCGGGTCGTGCAGGCCGAAATCGAAATGGCGAGCGGCCGCACCGACACCGGCCTGCAAATGTACGCTAACGCCTACAAGCGCTCCCCGTCGTATTATCCGCTGGCCATCCGCTATACGAGCGCGCTCATACGCGCGAAGCACGAGCGCGAAGCGGAACCGATCATCCGCGCCGCGATCGCGCAACGGCCGGACGATCCGTTGTTGTACGATCTCCTGAGCCAAGCGACCGGCGCGAACGGCAAGGTTCCCGAGTCGCACCAGGCGCTCGCGGAACATTACTATCTGAACGGCGACCTGAACGCCGCCATCGAGCAGTTGCAGCTCGCCAGCCGCTACGCCGGCAACAATTTCTATTTACAATCGAGCCTCGAAGCTCGCATCCAGGCCATAAAAGAAGAAGTCGCGCTGGTTTCTCAAAAAAAATAACGGTTGGAAGGATGGTCAAACGCACGATATGGGCGATCGTCGGCGGCACGGCGCTGATTTTGGCGCCGTCGATCCGGAGCCTCGCCGCCGGCCAGGCTCCCGACGAACAGACCTGCCGCGACGAAGCGGCGCTCGCGGACGCGCCCGCGTCCGTGCAGGGCGGCTGCATCGCCGTGCACCGGCGCAAGGGCAACTGCAACGCCTGCCACCTGATTGCCGGCGCAACTTCCGGTAACATCGCACCGCCGCTCGCTGCGATGGCGCAGCGGTTCCCGGACCGCGAGCGGCTGCGGGCGCAGATCGAAGACCCGCGCCGCGCAAATCCCGCGACCGTCATGCCGCCGTTCGGCGCGCATCGAATCTTGACGCCGGAAGAAATCGACAAGGTGGTCGATTTTCTGCTGACGCTGTGAATCCCCGTAATTCGGGAGGAAATGAAATCGTGGTCAAGTTGAATCGAAGAGTTTTTCTGAAGGGCATTCTCGCTTCTGCGCTCGCACGGCTCGCGGGCGCCGCCGTGCTGGTCGGCCCGTTGCGCGCATTCGCCGCAGAATGGCCGCGCGACGCGTACTCGGCAAAAACGGTCGACGAGGCGCTGAAGAACCTGTACGGCACGAACGCCGTCGCCACGTCGAGCGAAGTGAAGATCCGCGCGCCGCTGCAGGCGGAGAATGGCGCCGTCGTCCCGGTCGCCGTTTC
Source organism: Sulfurifustis sp. (assembly GCA_045810625.1). GTDB lineage: Bacteria > Pseudomonadota > Gammaproteobacteria > Acidiferrobacterales > Sulfurifustaceae > JACQFZ01. The sequence continues at coordinate 4,353 of JBJMVQ010000045.1, forward strand.
CACGACGCTGCCGGACGCGCAGGCCATCAGCATCATAGTCGATAAGAACCCGGTGCCGCTCGTGGCGCACGTCAACCTAACCCCGGACGCCGTTCCTTTCTTCGGCACCAACATCAAGATGGCATCGACCTCGGACGTGCACTTCGTCGTGCGCGCGGGCGGCAAGCTCTACGGCGTCAAGCAGAACATCAAAGTCACCGTCGGCGGCTGCGGCGGCTGAGCGTCGAGGAGGATTCGATTATGGCGATGAAGATGCGCACCAAAACCACGAACGGCGAAACCGAAGTCGTCGTTCTCGTCGATCATCCCATGGAAACGGGCCAGCGCGTCGATCCAAAAACCAAAGAGAAGATTCCCGCGCATTTCATCCAAAAGCTCGTCTTTAGCCTGAACGGCAAAGACGTGGCGGTCGCCGACCTCGGCACCGGCGTCTCCAAGGACCCGCTCGTGAAGATCAAGTTGCGCACCGCGAAGCCCGGCGACCGGGTGAAGGTCAGCTGGAGCGACAACAAGGGCGAAACCGGCGAAAAAGAAATCGTCGTCGGCGCATGACTACACGACGCCGACTCTCGGCTTGGCTCGGCGCGCCGGCACTGCTCGCGGCGCTCGGATTCGCGCTCGCCGGCACGTGCGCGCATGCCGACCCGGCGACCGATCTCAAGCAGTTTCGGCAGTTCTTCAAAAAGAAATTCCCGAGCGTCCGCTTCGACGACTTCGCGAACGGCATCTACGCGCTGCCGGCGATGGACGATTACCGGATGCAATGGGAGAGCCTGAGCGACTTTCCGCCGTACGAGCTCGGCCTCGATGAAGGACGCCGGGAGTGGGAAACGCCGTTCAAGAACGGCAAGACGTATGCGAGCTGCTTCATCAATGACGGCAAGAACATTGCGCAGCATTATCCCTACTGGCACGAGGCGTCGCGCCAGGTTCGTACCGTCGAGATGGACCTGATCGATTGCGTAAAACGCAACGGCGAGACGCGGCGGTTCACGACGGCCGACCTGAACGCGGACACCAAAGCCCGCGAGCAGCTGGCGAATCTGACCGCAGCGTTCTACGAGATGTCCAAGGGCCAGCGCATCGAGATCGACCTTTCCGACCCGGGTGCGGTCGAAGCGTACGAGGAAGGCAAGCGCTTCTGGTGGTCGCGGCGCGGGCAGCTCAACTTCTCGTGCGCCAACTGCCACATGGATCTCGCCGGCAAGAATCTTGGCGGCAACCAACCGCTGTCTGCGGCGCTCGGCCATCCGGTCGGCTGGCCTGCGTACCGCACGGTATGGGGGCACCTCGAAACCGTTCACTACCGCTACGCTACCTGCAACTCGCAGGTGCGCGCCAAATCGGCTCCGATCGGCAGCCGCATTTATAACAACCTGCAGCTCTACGAGACGTATCTCAGCAGCGGGCTGCCGCTCATGGCGCCGTCCGTTCGAAATTAATTGAGCACCCGCCCCTGCCGTTTGACCTGCGCCGTTGATCGTCCTGCCACCCTTCTTCCCCGGGTTTTCCGGGCGCGGACGCAAACCACTCTTTTTACTGACTAAATCACGGCCGGCGCCCTGGCAGCACCCGGCATAGACTTACCGATAGCGCCCAACGCACCCCTATGAACCTCTCGCGCCGCGAATTCCTCCAGTTGATCGCGCTCGCCGCCGCCGGCGCCGGACTCGGCGGGTGCCAGCACGGGCGCACGACGCGGTCTTCGGGGCACGATCTGTACGACATCGAGCCGTTCGGCAATGTCACGTTGCTTCATATCACCGACTGCCATGCGCAGCTCCTGCCGATCTACTTCCGCGAGCCGGCGGTGAATATCGGCGTCGGTGAGGCGAGCGGCCGGCCGCCGCATCGGGTCGGCGATGCGCTGCTCCAGTACTACGGCATCCCGCGCGGCACGCCCGAGGCGTACGCGTTGACGCATCTCGACTTCGAAGAGGCGGCGCGACGCTACGGCAAGGTCGGCGGCTTCGCGCATCTCGCGACGCTCGTCAAACGCCTGCGCGCTTCTCGCCCGGGACGCACGCTGCTCCTCGACGGCGGCGACAGCTGGCAGGGATCGGCGACGGCGCTCTGGACACGCGGACAGGACATGATCGACGCGCAAAAGCTGCTCGGCGTCGAGATGACGACGGGGCACTGGGAATTCACTTACGGCGCGCCGCGCGTGCAGGAAGTCATCGCGCGCGACTACCAGGGGCGCATCGAGTTCCTCGCGCAAAACGTGAACGATGCGACCTGGGACGAACGGGTGTTCACGCCGTATGCGCTGCGCGAGGTGAACGGCGTACCGGTCGCGGTCATCGGACAGGCATACCCGTACACGCCGATCGCCAATCCGCGCTATTTGATACCGGACTGGACGTTCGGCATTGAAGAAGAACGTTTGCAGGAAACCGTTGACGCGGCGCGCGGCAAGGGCGCGCACGTCGTGGTGCTGCTTTCACATAACGGCATGGACATCGACCTGAAGGTCGCGAGCCGCGTACGCGGTATCGACGTCATCCTCGGCGGGCACACGCACGACGCCGTGCCGGCGCCGGTCTTGGTGCCGAACGGCGGCGGCAAGACGCTCGTCACCAATTCGGGTTCACACGGAAAATTTCTGTCGCTGCTCGATCTCGACGTGCGCGCGCGACGTGTCGCCGACTTCCGGTACCGGCTGCTGCCGGTGTTCGCCGATCCGCTGCCGGCCGATGCCGACATGGCGGCGCACATCGACAAGGTCCGCGCGCCGTATCGCGAACGACTCGAAAAGCGGCTCGCGGTGACGGAAACGCTGCTTTATCGCCGCGGCAACTTCAGCGGCACGTTCGATCAGCTGATCGTCGACGCGATGCTCGAAGTACTTGGCGCCGAGATCGCGCTTTCACCGGGTTTCCGTTGGGGCACGACGCTCCTGCCGGGCGATGCGATCACGTTCGAACGTGTGATGGATCAAACCGCCGTCACGTACGCCGATTGCGTGGTCGACGAGCTTACGGGCGAGCAGCTCGCCGCAATTCTCGAAGACATCGCCGACAATCTTTATAACCCCGATCCCTACTATCAACTCGGCGGCGACATGGTACGCGTCGGCGGGCTGACGTACACGATCGACCCAACGCAGCCGCACGGCCGGCGGATATCCGACCTCGCCGTGCGCGGCCGACCGCTCGTCGCCGGCAAGCGCTACAAAGTCGCGCATTGGGCGTCCGTTCAGCCGCACGCCGAGCCGGCGCCGCCGATCTGGGACATCGTCTCCACCTATCTGCGGGACCGGAAGTTCGTACGCGTCGGACGACCGTACACACCGCGCCTGCGCGGCGTCGGCGACAACGCCGGCGTTGGCATTTGACGTGCGCGGCAGTTCAGATGGTGAGGATTTCTCAGGCATGCGTCTTGCACCGTTGTTGAGCCAGTGAAAAAGAAGATCGGCGTACAGCACCTGCGGCTGGGGATGTACGTAAGCGAGCTCGATCGGCCATGGATCGAAAGCAGGTTCCTGTTCCAGGGCTTTGAAATCCGCACCGACGACGAGCTGGCGGAGCTGCGTCGTCTTTGCAAGTACGTCTATATCGAAACCGAGGTCGAGTACCGCGACGGCGCGCTCCGCCCGCGGCACCCGTCGACCTTCGGGACCCCGGACCCGGAAGAATTCGCCGCGAAGCGAATCGGCTTCGAAATTCTCGATCAGTTCGAAACGCCGCAAGCGGGGACGCCGCGCTACCCCGATCAGACCGCGCTCGAAGCGGAGCTGCCCGCCGCCCGCGAGCTCGTCGCCGCGACCGACGGCTTCGTGCAAAACCTGCTGCATGACCTTCGGCTCGGGCGGAGCCTCGATGCCGATGCGGCGAAGGAACTCGTGGCGGCGATGGTGCAAAGCATCCTGCGCAATCCGGACGCCGCGATTTGGTTCACACGGTTGAAGCAGAAAGACGAATACGAGTCGCAGCACAGTCTGCGCACCTGCGTGCTCGCGCTCGCGTTCGGACGGCATCTGGAGCTGCCGGAGGAAACGCTCAACCACCTCGGCCTCGGCGTTTTGCTGCACGATGTCGGCAAGACACGCGTTCCGGCAGAACTGCTGCGCAAAACCGGACCGTTGACCGACGGCGAGCTCGAGCTGATGAAGAGCCACGTCCCGCGCGGCGTGGAGATCCTGGAGCAGACGCCCGGTATCCCGCCCGAATCGATGGAGGTCGCGCGCTGGCATCACGAGCGCTTCGACGGCAGCGGATATGCCGAGGGACTGAAAGGCGAAGAGATCAGTCTGTTCGGACAGATCGGCGCGATCGTCGACACCTACGACGACATCACGAGCGACAGTGCGTACAAAAAGAGCATGTCCCCGCACGACGCGCTGCGCAAGCTCTACGAGTGGCGGCGCAAGGACTTCCACGAAAAGCTCGTGGAGCAATTCATTCAATGCATCGGCATCTATCCGATCGGCAGCGTCGTGCAAATGAATACGGGAAGCATCGGCGTCGTCATCGCGGCGAATCGGCAGCGCCGCCTGCGCCCACGCGTCGCGCTCGTGCTCGACCCCGACCAGCGTCCGTATCCATCGCCGAAAACGATCGATCTCTACGACGAAGAACGCCGCGGCGATTCCACGCTCTCCATCCGCACCGTGCTGCCGGCGGGAAGCTTCGGCATCGATCCCTCGGACTATCTCCCGCTCGATAAGAAATAATCGTTATTCTTTCTAACCGCGGAGGACACAGAGGGCGCAGAGGAAATCAATAGGGACAACTAAAAACCTCTGCGTTCCTCCGCGTCCTTTGCGGTGAAAAATAATATTTCAGTAAGTTTCTTAAGCCGCTCACGCGAGCGGCCAACGCCCCACAACCTCGTATTCGCAAAAAAATAAAGGGGAGGGTCTCATTACTAATATGATTATTTACCGCGGAGGACACAGAGGACGCAGAGGAAATCAGTAGGAACAACTAAAAACCTCTGCGTTCCTCCGCGTCCTCTGCGGTGAAAAATATTGTAAGTATCTCTTCAGCCGCTTACCCGAGCAGCCAGCGCCGCACGACCTCGTATTCCGATCCGCCGGCACCGAGACGCGACGACACCAAGCACAGATCGCGCACCGACCACGCGATCGGCGCGATCGGTTGCCGGCGCGCTGCGCGCGCGACGTCGCGCGCCAGCGTGACGTGCAGGCGGTACAGCCGACGTTCGGGCGCGTGCCCGCACGCTTGGAGCGCGGATTGGAGCGACGCGACGAGCGCACCCAGCGCGGGTGGTACTTCTTCCGCTGCGAGCCAGACGATGCGCGAGCGCCGCTGCCATTCGGCGTGTGTCAGAACGCATTGGAACGGGCCGGCGTTCACGCCATCGATCGCCTGCTCGATGCACCGGCGGCGCTCGGCGTCGACGTTGCCGAGGAAGACGAGCGTCGCGTGCAGGTTACGCGGCGCGACGGCTCGCCCGGAGAGCGCGAGGCGTCCGGCGGCGTCCGCAAGCGCAGCGCGCACGGTATCGTCCGGCCACAATGCCGCGAAAAGTCGTTCGCTCATGTTGCGCCGCCCAGCAGCTGCTCCGATCAGCAAATAGGACAGGATTGACAACGTCCGACGTCGCTCGACAACGGCGGCCATACCGAGACTGGGAATCACCCGGTCGCACCTTGGGACCGCTCACGATATCTTATCGTCCTTCATCCCGCGACCGCTTGCGGCGTTTCCCGATAGCGCTCGCGCAGCCAAGCCGTATCGTTCGCGCCGGCGACGACATCCGCGGCGATCTGTCCCGCCGCCGTCTGGGACCTCAGCGCCTCGAAGCGCGGTGCAAGCGCCTTGAGCGTCGCGACGACCTCGCTCGTCGACGTTACAAGCCGCGTCGGAATCCGTTCGCTGTGTAGGTTGGCGCGCCGGAGCAGGAACGGTATTATCGAACCGCTTCCCACACTCAAACGATATGCGCAAGCGCTGACCGCGCGACGGCAAACATCCTTGACGACGAGATGAGTCGGGAACCGATCCCCGAAGACGTGCGGCGATTTATTCTGATGAGCATCCCCTCCGTGCCGTATCTGGAGGCGATGCTCCTGCTCCGCAACGACCCAGCCCGACCTTGGGATGCGAAACGCGTCGCGCAGCGGTTGTATGTAAGCGAAAAAGTGGCCGCCTCATTGCTGGCCGACCTTTCGGGCACGGGCGTCCTCGCCGACCGCCGACGAAACGATTCCCTCGTACTGCTATCGACCCCAGACCGAGGAGCTGCGGCAGATGATCGATCGAATTGCAAAAGTTTACAGCCATCATCTCGTTGAAGTGGCCAACCTGATCCATTCCGAGACGAGCAAGACAGCGCAGCGGTTCGCCGACGCGTTCAAATTTCGGGACGACAAATAATATGGCGGAAACCATTTACACGTTGTGCGCCTTGACTTCGTTCCTGTGTGCTTGGCTGCTGCTGCGCAGTTACAACCGCACGCGCTACAAGCTGCTCTTCTGGAGCGGGCTGTGCTTCATCGGTCTGTTCGTGAACAACGTGTTCCTGATCCTCGACAAGGTCTTTTTCCCTTCGATCGACCTGTCCCTAATCCGGCTGCTGAGCGCCCTGATCGCGCCGCTGTTGTTGGTATTCGGCCTGATATGGCAGAAGGAGAATTAGCCGTGAATGAAATGCTGCTAGGCGCGTCCGCCATGGCATCACTGATCGTCGCGCTGTTTTTCTTCCGATTCTGGCGAAACTCGCGCGACCGATTGTTCCTGTTCTTCGCGCTGTCGTTCGCACTCGAAGGCGTGAACCGCGTCGCGCTCGGACTAACCGGCGGTCTACCGGAAGACCGGCCTAGCTACTACATCGTGCGCCTTATCGCCTATAGCCTCATCCTGATCGCGATTCTCGACAAGAACCGCCCGCGCCGCGGAAGCTGACCGAGGTTGGGACGCGCGCGAGCTACTTATCGGGCCGCACCGTTGAATGCCCGGTAGCTTCGCCGGTTGCGCGTCCCGGATGCGTGTCGGCATGCCATTCCAACACGAACAGCATCACGAAAAACGCGATGACGTAGGCAACCGGCACGTGCCAGCCGTTCCTGACCCAAGCGGCGACCGACTTCGCCTCGCCGAAGACATTCGACAGCGCCACGCCCGCGCTCGAGCCGAACCAGATCATCGAGCCGCCGAAACCGACCGCGAACGCGAGAAACCCCCAGTCGTAACCGCCCTGTTTGAGTGCCAGCGCGGTGAGCGGAATGTTGTCGAACACCGCGGAAACGAAACCGAGGCCGAGCGCGGTCTGCCACGAGGCAGCAGGCAGCTCTTCGACCGGCATCATCGACGCGCTCGTCACGAGCGCCAGCAAAAAAATGCTTCCCTTGAACGCCTCGGGCAGCAATCGCCAGTGCGGCATCCGCAGCCGCGCGGAGATGAGCAGCGCCCCCCAGACCGCCGCGCCGATGAACGGAAACGCATCCGATATCTCGGGAAAGCGGCTGTTCACCACCACGTTGGTGACGATAGCGGCGACCAGAATGAATGCGACGATACCCACCCGCGCCCAGTCGATCGGCTCGCGCCCGTCGCTGTCGCTCTGGATCGGCGCGACGCGTTCCTGCTGCAGCGCTGCGGGAATGCCGAAGACAATCAGCGCGACCACGGAAGCGACATAAGCCTCGAACACCATCGTCGGGCTCACGCCGGCGATCCACATCATCGTCGTGGTGGTGTCGCCGACGACGCTGCCGGCGCCGCCGGCGTTCGACGCCGCCACGATGGCGGCAAGAAACCCGATGTGCACTTTGCGCCGGTACACGCTCGCGGCGATGGCCGCACCGATCAGGGCCGCGGCGATATTGTCGAGGAACGACGACAGCACGAAGATCATCGCGAGCAGCACGAAGCTGCCGAGCCATCCGCGCGGCAGAAAGCGCGGCAACGCCAGCGGCGCGCGGCTTTCCTCGAAATGATGCGACAGCAGCGCAAACCCGAGCAGCAGCAACAGCAGATTGGTCAACATCACCGCTTCATGCGCCATGTGCGCGCCGAGACCGGCGAGCCCCGGGCCTTCCTTGAAGCCGGCGAAGCCGATCTTGTAAAGCGCGATCACGGCGAGACCGGTCAACGCCACGTAGAGGGTGTGTCGATGAAAGAGTGCGACGCCGATCAGCGTGAGCGCGAACAAAATGAAATCGATCGGGACTCCGAGAACCGAAATGCCCGGGACCTCGGCGGCGGCCGCCGTCGGCCAGAGGATGGCGGCTACGGTGATACGGCACACATCGGCGCGATGACGGATCATGCGGACAGACCTGTACGATGCACGGTTGTTATCGGTCGGTGGAAATGCCGGCGGGCTGTGCCGCCTACACCATTTCTTTGGTCGCCTCGGCAATCTCCTTTTGCCGCAGGATCGCGTCGCCGCGGCCTCGTTCCAGCTTGGCGAACAACTCATAAACGCACGGAACGACGAACAGCGTCAAGAGCGTCGACACCAGCACGCCCCCGATCACCGCGATCGCCATCGGTACGCGCGATTCGGCGCCGGGACCGAAGGCGAACGCAAGCGGCAGCGCGGCGGCGATGGTCGCGACCGACGTCATGAGGATCGGCCGCAGCCGTATCGGGCATGCTTCGAGCAGCGCCGGCCGCAGCGCGATGCCGCGGTCGCGAACCTGATTGGTGAAATCGACGAGCAGGATCGAGTTCTTCTTCACGATGCCCATCAGCAGAATCAGACCGATGAAGCTGTAGATGTTGAGCGACTGGTTTGAGACGAGCAGCGCGAGAAAGGCGCCCGACACGCTGAATGGCAGTGCCATCAGCACCGTCACCGGGTGGACGAAGCTGTTGAACTGCGATGCGAGCACCATGTAGGAAACGAACAAACCCAAAATCAACGCGAACCCCAGATCGCTGAACGACTCCTTGAACGATTGCGAACCGCCGACGAACTGAATGTGGTAGCCCTGCGGCAGCACCGAGCGCGCTACGTCCTGTGCGGCCGCGAGCGCTTTCTCCTGCGACTGGCCCGTCTTCACGTTCGCCCAGATCTTGATCGCGCGTTCCCGATTGTAGCGGCTGATCTGCGACAGGCTCGGGTGCTCGGTCAACTGCACGACTTCGGAAAGCGGAATCAGCTCGCCGCGGTTGTTACGCACGAAGAGACGCTTGATCTGCTCGGCGCGGTCCCGCTCCTGCTCCTGCAGGCGCACGCGCACGTCGTAGCGATGCCCGCCCGTCGAATACTGCCCGACGACGACGCCGCCGACGGTCGCATTCACGGTCTGCGAAATGGCGGTCACGCTCACGCCGCGCGCAGCGGCTTTGGTCCGGTCCGGAATGATTTGGATCTCGGGTTTGCCCTCGCGATAATCGCTGTTGATGTCCGTCATCAATCCCGTTTCGTTCATCTTCTGGATGATCGTCTGGGAATACTCCGCGAGCCTGTCCCAGCTCGGCCCCTGCACCACGAATTCGATCGGAAAGCCGATCGACGCGGCGAAACCGCGCAGCGACAGGTCCTGCACGGTTGCTTTCAGATCCGGTATTTTCCGCAGCGTGTCGCGCGTCACGTTCATCAGCTCCTGCTGGCTCAACTCGTGGCCGGCCTGGGGATCGATGCCGCGCTGCCCGCGCGGCTTGAGCGACACGAAGAGTATGCCGGTATTCACTTGACCGGTTCCCGAGAAACCGCCGACCGCGGAGAAGTAACGATCCACCTCGGGCCGCGATTTGAAAAATTCCTCCGCCGCACGGAATTTCGAATCGGTGTAGTCGAGCGACGAGTCTTCGGGCGTCTGCATCCGCACCAACAGCGTTCCCTGATCCTGCGGCGGCATGAACTCCTTGTTCAGGTACGTGATCGTGTAGAAGGACGCCGCGAAGAAGATCAATGAGCCGAGAATCACTTTCCAGCGATGGCGCAGCGCCACTTCCAGCATGCGGCGATAGAGCGCGGCGACGCCGTTGAACACGTAGTCCGCGGCACGGCCGACGCGCGTCGTGCGATCGCCCGCCTGTACGAACGTCGAGGAGCGCATCGGGGTAAGCGTCAGCGCTTCGAGCAGCGACAGCAGCACCGCCACCGTCATGGTGATGCCGAACTGGAAGAAGAACTTGCCGATGACGCCGCGCATGAACGCGACCGGCAAAAAGATCGCGACCACGGCCAGCGTCGCCGCAAGCGCGGCGAAAGTGATCTGACGCGCGCCCTTCAGCGCCGCTTCCACGCGGTTCTCGCCCATCTCCCGGTGCCGCACGATGTTCTCGAGCACCATGATCGCGTCGTCGACGACGATGCCGATCGCGAGGCTCAAGCCCAGCAGCGTGAACGTATTGAGCGTGAACCCGAAAAAATAAAGCACAATGAACGCGCCGATGATCGACGTCGGAATCGCCAGAATCACGTTCAGCGTCGCGGTCCAGCTCACGAGAAACAGCCAGCAGATGAGTGCCGTCACGAGCGCGGACAGCACCAGCGTGAATTTGAATTCGCCGACGGAATCCTCGATGAACTTGGTCGTGTCGAAATTGACGACGAGCCTCATGCCCGCGGGCAGCTGCTTGTTCACCTCGGCGAGGCGCGCCTTGACGCCGTGCGCGACCGCAACGGCATTGGAACCGCGCTGCTTACGGATGCCGAGGCCGACGGCCGGCTCGCCGTTGAGACGCGACAGCCGGCGCACGTCGTTCAGCCCTTCCTCGATGTTCGCGACCTGCTTGAGCGAGATGCGGGTGTAGACCGGCTGTCCGCCGCGCTGGTTGATGACAATGTTGCCGAACTCTTCGGCCGTCTTCGCTTCCCCGAGCGTACGTACGTCGTATTCCTTTCGGCCCGAGGAGATTTGCCCGGCCGGCAACTCCGAGTGCTCGTTCTGAATCGCGTTCAGCACGTCGGTGACGGCAAGCTCGTACTTGTTCAACGCGCGCCCGGATGCCCACACGCGCAGATTCGGCTCTACGTAGCCGCCGAGCAGAATCTCACCCACGCCTTCGACGGACGAGAAGCGGTCCTTCAGCACGTCTTTCACGTAGCGCATCAGCTCGCGCGGCGCGTGGCGGTCGCTCGACAGCGCGAGCCACATGATCGGCTGATCTTCGGGGTTGGTCTTGCTGATGACCGGCGGGTCGATGTCTTTCGGCAACAGACGCTGCACCGCCGCGACCTTGTTTTGCACGTCCTGCAGCGCCTGCGCGATGTCGCGATTCAGCTCGAACTCGACGGTAATGCTGGCGTTGCCATAGGTCGCGACCGCCGACACGTTGCGCACGCCCTCAACCGTCATCACCGTGTCTTCGATGATGTCGATGACGTTCGTCTCGACGATCTCGGGCGCGGCGCCTTGATACGTCACGTTGATCGCGACGACGGGGAAATCGACATCGGGCAACTGGCTGATGCCCATGCGCGACGCCCCGATAAGCCCGAATAGAATGAGGCCGACCATCAGCATCCACGCGAACACCGGCCGGCGTATCGCGATCTCGGGAAGGTTCATCGGGCGTCACCTTGCAGCACAGGCCGGCGCACGGACGCCGCCTGCAATGTCAAATAGTTTAGCTTGGCGGTAAAACGCGCGCGGTCGAGGGCGCGCTGGTTCTCGAGGTACGTGGTGAGCGCCTGCAGCACGTCGAGGTTGGTGACGAGCCCCAGCCGATATTCGCGCGACTGCACTTCGTAGTTTCGGCGCGCGGTGTCGGTCGCGCGCTCGAGCGCGGCGAGCTGCGCCCGATCGTAGACGGTGTTGTCGTAGGCCGAGCGGATCTGCTGCTCCGCCTGCCGTCGCAGCTGATTCAGCGCGAGCTCGGCCTGCGTGCGCTGCGACAGCGATTCGCGTACGCGCGACTCCAGCCCGCCGCCCGCGTAGAGCGGTACGGTCAGGGCGAGTTGCACGTCCCAGGATACGTCGCCGATCAGACCGCCCGAGCGCGCGAGATAGTAGTTGCCCGTCAGATCGACGGAGGGCAGCCGCGCGCCGCGCGCGATCGCGACGTTCTCGTCGGCGGCCGCGAGCCGCTGCTGGCTCGCGCGGAGGTCGGGACGCTCGTCGATGTTGCCGAGATAATCGGACAGCGGTTCGACTTCCGCCGGCAACGTTTCCACATCGTTCAACGGTGTGCCCGCATCGAGCCCGCTCAGGAACGCGAAGGCCTCGCGCGCCGCGCGCAATTGCGCTTGCAGCTGTTCGACCTGCGCGCGCAGCGTGCTGATCGTGCTCTGCACCGTCAGCACTTCGCTGGTACGCGAGCGGCCGATGCGAACCCGGCTGTTCAGCTCGGCTTCACGCTTCTGGTTCTGAACGATCTCCTCTTCGAGATTGCGCAGGTCTTGCTCGGTCGAGAGAATCGTGTAGAAGTTCTGCGCCACGTCCCGGAAGAGCTGTATCTGGGCGTTGAAATAGTCCTGCGACTGCGCGCCGATCAGCGCCTGTGTCTGACGCAATCCGGCGAACTCGCGAAATCCGCGAAACAACGGCTGCGTCACGTTGAGCCTGACCTGCGATTGCCGGTTGGCGATGGAGGAAGTCGGCAACGACCCGGCCGGTGTCGCCTCTTGTTGCGTGTAGCCGACGATGCCGTTCACGGCGGGGAATATGGTGGCGCGCGCCTGCTGATAGCGTTCCTCCGCCTGACGAATCAGCTCGACCTGTGTCGCAACGACTTCGCTGCGTTTGAGCGCGGCAGCGAAATAATCGTCGAGCGTGAGCGCGTCGGCGGCCGACGCCGGTACCGCCGCGAACGCCAGCACGATCGCCGCCGTCACAATGCCTCGCAACGCATTACGCATCGCTGAACAGTTCCTTCAGTATAAGGAGACCGGTCGCGAGCGCCCGCTTGTCGCCTTCGGCGAGCGGCGCGATCCGCTCCGCGAGCTTGATGCGCAACCGCGCACGCAACCGCTCGAACTCGGCCCGGCCTTTCGCGCTCAACCCGACCAGTACCTGCCGCCGGTCCGCGGTATCGCGCCGGGACACGAGCAAGCGTCGCCGCACCAGATGGTCCACCATACGCGACATCGCGGGCAGACTCACGCCCTGCCAGTCCGCCAGTTGTTTCTTGGTGCAGGGGTTGAGTGAAACATAACCGAGAACTCGGAACTGCGGCACGGTGAGACGCGAACCGGGCACGTCTCGCATGTATGCGCGGATAGCGGTCACAATGGGCGCGATGATGTCGAGGAGCAGCTGGCTCATCGCGGTATCTTTTGTTGTCGCCATCGAACCCCTCGGAAGACCGGCGCATTTTACTATGCACAGAATAGTAAACAATATTAACCAATTTTTGCGCCGCCGCGAGGTTGTCGGAAATCGCACCGCGGCGGCCATGGCCGTGTAAACCGCGCTGCAGGCAACGCGTTATTCACCGTGTCGTTGCTGAAATCACCAGGAGACCACCGTGAACGCTTACCGCACTGTCTTTGTCCGCAGCGCTGCCGCGCTTGCCGTCACTGCTTCGCTACTGGCCGTCTCGCCAACTTGGAGCCAGACCAACACGGGTAACACAACGCCATCGCAGGATGCCGCCTCGCGCCAGGCTCATATGCAAGAGCGCGTTCAGGCCCGGCTTGATGAGTTCGCCAAGCGCCTGGAGATCACGCCGGCGCAGCAACCCGCCTGGGACACCTATGTGAAAACGGTTCAGAACCTGATTCCCGCGAATCCGCAAACACCGCCGGCGGATGCCGACGCCGCGACGCTCCTGCGCTTTCGCGCTCAGCGCGCGAGTGAGCACGCGCAGAAGCTCACGCAGCTCGCCGACGCGACGAGCACGCTGGAACAGACTTTGACCCCCGAGCAGCGCAAAGTGCTCGACGACACGGTACGCCACTCCGGCTTCATGGGCGGCCGGGAAGGAATGCGCTCCCATCACGGGCCGATGCCGCATCGGGGTGGTCAATAGGATCCCTGCTAATTAGTTGAGATATCGCGAACAACCGGCTGCCGGTCTCCGGCAGCCGGTCCCTTTCCGGCGCGGAGCGTCGGTTCGCCGCGGACATTCGGCGCGCGCCTTGGCGGCTGCGCACCGCTGATTTATGTACAATTGACCGTTCCTTCGTTAAGGAAAGCACAGCGACGGTGGAGCGAGCGATTGCTTGCATTCACCCGGTCGAACCAACAATCAACGATAGGGAGCAACGATGGTAGAACGTCACACACTTCTGTTTCGAGGATTAGTCGCGGCGATCGTCGCCGGCGCCTGGATGCTCTCGGCTCAAGCCGCCGATTCGACGGCCGACAAGAAGCCGCCCACCGCTGAAAGCACCGCGAAAAAACCGACCGATAACAAACCCGCGAACGACCCGGCTGCACAGCTCGAGCGTCTGCGCAAGCAAACCGAAAAGCGCCTCGCGTTAATGAAAGACGAGCTGGGAATCAGCGGGTCGCAGGAGACGGCGTGGGGCGCGTATGCGCAAACCGTTCTGAATCTCGCGGGAAGCAAACTGACGCCTCCCGCTGCCGTCGGAGACGCCGCGGGAGTGGTCCGGTTCCGCGCGCAGCAGGCGGCCGAGAACGCGGACAAGCTCAACCAACTCGCCGACGCGACGACGAAACTCGAACAGGCACTGACGCCCGAGCAGCGTAAGACGCTTTATCAAATGGTCCAACCGCCGAGCGGGCCGCACGGCGGCATGCACTGATCGGGAAGGAAATAAAAAGACGATCCGGCGGGCGGCGCCGTCAGGCGCTTCCCGCCGGTTGACCGCGCGCCAAACCCAGATAACTTTCCACGACGCGCGGATTCTCCGCCAGTTCGCCGGCGCCGCCTTGCAGGACCATGTCGCCGGTTTCCAGCACGTATCCGTAGTCCGCCACCTCGAGCGCCGCGCGCGCATTCTGCTCAACCAGAAGAATCGCGATGCCGTCGGCGCGCAAACGCACGATGACGCGGAAAATTTCCTGGACGACGAGGGGCGCGAGGCCGAGACTCGGCTCGTCGAGCAGGAGCAGCCGCGGGCGCGCCATCAACGCGCGTCCGAGCGCGAGCATCTGCCGTTCGCCGCCCGAAAGCGTCCCGGCGGCCTGACGACGGCGCTCGCGCAGGCGCGGAAAAATCCCGTAAACACGATCGAGCTCCGTGCGGAAACCCTTGTCGCCCGCCAAGTAACGGCGAAAACCGCCGAGCAGCAGGTTGTCCTCCACGCTCATCGTCGTGAACAGCTCGCGCTTTTCCGGCACGAGACACATGCCCGCGGCCACGCGTTCTTCCACCGGGCGCCGCGCGACGGCGTCGCCGCCGTACACGATCTCCCCGCTCGCGCTGCTGTAGAACGGCAGCGCCCCCATGATGCCCCCGAGCAGCGTCGACTTGCCCGCGCCGTTCGGTCCGATCACGGTCACGATCTGGCCGACTCTCACTTCGAGACTCACGTGGTGAACCGCCTCGACCTTTCCGTATCGGATCGAGAGACTTCTCACCGAGAGAATCGGCGCGTTCATGCTAGGCGACGCCTCCGAGATAGGCTTCGAGCACGGCGGGATTTTTCTGCACGTCGGCAGGCGCACCTTCAGCGAGCTTGACCCCGAAATCCATGACGACGAGCCGCTCCGCCAGACCCATTACGAAGTCCATGTCGTGCTCGACGAGGAGAATCGTCATCCCTTGCGCCTTGAGCTGCTCCAGCCGCTGCGCGAGCGCGCGCTTCTCCTTATAACGCAAACCGGCCGCGGGCTCGTCGAGCAGCAACAGCACCGGATCGGCGCACAGCGCGCGTGCGATCTCGACCAAACGTTGTTGGCCGAGCCCGAGATTGCCTGCGGGTTCGTACAGATGCGCGCCGAGACCGACGCGTTCGAGCTGGCGCGCCGCCTCCGCGAGCAGCCGCCGCTCTTCGGCGCGATCGAGACGCAACATCGCCGCCAAGGCGCCGGCGCGCGTGCGCGGATACGCGCCGATGGCGGCGTTTTCGAGCACGGACATCCCGGGCAGCAAGCGTACGTGCTGGAATGTGCGGCCGATGCCGCGGCGCGCGATCATGCGCGCGGGCGTGCGCTCGATGCGCTCGCCGCAGAACCACACTTCGCCGCGCGTTGCCGAAGTGATTCCGCTGACGACGTCGAACAGCGTGCTCTTGCCGGCGCCGTTCGGGCCGATCAGACCGAGGATCTCGCCCGCACGCACCTCGAAGCTGACATCGTTGACGGCCACGAGCCCGCCGAATTCCTTGCGCACGGCGCGCACGGCGAAAATCGTTTCGCCGGCAGCCGGCTTCGGCCGCTGCTCGAGCACCGGCGCCGACGCGGGCGCAACGGTCCGCGGTCTTGCGGGCGGGAATCGGCGCAGCAGATACGGCCACACCCCTTCGCGCGCCACGGCCAGCAGCCACACCATCAGCATGCCGAAGACGATGATCTCGAAATTCCCGCTCCTTCCGAAAATCGCCGGCAGGATGTCTTGCAGCTGATCTTTGACGAGCGTGAGGATCGCGGCGCCGACGAGCGCGCCCCAGACGTAACCCGCGCCGCCGATCACCGCCATGAACAGGTACTCGATGCCTGCTTCCAACCCGAACGGCGATGGATTGACGGCGCGCTGCATGTGCGCGAACAACCATCCGGATATGCACGCGAGCACCGCGGCGTAAACGAAGATGATCATCTTGTAGCGCGGCGGCGCGATACCGCACGACTCCGCCATGGCGACGCCGCCCCGAAGCGCGCGAATCGCGCGGCCCGGCCGGGAGTCGAGGAGATTGAGCGTCGCCCAGACCGAGAGCAGCACGATCGTCCAGATGAGATAGTAGTAGTGCCGACCGCCCAGCAGGCTCCAGCCGAACAGATGGAGCGAAGGAATACCGGTCAACCCGTCGTGACGCCCGAGCCAGTCGAGGTTGCCGAACAAGAAGAACAGACTGATCCCCCAGGCGATCGTGCTGAGCGGAAGATACGGCCCGGAGAGGCGCAACGTCGCGGCACCGATCACGAGCGCGCTCGCCGCCGTGATCGTTGCGCCTACTGGAAGCGTGAGCCAGGGCGACACACCGTGTCGCGTCGTCAGATAAGCCGTCGTAAACGCGCCGATACCGACAAACGCCGCCTGCCCGAACGAGATCAGACCTCCGACGCCGGTCAGCAGGACGAGTCCGAGCGCGACGATGCTGTACAGGCCGATGTAATTGAGCTGCGTCACCCAGTACTCGGGCGTCGCCGGAATCAGCGGAATCACGGCAAGCAGCGCGACCAACACCGCCGGGAGCGCGCGCCGCATCGCTATTCCTCTTCCTCTTCGACGTGCGGGGTCACGAGCGATCGCCAGAGCAGCACCGGAATGATGAGGGTGAACACGATCACTTCCTTGTACGCGCTCGCCCAGAACGACGCGAACGCTTCGAGCAGACCGACGACGAGCGCGCCGACGGCGGCGAGCGGATAGCTCGCGAGCGCGCCGATGATCGCCGCGACGAAACCTTTGAGTCCGACGAGAAAGCCGGAGTCGTAGTAGATCGTCGTCATCGGTGCGATCAGGGCGCCCGAGACAGCGCCGATCAGCGCCGCGAGCGTGAACGTGAGCCGGCCCGACAGCGTGATGCTCATACCGACCAGCCGAGCGCCGGCGCGATTGACCGCGGTGGCGCGCAGCGCCTTGCCGTACAACGTACGCTCGAAAAATAAATAAAGCGCGACGATAAGCAGCACGCTCGCGGCGACCACGAACAGGCTTTGCCCGGAGATGCTGACCGCGCCGAGATCGAACCGCAGCGCCGCGAAGGGCGGCGTGCGCGAGCCTTCCGGGCCAAAGCACAGCAGCCCGAGCCCGATGAGGGCGAAATGCACTGCGATCGAAACGATGAACAGCACCAGCACCGATGCGTCCGCGAGCGGCTGATACGCGAGCCGGTACACGATCGGGCCGAGCGGCACCACGAGCGCGAGCATCAGCAGGAGTTGCGCGAACTGCGGCAGTCCAAGCGGCGCGAGCCAGCGCGTCGCGTAGAGCATGGCCAGCGGATAGAGCACGTAGAACGCGACCGAGCGCGGCACGCCGTGCCAGCGCCGCGCGCGCAGCGCCGCGTACAGATCGAGGGCCGCCGCCGCGAGCCCGCCGCCGACGAGCAGCCAAACCGTACCCGGCACCTGACCAAACTGCAGCGCCGCGAGCGTCAGGGCGCCGAAGGAGACGAACTCCCCTTGCGGCACGAAAATCACGCGCGTCACCGCATGAACCAGCACCAGGGCGAGAGCGAGCAGCGCGTAAATTGCACCGTTCGTGATGCCATCCTGAATCAGAATGGCGGCGATCGTGAGATCCACGGGTCCCCTGTATTTGTTTTGTGCGCGGCCGCCCGCACGAGGGCCGTCCGTGCCACCGCTCGCGCGGATATTATGCGTTTCCGCGCCGCGCGTCATGACGGGGCGCGGGCTCGCGCGTATTTTATAGGATATTTACTTGACCCATCGGGTCTCTTATAGTGAATCGCCGCGCGTCGGCGCTTCCCACCTCTCCCGACTCAATTCCTGCAGGAGGAGCTATGACTATACGAATGAAAACAAAGCGGGGCACATCGCTCCGTAATCTCGTCCTCGTGGTCGGTGTCGCCGCCGCGTTCAGTTTGCCGGCCGCCGCAGACATCAACGTCGGCGTTTCGATATCGGCGACCGGCCCGGCGGCGGTGCTCGGCATCCCGGAAAAAAACACCGTGTCGCTCTGTCCGACGACGATCGCCGGCCAGAAAGTGAATTACCTCGTGCTCGACGACGCCACCGATCCGGCGCAAGTGACGAAGAACGCGCGTAAGTTCGTCACCGAGGACAACGCCGACTTGCTCATCGGCTCCTCCAGCACGCCCGGCGCACTCGCCATGATGGAAGTCGCTGCGGAAACCAAGACGCCGCAGCTCACGCTCGCGCCGACCCCGTACACCGATCCGGCGAAGGACAAGTGGTCCTTCCGCACACCGCAGTCGAGCGCGCTGATGGCAAAGGCGCTGGTCGACCACATGAAGGCAAACCGCGTCAAAACGCTCGGCTTCATCGGTTACGCCGACAGTTTCGGCGAAAGCTTTCTCACGGCGCTGCGCGCCGCGCTCGAAGGCAGCAACATCCAACTCGGCCCGATCGAGCGCTACAACCGCACGGACACGAGTGTGACCGGACAGGCGCTGAAGCTGTTATCGGCCAACCCGGATGCGGTGCTCGTGGTCGGTTCGGGGACGCCCGCCGCACTACCGCAGACGACGCTCGTCGAGCGCGGCTACAAGGGCAAGTTCTATCAAAGCCACGGCGCCGTGAGCAAAGCGTTCCTGCAAGTCGGCGGCAAGGCCGTCGACGGCACGGTGTTCCCGATCGGACCGATCGTCGTCGCCGATCAGTTGCCGGATTCGCACCCGTCGAAAAAGGTCGCGCTCGATTACACCAAGAAATACGAAACCGCGTACGGCGCCGGTTCGGTGTCGTCGTTCGGCGGGCACATGTACGACGCCTGCCAGATTCTCACGCACGCCGCACCCGCCGCCATCAAGAAAGCGAAGCCCGGAACGGCCGAATTTCGCGCGGCGCTGCGCGATGCGATCGAGAACACGCATGAAGTCGTCGGCACGCACGGCGTCTTCAACTACAACGCCAAGGACCACTACGGGCACGATGGGCGCGCACGCGTGTTGATCCGCTCCGAAAACGGCAACTGGAAGCTGATCGGTAATCACTAAACCGAAACGTCAGGAGGACGTATGTCGCCCGTGATTCGCGATCCCGGCCGACTGTTCGCGCGGCCGGCCGTCGACGCCCAGCGCCGGCCGGACGGCAGCTGGCTGCTGCGCTCGCCGACTCCGCTCGCGCCTCACGCGCGCTGCATGGGTGAATACCTGGAGCAATGGGCGCTTCGAAACCCGGAGCGCCCCTTCCTGCTCGAACGCGGCGCCGACGGGCGCTGGCAAGGGGTCACCTACGGCGAGGCGCGCGCCAACGTGCGGCGCATCGCCGCCTGGCTGCTGCGCCAGGATCTGTCCGTCGAGCATCCCGTCGCCGTGCTCGCCGACAACAGCGTCGAGCACGGCTTGCTCATGTTGGCGGCAATGCACGTCGGCATACCGGTCATGCCGATCTCCCCGGCCTACGCGCTCATGTCGAAGGATTTCGGCAAGCTCAAGAGCATCTTCGCGCTCACGCGGCCCGGGCTCGTCTATGTTGCCGATCACGCGCGCTACGCGCCCGCGCTCGCGGCGGTGCGCGATCTGCACCGCGCGCGCATCGTCGTCGGCGGCCGGAGCAGCGCGGCCGCCGACGCGCTGCCGTTTGCCGCGCTGCTTGCCGAGAGCGACGACGCGGCCGTCGACCGCGCCTTTGCCGCGGTCACGCCGGAGTCGATCGCCAAATTCCTCTTCACGTCGGGCTCGACCGATGAGCCGAAGGGCGTGATCAACACGCAGCGCATGCTCTGCTCGAATCAGCAGGCGAAAGCGCAGATCTGGCCCTTTCTCGTCGAGACGCCGCCGGTGATCGTCGACTGGCTGCCGTGGAATCACACGTTCGGCGCGAATCACAATTTCAATCTGATCTTGCGCAACGGCGGCACGCTCTACATCGACGCCGGCCGCCCGCTGCCGAACATGTTCGACGCGACGGTGAACAATCTGCGCGAAATCGCGCCGACGATTTACTTCAACGTGCCGCGCGGCTACGACATGCTGGTCACGGCGCTGCGCGCGGACGAGAAGCTGCGGCGCAACTTCTTCAGCCGCTTGCAGCTCGTCTTCTACGCCGCGGCGGCGCTGCCGCAAAACCTGTGGGAAGCGCTCGAGAGCCTCGCGCTCGAGACCCTCGGCGAGCGCGTCGCGATGGTCTCCGCCTGGGGCACGACCGAAACCGCACCGATGGCGACCGATTGCCATTTTCAAGCCGAACGCTCCGGCGTCATCGGCGTACCGGTGCCGGGATGCGATCTGAAGCTCGTGCCGAACGGCGGCAAGCTCGAAGTGCGCACGCGCGGTCCGAACATCACGCCGGGTTACTGGAAGCGGCAAGACCTCACGGCGAAATACTTCGATGACGAAGGGTTCTATTGCCCGGGCGACGCGGTGCGATTCGTCGATCCGGCGCATCCCGAGCGCGGCCTGCTGTTCGACGGGCGCATCTCCGAAGACTTCAAACTCAGCACCGGCACGTGGGTCAACGTCGGTAACTTGCGCGTGAAGGCGCTCGCGGCGCTCGCGCCGGTGGCGCAGGACATCGTCCTCACCGGGCACGACCGCGATGAAATCGGATTCTTGATTTTCCCGAACGTGCCGGCCTGCCGGCAGCTCTGCCCGGAGCTTGGCTCCGGCGTCTCGCCGGAGCAGGTGCTCGCGCATCCCAACGTGCGCAGCCGCGTCGCCGCCGGCATGACCGCACTGATGCGCGAGGGCGGCGGCTCCTCGACGTTTGCCTCACGCGCGCTGCTGCTCGCGGAGCCGCCGTCGATCGACGCGGGCGAAATCACCGACAAGGGCTATATCAACCAGCGTGCCGTGCTGACGCGCAGGCGTGCGCTGGTCGAGATGCTGCAATGCACGCCGAGCGATCCGTCGGTGATCAGGATTTCGCCGGCGGCGTAAACGCCGCCGGGCGCGGCTGACGGCGCGACGGCAATTCGCAGAAGCTCGACGCCCGACGGATAGCGCCGATGTGCGACGCGCACGGTTCGATTTCGGAGCGTGGATACGCGGCCGAACGAGTTGAAAAAGTCTAAGCGGAGAAAAATCATGCAACTGAACGGGTCCACTTTTATTGTCACGGGCGGCAGCTCCGGATTGGGCGAAGCGACGGTGCGGCGTTTCCACGCGGCCGGTGCGCGGGTCGTGATCGCCGATGTCAACACGCAGGCCGGGGAGAAGCTGGCGGCGGCGCTCGGTAAGGGAGCGGTCTTCTGCAAAACCGACGTGTCGGCCGAAGTCGACGCGCAAGGCGCGGTCGACACCGCGCAAAAGCATTTCGGCGGCCTGCAGGGGCTCGTCAATTGCGCGGGGATCGGCGGCGCCGAACGTGTCGTCGGCAAGAAGGGCGTACATCGGCTCGAAAGCTTCGCACGCATCATCCAGATCAACCTGATCGGGACCTTTAACATGATTCGCATCGCGGCGGCGGCAATGGCGAACAACGCGCCGAATGCCGCGGGGGAGCGCGGCGTCATCGTGAATACCGCCTCGATCGCCGCGTTCGACGGGCAGATCGGACAAGCGTCCTATTCGGCATCCAAGGGCGGGGTGGTGGCGATGACGCTGCCGATCGCACGGGAGCTCGCAAGCGTCGGCGTGCGCGTCGTGACGATCGCGCCGGGACTCTTCAACACGCCCATGATGGCCGGTCTTCCGCCGGAAATTCAGGACTCGCTCGGCAAGAGTGTGCCGTTTCCGCCGCGGCTCGGCCGTCCCGAGGAATATGCGGCACTCGCGCAGCAGATCGTGGAGAACGAGATGTTGAACGGCGAGACCATCCGTTTGGATGGAGCACTGCGGATGGCGCCGCGGTAGCCAACGACCTGACCGCGGTATCGGCCCATGGCGAGAAACGCGTCGGCGCGAACGCGCTCCAAAGTCAGAGCGAGCGCCAGTGCGCAAGCGCCGGCGAACGAGGCCGAGCTGCATGCCCTGCTCGCGCAGCGCCTGCGCCGGGCGCGCGCCGCGCGCGGCATGACGCGGCGCCAGCTCGCCGCTCAATCCGGAATCTCGCTCGCCTACCTCGCCCGCCTCGAAAGCGGTAGCGGCAACGTTTCGCTCGGCTTGCTGCACAAGCTCGCCGCCGCCTTGAATCTGCCGCTCGAAAGTTTTCTCGCGAGCCCCGATGATCGCGGCGCCGACTTTGCGCTCATTCTCGAATTCCTCAGGCGCCAGCGTCCGGACGATCTCGCGCGCATTCGCCGGCTGCTATTCGACAAATTCGGGCGCGCCGGTACGTCGGAAGCCGAGCGCATCGCGCTCGTCGGCATCCGCGGCGTCGGCAAGTCCACGCTCGGCCCGCGATTGGCGGAACGCCTCGGGGTCCCGTTCGTCGAGCTCAATCGCGAAATCGAGAAAGAGGCGGGTATTGCGGTGGGCGAGATTTTCAACCTCTACGGGCAGCGCGGCTATCGGCAGTTCGAGCGCCGAGCGCTCGAACGCGTCATCCTCGCGCATCCGAAGGTCGTGCTCGCAACCGGCGGCGGCATCGTGACCGAACCGGGCACGTACGAGTTGCTGTTGAGCTCGTGTCACACGATCTGGCTGCAGGCGAAGCCGCAATCGATGTTCGAGCGCGTCATGGCGCAGCATGACGTGCGCATCGCGAGCCCGCAGCTGCGCAGCGAAGCGATGGAGAACATCACGCACACGCTCGACGCGCGGCGCCACCTCTACGAGCTCGCGCACGCCTCGTTCGATACGTCGGGAAAAACCGTGGAGCAGGCGCTGCGCGCGCTGCTGGCGATGTTGCCGGCGCCGGAAAGCGACCTCCCGCACCGATCGCGCGCCTAAAAGAAAACGGCGCCGCGCGAAGCGCGGCGCCGTGGACTCACTCCTACTCGCCCGCTTACTTCTTCTTGCGGGGCCCTCCCTTCTTACCAGCTTCGGGCGGCTCGGGCGCTTTCGGCTCCTCTGCCTGCGCAGGCCTAGCCGCCGGCTCTGGAGGCTTCGCCGCAGGTTGCGGTGGCGGCGTTGCCTCGGCGGGCGGCGGCGCTCTATGAGCGGCCCCCGGCTGGCCGCCTGCCTCAGGCGTAGTAGTTTCTGGCTGGGGCAGGCTTCCTCTTCAAGCGCCTCCCGGGGCTCCGGTCGGGCGCCGGCCCTCCTGGCGTGCGCTGCGCGCGGCTTGCTCCACCGCCTCGGCGATCTGCCGGCTCGCTTCGCTGACGATCTCACCGGAGCGCCGCCACACCGACAACATCTGCTGGCTGTACTCCTGCGCGATCTGTGTCTGGCCGGCGAAAACGTCGTGCATTCCCATCGCTTTGCTGGCAATGTCCACGTTACGGTTGGCGGCATTGATCCACTGGGTCGTCATTTCCGCCTGCTGCTCGAGCAGCCGCTCGCCCGCGCGCACGTTGATCTCGGCGATGCGCTTGGTCGTTTCGAGCACGGTTTCGCCAAGTCGATTCAGTGCTTCTGCATATGTCGCCATCATTCACCTCCTAGTGAATTGGGAACAGGGTACTTAGGGAATTTGCTGCACCGCAGAAATTGTGCAGTGCAACATAATGGAGCGCACGAGACGGGTCAACCCGGGCGGTGCGTACCTACTTGGTTTCCCTGGGCGTCTTGGTGCGGCGATCGGACTTCGGCTTCGGCGGCGCGATGCCGGTCGCTTTCAAAAAGCTCTCCTGCATGCGTTGCCACAACTCGAGGTTGCGTCGCGTCATCTCCGCAAGGGTTTTTCCGCTCAACGCCTCCTGCATCTGGTCTTGCAGGAATTGTTGCTGCTCGCGAAACATACGCATGCTCTGATCGAGATAGCTCGAAAACGTTTGCTGCGCGGCGTCGTGCGACAAGCGAATGAGCTGCGCGAGCATTTCCGTAGTGAAGGTGGCCTTTTTTCCGGACTCCTGCTCGGTGATGATCTGAATCAGGATGTTTCGCGTGATGTCCTCGTTCGTCTCGGCGTCCACGACCTTGAAGTTGACGCCTTTGAGAACGAGATCGCGGACATCGTCGACGGTGACGTAGCAGCTGCGCTCGGTGTCGTAGAGCCGGCGGTTGGGGTACTTCTTGATGATTCTTGTTTCCGTCATGGGGTGTCCCTGTCTGCTTTTTATTCGGCGTTGACCATCAGGATCGTGCTGCGGGAGCGCGGCGCGACGGGTTTCGCGTCGCGCCGCAAACCCCTTTTGCCTGCTCGCGGATCGGTTAGACGACATCGTATTCCGAGCGCGGACGGATTTTAATCGGGAGATCGCATGGAAACGGAAGAACGCGGTTCGGATGACGCTGCACGCCGATTTACCGCTTGGCCGCATTACTTCGCCGCTCTTTTCGGCATTCCGGCTCCCGACGCAGGCGACACCGGGACGTGGCTCGACGCGGTCGCGAAAGTTGCAGTTCCGCCCGGGTCCTCGGGTTTCCTCGAATACGTCATCGCGCTCAGTCGGCCGTATTTCTCCATGGCCGAACGACTCGCTGACGCCGGCCGGGAAGATCCGCAAACCGACGTCCAGCGCTGGCTCGATAACATGGCACATGCATACAGCGCCGCCGCTCAGTCGGCGAACGTACAAATGCATTGGCAAACACAGCAGGCGTTCGCCTTCTGGGAATACGCGTTCGCGAACTTGCAGCAGTCCGTCGCGGCATTGCTTCCGCGCCACGATGCCCCACCGCCCGCTGCGAGCGGCACAACGTCGCCTGGGATGGCGCCGTTCCCGATGTTGCCCGGCATCGGCTACTTGCGCGAGATGCAGGAGGAGTACCAGAAGCTCGCGCGGCTGACGATCGAGTACGTCGGCGCGCTACAGGCGTACAACGCCGGCGTCGCCGGCGTCGGGTTGCGCGCAATCGAACGACTGCGCGCCAAGGCCGCCGCGGAGCCGCAAGAGATCGCGGTCGATTCGTTGCGCAAGCTGTACGACACGTGGGTCGATGCCTGCGAAGAAGCGTACGCAATTTACGCGATGTCCGATGAGGGCGCAGCGCGTTACGCGGATCTGATAAAGGCGGCGGCTGCGTTGCGGCGTCAGGCCACCGCCGTTACCGAGCGCATCCTCGAGTGGCTAAATGTCCCGACCCGCCGGGAGGTGGACACGCTCGCGCAGCGACTCCATGAAACCCGCCGAGAAATGCACGCGCTGCGCGCCGAGATCGAGCGCATGAAGCAGCACAGCAACAGCGCGCCGGAGCAGCGCGCCAACTCAACGCACTGATGCCGTTTGGAGAAGCGCCGTGAACTTTCACATCCGTCCCGATCAAGCGATCAAAGAAGTGACGCATTACGCGCACAAGCTCGGCAGCGGGCTGCACACATTGCGCGACACCGGCGAAGTGACGGTAGGTGCGACGCCCAAGGAGCTCGTGTACCGCGAGCACAAGCTGCGTCTCTACCGCTTCGTGCCGCCGGCCGAGCGCGGTCCCGTGCTGCACGTCCCGCTGCTGATCGTCTACGCGCTCGTCAACCGTCCATACATGACCGACCTGCAAGAAGATCGCTCTTTGGTCCGTAATCTGCTGAAAGCGGGAGTCGACGTATATCTTATCGATTGGGGCTACCCCGACCGCGCCGATCGGTACCTGACACTCGACGACTACATCAATGGATTCATCGATCGCTGCGTCGACGCGGTTTGCCGCGAGCACGGCGAGAAGCAGGTGGATATTCTCGGCATCTGCCAGGGCGGCACCTTCAGCTTGTGCTACGCCGCCCTGCATCGACAAAAGGTTCGTAACCTCATCACGATGGTGACGCCGGTCGACTTCCAATCGCCGAAGGACATGCTCTCGCATTGGGCGCGCCGTCTCGACGTCGACGCGGCCGTCGATGCGTTCGGCAACATCCCGGGAGACCTGCTGAACTGGACGTTCCTCATGCTGAAGCCGTACCGGCTAATGGGTCAGAAATACGTCGACCTGGTCGAGCAGCTGGACGACGTCAAGCATGTGCAGAACTTTCTGCGGATGGAGAAATGGATCTTCGACAGCCCTGACCAGGCGGGCGAGGCGTTCCGCGAATTCATGAAAAACTTCTATCAGGAAAACCGACTGATGCGGGGCGGTCTCGAGATCGGCGGGCGCGAAGTGAGTCTGCGCGCGGTAACGATGCCGGTTTTGAACATCTACGCCACGGAAGATCATCTGGTGCCGCGCGAAGCGTCCATGGCGCTCAGGCACCATGTGGGAACGTCCGACTACACGGAGGTCGCCTTCCCGGGCGGACACATTGGCATCTACGTCAGCTCGAAGGCGCAGCGGCTCGTGCCGTCGGCGATCCACGACTGGCTCGCGCGTCGCGACGTCGCTGAATCGCCGCCGCGGCCACGCGGTCCGTCCACAGCTCCCGTCCGGGAATCGCGCCCGAGCAAGACTTGATCGAGCGATGCGACTACTCGGCGGACCCGCCGAGTGTCGAGTCGCCACGGCGAAACTTGCATCGACTGCCACAAGGGCATCGCGATCACGCTGCCGAAGGTGGCGGATCAAAGCGCGCAAGCGAAGGTGACGAACGTCGCGCTCCTTCTACCGGTCCGAGGAATGCTTGAGCCGAGCGCTGTTTCTGGCGAGGGAAAAAAGTGGGCCGAGCGTGTACCTAAATGTCGCGAGACCTCCCGCTATACCCGCGCACGGTTGGCCGCGGGCGCTGTCCGCGCCCGCGGTCGCAACTCGGTCAATCGTTCGGAGCCAACAGGAATTCGCGCACGATCGATACTTGATCGGGCGCCATGAGCCAAGGCGCATGGCCGATGCCGGGGAATTCGACGATTTCCGCCTTCGGTCCGCGCCGTTCCATCTCGCGCGCGGTGCTCGCGAGCAGCACATCCGATACGCCGCCGCGAAGCACCAGCGTGTTGCATTGAACACGATCCCATATCGGCCACATATCGACGCCCGCGAAGAAGTTGTGACCGAATTCGACACCGCCTCGGCGCGCGTGATTCATGCCGTACATGATCGCCGGGTCGTACGTCAGTATGTAATTTCCGTCTTCCAGCTGACGAGCGCTATGGCGCACGACGTATTTCCAGAGGTCGTCGTCGAGCTCGCCAAATGTCGCATAGACCTCGCGCAGGTGCGCCTCCACCTGTTCCAAGGATCTGAATCGCGTAACCTGCTTGAGATGAATATTGCGCAGCCGCGTTAGCGCCGCCCACGGGATCATCGGCCCGACGTCGTTCAGCACGAGTCGCCGGATCGGCGCGTTCACCTTGGCGGCCAGCATCATGCCGATCAGACCGCCCATCGACGTACCGATCCAGTCGACCTGCGTGACGGGGGATTCGGCGTTCTCGCCTTCCGGTGGGGGCGGCGGCATCAGACGGGCGAGCAGCGCCGCCGCGTCGGAAAGATAAAGTGAGTAGTCGTAATCGTCCTTGTTTTCGAGCCAGTCGCTCTCGCCGCGTCCAACCATGTCGACGCTGACCACGCGGCAACGGTCGGCGAGATGCGCCGCGAGGACGTCGAAATCGTGGGAGTTGCGCGTGAAGCCGTGAACGCAAACAACGATATGAGGGTTGTTCGAATCGCCCCACTCGGTGTAAGCGAGGCGGTGAAAGCCGCGCGGACCGAGACTCATCAACGTTTGCGGCCGCGGCGGATTCGGTACCGACACGCGTGCGGCGCCGGCATCGGAGCCCACCTCCCGTGCCGACATCGCGTTCATCGGAGCGCTGGATACCTCTTCCTCACAGGCGACACTGTTACGTCCGTAAGCCATGTCCGCGCTCATCGCATCCTGCCGAAACCCCGTCTTCCATCGGATGTACAGGTAAAAAGCGCCTGCCGTTGCAATCGCGAAAAAGATGCCCCACGAGAGATGCCCCATCGGTCATCGGCCCACAAACCGCGGTGTTACCGATGAGATATAACGCACGAAACATGAAAAGGAGTAAAGGAAGGAACCATATTGCA
This sequence comes from Sulfurifustis sp., assembly GCA_045810625.1. GTDB lineage: Bacteria > Pseudomonadota > Gammaproteobacteria > Acidiferrobacterales > Sulfurifustaceae > JACQFZ01. The sequence goes on from JBJMVQ010000045.1 coordinate 32,778, forward strand.
TTGCGTACTCCCCAAAAATAATTGTTACGCAAATTGCGAGGCCAAACTTCCCGCCTTGTTTGCGCCTGACCTATTTGACGCCAGGCGCTGCGGCAGTACCCCTTATTGTAGTAGAGAATTAAATACTTTCCTGTGGAAATTTAAATACTCTCCTGAGCTGTCATGCTGTTTCGCAACTCGTCGGACCGTTTCACGCGAATAGCGTCGTGAAACGTATGGTGACCCTAACGCGGCGCGCGGAAGCAGGTAAAGAGGAGATGTGCTGTGCGGAACGACTGAAAATATTAATGGCGCAGAAAAAAGACGCGGAGATGCCCTTAAAATTTCTACAGCATTCTTCATAGGGCCGCTTGACGCGGCCCTATGTCTTGTGTTCGCAAACCCACTCAATCCATGTGCTGACCGCCGTTGATCGGGATGTTGGCGCCGGTGATGAAGCCCGCCTCTTCGGATGCGAGATAACGCACGAGCGCGGCGACTTCGTCGGGTCGGCCCAGACGCCCCATCGGGATCTGCGGCAGCACGTGGTTTTCCAGCGCGTCCTTCGGCATCGCAGCCGTCATCGGAGTCGCGATGTAGCCGGGCGATATCGTATTGACCGTCACGCCTTTACGCGCCAGCTCGAGCGCGAGCGACATCGTGAAGCCGTGCATTCCCGCCTTCGCGGCCGCGTAATTCGTCTGACCGAACGCACCTTTGCGCCCGTTGACCGAGGAAATGTTGATGATGCGGCCCCACCCACGGGCCAGCATCCCCTGAACCATCGGCCTCGTGACGTTGAATACGCCGTTCAGGTTGGTGTTGATCACCTCGTCCCAGCTCGTCCTGTCCATCTTGCGAAACGTCATGTCGCGCGTAATGCCGGCGTTGTTGACAAGGATGTCGACCGGGCCGACCGCTTCCTGTAGCGCGTTTGCGGCTCTTTGGCACGAATCGTAGTCCGCTACGTCGCAACGGACGGCGAAGACGTCGTAACCTTTCGCGTGCATCCGTGCCAGCCAGTCGTCGCATTTCGTATTTCCCGGCGAACAGGTCGTCGCAACACGATATCCGGCTTCGGCCATCTTTACGCAGATCGCTTCACCGATCCCGCCCATACCGCCGGTAATCAAGACGATTCTTGCCATCACTTCCCTCCTTTAAATCGACAGAAAAAGACGCTTCCTTCCGATGTCCCCGGAATTCTTCGCGATCACTCGGGTTTCCATCACGACGGGGATCGATACCGATGCGAGCCCCGCCTTTGCACCTGACGGGCATTGCGCCCGTCGCAAAAAACCAAAATCAGACACTCCGTCGCGCGTCTAGTGCATATATTGACCTCCGTTGATGTCGATGTTCGCTCCAGTTACGAATGCCGCCTCGTCGGATGCGAGGTAGGCGACCAGCGAGGCGACCTCGTCCGGTCGGCCGAGTCGCCCCATCGGGATTTGCGAAACGATTCGATGCTCGAGCACGTCGCGCGGCACCGCCATCGTCATCGGCGTCGCGATATATCCCGGCGACACCGTATTGACCGTAACGCCGGTGCGCGCCAACTCGAGCGCGAGCGATTTGGTGAAGCCGTGAATACCCGCCTTCGCGGCCGCGTAATTCGTCTGACCAAACGCGCCCTTGCTGCCGTTGATCGAGGAGATGTTGATGATGCGCCCCCAACCGCGCTCGGCCATCCGGCTCGCGATTGGCTTCGTCACGTAAAACAGGCTGTTCAGATCGGTATTGATGACAGCCTCCCAGCTCGTCCGGTCCATCTTGCGGAACGTCATGTCCCGCGTGATACCCGCGTTGTTCACCAATACGTCCACGGCACCGAAGCGCTGGTACACTTCCGCGACCGCGCGCTGGCACGAGTCGAAGCTCGATACGTCGCAGCATACGGCCAGCACTTCGTGACCCTTCTCCTGCATGTCGGCCAGCCACGCCTGCGCTTTCTGGTTGTTCGGCGAGTACGTGGCGCTGACGCGATAGCCCGCCGCCGCCATCTTCGCGCAGATCGATTCGCCCAAGCCGCCCATGCCACCGGTAACCAGCACTGCTCGCTGCATAGCCGCCTCCTCCTGGTGACCCAGGAAACGAATGTTCGATTCACGGGAAACCTGCTCTGGGAAGCCGGATTGCCCGACTCCACATCGCGCGTCGAGGATCGCGCTCTGCACGGTGATGACACAGCAGCGCCTGAAGCGGGTCCACTCGGAGCATTACCTAAATTGATATGCGATCCACGTCATTGACGAGTCGGACGCGATCGAATCGTCCGTGAGCGCCGACACGCAACGGATGAGGCGGACGCGCAACGGGAAGCCGGGTTGTCGAACGCAAACGCGATGCCGCGTGACTCCCGCGCCGCACCGTAGAAGCGCGCGCGGTGTACGCGCCTGGCTGGTTCAATTTGCCCGCGCGGAGCCGGACCTTGTGACGGGCAAGTGCGGATGATCGCCGGCACGAACAGCCGCGGCATTCAGTCCGGTGAGGACTTAATGGACGTCCGGCGGCTGAGGGCACTCGCGAGTTGAGTCGCGACGGGTGGAACGTCCGACTTACTCTTCGAGACCGGCTTTTCGCAAACCTTCGTAGAAGTGCTCGCGTTGCGCGAGATACGCCGGACGCTCGGACATTCTTTCCCGGCGAAACGCCGTGATCGTGTATTTGGGCAAAAATCCACGAAACTCGGCTAACGCCGCTCGCGCACGCGGCAGGTCCCCGAGGTTTCCGGCGGCGGCGGCGAGGTAGGCATACGGATTGGCATAAACCGGCCTCGCCCCTGCCCCGCTGAGCGCCGCCTCGATCGCTTCGGCGTCGCGACCAAGATGGATCAAGCAGATCGCCATAGTGCTGTAAGCGTTATGGATAATGTTCCCGATCGGCGTGAAGCGCAGCACTTGCTGCTCCAGCGCGATTCCCACTTCCGGTTCCCCCATGAGCATCTTGAGGTACGCGAGCCGATGGAAGGCAACCGTGAAGCTCGGATTCATCGCTATCTGCCGCTCGACCGCGGCCGTCGCCTCCTCCAGCCGCCCGCCCGCCTCGAGGGCCCACGCCCAGACTCCGATCGCGTGGAAATCGTCGGGGTTGAGCGCATAAGCCCTTCCCGCCGCTTCCCGGCCGCGTCTTGTCCATTCTTCGCGCGCGCTCAAATCGCACCAGCGGTTCGCGAGATCAACGAAATACGTGAACGCCAGCACCACCCATCCCGACACCGCCCGAGGCTCCAGCTTGACCGCTTCAAGCCCCAGTTGTCGCGCCTGCTCGATCGTTTCCACAGTCTGGCGTTCGAGCAGCGAGAATCCGCGCACGATCAGATCGTCGAATCTCGGGGCCAACGGGCGTTCCCGCCGCCGCCGTTCGGCTTCAACGTCGTACAGTTTCAAGTTGAGGCGGCGGGCGATCCTTTCGATGACTAAATCATCGAGACGACCGCCAAAGTGCTCGGCCCATACTTGTTGGCCGGTTTGGGTATCGACCAGCTCGAGCATGAGCTGCAGTTGCTCGCCGGAACGCTCGACGCTTCCCTGCACCACGTAACGAATGTTCAGCTCCCGGCCGACCTGCTTCGGATCGATGGGCTTACCTTCATACTTTTCCGCGATATTGCGCGCGATAACGAAGCTGCCCGGAATGCGGGAAACGGCGAGCGTCAGATTGGCGGTCAACTGCGCCGCACAACTTTCGTCTGCGAGCCCGTTGCCCCGCAGCGGGAGCACCGCGAGCGTGAAGAATGGTACGTCGGCATGCACATCGCGCTTGTGACGGCGGAGCGAATCGATCCAGCGTCTTGCGCGCGCGAACAGCCCTTTTGTCGCACTGCCGGAGGCCTCGGGCGCCAAAACGGGCATGGGCGCGGATTGCCCGCGAGTTTCGAGCGACAACGCGAATGGATCCGCGTCACTCGTTTCGCCACGCGGCTCGGCAGACGTCAGAGGGGAATTGGCCGATGCAGCCGAGCTGCCGACTTCCCGTAAGGACGGCGTGAAGATGTAACCCCGCCGCGGGAGCGTTCGGATAATCTGCTGCCGGTCGTCGTTCAGCGCGCGGCGAATTTCGGAAACGCACTGCACCAGAGAATCGTCCGTCACAACGAGGTTCGGCCAGACAGCGCCGAGCAATTCCTCCTTGGCGACGACATGGCCTGAGCGTTCCGCAAGGTAGAAAAGAACCTCAAAGGCCTTCGGGCGCAACGCGATCGTCCGGTCGGCTACTTGCAGCCGTCCCGCGACGGGATCGAGAAGGTAATCGCCGAAACGAACTGTTCTACGCGTCGATGGCTGCTCCATAAAGTCCTTGAGCTCCACGACTCTTCGTCGGATTTCGGCGTTTTTCGCCGTTATTCACTAGCTCACAGTCCTTCTCTAAGGATAATGGCCGCAAGCTCCGGTTGTCTATGTTGCGGAACCAAGCCGGCAATTTTTGCAAAAGTCGAAAGAACGAGCCGCCTGCTGTCGTAACTTCGACGTTGCCGCCGGAGAGGCCCGCGACGAGCGCGGTGGAAAAATCAACTGCCGGGTGATTGTGCGTGATGTTTTCGAACAAAAGAACTGAACTTTCGGAAGTCGAGCCGGTTGCCCCGGTCGACGACGGCCGTCGTTCCAATCCTCCTGTCATTGGATCACGTCAACTGAGCCGGAGAGAAACCGACGTGCTGCGGTGGCTGGCATGCGGTAAAAGGGGCGCCGAAATAGCCACTCTATTGGGGATCAGCGTCTGCACGGTACGCGTGCACGTGCGCCACATCACGAAAAAACTCAACGCCTCGAACATTCCGCATGCGATCGCACTGGCGTTTCAGCTTGGGATCCTGCCGGTTCAAGGCTACTAAGCGCGACACGTGAAGTCGCGTTAAGGTGCGTGTGCGCACGCCCTGCCCCACCCGCTCGTCGCCAGCCCCCCGGAAATCGCCGCCGGGGCTGCGGACGTGCAGCGACGCGCCGAGCCCGCGCCGTATCAGCCTGACAACCGATCCCAAGGCAATGCCTGCGTGTCCTCGCCGCCGCCGGGACCCACATTTCCCGCGCCATGTCGTAACATTAATAGGAAACGTCCGCGCAAGCAGACAATTACACATCGACGCCAATGCCCCGTTTCGTCCTTACGCTCTCGTGTCCCGATCGCATCGGTATCGTCGCCGCCGTATCGACCTTTCTGCTGCATCGCGGCTGCAACATCGTCGATAGCGCTCAGTTCGGCGACCCCGAGTACCGGCGTTTCTTCATGCGCGTCTGCTTCGACGCCGATACGACGTCGAGCGTCGCCGGGCTTACCGAGGCGTTCGCGCCGGTCGCGGAATCGTTCGCCATGCATCATCGGTTTTACGACGTGGCGGTGAAGCCGCGCGTCCTGATTCTGGTCTCACGTCTGGGGCATTGTCTCAACGACCTGCTATACCGCTTCCGCACCGGTACGCTACCCGTCGACATTCCGGCCATCGTCTCGAACCATCCGGATTTCCAACCGCTCGCGACCGCACACGGCATTCCGTTTATTCACATGCCGGTGAGCGCGAACAACCGGGTAGATCAGGAAGTGCGGCTGCGCGAGATTATCGACACCGAGCGCTGCGATCTCGTTGTGCTCGCGCGTTACATGCAGATTCTCTCTCCCGCGCTCTGCCAGCATCTGCGCGAGCGTGCGATCAATATTCACCACTCCTTCCTCCCGAGCTTCCAGGGCGCCCGACCGTACCACCAGGCGCACACGCGCGGCGTCAAGCTGATCGGCGCGACCGCGCACTACGTCACGGAAGCGCTCGACGAAGGACCGATCATCGAGCAGGACGTTGCACGCGTGAGCCACGCGATGAGCGTGGAGGACTACGTCGAGGTCGGCCGCGACGTGGAATGCGCGGTGCTGGCGCGTGCCGTTAAGTGGCACGTCGAGCATCGCGTGCTCCTCAACGGCTCGCGTACCGTGGTGTTTCGTTAGCCTTGAACCGCACTCGCTCGGACGGCGCACTCGCCGAATCCCGCGGTCGTTCGAACCGGCACCTGGCTGTAAGCCGTTAGCGGACTTGCTCGTTGTCGGCCGGACGCCGATCCCGTTTCACTCTCGGCTCCGTGGAAGCGCGCAATGCGCTCGACTCGATGAATATCTGCCGCACCGTGGGATACTCCTCGCGGATCTCTCCCTCCAGGCGTTCGACCGTTTCGCCGAGCTTGCGCGCCGCAAGGTCGGGCGCGAACGTGACGTCCATATTGAGAAGGATCTCGTCGGGACCGAGATGCATCGTCAACAGCCGGTTCAACGCGCAAACGTTCGGATCCGCGCAGATGATGCCGCGGATTCGGTTCAAGGTTTCCTCGTCGGCGCTTTCTCCCACCAGCAACCCCCGGCTCTGCCATGCCAATACGAACGCAACCACGATCAGGATCGCTCCGATCACGAGCGAGGCGCCGGCGTCGTAGGCGGTGTTGCCCGACCGATGACTGAGCCAAACGCCGCAGAACGCGACGACGAGCCCGAGCAGCGCGGCGCTGTCTTCGGCCAATACGGTGTACACCGCGGGATCCTTACTGTCGCGGAAACTCTTCCAGAGGCTTTGGTCGCTCCTCGTCGTCGCAGCGATCTCGCGCATCGCGATAATCCACGAGCCGCCTTCGAAAACAAAAGCGATACCGAGTACGGCATAGTTCCACGTCGGGTTGCTGAGCTCGGTCGGAGTCATCCAACGATGGATGCCCTCATAAATGGAAATGCCGCCGCCGACCGCGAACAAAATAATGGCGACGATGAGTCCCCAGAAAAAGATTTCCTTGCCGTGACCGAACGGATGCATTCTGTCCGCCGGTCGGCGCGAACGGTGGAGTCCGAGCAGCAGCAACAACTGATTGCCGGTGTCGGCGAACGAATGCACGCCCTCGGAAAGCATGGCCGAGCTGCCCGAAAGAGCGGCCGCGATTGATTTGGTGAGGGCGATGAGAATGTTCGCAACGATCGCGCCGTAGATGGCGATCGGCTGGCGACCGGCGGCATGCGGCATCGAGGCACCGGTCAATCGACGGGGAACGCAACCGTCGAAATGAGCCCGAGCTCCGACTGGCGCGAATCGAGACGCGTGTGCTGCACGACGATCGGGACGTCCGATTCGATCACGCTCGCGTAGTCGGTGTCTTTGGGAATGGGCTCCGGATCGTTGAGCTCGTTGAAGCGGACGTGAAGCGTGCGGCGCGCGGGCACCGTAATCCGATACGGTCCGGCCGGATCACGATCGGCGAAGTACACCATGATATTCACGTGCGCTTCCGTGTCACCGGCGTTGAGGAGACAAGCGGTCTCGTGGCTCGTCATTTGCGGATCGGGACCATGGCTCCAGGCGGGGATGTAGCCTTCGGCGATCGCCCAACGCTTTTTTCCGATTTCTGCCTTTGTCATTCCGTGTCTCTGCTGTTCCGTAACGCCATCTTTGCCGTCCATGGCGCTACGCGGTCGGTGTCGCGAAACCCCGGCCCGGCCGTCCATAGGCCGGCGATCGCTCTCGCACATCCCTGTGCTACCGCGAAATTGGCGCATCCTGCGCGGCATCGCCGGCGCGGATGCACGTTAAGTGCATCCGCGCATTCCCGGCCTCGGACTTCTGCGCCGTTGTTCGATTCGGTGCTTGCCATCCATGGTG
>JBJMVQ010000046.1:0-47030 GCA_045810625.1 Sulfurifustis sp.
GGCCGAAGTGTACGTGCTCACCAAAGAAGAGGGCGGGCGGCATACGCCATTCTTCAACGGTTATCGGCCGCAGTTCTATTTCCGGACCACCGACGTCACCGGCAGCGTCGAGCTTCCGAAGGGCACCGAGATGGTGATGCCGGGCGACAACATCAAAGTGGTTGTCTCGCTGATTGCCCCGATTGCGATGGAGCAGGGCTTACGCTTTGCGATTCGCGAGGGTGGCCGCACCGTCGGTGCCGGCGTCGTCGCTAAAGTGGTGGAGTAGGAGCGAGTAGCGGTTTACGGGTAACGAAGCATCATGGCTAATCAAAAGATACGCATTCGCCTCAAAGCGTTCGATCATCGGCTGATCGATCGCTCGGCGGCCGAGATCGTCGACACGGCGAAGCGCACCGGTGCCTTGGTGAAGGGCCCGATTCCGCTGCCGACCAAGATCGAGCGCTACACGCTCAATCGTTCGCCGCATGCCGACAAGAAGTCGCGGGATCAGTTCGAGATCCGGACGCACAAGCGCATCATGGACATCATCGAGCCGACCGACAAAACCGTGGACGCGCTGATGAAGCTCGATCTCGCGGCGGGTGTTGACGTCGAAATCAAATTGAGCTGACGACCATGGCCCTCGGACTTATCGGAAGAAAGATCGGGATGACGCGCGTCTTCGCACAGGACGGCGCGGTCGTGCCCGTGACGGTGTTCGACGTCGGCGGCAATCGCGTGGTGCGCGTGAAGCAAGCGGAGACCGACGGCTACGGCTCGGTGCAGTTGACCGTCGGCGATCGCCGTGCGGACCGGCTCAGCAAAGCGGTCGCCGGACACTTCGCGAAAGCGAATGTCGCGCCCGGTCGGCTGTTGCGCGAGTTCCGGCTGAAGGACGGCGAAGGCGCCGACCTGAAAGCCGGCGCGGAGATCAAGGTCGACGTTTTCAGCGTCGGCGATTTCGTGGACGTCCAAGGTACGTCGGTCGGTAAAGGTTTTGCCGGCGTTATCAAGCGCCATCATTTCGGCGGCGGACGCGCCACGCACGGTAACTCGCTGTCGCACCGGGCGCCGGGCTCTATCGGCCAGCGTCAGACGCCGGGTCGCGTGTTCCCGGGCAAGCGCATGGCGGGTCACTTGGGTAACGTCACGCGTACACAACAGAACCTCGAAGTCGTGCAGGTCGACGTCGAGCGCAATCTTCTGCTCGTGAAGGGCGCAGTTCCGGGCCCGAAGGGCGCGGATGTGCTCATCCGCCCGAGCGTCAAGATCAAGCCCAAGAAAGAGACCAAAGGTAAGTGACGGTCATGAAGGTCGCGGTCATGAATGAAGCGGGCCAGGCGCCCGGGACGGAGCTCGAGTTGTCCGACGCGGTGTTCGGCGCGCGGTTCAACGAGCCGCTCGTACACCAAGTCGTCGTCGCCTATCAGGCGAATGCGCGCCAGGGCACGCGTAAGCAGAAGACACGTTCCGAAGTGCGTGGCGGCGGTCGTAAGCCATGGCGCCAGAAAGGAACGGGTCAGGCGCGTGCCGGCACCATCCGCAGCCCGCTGTGGCGCGGCGGCGGCAAGATCTTTCCGTCGACCCCGGATGAGAACTTCAGCCAGAAGGTGAACCGCAAGCAATACCGTGCGGCGATGCGCTCGATTCTGTCCGAGCTGCTGCGCCAGGGCCGGCTGGTGACGGTCGCCGAGTTCAAAGTCGCGCAACCGAAAACGAAAGAAGTCGTGACGAAGTTGAACGGTCTCGGCGCGCCCGACGCTTTGATCGTGACCGAGGCGATGGACGACGGTTTGATGTTGGCGGCGCGCAATCTCCCGCACGTTGACGTGCGGACGGTGGGCGCGGCCGATCCGGTCAGCCTGCTCCGTCACGAGCGCGTGGTGATGACCAGCGGAGCGCTGAAGCGTTTCGAGGCATGGCTGGCATGAGCGAACAGAAAGCAGTAGTGAACGAAAAGCTGTTTCACGTCATCCTCGCGCCGCATGTGTCGGAGAAGAGCTCGCGACTCGCCGACAAGCATCGTCAGATCGTGCTCGAAGTCCGGCGCACGGCGACGAAGCCGGAGATCAAGCAGGCGGTCGAAAGCCTGTTCAACGTTCAGGTCGAGTCGGTGACGGTCGCGAACGTCGGCGGCAAGGTGAAGCAGACCGGACGCATGAGCGGGCGGCGTAAAGATTGGAAAAAGGCTTATGTCCGGTTGAAGCCGGGACAGGACATCGATTTCCTCGGACAGCAGGCGTAAGGGTAACGGCACATGGCACTCGTTAAAGTCAAACCGACATCGGCCGGGCGGCGTACCCTGGTGAAGGTCGTCAACCCCGACCTGCACAAGGGCGATCCGTATGAGCCGTTGCTGGCGCGCAAGCTCCGCGGGAGCGGTCGCAACAATTACGGTCGCATCACCGTGCGGCATCAAGGCGGCGGTCACAAGCGGCATTATCGGGTGGTCGATTTCAAGCGCGATAAGGACGGCATTCCAGCCCGTGTCGAGCGGCTCGAATACGATCCGAACCGCAGCGCGCATCTTGCGCTCGTGCTCTACGCCGACGGCGAACGGCGCTACATCATCGCGCCGAACGGCGTGAAGGTCGGTACGGAATTGATGTCGGGCGCACAGGCGCCGATCAAACCGGGCAATACGCTGCCGCTCAAGAACATTCCGGTCGGTTCGACCGTGCATTGCGTCGAGCTGAAGCCAGGCCGCGGCGCGCAAATCGGCCGTGCGGCCGGCGCCGGCATGCAACTGGTTGCGCGCGAAGGCGACTACGCGCAGCTACGTCTGCGTTCCGGCGAAGTGCGCCTGGTCAACGTGGATTGCCGCGCGACTATCGGCGAAGTGGGCAATGCCGAGCACAACCTGCGCAGCCTGGGCAAAGCCGGTGCGTCGCGCTGGCGCGGCATCCGCCCGACGGTGCGTGGCACCGCGATGAACCCGGTCGACCACCCGCACGGCGGCGGCGAAGGCCGCACCAAGGGTGGCCGTCATCCGGTGAGCCCCTGGGGCACGCCGACCAAGGGCTACAAGACGCGCCACAACAAGCGCACCGATCGCATGATCGTGAACCGGCGCAAGAAGTAAGGAGTCAGACCGTGCCACGTTCAGTCAAGAAAGGTCCGTTCGTCGATCTGCATCTCCAGAAGAAGGTGGAGAAGGCGCAGGCGGAGCGTAGCAAGAAGCCGATCAAAACCTGGTCGCGCCGCTCCACGGTTACGCCCGATTTCGTCGGCCTGACGATTGCGGTGCACAACGGCCGCCAGCACGTACCGGTGATCGTCACCGAAAACATGGTCGGCCATAAGCTCGGCGAGTTCGCCGCGACGCGCACGTTCAAGGCGCACTCCGGCGATCGCAAATCGACGACCGAGGAGTCGTAAGATGGAAGCGACCGCAGTCCTCAAATACGTGCGCCTTTCGGCGCAGAAGGGCCGGCTCGTGGCGGATCAGATCCGCGGGCTGCCGGTCGCGCGCGCGCTCGAGCTGCTGACCTTCTCGAGCAAGAAAGCGGCAAAGCCGGTGCGCAAGGTGCTCGAGTCGGCGATCGCGAATGCCGAGCACAACGAAGGCGCGGACGTCGACGAGCTCAAGGTGCGCACGATCTATGTCGACGGCGGGCCGTCGCTCAAACGGTTTCATGCGCGCGCCAAGGGGCGCGGCGTTCGGATCTTGAAGCGGACCTGTCATATCACCGTGACGGTGTCGGATCAGGCCAAGGCGGCTGCAAAAAAAGCGGCCGGAGGTAAAAAGTAATGGGCCAGAAAGTAAATCCGATCGGGCTTCGGCTCGGCATCATCCGTAACTGGAACGCCCGCTGGTACGCAGCCAACAACGCGTATACCGAGAATCTGATTTCCGATCTCAAGATCCGGCGTTTCCTGAAACAGAAGCTCGCGCACGCTGCCGTGAGCTCGATCATCGTCGAGCGGCCGGCGCAGAGCATCAGCATTACGGTGCATACCGCGCGTCCCGGCATCGTCATCGGCAAGAAGGGCGAGGACATCGAAAAGCTGCGTCATGAGCTGATGCGTTTGGCCGGCGTGCCGGTAACGCTCGCCGTTCAAGAGGTGCGTCAGCCGGAGCTCGACGCGCAGCTGGTCGCCGAGAACATTGCGCAGCAGCTCGAGAAGCGCATCATGTTCCGTCGCGCCATGAAGCGCGCGGTCACGAACGCCATGCGGCTGCGCGCGCTCGGCATCAAGATCATGGTCGCCGGCCGCTTGAACGGCGCCGAAATCGCGCGCACCGAGTGGTATCGTGAAGGCCGGGTACCGCTGCACACGCTGCGTGCCGACATCGATTACGGTTTCGCCGAAGCCTCGACCACCTACGGCCAGATCGGCGTCAAAGTGTGGATCTTCAAGGGCGAAGTGTTCGATAAGGACGAGCCGAAGCTCGAAGAGACCGACGCGGCGAAGAAGGCCGCCAGTGAATAGGAATGCGCGCGTAGCGCGCCGCGGCTCGCCTCCCTCTCCCGTGAAAGCGGGAGAGGGGATGAGGGTGAGGGAGATCAGCGAAGCCGTGCATTGTAGGAACACCCTCACCCCTTGCGCTCTCCCGCCTGTGCGGGAGAGGGGGAGTCGGACAGAATCTTTCGTAAGGTTTGAATATGCTGCAACCTAAACGCACCAAGTTCCGCAAGCAGCACAAGGGCCGCAATCGCGGCCTCGCGCAGCGCGGCAATAAAGTGAGCTTTGGCGAGTTCGGCCTCAAAGCCATCACTCGCGGGCGCCTGACGGCACGCCAGATCGAAGCGGCGCGGCGCGCGCTCACGCACTACATCAAGCGCGGCGGACGCGTGTGGATACGCGTGTTTCCCGACAAACCGGTGACGAAGAAGCCGCTCGAAGTACGTATGGGCAGCGGCAAGGGCAACGTCGAATTTTGGGTAGCGCTGGTGCAGCCCGGCAAGGTGCTGTACGAGATGGAAGGCGTCAACGAAGCGCAGGCGCGAGAAGCGTTCGCACTCGCCGCCGCCAAGCTGCCGGTCAAGACAACTTTTGTGGCGCGGGCATAACCGATGAAGGCGAAAGACATACGCGCGATGGACGAGGCGAAGCGGCGCGAGGAGCTGGCCGGCCTTTTGCGCGAGCAGTTCAACCTGCGTATGCAGCATACGACGGGGCAGCTCGCGAACACCGGGAACCTGAAGAAGGTGCGGCGCGATATCGCGCGCCTGCGCACCGTGATGAACGAGAAGCCGGGTAAAGCATGAACGAAACAGCAAAAACGGAAAGCGCTTCCAAGGCGGCCCGGACCGTCACCGGTCGCGTGGTGAGCAACAAGATGCAGAAGACGATCACCGTTCAGGTCGAGCGACGCCTGCAGCATCCGAAGTACGGCAAGTTCCTGACGCGCCGGACGAAGCTGCACGCGCACGACGAGAAGAACGAGTCGAAAGAAGGCGATGTCGTGATGATCGAGCAGTGCCGGCCGCTGTCGAAGACGAAGACGTGGCGTCTCGTCAAGATTGTCGAGCGCGTGCGCGAAGTGTAACGGCGGAAGGAGCAACCCATGATTCAGATGCAAACCCTGCTCACCGTCGCCGACAACAGCGGCGCGAAGAGCGTGCAGTGCATCAAGGTGCTCGGCGGTTCGAAGCGCCGTTACGCGAACATCGGCGATGTCATCAAGGTGAGCGTGAAGGAAGCGATTCCGCGCGGCAAGGTGAAGAAGGGTGACGTCTACGACGCGGTCATCGTGCGTACGCGCAAGGGCGTTCGTCGTCCGGACGGCTCGGCGATTCGCTTCGACGACAACGCCGCCGTGTTGCTCGACAACAAGCGTGAGCTCTTGGGTACGCGCGTGTTCGGTCCGGTGACGCGCGAGCTGCGCAGCGAGCAGTTCATGAAGATCATTTCGCTGGCGCCGGAGGTTTTGTAGGTGGGGGCGGAGTTTGTCGCCCTCACCCCTTGCCCTCTCCCGCCGTCGCGGGAGAGGGGGAGTTGGTGAGAATCTAGGGTTATATATGGCAAAACTACGTAAGGGCGATCAAGTGATCGTGCGCGCCGGACGGGACAAGGGCAAACGCGGCACCGTGTTGCGCGTGCTCGCCGACGATCGCGTGGTGGTGGAGGGTGTGAATATCGTGAAGCGTCACACGCGCCCGAACCCGCAGAAGAACGTTACCGGCGGCATTATCGACAAAGAGGCGCCGATCCATCGGTCGAACATCGGTCTCTACAATCCGGGGAGCGGCAAAGCCGATCGCCTCGGCTTCAAGACGCTCGAGGACGGCCGCAAGGTGCGGTACTTCAAGAGCAACGGCGAAGTGGCGGACGCCAAGTAGGCAAGTCATGGCAACAGCGAGATTGCAGGAACACTATCAAAAGGCGGTCGTGCCCGGGCTGATGCAGAAGTTCGGGTACAAGAACGTGATGCAGGTACCGCGCATCACCAAGATCACGCTCAACATGGGCGTGGGCGAAGCGATGACCGACAAAAAGGTGATCGACAACGCCGCGAACGATCTGGCGCAGATCAGCGGGCAGAAGCCCGAGATACGCCGCGCGCGCAAATCGGTGGCCGCATTCAAAGTACGCCAGAACTGGCCGATCGGCTGCCGCGTGACGCTGCGCGGGGCGCGCATGTACGAGTTCCTGGATCGTCTTATTAATGTTGCGATTCCCCGTATCCGCGACTTTCGCGGGCTGCCGTCGCGGTCGTTCGACGGTCATGGGAATTACTCGCTGGGCATCAAGGAACAGATCATTTTTCCCGAGATCGATTTCGACAAGGTCGACGCGATCCGCGGGCTCGACGTCACCATCGTCACCAGTGCGAAAACCGACGACGAAGCGAAGGCGCTGCTCGAAGGTTTTCAATTTCCGATCCGGAGCTAAAGGCATGGCGAAGAAGTCCATGATCGAACGCGACAAGCGCCGTAAAGCGCTTGCGACGAAATACGCGACACGCCGCGCCGAGCTGCGCGAAGCGGTGAAGAACGTCAAGCTTTCGCCCGAGGAACGCGAGGCGGCGCTGGTCGCGTTGCAGAAGCTTCCGCGGGACTCGGCGGGAATTCGCGGCCGCAACCGCTGCCGCCTGACCGGCCGGCCGCGCGGGTATTACCGCAAGTTCGGGATGAGCCGGATGAAAGTGCGTGAAGCGGTCATGCGCGGCGACGTGCCGGGCGTCGTCAAGGCGAGCTGGTGAGATAACTGCCATGATGACCGATCCCATTGCCGACATGTTGACCCGCATCCGCAACGGCCAAACGGCCGAAAAGGTTTCGGTGCGGGTTCCGGCATCGCGCGTGAAGCGCGCGATCGCGCAGGTGTTGAAGGACGAGGGTTACATCGAGGATTTTACCGAGACTAGCGATGTCAAACCGATGCTCGAGATCAAACTCCGGTACCACGAAGGTCGACCGGTTATCGAGCGGCTCCGTCGAGTGAGCGTACCCGGGCGGCGCTACTATCGCGGCAAGGACGAATTGCCGCGCGTGGAGCAGGGATTGGGCATCGCGATCGTTTCGACGTCGAAGGGCATCATGACCGATCGCGCCGCGCGCGCGGCCGGTTTGGGCGGGGAAGTGATCTGCGTCGTCTCCTAACGGAGCGGCCGAGGCGGTATTTATGTCGAGAATTGCAAAAAATCCGGTAGTGGTGCCGAAGGGCGTCGAGGTTAAACTCGCCGGCCGAAGCCTCAGCATCAAAGGGCCGAAAGGGAACCTCAGTTACGAGGTCCATCCACTCGTCACCGTGACGCAGACCGACGGTCAGCTGCGTTTCGAACGCAGCGGCGACAGCCCGATGGCTCGCGCGATATCCGGCACGACGCGCGCGCTCGTGAACAATATGGTCGCGGGCGTGACCAAGGGTTTCGAGAAACGGCTCACCATCATCGGCGTCGGCTTTCGCGCGGCGGTGCAGGGGAAGAAGCTGAATCTCACGCTCGGCTACTCGCACCCGATTGCATACTCGATTCCGGACGGCGTCACGATCGAGTGTCCGGATCAGACGAACATCATCGTCCGCGGCGCCAACAAGCAGCTGGTCGGCCAGGTGGCGGCCGAGATCCGTGACTTCCGGTCGCCGGAGCCGTACAAGGGCAAGGGCGTGCGTTACGCCGATGAACAGATCGTTCGCAAAGAAGCGAAGAAGAAGTAACCGATGAGCACGAACACGAAAACCGACAAACGCGAGCGGCGCGCGCAGCGCATCCGCCGGCGCATTCGCGAGATCAACACCAACCGGCTGTGCGTGCACCGTACGGGGCAGCACATCTACGCGCAGATCATCGATCCGACCGGCGGCAAAGTGCTGGCGTCGGCATCGACGTTGGAAGCCGAAATGCGCCAGGCGCTCAAGTCGGGCGGCAACGTCGATGCCGCCAAGGCGATCGGCAAGCGCATCGCCGAGCGCGCGGTGAAAGCAGGCATCAAGCAAGTGTCGTTCGACCGTTCGGGCTACAGATATCACGGGCGCGTGAAGGCGCTCGCGGATGCCGCGCGCGAGAACGGGCTCGAGTTCTGAGGTAGATCATGAGCGCACAATTCGAATCGGAAGGCCGCGGCGACAACCTGCAAGAAAAGCTGGTGAGCGTTCGCCGTGTTGCCAAAGTCGTAAAGGGCGGCCGGCAGTTCGGTTTCTCGGCCTTAACGGTCGTTGGCGACGGCGCCGGGCGCGTCGGCATGGGCTCCGGCAAAGCGCGCGAAGTGCCGGCGGCCGTCGCGAAAGCGATGGAAAATGCGCGGCGCAATCTGACGAAGATCGAGCTGAAAGGGCCGACGCTGTATCACGGCGTGATCGCCTCACACGGCGCGTCGAAGGTCGTGATGAAGCCGGCGTCGGTCGGAACCGGCATCATCGCCGGTGGCGCGATGCGCGCGGTGTTCGAAGTCGCCGGCGTGCAGGACGTGCTTGCGAAGTGCATCGGCTCGCGGAATCCGGTGAACGTGGTGCGCGCGACGCTGAAAGGCCTGACGGCGATGAAAAGTCCGGCGGCGGTCGCCGCGAAGCGCGGCAAGACGGTTGAAGAGATTCTCGGATAACGTTGCCATGGCCACCAAAAAAATTCGCGTCACGCTCATTAAGAGTCCGTTCGGAACCGGCAAGCGCCACATGGCCTGCGTGCGCGGTTTGGGTTTGCGGCGCATGCATCACTCGCGCGAGCTCGAAGACACGCCGGCCATCCGCGGCATGATTCGCGAAGTGCAGTACATGGTGAAGGTGGATGAACTCAATGCGTCTTAATTCGCTCAAACCTGCGGCGGGCAGCAAGCCGACGCCGAAGCGCCTGGGTCGTGGTATCGGGTCGGGGCTGGGCAAGACCAGCGGCCGCGGTCACAAGGGTCAGTACGCACGCGCGGGTGGATTTCACAAGGTCGGCTTCGAAGGCGGCCAGATGCCGATTCAGCGCCGCTTGCCGAAGCGTGGATTCAATTCCTTGGCCGAAGGCGCCACCGCCGAAGTTCGGCTTGGCGATCTCGCACGCGTTGAAGCGTCGCCCATCGATCTCGCCGCGCTCAAAGCAGCGAACCTAGTGCCGGCTCAGGCGCTGCGCGCCAAGGTGTATCTCGCGGGCAGCTTGAAGAAGGCAGTGAATCTGAAGGGTATCGGCGTGACGAAAGGCGCGCGCGCTGCTATCGAACAGTCGGGCGGAAAGGTCGAAGCGTAATGGCGACTCCTGCGGCACGTCTCGGCAGCCTCGGCGGCAAACTGAGCGACCTCAAGCAGCGAATTTTCTTTCTGCTCGGGGCGCTGATCGTTTACCGCATCGGGACGTACATACCGGTGCCGGGCATCAACCCGGTCGCCTTGCAGCATCTGTTCGAAGGGACGCAAAGCTCGATCGTCGGGCTGTTCGATATGTTTTCCGGCGGCGCGCTCGGCCGGTTTTCGGTGTTCGCGCTCGGGATCATGCCGTATATCTCGTCCTCGATCATTATTCAGCTCATGTCCTCCGCGATCCCGCAGCTCGAGGAGCTGAAGAAAGAAGGCGAGTCCGGCCGACGCAAGCTGACGCAGTACACGCGCTACGGCACCGTGATACTCGCCGCGGTGCAGTCGCTCGGCATCGCCATCGCGTTGGAAAGCCAACACTCGGGCGGCTTGCCCGTGGTGCTCGTGCCCGGTATCGGATTCAAGATGATGACGGTCATCACGCTCGTGACCGGCACCATGTTCCTCATGTGGTTGGGCGAGCAGGTGACCGAGCGCGGGATCGGCAACGGTATCTCGATGATCATCTTTGCCGGTATCGTGGCCGGTCTTCCGGGAGCGGTGGCGAAGACCCTCGATCTGGTCAGCCGTGGGACGTTCCAACCGCTCTTCGCGTTGCTGCTCTTCGCGATCGCCATTGGCGTTACCTGGTTCGTGGTGTTGATGGAGCGCGCGCAGCGACGAATAACCGTCAACTACGCCAAGCGCCAGCAGGGCCGGCGCTTGCTCGCCGGTGCGAGCAGCCATCTGCCGCTCAAGATCAATATGTCCGGCGTGATTCCGCCGATCTTTGCGTCGAGCATCATTCTGCTGCCGACGACGATCGCGAGCTGGTTCGGCCAGAACCAGCGGGTCGGCTGGTTGAGCGACATCGCCACGGCGCTGCAGCTCGGAACGCCTCTGTACACGATTCTGTACGCGTCGGCGATTATCTTTTTCTGCTTTTTCTACACGGCGCTCGTGTTCAACCCGAAAGAGACCGCGGACAACCTGAAGAAGTCGGGCGCCTTCATTCCGGGCATCCGGCCGGGCGACCAGACGGCGAGCTATATCGACGGCGTCATGACCCGACTGACCCTCGCGGGCGCGGTCTATGTGACGCTCGTCTGCCTGCTGCCGGAGTTCCTGATCGTCAAATGGAACGTCCCGTTTTATTTTGGCGGTACGTCGTTGCTGATCGTCGTCGTCGTTTGTATGGACTTCATCGCGCAGGTGCAGGCGCACCTGATGTCGCGGCAATACGAGAGCCTGCTGCGCAAGGCGAATTTGACCGGCGGCATGGGCATACCGCGCTGAACCGCCGCAGGAGGTAGCAAGTGAAAGTGAGAGCATCGGTCAAGAAGATGTGCCGCAACTGCAAGATCGTCCGGCGCAAGCGCGTGGTTCGAGTGATTTGCTCGGACCCGACGCATAAGCAACGGCAGGGCTGAGGTTGATTTTTCCCTTTTAGAACCGTAAATTTGCGCGTTTTCCCGCGCACGGGTAGAGGCGAAGTGACGTTATGGCACGTATAGCCAATATCAACATACCGAATCAGAAGCACATCGAGATCGGTCTGACGGCGATCTATGGCATCGGCCGTACGTCCGCGCGGCGCATCTGCGTGTCCGCCGGAATCCCGGGGTCGACCAAAGTCAAAGATTTGACCGACGTCCAGCTGGATCAGATCCGCGCAGAAGTCGCGAAGCTGACGGTTGAAGGCGACCTGCGCCGGCAGATATCGATGAACATCAAGCGCCTGATGGACCTGGGCACGTATCGCGGGATGCGTCATCGCCGCGGTCTGCCGGTCCGCGGGCAGCGAACGCGCACCAACGCGCGGACGCGCAAAGGCCCGCGCAAGGGCGTGATTCGCAAGTCCGCGCCGACGGCGAGCTAGAGGTAATACATGGCGGATACACCGGAAACTACCGCAGCGGCCGCGAAGGCCAAGAAGCGGACCAAGAAGAACGTGTCGGAAGGCGTGGCGCATGTCCACGCATCCTTCAACAACACGATCGTGTCGATCAGCGACCGCCAGGGCAATGTATTGTCGTGGGCGACGTGCGGCGGCGCCGGCTTCAAGGGCTCGCGCAAGAGCACACCGTTCGCCGCCCAGGTGGCGGCGGACAAAGCTGGACGCGCCGCGCAAGAATACGGCTTACGCAGCCTCGAGGTTCGCATCAAGGGTCCGGGGCCCGGACGCGAGTCGGCGGTTCGCGCGCTGCATGCGCTCGGTTACGAGATTAGTAACATCATCGACGTGACGCCGGTTCCCCACAACGGGTGCCGTCCGGCGAAGCGGCGTCGAGTTTGAGATGAAATTTTCACCGCAGAGGACACAGAGCACGCAGAGGGTTCATTAGATGAAAGAAGCGTTTCCTCTCTTTAGCGTTTTCCTCTGCGTCCTCCGCGACCTTTGCGGTTAAACGATCTTAGCGAGAGTCGATAAAGTGGCGCGTTACATCGAAGCGAAGTGCCGTCTGTGCCGACGTGAAGGCGGAAAGCTGTTCCTGAAAGGCGAGAAGTGCTTTACCGATCGCTGCCCCGTCGAAAAGCGCAGCTATGCGCCAGGTCAGCACGGCCAGCGCCGCGGGCGTCCGTCCGACTACGGCTTGCAGCTACGCGAGAAGCAGAAACTGCGTCGCATCTATGGCGTGCTCGAGCGCCAGTTCGAGAATTACTACAAAGAAGCGGCGCGCCACAAAGGCTCGACCGGCGTCGACCTGTTGAAGCTGCTCGAAAGCCGCCTCGACAATGTCGTCTATCGCATGGGTTTCGGCATTTCGCGCACCGAAGCGCGCCAGCTGGTGCGGCATAACGCAGTCACGGTCAACGGCAAACGGGTGAACATCCCGGCGTACCAGGTGCGTTCGAACGATGTCATCGAAATCGCGTCGTCGGCGCGCGAGCAGCTGCGCATCAAGGCAGCGCTCGAAGCGGCGGAGCAACGCGGCTTTCCGGACTGGGTGGATGTCGACACCAAAGCGATGAAGGGCACGTTCAAAGCGGCGCCCGAGCGCTCGGACCTTCCGGCCGACATCAACGAGAGCTTGGTCGTCGCGCTCTATTCGAAGTAGTAGTTCCGCTTACCGGCAGTATCACGAGGACGGATCATGCAGAGTTCCGCAACCGATTTTTTGAAACCGCGTAGCGTCAACGTCGAAACGTTGTCGCCCACGCACGCGAAGATTACGCTCGAACCGCTGGAGCGCGGCTTCGGCTACACGCTCGGCAACGCGCTGCGTCGTATCCTGCTGTCGTCGATGCCCGGCGCGGCGATCACCGAGGTGAAGATCGAAGGCGTGCTGCACGAGTACTCGACGATCGAAGGCGTGCAGGAAGACGTGATCGAAATCCTGCTGAACCTGAAGGCGGTCGCGTTGCGCATGCACGGTCGCGACGAAGCCGTGCTCAAGCTCAGCAAGAGGGGCCCGGGCGTCGTCACGGCGGGCGACATCCAGCTCGAGCACGACGTGGAAGTCGTCGATCCGCGGCAGGTCATCGCGACGCTCACGAAGGGCATCTCCCTGAACGCCGACCTGAAAGTCGCGCGTGGACGCGGCTATCAGCCGGTCGCGGCGCGCCCGCAGGGTGAAGGGCGCTCGATCGGCGTGATGCAGCTCGATGCGTCGTTCAGCCCGATCCGGCGCGTGTCGTATTCGGTGGAGAACGCCCGCGTCGAGCAGCGTACCGACCTCGACAAGCTCGTGCTCGATATCGAGACGAACGGCTCGATCGATCCGGAAGAAGCGGTGCGCCGTGCCGCGAACATTCTGCAGGATCAGATTTCGATCTTCGTCGACCTCAAGGGACCCGACCAGCGCCAGGAGCAGAAGAAGGAGCCGGAGATGGATCCGCTGCTGCTGCGTCCGGTCGATGATCTCGAACTCACGGTTCGCTCGGCGAATTGCCTCAAGGCGGAGAACATTTTCTACATCGGCGACCTGATTCAGCGCACGGAGTTCGAGCTGCTGAAGACGCCGAATCTCGGCAAGAAGTCGCTCACCGAGATCAAGGACGTTCTCGCGCAGCACGGTCTCTCGCTCGGCATGAAGCTCGAGAACTGGCCGCCGCCGCAGCTGAAAGACAAGATCAACCGGCCGCCGCAAATAACGGGATAAGCCATGCGTCATCGAAACATCGGCCGCGCGTTAGGGCGCACGACCGCGCATCGCGAAGCGATGCTGCGAAATCTCACGGTATCGCTGTTCCGGCACGAGCAGATTTTCACGACGGTGCCGAAAGCGAAGGAACTGCGCCGCATTGCGGAGCCGCTCATTACACTCGGCAAGACGCCGACGCTGGCCAATCGCCGGCTCGCGTTCTCGCGGTTGCGCGATCGCGACATCGTCGGGAAGCTCTTCGACGATCTCGGCCCGCGCTTCAAGGCGCGCCCAGGCGGATACCTGCGCATTTTGAAATCCGGCTATCGCGCCGGCGATGCGGCACCGATGGCGCTCGTGCAGCTCGTCGAGCGGACGTCGGCGACCCAGGCCGAGAAACCGGCGGGCGAAAAGCCGGCAGCCGAAGGCAAAGCGGAAAAGAAGACCAGAAAGAAAAAGGCCGCCGCGTAGACGCGGTGGGTCGAGCAAGCTGGACAAAGAAGCCGGGGGTCGTCCCCGGCTTTTTTGTGTCCGCCTCGTGCGTTACAAAGATCGGGTTAGGACGACTGGAAGAGGGCGCCCGGTGATCGTTCTGTATACGGATTACGGGGTCGATGACCCGTATGTTGGGCAGCTGCACGCGGTGCTGGCCTGCAACGCCCCCGGCGTTCCCGTGATCGATCTCCTCCACGCGGTGCCCGACTTCGATATTCGTGCCGGCGCTTATCTGCTGCCGGCGCTCGCCGCCGAATTTCCGGAGGGCACCGTGTTCGTCGGCGTCGTTGATCCGGGCGTGGGTTCCGAGCGCGCAGCGGTGATCGTGCATGCCGACCGGCGCTGGTACGTCGGACCGGACAACGGGCTTTTTCACGTCGTCGCGCGCCGCGCGCGCAACGTGGAAGTTTGGCGCATCGAGTGGCGGCCAGAGCGGCTTTCCGCAAGCTTTCACGGACGTGACTTGTTCGCACCGGTTGCGGCTACATTGGCGCGAGGCGACTGGCCGCGCGCGACGCGCGCGGCGCCTTCGGCACCGAGCGGCGACTGGCCGGAGGATCTCGCCGCGATCATCTACATCGATCACTACGGCAATGCTGTGACCGGTCTGCGTGCGGCGAACGTTGATCGCCGAGCCGTGTTGACGGTAGGAGCGGCCGAGTTGCGATATGCGCCCGTTTTCTCCGCTGTCGCTCCCGGAACTCCGTTCTGGTATGAGAATTCGATCGGTCTCGTGGAGATCGCCGTTAATACGGGCAGCGCCAGTCGTGCGTTAGGATTGCACCCGGGCCTGGAGGTTCGGACCGTTCGATGAATCGGCGCCGTAAGCGAGCGAGATGAATCGAATCTCGTTCCTGACGATGCCGGCGGAGGCGCTCTCGAGTCCGTTCCGGCGTCACGCTGCGATCGATTCGGTCCTCGTCGCGCATCATTGCGGAAAAAATACGTATTGCCCACGTCTACGGCGCGCCTTATTCGGGGTCTTTCCTCGCTTTCGCTTTTTCAAACGAATCCGCTTCGTACATTCCTTTCACGAGTGACCCTAGAACGACACAGCCGGCTACCGATGTGCTTTGCTAGCTCGCGTCCGTACAGTGCAGGATCAACAACGTTTGGAGGTAACGTCATGCCTGCGATCATTCTTTGGCTTCTCGGTGTGCCGATTACCGTGATCGTTCTGCTGTACCTCGTCGGTATACTTGGTCACTGACGGCGACGCGACGAAGCATTGAAATCGGTAGGCGGACGAGAGCGGTAGTTTTTTCGAATCGCTTTCGGGCGCACGGTGCGTCACGATTCGAGTTTCGTCGTGGGAGTTAACACGAAGAACCCGCGCTCGTCTTGCGAGCGCGGGTTATTTACGTCTTAAAGTACTTGGAAGCTTACGCTATCGCTGCCGCACGTCGTGTTCACCCAAAATGTATGCGGGCCCGACGACAATTTGTCGCCGAACTGGCCGCTGAAGTGATCGTAGTAGCTGCTGCTGCCGAGGGTCGTCGAATCAAACCCCCACTTCACGGTGTAAGGGCCACCCGCACAAGTCACATCGAACTTCGACGTGAAATAGTTGGCATAGCTCCCGCCGCTGATAGGATAAGAAATATTGACCGGGACTTGCGCTTGCGCGATTGCAATCGAAGCCGCGGTCAGGCCCGCGGCGCACAGAAACGTCCTTATTTTCATATTGCCTCCTTGATTAGTGTTTGAGTAATCCGCCGTGGCGGGTGCGAACACTATAACGACATTCCCGGAGAGTTTCGCTGGTTCTCGGGAACTACGGGTGACGCGATCGATGCGAAGGGAAGCCTAGTTCTTTTTGACTAGAGATGGGTGCGACGTGAAAACTTGCGAGTGTTATCGTCGTTCCGAAGCGCTTCAGCGAACGCATCGCTGACATCTTCCGGTTTCGTGACAGGCATCGTTCTTTTGCGAATCGTTATCCCACTTTGCGCTGCGGCTCGGCCGCCCGTTCCAAAACGCGCTGCAGAAACTTCCCGGTATGCGAGTCGGAATTCGCGGCAACATCCTCCGGCGTTCCGGTCGCGATAACGCGGCCGCCGCCGTTGCCGCCTTCGGGGCCGAGGTCGACGATCCAATCCGCCGTTTTGATGACATCGAGGTTATGCTCGATGACGACGACGGTGTTGCCGGCGTCACGCAGGCGCACGAGTACGCCGAGCAACTGGTTGATGTCGTGGAAGTGCAGGCCGGTGGTCGGTTCGTCCAGAATGTAGAGCGTGCGCCCGGTTTCACGCTTCGAGAGCTCGCGCGCAAGCTTCACCCGCTGCGCTTCGCCGCCCGATAGCGTCGTCGCGCTCTGGCCCAGCGTGATGTACGAGAGCCCTACATCGCGCAGCGTTTCCAGCTTAGCGCGCAGCACCGGGATCGGCTCGAAGAAGGCGAGCGCGTCTTCCACGGTCATGTTGAGCACTTCATCGATGCTCTTGCCCTTGTACTTTATTTCCAGCGTCTCGCGGTTGTAGCGCTTGCCGTGGCACACGTCGCAAGCAACGTAAACATCCGGGAGAAAATGCATTTCGACCTTGATCAAGCCGTCTCCCTGGCAGGCCTCGCAGCGCCCGCCGCGTACATTGAACGAAAAGCGGCCGGGCCCGTAGCCGCGGCTGCGCGCCTCTGGCGTGGTTGCGAAGAGCTCTCGGATCGGCGTGAACAGGCCGGCATAGGTCGCTGGGTTCGAGCGCGGCGTGCGACCGATCGGGGACTGATCGATGTCGATGATCTTGTCGAATTGTTCGAGACCGTCGATCGCGCCGTGCGCCGCCGGATCGAGCGCCGAGCCGTACAGATGTTTCGCCGCTGCCGCGTATAACGTGTCGTTGATCAGCGTCGACTTGCCGGACCCGGAAACACCGGTCACACAGGTCAGCAAACCGACCGGAATCGATACGTCGATATCTTGCAGGTTGTTGCCGCGCGCGCCGCGTATCAGTAGCTGGCGCTGCGGATCGGGTTTCAGGCGCAGGTGCGGCACGCCGATCCGCAACTGACCGCGCAGGTACTGCCCGGTGAGCGATTGCGCGCTGCGCGCAACCTCGGCCGGCGTGCCCTGCGCTACGACGCGTCCGCCGTGGACGCCGGCGAGCGGGCCGATGTCGACGACATGATCGGCCGCGAGAATCGCCTCCTCGTCGTGCTCGACGACGATCACCGTGTTGCCGATATCGCGCAAGTGCTTGAGCGTATCGAGCAGCCGTTCGTTGTCGCGCTGGTGCAGGCCGATCGAAGGTTCGTCGAGAATGTACATGACGCCGACGAGCCCGGCGCCGATCTGCGACGCGAGGCGGATGCGCTGCGCCTCGCCGCCGGAGAGTGTCTCTGCCGAACGCGCGAGCGTCAGATAATTCAATCCGACATTGACGAGAAAACCGAGCCGGCTAGTGATTTCCTTGACGATCTTCGCAGCGATCTCGCCGCGGTGACCTTCGAGCTGCAGGCTCTTGAAGAAGATGAGCGCTTCGCTGATCGGAAGATCCGTGAGCGCATGCAGCGGTTTGCCGGCGACGTACACGTGGCGCGCCTCGGGTTTCAGACGGCTGCCGCCGCAGGCTTCGCACGGGCGCACGCTTAGGTATTTCGCCAGCTCTTCGCGGATCGCGTTCGACTCCGACTCCTTGTAGCGCCGCTCCATGTTGGGGATGACGCCCTCGAACGGATGTGTGCGCCGGTACACCGTGCCGCGCTCGCCGAGATAGCTGAACTTTATTTCTTCCTCGCCGCTGCCATAAAGAATGACGTCCCGAACCTTCTTCGGCAGGTCTTCGAACGGCTTTTCCAAATCGAACTTGTAATGACGCGCGAGCGATTCGAGCATCTGAAAATAAAAGCCGTTGCGGCGGTCCCACCCGCGGATGGCGCCGGCGGGCAGCGGCAGGGTCGCGTCGCTCACGACGCGCGCTGGATCGAAGAACTGATGCACACCAAGCCCGTCGCACGACGGACAGGCGCCGGCCGGATTGTTGAACGAAAAAAGCCGAGGCTCGAGCTCGGTGAGGCTGTAGCCGCAGTGCGGACAGGCGTAGCGGGCGGAGAAGACGAGCTCTTGGGTTTGTTGTCCTTCAGTCGCTTCCGACATCCTGTCGCTCGCGACACTGGCACGTCCCTGTGCGTCGGTCGCTTCCGACATCCTGTCTCTCGCGACACTAGCACGTCCCTGTGCGTCGTCCGGGAGCGTCACGACGCGCACCAGACCTTTGCTCAGGTTGGTCGCGGTCTCGAACGACTCGGCGAGACGCTGTTCCTGTCCCTTGCGAACGATCACGCGATCGACTACGGCTTCGATCGTGTGCTTGAGTTTCTTGTTGAGCTCGGGGGCTTCATCGAGCGCGACGACCAAGCCGTCGATGCGGGCGCGCACGTAGCCTTGCGCCCGCAGCTCCTCCAATACGTGCAGGTGCTCGCCCTTGCGATCCTCGACAAGCGGCGCGAGCAGCATCAGCTTCGTGCCTTCTGCAAGCGTCATGACGTGGTCCACCATTTGGCTGACCGTCTGAGCGGCGAGCGTGACGCCGTGCGTCGGGCAGCGCGGCTCGCCGACGCGGGCGTAGAGCAGGCGCAGGTAATCGTAGATCTCGGTGACGGTTCCGACGGTGGAACGCGGATTGTGCGAAGTCGATTTCTGCTCGATCGAGATCGCGGGGCTCAGCCCTTCGATCAGATCGACGTCCGGCTTCTCCATCAACGACAGGAACTGCCGCGCATACGCCGACAGCGATTCCACGTAGCGCCGCTGGCCCTCGGCATAGAGCGTGTCGAATGCGAGCGATGATTTTCCGGAACCGGAAAGGCCGGTGACGACAATGAGTTTGTCGCGCGGCAAGTCGACGTCGATGTTCTTTAGATTGTGCGTGCGGGCGCCGCGGATGCGGATGTATTCCATGGGGTGGACGGATACGCGGGACTATGCAGTTTGGGCCAACCTGCTAGTATACGCCCCTTCGAAAACAAGAACCAAAACGAGTTTGCTCGCGACTAACGGTCAACGCGTGACAAAGCGCAGCAGCAATCCCATGACGGCGCTCGAGCGCCGTTCTGTCGTCGCGCTCGCAGGCATTTACGCAACGCGGCTGCTCGGGCTGTTTCTAATCCTGCCGGTGTTCGCGTTGTACGCGCAGACACTCGCCGGCTACACGCCGCAGCGCATGGGGTTCGCCCTCGGCGTTTACGGCCTCGTGCAAGCCTGCTTACAGCTGCCGTTTGGCGTCGCATCGGATCACCTGGGCCGCAGACCGGTCATCGCCTTTGGTCTCGCGCTCTTCGCGATTGGAAGCGCGGTCGCCGCTCTCGCGCATTCGATCGATGGAGTCATTGTCGGTCGTTCGCTCCAGGGGGCGGGCGCCGTAAGCGCGGCGGTGACCGCACTTGTGGCGGATCTCACGCGCGAGACGCAGCGCACCAAAGCGATGGCGGTGATCGGCATTACCGTTGGCGCTTCATTTTTGGTCGCGATCCCGCTGGGAGCGTTGCTCAACGCCGTCATCGGCGTTCCCGGTATTTTCTGGTTGACCGCCGCGCTCGCGACGGGCGGCTTGGCCATCCTCTGGTTCGCCGTGCCGCAGGCTCCGTTGCCGGATCCGCCGCCGCTGCTCCCGCAGCTCGCCGCCGTCGTCCGCGACGGTCGTTTGCTGCGGATGAACGCCGGCATTTTCGCGCTGCACGCCGCGCTCACGGCCGTGTTCGTGGTGCTGCCGCATGCGTTGGTCGAGTTCGCCGGACTGCCGCAGAACCGACATTTCACGCTTTATCTGCCCCTCATGATCGCGTCGGCGCTGCCGCTGTTTCCGCTGATCGCGTGGTCGGAACGGCGGGGCAAACAGGCGCTCGTGTTCGCTGCTTCCATCCTCGCGCTGACGGTCGGGCTCACAAGCCTCAGCGTTGCCCATGCGTCGCTTTTTGCGATCGGTATCGGCGTGCTCGTTTTCTTCCTGGCGTTCAACGTCCTCGAGGCGTCGCTGCCGTCGCTCGTATCAAAGACTGCGCCGGCGCATGCCAAAGGCACGGCCATCGGCATATACAGCACTTTTCAGTTCCTCGGCGCTTTTGTCGGCGGCGATCGCGGCGGCTGGCTTTATCAGCACTTCGGCATCGGCGCGGTTTTTGCCGGAGCGGCGGCGATAGCCGGACTCTGGTTTTTGGTGTCCGCCCGCGATCTCTTTTCCGCGTCGACGTCCGTTTGACCGCTGCGCGTTGTAGTCGCCACGCGATTCGGGCTAGACTACCCATCCCCTTAACTCGCACGTGACTTCTAGGCTACTGCACGTGCGCTACTTGGAGGCTACGTATGGCACGCGGTGTTAACAAAGTCATCCTCATCGGCAATCTCGGCAAAGACCCAGAAGTCCGCTACTCGCCCAACGGGCAGGCGGTGGCGAATGTCACCATTGCAACCTCAGAATCCTGGAAAGACAAGAATACCGGTGACAAGCAGGAACGCACCGAGTGGCATCGCGTCGTGTTCTTCGGGCGATTGGCCGAAATTGCGGGCGAGTATTTGAAGAAGGGCGCGCAGATTTACGTCGAGGGCCGGCTGCAAACGCGCAAGTGGCAGGACAAAGACGGCAAGGACCGGTACACCACGGAAATCGTTGCCGCCGAGATGCAGATGCTCGGCTCGCGCAGCGGCGCCGGCATGCCGAGCGAGCCTCCGCAAGAGATGGCCTCCGAACCGGCGGCGCCGCGTGGCGCGAGCGGGAAGGCGGCGGGAGCGGATTTCGACGACGATATTCCTTTCTAAATGTCTCGGCGCAAGCGCCGATACGCCAAGGGGAGCTAAAGGCTCCCCTTGTGCTTTTGATGCCCGCTCGGTCTGACCACAATCCGACCCCACCGTCAGCTCACCTCGCAACCGTTAGCGCATTCTCGATTTTGTCCACGCCCGACTTCGCGTGCATGGGAGGCGCGTTGCTTCCAGACGATGGCGGGGGCGCCCGATACGGCCTTCTGTTCGATGCGCCGCAGCTGATGGAATGCCGTCGACACCCGGCAGGATCGGCGGCAAATGCGAACGGCGTCCCCGTACGGCGCCGCGGTCCGAAATGACTTTCCGTTGATCCGTCGACACACGCCTTTCGCCGCCGATCTTCGGTAGCTCAGCGCTTATCAGCTGTGAGAAGCGCCACGGACCACAACGTTAGCATGCCTTCAGTTTTATCAAGGGAAAACCGGCATGCGTCGTTTCGGATTTCAAGTTTACTTACCGCTCGTATTCATCGGCCTCGTCACCGGATGCGGTGGCGGCGGCGCCAACGCCAGCTCACCGGACGGCGCCGTCGTTGCACCGCCATCATCGACTTTCGAAGACGGCGTCCCGCTTTATCGCCTGATGGAGCGCCGCGTCGTCAACACGAGCAATTACGCGAATAAGTTTTCCGACGTCAATCTCGACGTGGAGTACGTCTCGCCATCGGGCCGCAAAATCCAGTTCGCCGGTTTCTACGACGGCGACGGCGACGGCGGGCAGGATGGCAATGTCTGGAAGATTCGTTTCATGCCGGACGAGCCCGGGACGTGGAGTTACACCTACACCTGGTCCGACGGCACGAGCGGCGGCAGCGGCACCTTCACGGCGACGAGCGCCGGCGGAGCGCCCGGAGTTCTTCGGCCTTACGAGGACAACACGCACTGGTTTGCATACAACGGCAAGAGCCCCGTGTTCCTGAAGTCGTATCACGTCGGGGCGGCCGGATTCACCGGGACGCCGATCGACTGGGCGGCCGCGAATGTCTATGAGAAGCTCGCGAATCGTGGGTACAACCACGTGATGCTGAAATCGCTTCCGATCGGTTGGGTCAACGAGAAACCATCGGATGCGCCGGCCGATCATATCGCGCGGCCGATCTGGAGCACGACGCCGCGCGTACAGGATCTTCAGGTGTGGAAGCGGTTCGAGGAGCACCTGCGCTGGCTGAACGGTCGCGACATTCACGTGCACTTTTTCATGGGGTTCGATCCAAAAAGTGACAGTGTGCCCGACGCGTTCTTCGCGCAGACACGGTTTACCGATCTCTCATCCGACGATCAGGCGTTATACGTACGCTACGTGAGCGCGCGTCTCGCGGCATTCGCGAACGTCGCCGGTTTTAACTACACCTGGGAGACCGATGGCGGCGCCGGCGAACAACGGCTCATGGATCTGCTCGCGCAATTCGACCCATGGAAGCATCTCACGACCTATCACGACGAGTCGCCTGCAGACAACGACTACGGCAACGGGCGCTACTCGTTTGCCGGCATTGAAAATCACGGTTACTTCGGCAACGCCAATGGCGATCCGGCTTTGGATTCGGCATCGCACTATCAAGCGACGCTTGATGCGTATCGTGACAAGCCGGTGTACATGGTGGAGGGCAACGGCTTGTGGCGCGCGTGTTGGGCGAAGGACAACGCCGAGCGAACGATCACGCGCGCGGCATGGGCGGTCACGGCCGCCGGCGGTTCGTTTACATGGCAGGACGCACCGGAATGCTTCAGCGGTCCGGTCGCCGGCATGCTCGGTTGGCCGTCGGCGAATCCGATGGCAAATCGCCTGGATGTGCTCTATGGCGTCATGACGCGCGACGTTGAGTTCCCGCGCATGACACCGCACAACGACTTGCTCGGCGGCTGCTGGGGCAGTTTCAACCGCTACGACGCCGCGCCGGCATCGCCGTGCTTCCTGCTCGCTGAACCCGGCAAACAGTATGTGGCGTACAAAGAGGACGGCGGCAGCTTCACCTTGAGTCTCGAGAGCGGAACCTATCGTGCGACGTGGGTCGACACACGCACGGGCGCGCGGCAACCGGCGAACGGCGGCAGCATCAGCACCGGCGGATCGATCGTGGAATTTTTTACGCCGGACAATTCGACCGACTGGGTGTTGGTGCTTAAGAATTCGTAGTTTGTCGGAACGACGGGTCGCGTGTCAGCGTGTGTAGGAAGTGTGTCGGCTTGTTGGATTTTTCTTTCAACAGGCCGACACTTGAAAGCGACAGCGCACCAGACGCGCGAGCGCGCGCATTGGCACGCATCCGCGCGCGAAATTTCTTGAGACCGGTTGGCGCCGCCTTTATCCCGGCGGCCATTTCATCTGCCGGCCGCCGAGCAGGTGAACGTGGATATGAAACACGAGTTGGCCTCCCTGGGCGTTGGTATTGATCACGGTGCGGTAACCCGCGTCCGCCACGCCCAAGTCTTTGGCGATGCGTCGCACAGCGAGCAACAAGCTTCCCGCCAGTTCCGCATCTTCGTCGCGTAGGTCGTTCAGAGATGCGATGTGGCGCTTCGGGATCACCAGGACGTGTGTCGGTGCTTGCGGGTTGATGTCGCGAAAGGCGAGCACTTTATCGTTCTGGTACACGACGTCCGCTTTGACTTCCCCCGAGACCATCTTGCAAAAAAGGCAATTTTCGCTCATGCCGCTGTTCTCCGTGCCGCCTATAGAGAGACGTGGAAGTCAAGAGGATAGAGGCTTCGCGGGCGCCGCGAAAGCGGGTTGCGTCGTTTCCCTACCGCATGTTTTAAAATAACTTCCAATCGGATTACTCGGAGGGTTCGGACATGCCGATGGAAGAAGAACCGGTGGTCGGTGCGATGTACGAAGACCAGGACGGCGTCGCCTTCGAGGTTCTGTCGTTCGACGAGGACGACGGCACCATCGAAGTGCAGTACGAAGACGGCGAGGTCGGCGAGATCGACATCGACAACTGGTACGAGATGGATTTGCAGAAATTGAAGGCCGGTGCCTGGAAGGACTCGGAGGAGGAGGAAGAAGAGGAGGAGGAAGCTCCGCCCGGGAAGGTCGGACGGCGGGCCCCGGTCGAGGACGACGACGAGGACCTCGATGACTACGACGAAGAAGACGACAACGACGACTTCGACGCCTAGAGATTCTCGCCTTTGCCGTGCAGCGCGCCGCGCCGCTGCGACCCGAGCCCAACGTCTACGCATCACGCCGAACGACTTGCGCAGTCGTTCACGCGCTCTACGCGTTCACATCGTTACTTGTTGTTTCGAAGTTCGTTTGGGAAATCAGTGCGGGAAGAATTTTGGGGGGGAAGGAGTAGCGGGCTCCTCCCCCCTGAATCCGATTCGACTAAACCATGTCCTTAAGCGTCTTAAGGGGTTGCACTTTCACGACATTACGGGCCGGCTTGGCCTTGAACATGACTTCTTCTTTTGTGAACGGATTGATGCCTTTGCGCGCTGGAACCGCCGGCTTCTTCACTACCTTGATTTTCATTAGGCCAGCGAGATTCACAATCCCCGGACCGCGCTTCAAATCCCTTTCAATCAGGTCCTGCATCGCATCGAAAACCGCCACCACATCCTTGCGCTTAAGCGAAGTCTTTTCGGCTATGTAATTAAAGATTTCTGATTTTGTGGTTGGCTTTTGCCCGGCTGTTGCCATGTATGGCTCCTGAGTGGTGTTGGGAAGTTTTAGGGAAGGTTTAAAGTAGCAGTAATTTATCGGAAAAAATAGGCTTGTAGAAGGCAGTTATCGGCGTCGCGACGCCGCACGGCGTGGTTAGTTTGAGTCGGTGATCGTTTGAAAAAAATCGACCTCGGCCCTACATAAGTGCACTGGTCGCTCGCTCGTGCTGATCGCCCGGGCTTGCGAGTCAAATCCGTGGCGCCAACATGAGTTTCCAGCGTAACCCGTTATAATGTTGATCTGTTTGGATGCACCCGTCCTCCCGGGCGGTGCATAGAGGAGGAACCGTCAATGCCGATTTATGAATACAAGTGCGGCGAGTGCAGCCATCAACTGGAAGCGATTCAGAAGGTGAACGACGCCCCGTTGAGCGATTGCCCCGCCTGCGGGCGCCCGGCACTCAAGCGCCTCTTGTCCGCGGCCGGCTTCCAGCTCAAGGGTAGCGGTTGGTACGCCACCGACTTCAAGTCGAATGGACAGAAGCCGAATGAACAAAAGAAGGAGGAGAAGTCGTCCTCCGACGGCAGCGAGGGGACCTCGACCAAAGCGCACAGTTGCGGAGCCGGTGCTTGCGGATGCGCTCACTGAGATGATGGCGGCGCTCAGGCGTTATCTCGCCGCGGGCTTGCTCATCTGGGTACCCCTCGGCGTCACGCTCCTTATAATAAAGTTTCTCGTCGATGTGATGGACCAAACCCTGCTGCTGCTGCCGCAGGGTTTGCGGCCGGACGTCATGTTCGAGATCCGGATCCCCGGGCTCGGCATCCTGCTCACCGCCGCGATCGTCGTTGGCACCGGCATCATCGTCACGAACCTCTTCGGTCAACGTCTTTTTCGTTGGGGCGAAGAGCTGCTGAACCGCATTCCCCTGATCGGCGCCATTTATGGCTCCGTGAAGAAGCTCACCGAAACGATCTTCAGCGGCAGCGGGAAGTCGTTCCGCCGCGTCGTTCTGGTGCAGTACCCGCGTGTCGGCATGTGGACGGTCGCGTTTCTGACCGGCCCAGGCGCCCAGGAAGTCGAGAGCGTTACCGGCCAGAAGATGGTGAACGTCTTCGTGCCGACGACGCCTAACCCCACGTCGGGGTTCATGCTCGTCGTTCCGAGCCGGGACGTTGTCGAGCTCGACATGTCGGTCGAGGAAGCGCTGCGGATGGTGTTGTCGGTCGGCGTGGTGGTGCCGGAGGCTCGGAAGGACGCCCTTGTCGGCGGGCCGTAGACCTTTCTCCACGTTTCGCGGTTAAACTAGCCCTCTTTTTTCAGTCTGGACCCGGTCCTTACTTCAATGCGCACTCATTATTGCGGAGAGCTTGACCCGTCCCTCATCGACCAGGAAGTCGCGTTGTGCGGCTGGACGCATCGCCGACGCGACCATGGCGGTGTGATTTTCATCGACCTGCGCGACCGCACGGGCATCGTGCAAACCGTTTGCAGCCCGGAGCGCGCCGACGTCTTCGCGAAGGCGGAGGACGTGCGCAGCGAATACGTGCTGCGAATTGTCGGCACCGTGCGCCGCCGCCCTGCGGGGACGGAGAACCCGGGCCTTCGCACCGGCGAGATCGAGGTCGCGGTGAAGGCGATCGAGATTCTCAATCGGTCCGAGCCGCTGCCGTTCCAGCTCGATGAGACCGACGTCAACGAATCGGTGCGGCTCAAGTATCGTTATCTCGATCTGCGGCGCGACAAGATGCAGCAGAATCTGCTGCTGCGTCACTCGATCGTGCGCGCGTTGCGCGGTTATCTGGAGGAGCGCGGCTTCACCGAGATGGAAACGCCGATGCTCACGAAGTCGACGCCCGAGGGCGCGCGCGACTATCTCGTGCCCTCGCGCACGCATCCCGGGCACTTCTTCGCGCTGCCGCAGTCGCCGCAGCTCTTCAAGCAGATACTGATGATGGCGGGCTTCGAGCGTTACTATCAGTTCGCGCGCTGCTTCCGGGACGAGGATTTGCGCGCCGATCGCCAGCCGGAGTTCACGCAGCTCGATATCGAAACGTCGTTCCTCGACGAGAACGGCGTGATGGGTTTGATGGAAGAAATGATCCGGCAGTTGTTTCAACGCGTGTTGAACGTGAGTCTGCCGAATCCGTTTCCGCGCCTTTCGTATGCCGAAGCGATGCGGCGCTTCGCGTCGGACAAACCCGACCTGCGCAACCCGATCGAGCTCGTCGACGTCGGCGATCTCGTGAAGAGCGCCGAGTTCAAGGTCTTCGCCGGACCGGCGAGCTCGCCGAGCGGGCGCGTGGCGGCGTTGCGCGTACCGGGCGGCGGTCAGCTCGCGCGCAGTCAGATCGACCAGTACACCGTATTCGTCGGACAATACGGCGCGAAGGGGCTCGCTTACATCAAGGTGAACGACGCCGCGAAGCGTCGCGACGGATTGCAGTCTCCGATTCTCAAATTCCTCTCGGACGACATGATCGATGGCATCATGACCCGCACCGGGGCGCAGGACGGCGATTTGATTTTCTTCGGCGCCGATACGGCCAAGGTCGTGAACGATTCGCTCGGCGCGCTTCGGCTGAAGGTCGGGGAAGATCTTGCGCTAACGGAAGAGGCTTGGCGGCCGTTGTGGGTGGTCGACTTTCCGATGTTCGAGTACGACGCCGACGCGAAGCGTTGGGCGGCGCTGCACCATCCGTTCACCGCACCGAAAGCGGAAGACGAAGCGCTGGTCGACAAGGATCCGGCGAACGTGAAAGCGCGCGCCTACGACATGGTGTTGAACGGATCGGAGATCGGCGGCGGCTCGATTCGTATCCATCGAACCGAATTGCAGAGCCGGGTATTTGCCGCCCTAGGAATCGAGGAAGCGGAGGCGCAGGCGAAGTTCGGCTTTCTGCTCGAGGCGCTCAAGTTCGGCGCCCCGCCGCACGGCGGCATTGCGTTCGGGATTGACCGCATCAGCGCGCTGATGGCGGGTGTGGATTCGATCCGCGACGTAATCGCGTTTCCGAAAACCCAGAAAGCGAGCGACCCGATGACGTCCGCTCCAAGCCCGGTCGATGAGGCACAGCTGCGGGAGCTGCATATCCGCGTCCGCCTGCCGTCGGGCTGAAGCGGTTCGCGCGCCGGGCGCGGCTACAAGCGCACGCGGCCGTCGCCGAGCTCGATCACTTCACCCGAAACGTAGATGCGCCGGCGCTCGTCGACGCTCAGGCCGAGCAGCGAGGGCCGACCGACTTGGTCGCCTTGATGCACGCGACGGCGCAGCGGCAGCGACGCGCCCGTGGCGATGAACCAGCCGCCTAAGTTGGCACAGGCCGAACCGGTCGCCGGGTCTTCCGCCAACGCGTTTCCTTTCGAGAAAAAAAAGCGGGCGCGGATGTTATCGCCACCCGCGCTCGCCCAGACATACACGAGATGGCGGTGCGCGTTGACCCGCGCATGCTCGCCGAGCAGCGACAGCAGCGGCGCGCAGCGCTGAACCGCGTCGGCCGACGTGAGCGGGACGACGAGGTGTTCGGTCCCCGTATTCACCCAAAGCGGCGTTGCGGCGATATCATCCGGCGTCAAACTGAGCATCTCCGCGAGCTGCGAGCGGCTCGCCGCCAACGGCCGCGATGTCGGCGCATTCGCCTGCAGGGTCCAGCGATCGCCGTCCGCGGACACCGGAATCACGCCGGCCGCGGTCTCGAGCGTGATCTCACACTGCGCGCGACCGCTCAATTGACGAACGATGTGCGCGGTCCCGAGCGTCGGATGACCCGCGAATGGCAGCTCAAACGCGGGGGTGAAGATGCGTACGCGCGCGGTCGCCCGCGTGCTCGGCAAGATGAAGGTTGTCTCGGAGAGATTGAATTGCCGGGCGAGCGCCTGCATGGTTCGCTCGTCGAGATCGCGTGCCGCTTCGAACACGCAAAGCGGGTTGCCCGACAAGCGGTCGCCGGCGATCGCAAAGACATTGAGCAGCCGATAATGGTACTCGTTCATATCTGCTAAGGGCCGACGACGGTCAGTGCCCGGTGCTTTCGCCGCGCACGATTTCCCGTTCGATCAGCTCGCCGAACGCTTTGTGCAGCGCCGCGAACACCGGGCCTTGGCAGTAGCGCAACGGCCGACCGTCGATTTCGCGCACCGGGATCAGCTCGGCGCCGGTGCCCGTGAGAAAACACTCGTCAGCGGTATAGAGGTCGTACGGCGCGAGCGTCGCCTCGCCGGCCGCCACGCCGATCTCGGCCGCAACTTGCAGTACGGCCTCGCGCGTCACGCCTTCGAGGGCGCCATCGATCGTGGGCGGCGTCAGGAGCGCACCGCGCCGCACGATGAACACGTTGTCGGCGGAGCCTTCGGTCACGTAACCGGCGCGGTTCAGCAGTATCGCTTCGTCTGCGCCGGCATTCGACGCTTCGATGCGCGCGAGCACGTGGTTCAGATAGTTGAGCGACTTCACGCGAGGATCGAGCCCATCGAGCGGCAGACGCCGCGTGGCGGCGATGATCACACGGGCGCCGCCACGCCGCACCGAAAGCGGAACGAGGGTCAGCTCGTCGGCAATAATAAAAGTGTTCGGCCGCCCGCAGGACGAAGGGTCGAGCCCAAGTTTTCCTTCGCCGCGTGTGACGACCAGTCGCAGATAGCCGTCGGCTGCGCCGAACGCGGAGATCGTCTCTTGTACCGCGAGCTCGATTTCCGGGCGATCGTAGGGGATGGACAGCCGCAACGCGGCCGCGGATGCCTGCAACCGGACGAGGTGCTGCGCGAGCCGGAACGGCCGCCGACGATAGAAGCGAATGCCCTCGAACACGCCGTCGCCGTAAAGCAGGCCGTGATCGAATACCGAGACACGCGCCTCGGCGAGAGGCACGATCGCGCCGTTGAGCCAACAAACCGCGGCACTGCGCATACGCGGAGCCGTGCGCGTCCGCTCGACCGGATGTTGCATGTTCCCCCTTGGTGCCTTGTTACGCGCGTCTTTCGACGCAGGTGCGCGGTCCGAAAGGTCGTCTTGGATACCGAGAAGCGTCGCGCGAAAAGCTGCCGTCGAAAATGGCCGGAACGTCGCCGGGCGTCAATCCAATATCCTGCAATTGACGCGGGTCCATTTTCAGCAGCTGATGTCGTTCGCGTCGGCGGTTGCGTTGCGCTTGCACGCGGTGCCGCACCGCCATGGCGACTCCGCTGATCTCTTCACCCCACTCGCGTGCGATATCCCGAATGTCGCCGCCGAATCCCACCGGTCCACGGTGTTCTGACTTCACTCTCATGGTCGTATGTAGTCGTGTTGACCGATCCCCAGGTTATGAGCCATAGTGGAACCGGTACAGATTCAGCGATATTGAATTGATACGTAACAGTCAGGTGATACCGAATACTGTACGGATACAGACGGAGGTCAACTGTGCAGGTCGTAAAGAGCGATACGCGGCGCGCCGGCGCCGCCCCCGAGAGCGACAATCTTTATCGGCGCGTGGCGCGCCGGATTACCGAGCAGATCAACAAAGGTATCTATCGGCCGGGCGAACGGATTCCGTCGGTACGGCGTCTGAGCGAGCAGCTTAAGGTGAGCATCGCGACGGTGCTCGAAGCGTACCGAGTGCTCGAAGACGATGGATTGCTCGAGGCGCGGCCGCAGTCAGGTTATTACGTGCGTGCGCGCACGTACAAAGCGCCGGCCGAACCCGAAGTGTCCTCACCGCCCATCGCGCCGACAACGGTCAGCGTTACCGAAGTCGGCTTGCGCGTGCTGAAAACCGCGAGGCGCTCGGACATCGTGCAGCTCTGCATGACAACGCCGCATCCCGAATTTCTTCCGATACGCCGGCTCAATCGCATCGCGGCGGCGACGGCCCGGCGCGACGACGGCGCCGCTTATCGCTACGACTTTCCCCCGGGGCTCGCCGAGCTGCGCCAGCAGATCGCGCGGCGTATGCTCGAAGCCGGTTGCGAAGTCGCGCCCGACGACATCGTCGTCACCAGCGGTTGCCAGGAAGCAGTCACGCTCTGTTTGCGCGCGGTCGCGCGCCCAGGCGACGTGATCGCCGTCGAGTCGCCGACGTACTACGGGACGCTGCAGGCGATCGAATCGCTCGGTATGAAGGCGCTCGAAATTCCCACGCATCCGCGAGACGGACTCAGCCTCGACGCGCTCGAGCTTGCGCTCGATCGCCATCGTGTCCGCGCATGTTTGCTCGTGCCGAGTTTCAGCAATCCGCTCGGCGCCTGCATGCCGGATGAAAACAGGAAGCATCTGGTGCGTCTGCTCTGCGAGCACGAGATCCCGCTGATCGAGGATGACGTGTACGGCGATCTGCCGTTCAGCGCGCCGCGCCCGCGCGCGGCGAAGGCGTTCGATCGCAAAGGCCTGGTGCTTTACTGCTCGTCATTTTCCAAAACGCTCGCGCCGGGCGCTCGCGTCGGTTGGACGGTCCCCGGTCGATGGCTGACACAGATCGAGCACTTGAAGTACGTCAGCACCATGGCGACGAGCACATTTCAGGCGATGGTCCTCGCGGAGTTCCTGGCACACGGCGGCTACGACCGTTACCTGCGGCACGTGCGCCCGTTGTACGCGCAGAACGCCGAACGGACGACGCAAGCGATCGCGCGTTTTTTCCCGGAAGGCACGCGCGTCACCAAGCCGAACGGCGGCTTCGTGCTTTGGATCGAGCTGCCGTCGACGGTCGATGCGTTCGAGCTCAACCGCCGTGCGCTCGAGCGCGGCGTGGCGATCGCGCCCGGTCCGCTGTTCTCGGCCAAACAGAAGTATCGTCACTTCATTCGTCTTACCTACACGCTGCCGTGGAGCGATCAGGTCGAACAGGCGATCTTCACCGTCGGTCGGCTGGTTCACGAGATGGCGTGAAGCCGAGCGCGTGATGCCGTCCGCGGAGTCGGGTTCCTTCAAGCGCCCCGAGTCGGTCCTCGTCGTTGTGTACACGCGCGACGGCAACGTGCTGTTGCTCAAACGCCGCGATCACGCGAATTTCTGGCAGTCCGTGACCGGCTCGCTCGATTGGGACGAGGACGACCCGCGCTTAGCCGCCGTTCGGGAGTTGCGCGAGGAGACCGGGCTCGTCGCGGAGCCCGCTGCGTTGCGCGACCTCGGACGCGTCGAGCGCTACCGCATCTTCCCCGAATGGCGATACCGCTACGCGCCCGGCGTGACGGAGAATGTCGAGCGGGCCTACGCCCTCGAGCTGCCTGCGCCGGTTGCGCTGGCGCTGCATCCGGAGCATAGCGAATACGGCTGGTTCGATTGGCGGGACGCGCTGGCACGGACGACGTCCTCGACGAACCGCGCCGCGATCGAGCACTTGGCGCAAGCCGCCCGGGAGCCGATTTTGGCCGCGCTTCCTCGCGACGATGCACCGGCCGTGGTGCTGGTGCACGGTCTCTGGCTCGCCGGTTGGTGCATGGCGCTCATCGCGCGCCGGCTGCGCCGCCGGGGTTTCCGTACGTATCTGTTTTCCTATTCGAGCGTGCGCCGGACCCTGCACGAGAATGCGACTGCGCTCGCCCGGTTCGCGGACGCAATCGACGCACGCACCCTCCACTTCGTCGGACATAGTCTCGGCGGCGTGGTGATTCAAGCGATGCTGAATCACTGTCCGCCGTCGCGCCCCGGTCGCATCGTCACGCTCGGGTCGCCACACGCCGGTACGTATGTCGCGCGCGCGTTGTCGCGCGCGGCGTTCGGACGGTTCATTCTCGGAGCCAGCATCGCGGACGTCCTGCGCGGCGAGCGTCCGCCTGACTTATCGTCGCGCGACCTCGGGGTCATCCGGGGCGATCTTCCAATCGGGCTCGGACAGCTGTTTCCCGGCCTCGGCCACCCGAACGACGGCGTCGTGGCGGTGACCGAAGCGACCCTGCCGGGCGCGGCCGACGAAATCACGCTGCATGTTTCGCACACCGCGATGCTCGTCTCCTCGCGCGTCGCCGGTTGCATCGGTCAATTCTTGCGTTACGGTCGTTTCGTCTCCCCGTCATGAGCGTGCCGTGTCGCCCGAGGCCCAGCGTTGGGCGGGGGTGGCGCTAGTGGTAAACTTCGGGCGAGTTTCGGTACAGAGGCATCGTTTCCGAGGCTGACGCACATGGCCGGTCACAGTAAATGGGCCAATATTCAGCACCGCAAGGGCGTCCAAGACGCAAGGCGCGGCAAGGTCTTTACAAAGCTGATTCGCGAAATCACCATCGCCGCACGCATGGGCGGCGGCGATCCCGGGCACAATCCGCGGCTGCGTAACGCGATCGACAAGGCGCTTGGGCAGAACATGCCCAAGGACAACATCGAGCGCGCCGTCAAACGCGGCACCGGGGAGCTCGAAGGCGCCAGCTACGAGGAAGTCCGCTACGAAGGTTACGGCCCCGGCGGGGTGGCGATACTGGTCGATTGCCAAACTGACAACCGCAACCGCACGGTCGGTGAAGTGCGCCACGCGTTCAGCAAATACGGCGGCAACCTCGGCACCGACGGTTCGGTCGCCTATCTTTTCAAGAAGGTCGGCGCGATCCGGTTCGCGCCGGGTACCAGCGAAGACAAGGTGATGGAAGCCGCGCTCGACGCGGGCGCCGACGACGTCGTGACCGATGCCGACGGCGGGATCGAAGTGTTGGCGCCGCCCGACGGGGTGGCGTCGGTGCGCGAAGCGCTGGAACGTGCCGGCCTGACGCCGATCGGAGCCGAGGTGGCGGAACGTCCGGCCACCGGTGTGCCGCTGGAAGGCGAGGACGCTGAGCGGGTGCTCAAACTTTTGGAAACGCTGGAAGACCTGGATGACGTGCAGAACGTCTACACTAACGCCGAATTCTCCGATGCGACCTTGGCGCGCCAAGCCAGATAATGGCCGATCGGAATGAGGCGCGCGCATCAGCGCGCGACGGCTCGCCTCCCTCTCCCGCGGAGGCGGGAGAGGGAGTGAGGGTTATGAACTGCGCCAATTCGCTTTTCGTGGTCCGCCCGGTCGCTCATACAATTGCGATACACGACGGATCCGCCCGCTGATGCGCGTTCTCGGCGTGGACCCAGGTTCGCGCGTGACCGGCTTCGGGGTCGTGCAAGTCCTCCGTAATGGGCAGCTCCAGTACCTCACGAGTGGTTGCATCCGCGCGCCCGCCGGCTCGCTCGCGGAGCGCCTCAAGTCGATCCACGATGGAATCTGCGAGATCGTCAATGCGTTTCAACCCGCTGTTTTTGCCATCGAGCGCGTTTTCATGGCGCGCAACGCCGACTCGGCGCTGAAACTCGGACAGGCGCGCGGCGCCGCGATTGTCGCGGCGATCAACGCCAGCCTGGAAGTGAACGAATATTCCGCGACCGAGATCAAGCGCGCCATCGTCGGCCGCGGCGGCGCCGAGAAGAATCAGGTGCAGCACATGGTTCGCGTTCTGCTCGATCTCGATCGCGCGCCCGCCGCCGACGCTGCCGACGCGCTTGCCTGTGCCATCTGTCACGCGCACTACACCGTCGGCCTCGCCGCGATGCGGCGCGGATTGACGCGCCGCGTCTCTGCGCGAGGTGTCGCGTGATCGGCCGTCTGCGCGGGACCTTGGTGCGCAAGGAGCCGCCGACGCTGTTGGTCGATGTCGGCGGCGTCGGCTACGAGCTCGAAGCGCCGATGACGACCTTTTACGATCTGCCCGCCGTGGGCGAGATCGTGATGCTCTACACGCATCTCGTTGTGCGCGAGGACGCGCATCTGCTCTTCGGTTTCGGTCGCGAGTCGCAGCGGCGGCAATTCCGCGCCCTGCTCAAGATCAGCGGCGTCGGCCCGCGCGTCGCGCTCGCCGTGCTTTCCGGCCTTACCGAAGACGAGCTGGTGCGTTGCGTTTCGGATGGCGATCTCACCCGGCTCACGCAGGTGCCCGGTATCGGTCGCAAGACCGCGGAGCGGCTGATCGTCGAGCTGCGCGACAAGCTCACGGGCGAGGCAGCGCCGCTTCCTCCCGCCGTAGCGGGTAGTGCAGTCGCGCGCGACCCCGCCGCCGAGGCAGTGAGCGCGTTGATCGCGCTCGGCTACAAGCCGCAGGAAGCGAGCCGCGTGGTCCGCGGGTTGCCGACACAGGGTCAGAGCACCGAGGAACTCATCCGCCAGGCCTTGCGGGCGCTCGCGGTGTGATGTGTTACGCTAAGGTTGTCGGGGGGATCCAGCGGTCTTCGACCTGAAGCAGCGGCGCTCTTCGCGTCCGTTTTCTCGGCCGCTAAGGCGGGGAGTAGGACAACATCTACTTATATGATTGAAACCGATCGTGTCGTCTCGGGCCGCGCCGTTGACGCCAACGACGATTCCGTCGAGGCCAACCGGTTGCGTCCGACGCAGCTCGCGGAATATGTCGGTCAGGAACCGATCCGCGAGCAGCTCGAAGTCTTCATCGCGGCGGCGCGCGGGCGGCGCGAGGCCCTCGATCACGTATTGCTCTTCGGCCCGCCGGGGCTCGGCAAGACGACGCTCGCGAACATCATCGCGCACGAGATGGGCGTAGGCCTGCGCCACACCTCCGGTCCGGTGCTCGAGCGTCCCGGCGACCTCGCGGCCATTCTCACTAATCTTCAGCCGAACGACACGCTCTTCATCGATGAGATTCACCGGCTGAGCCCGGTGGTGGAGGAAATCCTCTATCCGGCGATGGAGGATTTCCAGCTCGATATCGTGATCGGTGAGGGTCCCGCGGCGCGATCGATCAAACTCGATCTTCCGCCGTTCACGCTCGTCGGCGCGACGACGCGCGCGGGGCTCCTCACCTCGCCGCTGCGCGATCGCTTCGGCATCGTGCTTCGGCTCGAGTTCTACACCGAGGCGGAGCTCGCGCGCATCGTCGCGCGCTCCGCCGGCATCCTCGGCGCCGCGAGCGAGCCGCAAGCAATCGGGTTGATCGCGCGCCGCTCCCGGGGTACGCCGCGGATCGCGAACCGGCTCTTGCGCCGCGCCCGCGACTTCGCCGAGATCAAAGGCGATGGGCGGTTGACGCTCGGTATTGTGGAAGGCGCGCTGCGCATGCTAGAGGTAGACGAACAGGGTTTGGACGTGCTGGACCGGAAGTTTTTGCGCGCGGTTCTCGAGCGGTTCGGCGGCGGTCCGGTCGGTATCGACAGCCTCGCGGCCGCCATCGGCGAAGAGCGCGGCACGCTGGAGGATGTCATCGAGCCATTTCTGATTCAGCGCGGATTTCTCACCCGTACACCACGCGGGCGCCAGGCGACGGCTGCGGCGT
This sequence comes from Sulfurifustis sp., assembly GCA_045810625.1. Taxonomy (GTDB): domain Bacteria; phylum Pseudomonadota; class Gammaproteobacteria; order Acidiferrobacterales; family Sulfurifustaceae; genus JACQFZ01. Next base: position 35,803 of record JBJMVQ010000046.1, read on the forward strand.
GGCGGCATTTCGGCCTCGCGGCTCCGGCCGGGGTCGAGGCCGCCCAGCGCGGCATTTTCGACGGCACCTGAAGAGAAGCTTCCAATAACCGATGGGAGCAATCCCATGCAGGCAGCTTTTGCCATTACAATTCGTATTTATTACGAAGATACCGACGCGGTTGGCATTGTTTATTACGCCAATTATCTGAAATTCATGGAGCGGGCGCGGACCGAGTGGCTGCGCTCTCTTGGCTTCAACCAGGACGAGCTTGCGCGCGACGGCGTGATTTTCGCCGTGCGTTCCGCGCGCATCGAATTCTTGAAACCGGCGCGCTTCAACGACGTGATCGAAGTCAACGTGCGCATCGCCGACCGCGGCGGCGCGAGCATGACATTCATCCAAACGATCCGCTGCGGCGGCGTCACGTTGTGTGAAGCCGAGACCCGGGTAGCGTCTCTCGACGCCACCACGCTGGCGCCGCGACCGCTTCCCGCCGCGCTCGCCAGCCGATTGAACGAGGTTAGTGCATGAACGTTGTGGCTTCGCCAGAAGGTCTCGCTTTTCTTTCGCTCATCCGCGACGCAAGCCTGCCGGTCAAATTGGTGATCGCGCTGCTGCTGCTGGCGTCGCTGGTCTCGTGGACCATGATCTTCCGTAAGTGGTACGCGCTCCGCCTCGCCGCGCGCGTAGCCGGCCGCTTCGAGGAGCGCTTCTGGTCCGGGGGCAACATCGCGCAGATGTACAATGATCTCGCCAGCAAGGGCGCCAATCCCGCGGGAATGGAAAGCCTGTTCGTCGAGGGCTTTCGCGAGTACAAGCGCCTCGCGGGCCAGCCGACTATGCAGCCGATGGAAATTCTCGAAGGCGTGCAACGAGCGATGCGGGTGGCGCTCACGCGTGAAATGGACGATCTGGAAATGAATCTCCCGTTTCTCGCGACGGTCGGTTCGACGAGCCCGTACGTGGGCCTCTTCGGCACAGTGTGGGGCATCATGAATTCGTTCCGATCGCTCGGGGCGATCCAGCAACCGACGATCGGTCACGTCGCGCCCGGTATCGCGGAAGCGCTGATCGCCACCGCGATCGGCTTGTTCGCGGCGATACCGGCGGTCATCGCTTACAATCGCTACTCGACGCAGGTCGAACGCCTGGTCACCCGCTACGAGATTTTCATGGCGGAGTTTGCAAGCATCCTGCAACGGCAGGCCTTTGCCTCGCGCGGTTGAGCGCCCATGGATACGTTTCCTCGCAAGCGCAAGCGGTTGATGAGTGAGATCAACGTCGTGCCGTACATCGACGTGATGCTCGTGCTGCTCGTCATCTTTATGATCACGGCCCCGTTGTTGACGCAAGGCGTGAAGGTCGATCTGCCGCAGGCGGCGGCAAAGCCGGTCGACACCACGGACCGCGAGACGCTGATCGTGACGGTCGATCGTGAAGGACGGTATTACCTGGATGACCGGCGCGTGGCCGCAGAAGACTTGAAGCGCAAAGTGCAGGGCATTCTGCGCGCGCGGCCGCAAACGCCGGTGATGATCCGCGGCGATCGCAACGTCGCTTACGGCCAGGTGGTCAAAGCCATGACGCTGCTGCAGGCGGCCGGTGCGCCGAGCGTTGGGCTCATCACGGATATCCCGGCCGGCAACGAGCGTGGTGCGTAGGAACGCGCGTCCCGCGCCGGGTCGCTATCGCGCTATCGCGTACGCGCTGCTGCTGCACGTCGGCATCGTGGCCGTTCTGGTGCTCGGTTTGCGCTGGTCGGGATCGCCGAGCGTCGCGCCGGAGCAGGCGATACAAGCGGTCATCGTCGAGGATCCCGAGAAGAAGAAGCTGGAAGAAAAGCGCCGGCGCGACGAAGAAGCTGAGCGCCGCCTGGAAGCGGAACGGAAGCGCCAGGAGGCCGAAAAGCAAAAGCGGATCGCGGAGGAACAGAAGCGTCTCGCCGAAGAGCAGAAGCGCCAGCAGGCGGAAGCGGAAAAGCGGCGCCAGGCGGATGCGAAACGCCGCCAGGAAGAAGAGCGCCGCGCGCACGAGGAAGAGCAGCGCCAGCGCGCCGCCGCAGAGACCGAGCGCAAGCGCCAGGAAGCCGAGGCGCGTAAACGGCGCGAGGACGACGAGCGCGAACGCCGGGCGGCGGAAGAGTCGCTCAGGCAGCAGCTGGCGGAGGAAGAACGCGCCCGCGCCGCGAGCGCGCGTGCGGCACGTGCGGCAAGCGAGCTGGACAAATACAAGGTGCTTATCCAGCAGAAGGTGACGCGCAACTGGACCGCGGTGGGGACGTCCCCGGGGCTCGAATGCCAGGTGCGCGTACGGCTGTCGCCCGGGGGCGACGTGCTTCAGGCGACTGTCACCAAAGGAAGCGGGAACCCGGTGTTCGATCGATCTGTCCCACCCGCTGTGTACAAGGCGTCGCCGCTGCCGATTCCCAAGGATCCGGATTTGTTCGAGTATTATCGGGAACTCGATTTTATCTTTAAGCCACAATGATGACCCAGCCTGCCGGCCAGCGTATTCGTAACGCGTTTTGTCATTGGCTCGCCCTCGCCGGCCTGTGTTTGCTGTTCGCCGCGTCGGCGGCACACGCCATCCTGACGATCGAGATCACGCAGGGCGGCGACACCGGCATTCCGATTGCGGTAGTCCCTTTCAAATGGAACGGCCCCGGCCAGCCGCCGCAGGCGGTCGCGGATATCGTCGAGGCCGACCTCGCCCGCAGCGGCCGGTTCGTGACGCTGCCCCGTAAGGATTTCGTTTCGCTTCCGAGCGACGAGCGCGACGTCATATATAAGGAGTGGCGCGTCATCAAAGCCGAGGCGCTCGTGATCGGCAGCGTCGCCCCCATCGGTTCCGGTCGCTACGAAGTGCAGTTCCGGCTGTTCGACGTATTCAAGCAGGCGCAGCTCGCGGGGCTTCGGTATACGGTAAGCGGGTCGGCGCTGCGTACCGTCGCGCATCAGATCGCCGATGTCGTCTATGAAAAACTCATCGGCGAGCCGGGTGCGTTCAACACGCGGATCGCTTACGTCACGCGCGAGCGGGCGGGAGCGAGCGGCACCGTGTACAAGCTGCAGGTCGCGGACTCCGACGGCTACAATCCGCGCACCGTGGTGCGCTCGGTCGAGCCGCTGCTGTCGCCGGCGTGGTCCATGGACGGGAAGCATCTCGCCTACGTCTCGTTCGAGGACAAGCGTCCGAAGGTGTACGTACAGAACCTCGCGGACGGGAAGCGCCAGCTGGTCGCCGAGTCCAAGGGGTTGAATGGCGCTCCGGCTTGGTCGCCCGACGGGCGCCGGCTGGCGCTCGCGCTGTCACGCGACGGTAACCCGGAAATCTATGTCCTCGAGCTCGCCACCAAAGAACTCAAACGCCTGACCACCGACCCCGCGATCGACACCGAACCCTCGTTTTCGCCGGACGGGCGGTATTTAGTGTTCACCTCGGACCGCTCCGGCCGTCCGCAGATCTACCGGATGACCGCCGACGGTCGCCAAGTCGAGCGGCTAACCTTCGAAGGCGATTACAATGCGCGCGCCTCGTACGCACCGGACGGGCGCTCCCTGACGATGGTCACTTCCGTGCAAGGCCGCTTTCGTATTGCTACGCTTAGGCTGGACACCGGTGCCCTTCAGGTTCTCAGCGACGCGATCCTGGACGAATCCCCAAGCTTCGCGCCGAACGGTCAGTTGATCATCTATGCGACCGAAGTACAGGGCCGCGGCGTGCTTGCGTCGGTATCCGCCGACGGGCGGGTACGTCAGCTGTTCCGATCGGAGGAGGGAGACGTACGCGAACCGGCGTGGTCACCGTACAATCGCGAACTTCAATATTAGTTAACTTAACTACAGGAGTGGAGACATGCGACAAAAATTAGGGCTGGCGGTTTTGTTGTTGATCGGGGGCGTCTGGTTGGCGGGCTGCGCGAGCACCAGCACCGCCCCGACGAGTGATCAGACCACACCGTCGACGCAAGCGCCGGCGAGCACCGCCCCGGCGCCGCAGACGCAAGCTCCCGCGCGCGAGCTGGGTGGCAACGCCGCGGACGCGGAGATGATCGCGAAGCGTCGCGTGTACTTCGCCTTCGATTCGAGCCAGCTCGACGACGAGAACCGCAAGATCGTCGAAGCGCATGCACGTAATTTGCAGGCGAATCCGAACCTCAAAGTCCACCTCGAAGGGAACTGCGACGAGCGCGGCACGCGCGAGTACAACCTCGCGCTGGGCGAGCGCCGGGCGCAGTCTGTCGAGCGCGTTCTCAAACTGCTCGGCGTCGACGGCAAGCGCGTGTCCATGGTTTCGTACGGCGAAGAGAAGCCGATCGATTCGGCGCATAGCGAAGCCGCGTGGGCGAAGAATCGCCGCGTCGAGATCGTCTACCGGTAATCCTCGTGTCTCGACCGCGTCTTCTTCTCGGGCTGATACTCGCCGCCGGCGTTGTCGGCGGCGCGACCGCCGCTGATCCGATCCCGGATCGGCGCGCGGTGCGCCCGAGCGGATCAGCGTCGGCGCCGGCCGCCGCGCCGGCGGCGTCGTTGTCGAACGAGGCGCTGCTCGAGCTGAGCAATCAACTCGACACGCTGCAAGCGCAGATGCGCGAGCTGCGCGGTCAGATCGAGATACAGCGACACGAGATCGAGCAGCTGAAGAACCGCGAGCATCAGTCGTCGGTCGATCTCGACAAGCGGCTGCGCGATCTCGAGCGCCGCGGCACCGCCGCGGCGGACGGCGGGAACGGGCCGGTTACGGTGGTCACGCCGCCGATTGGCGGAGGTCCGACGAACTCGGCCAACGGAGCGTCGCCGCGCGCGCCCACCGCCGCCGAGCAGCAGCAGTACGACGCAGCGTTCGCGCAGATGAAGCAGGGGCAGTACGAGCGCGCCGCGAAAAGCTTCCGTGATTTCGTGGCACGCAGCCCAGACGGCCCGCTCGCCGACAATGCGCAGTACTGGATCGGCGAGGCGGCGTACGTAACCCGCGACTTTCGCACCGCGCTCGATGAATTCAGCAAAGTCGTGACCAAGTATCCGCAAAGCGCGAAAGTGCCGGACGCACTGCTGAAGATCGGCTATGCGCAGTACGAGCTCGCCGCCTATCCCAAGGCGCGCGACACACTCAAGCAGATCGTGAACCGCTATCCGAACACCGCCGTCGCGAAGTCCGCGGAGCTGCGGCTCGAAAAGATGGCCAAAGAAGGCCGGTAAGCAAGAAGTCGTGCGACCCCACGGTCGCGCACGATTGGGTCCGATCCCCGCTTCGGTATAATCCCCAATCTCATTTCCCAGCGAAAATACATGTCATCGACGTCCGCGATGAGCCCCGCCGCGAACGACCGGGCCGCTTCCCGGCCGGACGAAGCGCGGCTGCGCATCACCGAGGTTTTTTACTCGCTCCAGGGCGAGGCGCGCACCGTCGGGTGGCCGACGGTGTTCGTGCGCCTGACCGGGTGCCCGTTGCGCTGCGGCTACTGCGATACCACCTATGCGTTCCATGGCGGCGAGTGGCAGTCGCTTTCCGATATCGAACGTCGCGTGGCGGCCTACACGCCACGGTTCGTAACGGTCACCGGGGGTGAGCCGCTTGCACAACCGGCTTGCCGCGAGCTGCTCGCGCGGCTCGCCAGTCAAGGTTACGAAGTGTCGCTCGAGACGAGCGGCGCGCTCGCGATCGACGGCATCGATGCCCGCGTGAGCGTGGTGATGGACCTGAAGACGCCCGGATCCGGCGAGGTGGATCGCAACCGCTACGAGAACATCGCGCAGCTCAAGCCGAGCGATCAGGTGAAGTTCGTGATCTGCGATCGCGCCGACTACGAATGGAGCCGCGCCAAGGTCAACGAATATGCGCTGTCGGCGCGTTGCGAAGTGTTGTTCTCGCCGGCTTATGGGCAGATGAATCCCGCAACGCTCGCCGACTGGATCCTGGCGGATCGCCTGCCCGTGCGCATGCAGGTGCAGCTCCACAAGATTCTCTGGGGCGATGTGCCCGGCCGCTGACACGACGAAGGCCGTGGTGCTGCTCTCGGGCGGCCTCGATTCCGCGACGACGCTCGCCATTGCGCGGACGGAAGCCGCCGCGTGCTACGCGCTCACCATCGACTACGGACAGCGCCACCGCGTCGAGCTCGATGCGGCGCGTCGCGTCGCGCGCGCGCTCGGCGCCGCCGATCATCGCATCGCGCGTTTTGATCTTTCCTGGATCGGCGGCTCGGCGCTGACCGATCCCACAATCCCTGTGCCCGAACAGCCGAGCGACGGCATCCCCGTCACGTACGTCCCGGCGCGCAACACGATCTTCCTCGCGCTCGCCCTCGGTTGGGCCGAGGTACTCGGGGCGGAGGCAATTTACATCGGCGCGAACGCAATCGATTACTCCGGCTACCCCGACTGCCGGCCTGAGTATCTCGACGCCTTTGCCCGGCTCGCGGCGCTCGCGACGCGAGCGGGCGTACAAGGGCGTCCGACTCGGATCCGCGCGCCGCTGGTTGATTTCACGAAGGCGCAGATCATACAAACCGGCGCTCGACTCGGGGTCGATTTTGCGTTGACGCTGTCTTGCTACAATCCCGACGCCGCCGGTCGCGCCTGCGGCGTCTGCGACTCCTGCCGACTGCGCGCACAAGGTTTCCGCAGCGCCGGCGTTCCCGACCCGACGCCTTACCGTACCGTCGGATCGTCGGCCTAGTGCACACGACCACGTAGCGAACGGCAGCGACACGCATGGAATGGTCGAACATCCATCTGGTCGCACTCCTCGGTTTCGTCGTCGCCGTGGCGTTCGGCGCGGTCGCGCACCACACGCACTTCTGTACCATGGGAGGCATCAGCGATTGGCTGCACATCGGCGATACCTCGCGGCTGCGTGCGTGGCTGCTCGCCATCGGCGTCGCGATCCTCGGCGTCGAGGCGCTGAGCATTACGACGCCCATCGATTTTCATAAATCGATTTATCTCACCACGAATTTCGGGTGGCTCGGCCATGTGCTCGGCGGTTTTCTCTTTGGCGTCGGCATGACGCTCGCTTCGGGTTGCGGCCAACGTACGCTCGTGCGCGTCGGCGGCGGCAACTTGAAGTCGCTCGTCGTGCTGCTCGTGCTTGCGATCGTCGGGTACATGACGTTGCGCGGGCTGTTGGCGCTGCCACGCATTGATCTGATCGAGGCGGCCAATGTCGATCTGAAGGAGCACGGTGTTGCCGACCAGGCTATCCCTACCTTGCTCGCAGCCATCTTCGGTCTCGAAAACACAAGCGGGCTGCGGGCGATCGTTGCCGCGCTCGCCGGCGGCGGTCTTGTCGTCTTCACGTTTAGCAGTGCGGCGTTTCGCCGGCGATTCGATCAGATCTACGCGGGGGTCAGTATCGGTCTCTTCGTCGTGGCGGGCTGGACCATCACCGGTGTCGTTGGTTTCGACGACTTCGAGCCCGCGCGGCTCGAGTCCTACACCTTCGTCGGACCGGTCGCGGAGAACTTGCAGTACCTCATGACGTTCACCGGCTCGACAATTAGCTTTGGCATCGCGTCCGTGTTCGGGGTGATCTTGGGATCGTTTCTCTATGCGATTGCGACCGGCAACTTTCGCCTTGAAGGGTTCGCGTCGCGCGAGGACCTCATGGCGCATCTGCTCGGGGGTGCGTTAATGGGGTTTGGCGGGGTTTGCGCGCTCGGGTGCACCATCGGACAGGGTATTACCGGCATGTCCACTCTTGCTCTGGGCTCGCTGCTGACGTTCGTGGGCATCGTTTTCGGCGCCGTCGTCACCATGAGAATGCAATACCACCTGCTCGATCAGCCTGGTTTTTGGCGCGCGGCCGTGCTCACCGCACGCGACCTGCCGCGGTTACCGGCCGGGCGCAACGCAAAAACGGTTTGACAGCCCCCGAGGGGCTTTGGATAATCGCGCGTTCTTTTTCACCGGCCCGCTGGTGTAGCGCTGAGAATGGCGGGCACATCTCTCATTTGGGCCGTTAGCTCAGTCGGTAGAGCAGCTGGCTTTTAACCAGTTGGTCGTAGGTTCGATTCCTACACGGCCCACCAGTTCAAGAAGCTACAAGTCGAAAATTTCGTTTTTTTCCTCTGTGGGACTTTTGCGGGACCTTTTATCCACAAGCGGTCGACTTTTCTTTTCGTTCCAACGAATTGGTGCATATGCATTCTGTGGAAAACGAGTGCCGTCTGTCAGAGGGTCAAGCGATGATCCTTATCTGTTGCCCGGACGCCCGACGATTCCGCTAATCGTCGAAATCTCGCATCCGCAGGAAGCGCGCATTGTTATCGACGAACTCCCGGAGGCCGTTCTCAAACAAACCACTGTCTATGTATTCGAGCGAAATACGAACTATCCGGACGAGTACTTCGATCCTTCAAAGAGCGTCGAGCTGCGCGAAGCGAAAGTCGTTCGTCGAATTTTGGAGCAACCGGAGTCGAAATTAGATCTCGCCCAAGCGGAGTTGACCATCGATGGCCTCATCGATCCATCGATCGATGTTGTCACGAGTCTTCACAGGATCGACAGCATGGTTGCGCAGATAAGAGCTATGGCTGGACCGAACGCTTCAAGCACGACTACGATGCTTGCGATCAAGCGATATCCGGTAGGTTGTCGCGAGCGCTTCGCGTTCCTCTGCATCACCGTGGCCAGCTCGGTGCTGTGGTTGCGGGAGTTGAGCAAGGTCATCGTCGGGGCGGAGAGCTGACTGCAGCGACCGTCTGCCCCGCGGAGCCGTCCAATGCTCAACGGACAATCACCTTATATAATGGCTGCGGACGAGTACGTATCCATCGGCTCTCAGAGGCACACCGAGCGGGCGGATCAGGAGAGTCGCGAGCTTGCGGTTTCAACGAAGGCCGAGCGAGCCGAGCTCGCCGACATCACCGCGCGGTGCAGGCAAAACCGGAGACCGACATGAAATGGCTGAAGCAGGGCGTACCATCGGACCGCACTCCGGCTAAAGACGGCAAGCCGGCAAGCACACCGTCTAAAGCGCCAACGGGCGGCGCGCCGCCAGGTATACCGCCGCGCCGCACCTGGCTGACATTCCTTCTGATCCTGCTCGCAAACTACATCGCCGTAACGCTGTTCTTTCCCAAGCCCGACGCGCCCATCACCGTGCCGTATACGGTCTTCAAGGATGAAGTCGCAAAGGGCAACGTGCAGGCGATCTACAGCCGCGGCGACAACGTCGAAGGCCGCTTCGCGAAGGAAGTCACGTGGCCGCCCGCGAACAAGGACGATCCGGCGGGGCGCGCCGAACCGCGAACCGGGCGCACGTTCAAGACCACATTGCCGGTGTTCCTCGACCCCGGCCTCGAATCGCTACTGATCAAAAACAACGTCGAAATCAGCGCGCGACCGATACAAACCGGCAGTTCGTGGACGACGCTGCTCTTCGGCTTCGGCCCGGCGCTGCTCATTATCGGCTTCTACGTTTGGATGTACCGGCGCGCGACGCAAGGCGGAGGCCTAGGCGGCGGCTTCATGGGTATCGGTAAGAGTAAGGCGCGGCGCTACGACCAGGAGCAGGGCGCGAAGGTCACGTTCGACGATGTTGCCGGCATCGATGAAGCCGAGAACGAGCTGGTGGAAATCGTCGACTTCCTCAAAGCGCCGGAAAAATACACCCGCCTCGGCGGCAGCGCGCCGAAAGGGGTGTTGTTGATCGGCGCGCCCGGCACCGGCAAGACGTTGCTCGCGCGCGCGGTTGCGGGCGAGGCCGGCGTGCCGTTCTTCTCGATGAGCGCCGCCGAGTTCGTGGAGATGATCGTCGGTGTCGGCGCGGCGCGAGTGCGGGACCTCTTCAAGCAGGCGCGCGAAAACGCGCCGGCGATCATTTTTATCGACGAGCTGGATTCGATCGGCCGGGCACGCGGACCCATGGCGTTCGGCGGCTCGAGCGAGCAAGAGCAGACGCTGAATCAGATCCTCACCGAGATGGACGGCTTTTCCGGCCGCGAAGGTGTCATCGTGCTCGCCGCCACCAATCAGCCGGACGTGCTCGACAAGGCGTTGCTGCGGCCCGGGCGCTTCGATCGGCGGGTGATCGTAAATCTGCCCGACAAGACCGGCCGAGAAGCGATACTCAAAGTCCACACGCGCAAGGTTCCGCTCGCAGCGGATGCCGATCTCGGGGAGCTGGCCGCGGCGACGCCCGGACTCTCCGGCGCGGATCTGAAGAATTTGGTCAACGAAGCGGCGCTGCTCGCGGCGCGTCGCGGGCAAAACGACGTGCACCAGAAGGATTTTCTGGATTCGCTCGAAAAGATCGTGCTCGGTCCGGAGCGCCCGCTGCTGTTGAGTCGCGAAGACCGCGAGCGCATCGCCTATCACGAGAGCGGGCACGCGATCCTCGGGCTAGTCGTACCCGGCGCCGATCCGGTGCACCGTGTGACGATCGTTCCTAGGGGGCAGGCGCTCGGCGTGACGTATCAGCGTCCGGACAGCGATCGCTACAACTTTCCCGAAGGTTATTTGCGCGCGCGTATCGTCGGTATGCTCGGCGGACGTGCGGCGGAGGAAATCGTTTACGGCACCAAGACGACCGGCGCGGAGAACGATATCGAGCAAGCCACGCAGCTCGCGCGCATGATGGTCACGCGCTGGGGCATGAGCGAGCGGCTCGGTCTCGTGCAGCTCGCGCCGCGGCCGAACCCTTACCTCGGCAACGCCGGCGCCTTCGGCGGCGAGAAGCCGTTTAGCGAAGAGACGGCGCGCCTCATCGATGCCGAAGTGCACGGCATCATCAGCGAGAGTCACGTTGAAGCAAAGCGTCTGCTCGGCAAGCACCGCAAAGCCCTCGATGCATTAGTGGAGGCATTGCTCGCACGCGAGACGCTCGATGAGCACGAGATCCTGGCAGTCACCGGTTTGCCGCCCGCCCCGGCGCTCGCAACCGGTCGCGTCGCGGTGGCTGCCGCGGAGCGCGGCGTGCTACCGCATTAGCGGCGCATTCGTCGATGCGGCGTTGTGCCGTGCGTGAACCGGTTTTTGTGCGGTACGAATCCGCCACTTCAGCTTCGACAACCGTATCCGGGCTCACGGGTGTTACCGCGCAAGCACCGAGCGCCAATAGACCGGCGCTCGGTGCTTGAAGCGAAGGAGCGAGGGCTACAAGTGATAGTCGCCTTTCGCACCGCAGCGATTGCTCGACGATGTCGCGCAGACCCTACGTACGCAGAGTGGCGACATTGCCCGGGCAACCGGAGTGGATGTCGCGCCCCGCGTCCCGGTCGGAGACGTATTGAGCGAAATTCTGTC
>JBJMVQ010000047.1:0-94020 GCA_045810625.1 Sulfurifustis sp.
CGCGACGGCCGATCGGCCGTCGCGCGGTTCGAGCAGCATACAGAAGTGGTAACCGAACCGTCCGAGCACGGTAACTCGCAGCCCGACGCGCCGCGCGAGGCGCTGGAATCTCAGCGGCGAACGCTCCCACCCCGTCAACCGCAGACGCCGTTCACGAACACCGCGCGCGCGCCGCCGCGTTTGCAGCAGATGTCGAAAATACTTGCCGATCCCTGCCGTGGTCGCCGAGCACAGGAGATACGGAACCTCATGTACGCGCGCCATGGCGTACAGCTGCAGCAGTTGGCGGTCATCGAGCGCGTACTCCATCCCCCAGCTCATGAGCAGATCGAATCCGGCGAACGGTGCACGTCCTTCGGCGACGGCCAAGACGTCCAGGACGCGCTTCTCGATGCCGTCCAACACGGAAAGCTTCGCGCATCGCTCGATGACCGACCCGTCGAGGTCGGTCGCCACGTAGCGTATCGCCGGGTGCAGGCGATGAATGACGTACGCCTGCGCCATGTCGCCGCAGCCGATCTCGAAGATCGAGCGAAAGCGCGAGAAGTCGAACACGCCCGCGAGCGTAATGGCACCGATGACGTTGATGCCTTCGCGGCCGAAAATGTAGCCCAGGTACGTTTCGTCGCTGTCCCAGGGCAAGTCCTCGCGTCGCACCGTCGACCAGTCTTCCGCCGAGTACACGCCGTTACCGCGCCCCACGAGACGGGGGTCGTCGGTATAACCCGGCAAGCTGAAACTCGCGAGCCAGCCCGTCCACGGCTCGACCTCGCCCGCGATCCGGTGCGCCGCGCGAAGCGCCGCGTTAGTCCAACCGGTCGCCGGCCGGCTCGGATGCGTGTGTGTCGTCGGGTTCGGGTTGGGGATTGTCGAAGAGCCGGTCATAGGCTTGCAGCAATTTTGGAATTTCGTACTCCCACGCGAGCGCCGTCTCGACCCGGCGACGGCCGTACGCGCCCATGCGCGCGCGACGCTCCGGGTCGTCGAGCAGCTCGAGGATTTTCTCCGCCAGGTCGACTTCGTCGTTGCGCGCTGCATACAGCGAGGCGCCCTGCGCCGAAAAACGGCCTTCGGTGAGATCGAATTGCACGATCGGCTTCCCGAGCGCCATGTATTCCATGATTTTGTTCATCGTCGACTTGTCGTTCATTTCGTTCGCGACGTCCGGATTGACGCACACGTCGGCGGTGTTGAGCATCTGCAGCATATCTTCGTCCGGCACGCGACCGGTGAACGTGACGTACGCGTCGATGGCGAGACCGCGCGCATACGCGCGCATCGCCTCGAGCTCGGTGCCCCCGCCCACCAGGCCGAACTGCACATCCGTGCGACGACGCACGCGCACCACGTGATAGATCGCGCGAAGCAGCAGGTCGATGCCTTCTTGCCGGCCCATCACACCGACATAGCCGACGAGATAGCGCCGGCCGTTCTTCAGGCGCACATCGGGCGGGCGACGCTGCAGCCGCCGCAGGTCCGGGCCGCTTCGCACCACGAACACGCGCTCGGGCGGCATGCGCCCGCGCTCGATCGCGATCCGCCGATAGGACTCGTTTGTCGCGATCGATACGCTGGCGACATGGAACGTGAGCCGTTCGAGCAACATCAGGAGCTTGTAAAATATGTCGCGGCGCCCGAATTTCGCCACGTACAGCTCGGGGTTTATATCGTGATGATCGAAGATGAAGCGCCGACCGAACAATTTGAACATCAGCCCGACGAGAAAGATCGTGTCGGGCGGATTGCACGCGTGGATGGCATCGAAGCCGCGGGTGAGGAAAATGCGCCACGCCAATACCGATTGCCAAAAGAACGCTATGCCGTATTCGGCGACATAGCCGAGCGCCCCCGAGGCTTCGACGGGCAACGGATGCCGATAGATGTGCACGCCTTCGATGACTTCCACGCGCTTCGCGTAGCCTTTCCCGAGCGGGCATATCACCGATACCTCGTAGCCGGCGTCGCGCAGCGCCGTGGCTTCCTGCCACACGCGTCGATCGAAGGGAACCGGAAGATTCTCGACGATGACCAGAATACGTCGCTTACCAGCAGATGCCGTCATAGTTTCCGTTTCTAACAACGTTCGGCAGTCGCACGAAGTCGATCAATCGTTGATCGACGCGCAGCCGTTGCGGCACCGTCCAGAACTCCCGGTCGTTCGTTCCGACCACGACCGTCTCGGCGAAATCGAGCACCTGGTCCACCGACTCGACCATGAGGCGCGAGATGTGCGGGATGCGGTTCAGAATGTAGTCGCGATTGGCGCCGACGATCTCGGCGAGCTTGACGTTGCGATCATAGAGCTTGAGGTCGTAACCCTTGCCGAGCAGACGCTCGATCACCTCGACCATCGGGCTTTCGCGTAAATCGTCGGTTCCGGCCTTGAAGCTGAATCCGAGCACGCCGACCTTGCGCTTGTCTTCGCGCAGCACCATCTGCAATCCACGCTCGATCTGGCGCTCGTTGCTCGGCAGGATCGCGTTCAGGATCGGCAGATCCAGGTCAAGCGTGCGCGACTTGTAGAGCAGCGCGCGCACGTCCTTCGGCAGACATGAGCCGCCGAACGCGAAGCCGGGTTTGAGGTAATACGGCGAGAGATTGAGCTTCACGTCCCGGCAAAAGACATCCATCACCCGATGACCGTCGACACCGAGGGCCTTACAGATGTTGCCGATCTCGTTCGCGAAACCGACCTTGAGCGCGTGCCACACGTTGTCCGTGTACTTGACCATCTCCGCGGTCTCGATGTCGGTTCGCAGCAGCGGCGCGTCGATGTCGCGATAGATCTCGCACAGCACGTCGCCGCTCTTCGGTTCCAGCTCACCGATCACCGTCTTCGGCGGGCGATAGAAGTCGTGCACGGCGGTGCCCTCGCGCAGGAATTCCGGGTTGATGCAAACGCCGAAATCGACACCGGCGCGTTTGCCGGAAAATTCCTCGAGGACGGGAATCACCATTCCGCGCGAGGACCCGGGCAACATCGTGCTGCGCGCAACGACGATATGAAACGCCGATTTCCGCCGTAACTCGCGGCCAATCTGCTCGCACACGCGCCTGACGTAGCTCAAATCGAGACTGCCGTTCAGCAGGCTCGGCGTGCCGACGCAGATGAGCGAGATATCCGACGACCGAATCCCCTCGGCGACGTCGATCGTCGCGCGCAGTCGGCCGGCATTGACGGCATCGCGAATGATGTCGCCGATGTCCTGCTCGATGATGGGGGTACGACCGCGATTGATGAGGTCGACTTTGGTCTGCGCCGGATCGACGCCGATGACTTCGTGTCCCGCCCGCGCGAGACAGCCGGCCGATACCGCGCCGACGTAGCCCAACCCGAAAATGCTGATTTTCATATCCCTATGCCTGCGCGCTCCTGCGCAACGTCGTGGTTGTTGGGGTGCCTACGTCTGCGACGCATCGCGGGATTTGACGTAACACTCGGCAGAAGCTTCGTTGTTGTTCGTGCCGCCCATTTGACTGTCTAAGCGTCGCCGGTGGTATCGGTAATCCTACTCATCGACGGCGCAATGACCTCGCCGCTCGTGGTTTTTCCGTAGAAGTCGCACATCGATCGAGGAACCGCGCAGCCGACCGAGCGGTCACCGTCCGGCATACACGCTGATGTCGATTCCTCGCGCCGTCGTCGTCACGGCAGTGGCGTCGCCGAGTCGCCGCTCCAGCCGTTGCGGAATTTGCGTGCACGGCTCTTCGGCTTTTTCCAGACGCACCAGCCAGATGTTTTTCCTGCCGGCCTCGATCGCGGCTTCATCCTCCCGGTTTACGCGATCGTTTATTTCGTGCACCGATGCCGCCGGGTTTTGCTTTTGCATGTAGTACTCGACCGGCCACGACAGGTGATCACTGCCGCACAGGAGGATGAGATCGCCCGGGCGAGTGTGGGCGGATAGATACCCGGATGCCTCCCTGAATCCAGCCCTGTTACGATGGACATAACCTTCTTTGGTCAGCACCTTTACGCCGAAGACGACCAATAGAACCAACACGGCTGATTGCGCCCATGTGCGCGGGATGAGTGAAATGCCCCTTGCTATCAACAGCCAAAAAGCGAAATAGCCCACCATCGTGTAGCGTGTGTGATAAATGGGCATCGAAACGTGCGAGATCACGAATCCGGCCGCGATCGGCACGAGCAGGCAAAGCCCCAAGAGATACGTCGCCGTCGATTCGTGGGACTGCAGCGCCGTCGCAAGATTTCTTTGTCGCAATGCCGACGCCAGCTTTCGCAACATTGGAACAAATGCGAGCGCCAGCAGGAGGGCCGCCGCCACTCGCAAGATAGCGTCGCCACCAACGTATTCCGAAAAGCTTCCGGCGATCGTGTAAAGCGTGGGTGTGGTTATCCAGAACCCTTCTGTTTTCAGCGCTTTGATTTGACCTGTCAACACCACCATCCACGGCAGATACAGGGCGGCCACGACGGCGCCAACCACGAACCATTTTTTCAGATTTTCCCTGCGCCACGCCTCGTCCGCGATCAGGAGCGAACCAACGTAAGCGGCATGTGCCGCGACCATGAAGAGTCCATAGTTGTGCGTGTACACGAGAAGAGTGGCCGTGAGCACGTAAGCCGAGAGCCGCCCGATCGTCGCTCTGCCGCACGCCTTCCAGAGAAAAAAAGTCGATAGCACCGCCAGAAACGCGAGCAAGGTATACATGCGTGCTTCCTGGGCGTAATAGATGGCGAAGCTCGCGCCGGCGCTGAGAACACCGGCCAAGATTCCGACGCGACGGCCGTACAGGACGGTGCCGAGCCCGAATACGACCCCGACGAAAAGCACTCCAAGGACAACCGACAGACTGCGTGTTGCCATCTCTGATTCGCCGAACCACGACATCCATAGGGACAACAGGACGTAGTAAAGCGGAGGGTGTGCGTCCTGCGTAGCGGCGACGCGGATGATTTCCGGTATGCTTTGACGCGCAAATTCGATGGAAAACAGCTCATCGACCCAATAGCTGTGCTCAGCCAGAAACAACAGACGCAGCAGCGCCGCCACGAGTAGCACGGCAACCAGGTAACCGAGAAACGGGTAGGACGCGGCCTTCGTCATCGTCTTCAGCGCAGCGAGCGTCAAGGTGAGGTCGACGAACCGCTGCCGTGCGATGCCCACTCGGCCGCGGTCGCCGCGTTCGGCTGTGTTTCGCTCCCACGACGTCGGGCCCGCCTGCGGTCGCCCCAGGTATAGACCGACGTAACGGCATAGTTCCACACCGACCCGACGGCGATGCCGCCGAGCGCCGCCAAGGCCCAATTCGTGTCGGCGGCGAACATGTACGACGCGATACCGACGTTCGCCAGCATTCCAATCCCGCTGACCAGGGCGAACGACATCCAGCCTCCGAGCCAGCGCCAGCCACGAAGCCGCTTATCGCGATAGGTGAGTGCGTTGTTGAGCGCAAAGTTGCTCGTCATCGCGACGAGCGCCGCGGCGCTCTGACCGACGCTAAAGGACAGCCGTAGCGTGTGAAACAGGATGGCGAGAACCAGGAAGTGAACCAAGACTCCGAACGCGCCGACGGCGGCGAAGGAAAGAAATCGC
This sequence comes from Sulfurifustis sp., assembly GCA_045810625.1. Lineage (GTDB taxonomy): Bacteria > Pseudomonadota > Gammaproteobacteria > Acidiferrobacterales > Sulfurifustaceae > JACQFZ01. The sequence goes on from JBJMVQ010000047.1 coordinate 5,562, forward strand.
ACCGGCACGAACCGCCCGACGAGCTTGTCGGCGAGCAGCATCATGTATTCCCAAACGGCTTGACTGTCCAGTTTGCTCTCGCCCGCGCGGCGGCTCCGAAACTGGTACGGCAATTCCTGAATCCGCAATGCCCCGGACGACGAGGCCACGATGTCGAGCAGAATCTTGAATCCGATAAGGGATAGATTCCGAACGGATTGCTCGAGCACCTCGCGTCGAAGCGCAAAAAATCCGCTCATCGGATCCGAAAGCTCGGTCGAAATGACGAGGCGACTGAGCCGAGTGGCGAGGCCGCTCATCCGGGCGCGCGATGACGCCCAGTCGCCGATGCCGCCGCCTTCGGCGTAGCGCGTCCCGATCACGATATCCGCGTTCCCGCTCTTGAGGACATCGAGCATGCGCGGCAGCAGCGTTTCGTCGTGCTGCAAATCGCCGTCGAGCACGGCCAGGAACGGCGCCGAGCTCGCCAGCATCCCTTCGACGCAGGCCGACGACAGCCCGCGCCGACCGATCCGCTGCACGCACCGGACGCGCCCGTCGCGCTGCGCAATGCGTCGTACGTGCGCCGCCGTTCCGTCGGGCGAGTCGTCGTCGACGAAGATCACTTCCCAGGCGCGACCGGCCAGGCAGCGATCGAGCCGCGCGACGAGCTCCTGTACGTTATCGCGCTCGTTGAACGTCGGCACGACGATCGACAGCTCAGCCGCCTGCATTTTCATATGGCTCTCCCTCCCTGTCGGAAGATCCGCGCTGTTGCGGTGCGGCGCGTTCGCACCCGGCATTTCTCACGGCCGCAACGCTCGGAACAACGATGTTCCCGACTTGCTCGTCGGGTCCGTTTTCGCGCGGGCCCCTACGTGATCGTCCATCGAGCCCGCAATGCGTCGACCAACCACGCCTGGACGCGCAACAGCGCAACACCGGCCGGGATCGCGAGAAACGGCACGAGCGGAATGCTGTAACGGGCCTGCGCGAGAATGGGAAGATGAACGACATACAGATAACCCATGAACAGCCCGACGATGATCAGGCCTCCGCCCCGCCTGCTTCGAATCAGTATCCAGGCGCCGGCCGCGGCGAGCAGCAGCAACGGAAGCTGCACCAGCATGTTCACCAGCGTGACCGTCCAGCTCTTTCCCGCAAACCAGAAATTGAAGAGATTCGCCGACAGACACTTCGCCACGATGCCCGGATGGTCTCGGTATCGCTCCATCGAATCGCGCAACAAGACTTTGTTGAAGGTCATCTCGTCGCCGGTCCGATAGAAATATTGGTAGTAGTCGTCTTTGAATGCATAGCCGAGCGATCGCGCACGTGCGCTGCGCGCCGGTACGGCGCCGTCTTTGTCGATTTCCTGAAAGCCGCGCGCGAAATCGAGGTGCTCGCAGATATATTGTCCCGATTGCACGGAAACGCCGAGCATGCTCGACGTCGGCACGAATTCCCCGGTCAAGCGGAAATTGCGCCCAATCCACGGCGACATCACGGCAACCATCGCGAAGACCAGCAATATTGCGTTTACGCCGGCGCGGCGGCGCTCCACCGCCCCGTGGCTTGCCGCGAGCAGATAAACGAACAGCAGCGCCGGAAAGAGGATGGGCGTGCTTCGAATCAGCACCACGACGCCGAGCAAAGCCCCGGCGATCAGGTAATCCACGATTCGTCCGTTCTCGACCGCGCGATAGAGGGCCAGCACGAACAGCACGACCGCGAACATGAACAGTAGCTCGACGCCGCCGCGCGCTTCCGCGACGATGACGCCGGGATGAAGCAGGAACACGATCGCCGCGACCGACGCAACCGCGGGCCGCGCATCGACGCGACGCGCGAGCGGGATCATCAGCAGGGCGATTCCGATAGCGAGCAGGAAGTTGGCGACGCGCGCCGCGACGAGACTATAGCCGAAGAGTTCGAAAACCCCGGCGAGAAACAGCGGATAGCCGGGCTCGCGCATCAACGTTTCGGCGAGATCGGGCGCGAATCGATAACCGTTGCCGCTCGCCAGGTTGTACGCGAGTCGATCGTAATCGTCCGCGAAACCAATGCCGTAGTGGGTCATCACCGCGTCGCTGATTCGCGGCAATACCACGAAAAGCGCGATCGCCTCGATCAGCAGCACGACGAGCACCGCCGCGAGCGCCGGCGTCGGTCGCGGCACGAGCAGGCGGGCGCTCGCGAGGCCGTCCATGATTCCTGACATCTCCCCGTTACGTTCGATTAGCTACCTTCGACGCGAGCGTCGAGTCCGACACCCCGCGCTCTGCCGCTCACGGCTTGCTGCAGAGACAAAACACCGACAGACCGGCAAGACGATTGATCGTGAGCACCGGTAGTTCGGCCGCGCACAAACCTCGCAGCAAAGCGTTCACGAACGGCGTATGCCGCTTGAGATGACTGCGAGCGACGGTGCGGTCTTGGCCGAATAATCGGCCGACCAGCCGCACCGAAGCCGCGAGCGGCAGTACGAAGCCAAAATAGTAAGAGCTGCGCTCGCACCGAAGTCCGGCGCGCGCAACGAGCTGCTCCAGCTCCGGCAAGTTGTAGCGCCGCTTGTGCTCGAGGAACACGTCGTGTCCCGACCACAAGAACTGAAACGCCGGAACCGTGATCATAAACTTCGATGCCCGCGGCGCTTTGTCACGGTACTCGGCCAACAGCCCCGCGTCGTCGTCCACGTGCTCGAGCACGTCCATCAGGAGGATCAGATCGGCGTCCGTGCTCCCGCAGCCGCGGCGGAATCGCAACGGCTTGCCGTTTACCTCTTCGTCCCAATCGTTGCGATAGCCGGGATCGACGCACAGTGCGCTCTCCGCCGCCGTTGTCCGCAATAGCGAGCGCGAAAAAATGCCGGAACCCGCTCCGACATCCAGAATATTGCGCGGGCCGGGGGTCGGGAGATAACAGCGCAACGCCTCCGCTTTGCCTCGATAGTACCAGTGCCGCTCCGCTTCCCCGCCCAGCAGCTCATGTTCCTTCACATCCACGGCTGCTCCGTTTCTTCAGCGTGGCGGCGGCGCTCCGTGGATCGTTCCCGCCGTTCGGCGCCCGTGTCGGCGCCGCGGCGCGCCCCTTCCGGAAGGGAAGGAACGTATCGGTTGATGAAATAAAGCGGTCGCCCTTTCGTTTCGTCGAATGTGCGACCCAGGTATTCGCCGATGATACCGAGCGCCACGAGCTGAATGCCGCCGAAGAAGAGAATCACGACCATCACCGACGGATAACCCGGTACCGGATTGCCGTAGAGCAGCGTTTGCGCGATCAGAAACAAACCGAAGGCAAATGCGCCCAACGCCGCGAGCAGCCCCAGGTAAGTCGCCATCTTGAGCGGAGCGATCGTGAATGACGTAATGCCCTCGATCGCGAAATTCCAGAGTCGCCAATAATTCCACTTCGTTTGCCCTGCGTGGCGCGCGTCGCGGCGATACGGCACTTCTTTCGACGGGTAGCCGATCCACGCGAACAAACCCTTCATGAAACGATGCGTTTCGCGCAACTGTCGCAACGAATCGACCGCACGCCGACTGAGCAACCGAAAGTCGCCGGTGTCGGCGGGAATACGCACCCGGCTTATTTTCTGAATGACGCGATAGAACAACTGCGCCGTCGTCCTTTTCACGAACGTCTCGCCGTCGCGAACGATCCGCTTCGCATAGACGTTGTCGTAACCCTCCTGCCAGTATTTGACGAGCTCGGGAATCAGCTCCGGCGGATCCTGCAGATCTGCGTCGATCACGATCACCGCGTCGCCGCGCGCGTAATCCAGTCCGGCCGACATGGCCGCTTCCTTGCCGAAGTTGCGGCTCAGATCGACGACCGCGACCCCCACGTCCTCGCTTCGCAGCTTGTACATCACGTCGATGGTGTCGTCCGTGCTGCCGTCGTTCACATAAACGATCTCGCTCCTGAACGGCAGCGCGTCGAGCACACGGCGTGTGCGGGCGTGAAACGCCTCGAGGCTTTCCGCTTCGTTGTATGCCGGAACGACGACGGAAATGACTTTCGGCAGCGCCGTCTTGCGCGCAACGTCATCCATGATCCCCTCCGCGATCGTCGATTTCGGCGGACGCCGGGCGGCTGGAGCCGGCGCCCGCGAATACCCAAAACGAGCTGACCAGAAAATTCCACGTGACCACCACGCCGATTGCGCACGTCTGCACGAGGAGATAGTTGATTCGGGCGTGCGTCACGCCCGCGTACATGATCGCGAAATTGAGGAAAAATCCGGTGACGGTCATGAACACGAAACGCGGCGCAACCGCCGAGTGCGCGGCATCGCTGCGAAACGTCCAGTGGTAGTGCAGCACGTAGGTTTCGACGACGACGAGCACGAACGCGATGCTCGTCGCCGCGAGCACGGGGACGCGCCACCACTCCACCATGGCCAACAATACCGAGTAGTACGTCAGCGCCCCGAAACTACCGACGATCCCGAACTTGAATATCTGTGCGATGGGCAGCGCGCATCCCGCCACCGTTACGTGCATCGGGATTCCCGTGCGACTCGCTCTGCTACAAACCACCGCCGACGGCAGTCCATTGCTGTTGATGACGCTCTTCATCTTCGTTTTTCTCGGCAGCTTTCCATCGCGCACGACGATGCGCTTACTGCTTCGGCGCGCGCGAGCCGTCCTCGTCTGCCCGTCTGATTCGAGAAGCTTTCTTTGCAACGCCGGTTGAGCATACCGTAAAACGTGCGAACTATAGCGTCAGCATGCGTGGGACTACTCAGCCCTTTTTTCGACGCGGACTCGCGCGTCATGACGCATGACGCGCGACTACGTGGACTTTGCGGAAGCCGCTTCGCCGTCGTGCACGAAGGCGCCGGGCTCGAGCGGACTGGAAAGCGGCACCGTCCATTCGATCAGCGCTGTGAGCTGCGTTTCGCCCATGATTTCGCTTCGCCATACGACTGTCGAGGCTGGGGTCTTCACGTCGAATCGCCGCGAGATCCACCCTGCGCGCGGCGACACAGCGCCGCGGTGCGTGCGAGCCGAAACCGGCGATTGCGGCGTCAAGCGCAGACCGCAGCCGTTTTTTGTCGCTTCGATCGCGCCATCCGGCTTCACCACGACATCGACGTCTTCCGCGAAGTGCCAGTAGCGTTCGACGCAGTGACGATCGCCGCACACGAGCGTATCGACCACCTCGAGCGATTTGCGGTGTTTGTCGAACATCAGAGCGCGGCGATGCGTTACCGGATCGGCCAAACGGCGATATCCGTCATGCTCGCCGACGAAACGGATCGCATCCCCATTCTCCTCCCAGCCGGTGCAACTCGCGCGTGCGTGCTTCAGCCACAGGAAGTTTCCGCCCGGCACCGACTGATCCGTGTCGTCGACGCGCACCGTGTTGTGCGCGCTCGTGCCGCGAAAATAGTCGCGCCACTCCCGCTCGGTGTGATACGCATACGTGCCCGGATCGACCAGAAACTCGCGCCCGCCGATGGACATGGTGAACGCCAGCGCATCGGCGTGACCGTGCGCGGCGATGCTGCGATAACCGAGCGGCCCGGCGTCGATGACGATCCGAACCTCTTCGTCCGTATCGAAGTCGCTGCCGAGAACGTAGTAGCCGCCTTCCGGAAAACGCCGGGGCCATTGCGCGGCGCCTGCCTTCAGCTCTTTGAATTTCCGGATACCGTCTTTGCCGGTCAGCCAATGACTCTTGTCATCGAACGCGCCCGCCTTGAGCTTGAAATCCGAGCGGCCGAAAAGTATCGCGCCGGCCGCGAGCAGCGAGCGGTACGGGCAGAACCCGGATTCCTGGGACAAGCGAACGACGTATCCGTCGTCCGCGTCGCCGATCATCGGCACGTTACCGCTCACGTCCATTACCGCGGCGACGAACTCCAGCATGCGCTCGATGCGCTGCCAGTATTCGACGGGGAAATCGTCTCCGTTCGCCCGTCCCGCAAGCGCCGAGAGCAGCAAGAAATCCAGCACGAATTGCTGATAAGAAATGGCCTGCTCGCGATTGACGCCGTCCGGGGCGTTCTGCAACAACGCCTCTTCGATCAATCGTTTCTTGGCATCCCGCCGCCACCTGTCCGCGACGGGCCAGAATGGCCACGTCTGAGCGGCGATAAAAACGCCCGCCAATTCGCCGATCAGGTGATTGTTCGCGGAGGAGTAGCGCGACAAGTGACCGCGGATGAAATGCATGTGCTGATACACCGACGCGAGCCAGCGGTCGCGCAGCGCCTGGCCGCGCCGATCGGCGAACAAAGCGCTGTCGAGGCCGTCGATGAGCTGCCAGACGACCGACCAATTGATCAGACGAATCGCGGCCTCGAGCGCACTACTCCAGTTCGGACCGATGAGATAGGGACATTGATCGAACCACGACTCGATCTGGACACGTAAGCCCGCGAGATACCGTTCGTCGTCGCTCAGGCGAAACGCCTGAGCGAGGGTGACGAGGTGCAGATGCCGATTGGGTTCCCAGAGATACTTGATATCACCGACCGTCGCCGGATCGCGATAGTCGAGCATTTTGCCGAAGGCGAGCGGCGCCGTGCGGCCTGTCTTCGGATCGCGGTTCCATGCCGGCAGACCGGGAAAAACGCAGTCTCGGGCAAACACGGAAATTCGACCCGCGAGAATTCGCTCGGCAGCGGCTAGATACGGCGCCCTCGACACTTTGGCGTCGAGACACACGTAGGGACGCGCACGCCGCATCATGTTGGGGGTCGGCACTGCGTGCGCGGTCCCCCACCCGTATTGCTGAACGCGAGCCAAAAGTTGCTGTCGCAGCCGGTAGATGATTTCCGGAGCCGACATGCAGCGCAGACGGTTCACGTACCAGGTTAGCGACGAAACGCGCGAACTCCGTTCGCCGGGCGACCTGGCCGATACGTCCCGTTCATCGCCGTCGTGCGGTGGTCCCTTGACCGACATGGCGTATTTTTTCTCACACACAGCTCGATCCGCGAGCCGCTGCTGACTGTAACAGAACGACGGAAGCCGATCACCGTAACGACATTGCAGATGTTCGGCGTCGCAAGAAGAATCGTCCCGCCGGAGGTGTGACACCTTGGCGCCCGCTTGTCCTGAAAGGCGCTGCAAATATCAGGGACATGTTGAAGCGCAGCAATGAGAAGCGATAATCGAATCATCGCTTTTCAACCTAACGGAGGTCTTAATGCGCTTGATCCTTGGCGCGTCGTTCATCGTAGTTGCGTCCTACGCGGGCGTTTCTCCCGCTGCCGACATGAACGGTTACACTTCGACGTACGAATGCCGCGCCAGTGGGCCGGTATGCAACATCGACATCTCGGCTCTCGTCACCGCGCCGTGCGATGTCACCGTCTATCCATCCGATCCCGATTGGTCGAAGATCACCAACAACAACAGTGCCCGCTTCTTCTGTCTCGCCGCGGGCGATCACAGCGGCAAAGGAACGCTTTCGTTGGGCAACTCGGGAAGCGGGAGTGCCCGCAAAGTGCTGCGTTACTACAGCGGCTCCGACAATGACGCGAACCCTTGGAATCAGGGGACCCGCGCCGTCGTGCGCAAGCTCGATTTTCGCGGCGCAAGCTATTGGGTGGTCCACCGGATCACCATCGACGGCGGGGGCGCCACGCAGGACGGCATATTCATCGCCACGGGCTCGAACAGCAACATCATGAACCGAGTGCTCGTTCAGCAGCATCACGGGTATCAGGTCATCGCCGACTGGAACGGCCCGACCGACAGCAACGTCATCCAGAACAGCGTTATCCGCAAGGCGGTGCTCGATACGGTGATCGAGGATGAATGCATCGATCCCGAGCATTCGAGCAACATGCGGATCATCAACAACGAGATCTACGACTGCCACAAGGCGCTCTCGGTCGGCAGCGGCGTCGGCGACACGCGCGGGCTCGTCGTGGAGAACAACGACTTCTACGCCTCGGACGAATTCCGTACCGACTGTCGCGGCAACTTCAACGGCATCGGTCCGTGCTCGGGCAGCGAAGCGATCATGTCGATCAAGGCCGGCGGCGTCGCGGACAATCCGGCCATGTACATTCACAACCGCATCTGGGGCGGACGCACCGGCGACGGCAACTTGATCGGATTCGACAGCTCCGGCAGCGGCGCCGCGGTTTCGATCAGCGGTAGCGGCCCGGACAATCCGGGACTGAAGACCGATTACCTGCTGTTCATGAACAATATCGTCATGGATTCGCAGCACGGCATCGGCGGATGGTGGGGTCCGGATACGCACAACTCCGTCATCGGCAACATCATCTACAAGATTCACCAGTACAGCACGAATTCGGACTCGTGGGCGCTGACGATCAATGCCAAACAGAACTCCGAGTGGTACCTGAATACGATCATCGACACGGATCGCTGGCTCGGCATCAGCGGATCGGACGCCTCGGGCGGGCCGGACATGAACAACGACATCCGCTGCAATCTGGTCATCAACGGCGGCGGGTCCGGCATCGGACCGGGCTCGGGTACGGTGATCGACAACAATGCCTTCTACGGCACGACGCCGTACACCACCAACTCGGGATCGACAAGCAATATCGTCCGCAGCAACGCTTCCGATGCGCAGATGACGTCGTACTGCTTCTATCGAAAACTGCAGACCGGTCCGGAACAGGCATGCATTCCGAACGCCAGGTCGCAGACGAGCAGTCCTCATTACAAAGCCTGCGACTCGACGCTCGGTCTGCGTTCCAACGTCGGTATCAGCGACGCGCCGTTGTTCTGATCGGCCGGTACTACGTGACCGATCGGTAATGTGTGTGGCCGACGGCCGAGACCAAGGGATGCATCCTTGCGCTCGGCCGCACGGCTTCTGGTAACCCGCCGTCGGTCAGCGCAGACTATTTCCCTCGACGGGAGCGCTAGGCAAGTCGCCGCGCTGCCGCTCCGGTAGGTCGCTCCCGGGCGAGTGATCTTCTAACCGGCTCGGGATGTCCCGAGCGCCTTCGGCCCACAGCTCCCGATAGAGCGCATCAATCCGCGGCACCACCGCCGTGCCACTGAACTCCCTCTCGATCAATTGCCGACCGGCCTCGCCCATCGCGCGACGCAGCGCTTCGTGCTCTATCAATTCACGGATCGCACGAGCCAATCCGGCCACATCGCCGGGCGCCACGAGGCGGCCCTGAACGCCGTCGCGGACGACGTCGGGAATGCCGCCGACCGTCGTGGCGACGACGGGAACCCCGGCCGCCATCGCTTCGAGCATGCTGACCGGCATGTTTTCGATATACGACGGCAACACGAATATCGCGGCGCGTTGCAGCGCTTGCGCCTTGGTTGCCCCGTCTATCCAGCCGAGGAACTCGACCGATCGCTCGACGCCGAGCTCGCGCGCCCGCGTGCGCACGCGCTCCGTCTCACCCTCCCCCGCGAGCCGGAGCTTCACCTCCGATCCGGTAGCCGCCACCTGCGCGATGGCGTCGAGCAGATCGTAGATGCCCTTGGGCGTTTCCAAACGCCCGAGGAAAAGCAATTCGCGCCCGCTCCGCGGACCGGCACCGGGATCCGGTAACGTCGGCAAAGCGACCATATTCGGTATCACCGAGATACAACGGTTGGTCGTAATGACCGACATCCTTTTTGCCCACCGATCGCTCAGGACAACGATTCGCGAAACACGATTCAACACGAGCCGGATTACCCGTCGGCCGAGGAAACCGGCGCGATGGTTGTAGAAATCGACGAATCCACCGCCGTGCAAATGAAAGATGACCGGCCGGCGCGTCGCCAAGGCCGGCGCCACGAACGTCGACTTTCGCCAAAAGCTTGCGTCCGATGCTGAATGCACGTGCACGATGCCGACACGCCCGCGCAACAACAAACCCACGAAGCGCGCGTAGGCGCGCGCCGCAACGCGTAGCTTTGCCCCCCAACCACCGTCCGTGTGCGTGGGCACGTGCAGAATCGGCCAGCGCTGCGACAACGCGGAGCCGATATACGCCGAGATCGCCGCCGCCACGCCGCCTTTGGTCGTCGTGGCGGTGCCGAGCATGACGACGTATTTCCGGCTCATGCGGATGGCGGCGCGTAGTAGTCGGCGAGCACGACCGCGCCGTCGCGACGTAACGACTCCACCGCCGCGAGGCTGCAAAGCGTCGTCGCAAACAACTCTCGCAGGGGTATCGGCATCGGTTCGCCCTGTTTCACGGCCTCGACAAAGCACGCCATCTCGTTTCGCTGTCCTTTGTCGACACGGCGCGCTTTCAGTTTTTTTGCGCGATTGTTTCGGTACACGGAAAGCGACTCGAAATTCTGCAGGATCGCCGTCCGCCCGCCGCCGAAAACCTCCAAATATTCTTTCGGCACCGCCGCGTCGCCTTGCGTGAGATAGTGCAGGGTTCCGACGGATCCATTCTCGTAACGCACGGTAACGACGACGTTGTCGAGGTCGTCGGCCGTCGCGCCCGCCGGCCGCAGGCAGCTCGCGCTCACCGCCACCGGCGCCGATCCAGCGATATAGGAAAACACGTCGAAGAAATGTCCGGACTCGCCGATGAACCGTGATCCCTCGGCCGCGTCGAGATACCACGAGCCGGTCTCCATCTGGCCGGCGTGCACGCGATAAACCATCACGAGCGGCGTCGCCGGTTCGCGAAACGCCTGCGCCAGCTCCTCGACCATCGGTGCAAAGCGGCGATTGAACCCGACCATCAGCCGATCATTTCTCGACTCTTTTATCGCTTGTGCGATCTGCACCAGCTCTTCGAGCGTCAGCGCCAACGGCTTCTCGACGTATGTCGCCTTCCCCGTCCGTAGGGCGCGCGCCGTCAGCTGCGCGTGACTCGCGTGACGAGTGGCGATAACGACCGCATCAATTTCCGGATTGGTCAGCACGTCCTCGACGTTAGTCGTAGACTGCTCGAACCCGAACTTTCGCACGGCGTTCGCACCCGACAAGCTCGTGGTGGTCGCGACATTCATCAGCCGCACGTCGTCGCGCTTCAGATGCGGGAGCAGCATGCTGCTCGCGTAATTTCCTGCGCCAATGACGCCGACGCCGACCCGGTCGGCCTTCGCCTGCCGCAAGGCACGTTCCGGCAGCCCGTCGATGTAGCTGGTTTTCGTTTCGGCGACCGGTCCGTCTTCGTATTCGAAGACGATGCCGAAACCGTCGAGCTTGCCGGCAGCCATGTCCCCGTAAACCGTTTCCGCTTGCGCAAACGGCATCGTGACCGACACCAGCGGTTCGAGATTGATTTTCCCTTCCGCGACCAGATCGAGAAACGCGGCCATGTTCCGGCGTTCGGTCCAGCGGACGTAACCGACCGGGTAGTCGATGCCGCGCTCTTCATAGTTCGGGTCGTATCGCCCCGGTCCGTAAGAGCGCGAGAACCGCAGATCCAGCTCCTTCAAGTAACAATCGTTCCACGGGAGGTCGAGTCGCGTCTTTCCGATGTCGACGATGCGCGCACGATCCCGCGCGACGCGCACCGCCAGCTCGAGCGGTTCGTTCGAATTGCTTCCGGCGCAAAGGAACACGCAGTCCGCGCCCATTCCACGCGTGCCGCTCATCGCCGCGCGATAAGCGTCGTCGCCCGTCGGTTGCAGCGCCAGGGTCGCGCCGAGTGAACGCGCCATGGCGCAGCGGCTCTCCACGACGTCGACGCCGATCACACGCACGCCGGCCGAACGCAATATCTGCACGAGGAGCTGCCCGAGCAGTCCAAGACCGATCACGCATGCGGTTTCGCCGAGCTCGACACGGCTTTGGCGAAACCCCTGCAGCGCAATCGCGCCTACCGTCGCGAAGGCGGCGTGCTTCAGCGATACGTTCGACGGCACTGGGACGACCAGATTTTTCGGCACGAAGTTCACATCTGCATGGTTCGCGTAGCCGGCGCCGCCGCAGGCGACCGATTCGCCGACCCGAAACTCCTCGGCGCCCGGCGCCACCGCGACCACTGTTCCGGAGAGCGAGTAACCGAGCGGCGTCAGCGAGTCGAGCTTGTTCATCACCTTTTGATACGTCGCCATCACGCCCTGCTGCCGCAACGTCTGCAGGACTTTCTTGACTTGATCCGGCCGCGCGCGCGCTTTTCCCAGATAGGACATTTTCGCCTCGCGCACCTTCATCCCTTCGGTGCCGGTCGATACGACGCTGTAACGCGTCTTCACCAGCACGCCGCCGTGCTTGAGCGCCGGCGGGTTCACCGTTTGCACCCGGATCGATCCGCTCTTGTAGTTCTGCGTGATCTGTCTCATTTCCGTCATTTTCCACGCTTCCTTCTCAGCTAACCGCCGTTCTTGTCCCGCGCTCCGTCTCGCCATTCGTTGACGACCCACTTGTACTTGCCGGCCGCCGTGCGCGGAATGTCCTGGACCACCACGACGCTCACGTCGAGGTTCGCGTCGACGTAATGCTTCAGGCGCGCGAGCAGTCCTTCCCGGTCCGCGTCGCTAAAGCGCTCCTCCGGCACGAGTCGAATCTGCCACCGCCCCGGCCCGACTTGCGCAACCTGCGAGCGCCGGACGTGCTTAAGCTCCTTGAACGCGAACGTGATGACCGATGGGCTCACGGGCGCCCCATCGGCGCCCCATATCATGTCTTCGTACTTACCGGTAACCGGATGAATCATCGGATACCGGCGGCCGCACCGGCATTCCTCCGCCTTCCACTTCGCCATGTCCGACAGCTTGTACCGCAATAGCGGCATCCGCAGGTTGTGAAACGTGGTGCCGACGAGAGAGCCATAGTCGCTCGTCGGCGCCCCGTTCTCGTCGACGATTTCGACGTACGAGTAATCGGGATTGACGTGCAGGTTGCCGAACTCGCATTCCGTCGCGTACGCCACGCGTTCCGCCATTCCGTAATGGTCCATCACCGTTGTGGCGAAGCTCCGCTCGATCAGCGCACGCTGGTGCGGGTACAGCGCCTCGGAACCCGTGTAGACGTAGGGAATCGCCAGCGTCTCTCCATGCTGCTGCAGATACAGCGCGAGCTCGTACGCCGTCGACGGATACGCTTCGAGCAGGAACGGAGAAAATTTGCGCAGCGCGTCGACGATGTACGGCAGAAACGGCGGCTTCAGATGGCGCGACGAGACGATTAGCTGCCGGTTGTAGCGGTTGTAAAACCACACCGGCAACCGCGTGCAATCGGGCGGCACCACGAGGTCGCCGCGCAGCATCGCCCTCGGCATTCCTTCGCGAAATCCGGACCAGGTCCAGTGACGCTTCTTGAAGGCGTTCGCCCACAGGATCGAACGCGGGCTTCGAATCACTTCCAGCGGGCTGCCGGTCGTGCCGCTCGTGCGCCCGACGATGGTCCACGGGCGGAGCTTTCCGCCGCCGGGGTAAAACGCGTCTCGATCGGCCAGCAAATCCTCCTTCGTTATGATCGGGATCTCGTCGCGCAAAAAATCCGCCGCGCTCGCCGGCTCGAGCTTCGCTATTGCCGGCGCATATCGCCGATAGCGACCGATATTTCGCGCCGCCGCGCGCAGCGTGCGGAGCAGCATCGCGTTTTGCATTTCCGCCATCTGCGTCCGCGGCAACCGCTCGTTGTTGCGGAGGCGGTTTACCAGGCGGTCGCAAACCGCGTTGTCGCGCAACAGCGCGCGTGCTGCGTAGTGAAGCTCCTTGCGCAGGTCGCCGAGTAAGTCGCGCGGAACCGGTCGTCTGATTGGCTCCACTCGCACGGTCATCGATACGCTCCCGTCGTCGGCGCCACCACCGCCGTCGCCGCCGACTCCATCTGGCGTATACGGGACAGCTCGATATAGGCCATGATGAAGTAGTACATCTGCGCCAATCCGAAACGCGACACATAGCTGTTACTCGCGAAATTCATGACAAGCACGGCGGCGAAGACCGCAAGAAACAAGTGCTTCTCGTGCCCGCGCAGGCGCAGGATCGCGCGCAGCAAGGTCGCGTTCAACGCGAAGAAAATCGCGAAACCGACGACACCGGTTTGAATCAAGACTTCCAGCAGATCGTTGTGGCTTTCCACGATCTTTTGCAAGTCGCTGTGCGCGTTTTCTACCGAATTGCCGATGCCGACGCCGGCGAGCTGCCGATCGATCGGCATGCGCGAGAACTCGTCCAGGTTCTGCTTCCATAGCCGCGGCCGACCCGATGCCAGCTCGTCTTCTTCCACGTGCCCGGTGCGTTCGAACATGATCGATTCGTAATAGAAATGTTCCTTCAATTGAAACGAAAAGATCGCGCCTACCACGACCGCGGCGATGCCCCCGATCACCAGCAGGCGCTTGTTCATGAAGTACATCAGGATCGCCACGAAGACGATGAGGCCGACCAGCGGAGTACGCACGCCGCTTTCATAGAGAGAATAAAGCGCGGCCAAGGAGAGCACGGCGAGCAGGCACTTCGTCGGCATACTCATGACGAGTTTGCGTTGTCCGTTCAGCGACAGGACGACGTAAATGCCGCAAAGGATGAGCAAGAACGTCATGTTGTGCGCCATGTTGTGCGGACCCGAATACACACCCTGATAGCGCGGCTCTCCCGTCCAGTAGTTGACCCATTCTGCACCGTGACCGGTCGCCGTCATTCCGGCTGTCACCATGACAGGCAGAATGAAACCGACGATCATGATGAACACGAGTGTCTTATATTGCTCGCGATCGGCGATGATGCTCTTCGCGACGATATAAGTGAGAAACGGCAAAATGAACTTGCCGAGCTCCTTGAAGCTCGACACTTCGAAGTAAGTGATAAAAGCGATCAGGCACCAGATGATGTAGACGACGATCAACATGTCGGTGCCCGTCAGCTCGAATCGCTTCCACACCGCTGCGCGGATCACCATCGCACCGATGAGGAACGTCGAGAACACGATCGCCGCCGCTTCGAACATGTTGAGTCCCAACACGTGATACGGGGACTCGACGAACATGATCGGGCGCAACAGCGCGAAGACTTTCAACAGAAATAATTCCACGATCTCCGCTCCGAAGCCCTACATTCCGTGGCGCACGTACCCGTTCGGCGCGTCGACGGCCACCAAGTCGCGAACCAGGCGCGCCAGGTAACCGCGGTCGTCGCTCTTCAAACGGATTCCCGATCCGCTCTTGAGCGAAGTCGGGTCCAACTGATAGTCGGCCGGGACGCGCGTGCCGGTTCGCGCTTCGATGCGCTTCACGTATGCCGGCGAGACGTGTTTGCGCAGCCGTACGTGCCCGCCGTCGCGAACAGCGCGGTAAATCGGATTGACGATCGGGTTCCGTACCAGCGCCAGCGACGTCGCAAAGCTGCGCGGATAGGTGCGGAATATCCCTCGATCCGCGCTGGCGACGAGCGACACGCCCTCCACCGCCGCCCTGAGATCCGCCTCGGGGTGCTGGACCCCCAGATCGAAGGTGTCGTTGTTGAAATACTCGTCGACCAGTGGACGATCCGGAATGACGCGCGCATGCAGATTCGCGAACAGCTCCCGGTACGCCGCCGGTGTGAGCGCGGCGCCGGACTTCATCGGCGAGTAGCGGCTGTGCAGATGCGCGAGCAGCACCGCGCCGTTGGGGGCGACAATCCGCGCGAATTCGCGCGCCAGCGCCAGCTTTTGCGTGATGAAGTGAAACGCGTCGGAACAAAGCACCGCGGAGAAGAAGCCGGTGGGAAACGGCAGTAAGCCGTTTCCGTCGAGGGCGATGAAGCTTCCCCCCGGCGCGAAATAGCGCCGCGCGACGTGCAAGGACGAAAACGAATAATCGACGCACACCGTGTTCGCGGCGCCGACCTGGCGCGCGATCAGGAACGAAGCATGACCGAGCCCGCAGGCGAAATCGAGCACGCGGCCGCGCTCCGTGAGCAGCGCCAGCATCGGGTACACCGGAAGGAACGTGGCCATCGAAAAGCGGTATTTTTGCCATTCACGCCAATACCCGGGCACCGGAAGCGCGTCGAGCAAATCGCAGAACGATCGATGCCGCTTCGTGAGTTGCCGTAATAACGGACGCCTCAGCGCTCCGAGCGCCGTCCCGATTCCGGACGCCCCGCTTTTGAGCGCCGCCCGGTAGAGGAAATCGGTAGCGGCGGCGGTTCGCGTGCGTGCCGGCCAATCGAGCGCCAGCTCGAGCGCGCGACCTTCGCGTCCGCGCCGCAATGCATCGAGAATCGGCTCGCGCAGTTCGTCGCATTGCAGCCGCAGGATGCCGCCGATGATCGGGAACTCCCCGGCCGCGCTCCGGCAAATCGCGAATTCGAGATCATCGCCGTCCGTCGCGATGACGCTCGTGACGCGAAACGCGCCGCCCGTATACGGGCATTTCAATTCATCGATCAGGTTCGCACGCATTGCATATCTTTTTCGTTGATTACGATGGACCGGCGAGACGGTGCTTCATTGCCTTCCCGAGCAACAGGCGCATTACCGGAACGACGCCGCAGCGCTGAATCGCGTAGCGGATACGCGCCGACTTGTCGGCGCGTGCGCCGAGATGCGACAACAAGAACGCGGCCGTGTGGTAGTTGAACCAGAAGGGCCCGAAAAACTTTCGGTGCTTATGCAATATCGACATGCGCTGCTCGAGCTGCGGCAGCGTGAGCGCCGTCGCCTCCGCGGTCATGCGCAACGGCAACTGTTCGCTGTACACGATCAACGGCTCGCGCAGATAATGCACGCGATATTTCTGGGCGATCCGAATGAAGGCGTCCCAGTCCTCTCCCACCCGCAGGCTCGCATCGAACAGCAGCTCCCGCATCACCGCGGTCTTGACCATCAGCGTCGACGGATCGAAGGCGTTGCCTTTCCGCAGGTCGTCCACGGTCACCGTCGCGCGCTTGAATCGCTTTACGCGGCTTCGATCGTTGACATATGCCGCCGTAAGCACGGCGTCGCATCGCGCCAACGCACGCCGCTGTTTCTCCAATTTGTCCTCGAGCCACTCGTCGTCGTCGTCGAGGAAAGCGATATATTCGCCCGCCGCCGCACGTATCGCCGTGTTACGCGCGGCGGGCAATCCCTGGTTGCGCTCGTGCCGAATGTAGCGAATGCGCGGATCACCGATTCCTCGCACGACCGGTTCGGTCGATGGCGTAGACCCATCATCGACGACGATGATCTCGAAGCTCTGGACGGTTTGACGCAGCACGCTCGCGATCGCGCGCGGCAACACATTCGCCCGGTTGAATGTCGCGATCGCCACGGTCACCGCGGTCTTCGGTTCCATCGTCAATATCCGAAAGTTTTTTGGTAGAAACGATTCACGAATCCGACCAATACCGGGATCACGCCGCAGCGCCGTATCGCCGCGAGAAGGTGGCGCGACGCGTCACGGCGCTCGCGCACCCGATACAGCAAGCGGCTCGCGACGTGGTAGTTGAACCAAAACGGGCCGAAGAAGTCGGCATGTTTGTAAAAGATCCGCAGTCGATTTTCCGCGTGGGTCGGCGGCAAATCGAAGCTCGCGCTCGTGATCCGCGCGTGGCCGCCGACGTCGAACGTCACGAGCGGCTCATCGACGTACGCGATGCCGGAATCCGCGAACAGGCGAATCAGGAAATCCCAGTCTTGCCCCGAACCGAGCTCCTCGTCGAACCGCACTCGGCGCGCGACCTCACTGCGCACCATGAACGTGCTCGTTCCCCAACCGATCACCGTGCGCCGCAGCATCCGTCCGGTGACGGCCGCGTCGCCGCCGCCGCGCCGGCTCCCGGGCGTCTCGACGCCGTCGCGGTACAGCGTGAAACCGCATATCGCGGCCGCGCGGCCTGCGATGTGCTCGAGCTGCCGTTCGATCTTCCGCGGCTTCCATTGATCGTCGTCGTCCAGAAAGGCGACGTAGACGCCCTGCGCTGCGTCGATGCCGGTGTTTCGCGCCGCGCCGCCGCCCTTACGCACCGCGTGCCTCAGGTAACGCACGCGCGCATCGCCGACCTGCCGCACGACCTCGGGCGTGTCGTCTTCGGACGCGTCGTCGACGACCAGGACGTCGAGTTTCCGATATGTCTGTGCGAGCACGCTTTGCAACGCGCGCTCGAGCAGCCGCGCACGGTTACGGGTGGGAATCACCACGCTCACCAACGGTCCGCTCCGGTCGTTGTCGGGATCAATGCACGGCGGCATGAGTCCTCCGGCCTGGGAGTTTGCCGTTTCGTCGCCGGCGCGCGAGCATGGCGGCGCCCCGCTCCCAAAAACTCCATAATCCGCTCGCCTTGACGACGACTTCGCTGTTCGTCGCCGCATCGGACATGCGAAAGCGATGCAATCGATAAACGTCCGTAGCGCGATCGTTATATCCGCCGTCGATCGTGAGCGCGCACGTGTATTCCGCCTGCCGTGCGAGCATCGCGTCGCGCGCCGTGTAATCGCCGTTCGGATAGGCGAGCGCGTTGACGTCCAGACCGAAGCGCTGCTCCAGCTCCGCCTTCGATACGCCGATTTCATCGGCGGCACGGGCGTCGTCGCAGCTCGGAAGGATCGGATGAAATCGCGTGTGGCTTTGGAAATCCGCGTGAGCGCGCAGCGTTTGTATTTCGTCCGCCGACAGCGCGTGCCGTTCGGGATACTCCTCCGTTTCGTCGAAACCGTTCCGCGCCAGCGCCTGCAGCCGCTCGGCGTCGGACATCCGCTTCAGTTGCTCGCGATCCGCGCCCGATAGATCCTTCCACCAAAAACGCCGCCGCGTACCGACAATCGCGCTGCAAAGGAAGATGGTCACGGGAATTCGGTACTGAGCCAGCACGCCGGCCAGCGCGTAATTCCCCCGATGACCGTCGTCGAGCGTGATCACCAGGGGTTTGGGCGGAAGCGCGACCGCGGAATCGCGCCGCCACGCCAGGTAACGCTCGAGCGAAATGACGTTATAGATTCGCGTCAGCAAGCGCAGATGCCGCGCAAAATCTTCCGGCGCCGGGTCATGGTAACAAAGGATCGACACGCGCCGGCGCTGAATCACTTCGCGCAACAGCAGCGGCAGACCCGTGAGGCGCAACAAGAAAAAGACGACGTCGCGCATCTCAGCTCCTGCGGGCCGCTTCGCGCGATGTCGCGAAAGTCGGCTCGCCCGCGGCTTCCTCGGTCGACAGATAGCGCGCCGTCGCTTCGCGATACAGCCCAACGAGCTCGTCGTTGAGTCGATCGATGTCATACTCGGCCTCGATACGCGCTCGCGCCGCGCGTCCAAGCCCAGCCCAGGTTTCGGGATGATCGATGACATACGCCAAACGTTCGGCGAGCGCCGCGGGATCGCGCTCCGGGACCAACCAGCCGCTGACGCCGTGCGCGACGAGCTCGGGTATACCGCCGTGACGCGTGGCGACGACCGGGAGTCCCAGCGCCATCGCTTCTTTGACGGCATTTGGAATACCTTCTTCGTCGCCGTCGGCCGCGGTCACACTCGGTGCGACGAGAATGTGCGCCGCATTGATCATCTTCAGCGTCTCGTCGTGCGGCTTGGCCCCTGCGAATCGCACGACAGACCCGAGATTGACTTCCCGCACCAGCTGTTCCAGCGCCTCGCGCAACGGACCGTCGCCGACGACGGTATAGCTGAGCGTCTTGCCCCCGGTGTGCAGACGTGCGATCGCGCGAATCGCATCCGCCACTCCTTTCTTCTCCACTAACCGCGCGACGGTAACGATGCGCACGCGTCCATCCCGCGGTCGATTTTCGCGGAGGCGGAGACGCCGGCAGGCAATCCCGGAATGATGCACGCGGATCCGGCGCTGCTCGCAACCCGCCGCAATCAACCGTTCCGCGAGCGTCGCGCTGACCGGCAGGAACAGCGTGCCGCGTCGAAAAAGCTCCGCATACGCGCCCGGATGCGCGCGCAAATGCTTGCCGAGATCGTAGCCGCGGAACGACGTGACAATCGGGCCGCGCCAGGCGCCGACCGCAACCAGTTGCACGGCGAGCGCCCCGTAGGGTCCGAACTGCGCGTGAATGACGTCGTAGCGCGGTGCGCCGCGGCGAACGAGCGCGAGCGCGGCGTAGGCGAGACGCAGCGAGCCCGCCCATCCGTGCGTACGCACGACGACACCGACGCGCCATAGCACGCCCGGCGCGCGCCAGCCGACGAGAAAAAGGAGACCTAGCGTCTTCAGCGCACCGGCGAGCCGGTCCGTGGGCGCGATTCGATACGTGCGCTCGCGCAACCGGTAGCGCTCGATCGCGCCCGGCCAGTACGGCGCCGTCGCCCGTGCGGTGGTGTAGACATCGACCGCGTGGCCGCGCGCCGCCATTCCGGCGACTTGCTGGACGACGAACGTCTCGGACAAATCCGGGAACCCGCCGACGACGTAGGCAATGCGCAGCGCATTCATCGGTATCGCTTCATTCCACCCATGCCGGCCGCTGGAGCACACGACGCTTGACGTTGCGTAACCGCCGATGCAACGCGGTGCCGGCAAGCACGAGTCGCGGCGGCGGCAAATGACGGTAGCCGAACATGCGCCAAACCAGGCCGTACGCACGGAACCGCGCGCCCGGCGAGCGCACCGTGCTTGCTCGGCTATAACCGATACGCGCGAAGAACCGCGCCCCGCGGCGGCGAATCTCCTCTTCGCGCTCGCCCGCCAACACGCACATCAGATCGAGCAGATCGAGCGAATCTTCGCACCAAGCGCACACACCCGCGGTGTGCGAATATTGTCCTTCGTGGCGCCGGGTCGTCGCCTTCACCACCGGCACTTCGATGCGAGGTCCCCGCGCGGCGACGCGAACCAGCGCGACGACGTCCTGGAACAGATTGTGTCGCGAGCGGAAACCGCCGACATCGAGCAACGCCGTGCGGTTGAACAACGTGCTGCAGAGATAAAGCGCGGTACGGCTCGCGAACCAGTCGAGGAACAGATCGGCCAACGATCGCGAGCGCGCGTTATTCAGCATCTCGCCGATGACGAGGCCGTTGGCATTGATGGCGCGTACGCCGGTGCGGATCAATGCGACGTCCGTTCGTCCTTCCGCGGCGTGCATGCAGATCTCCACGAAATCCGGGTCGATCTGCTCGTCGTCGAGCAGCAGCAGAAAATAATCGCCGCGGCCCCGACGCAGGCAAAAGTTGAAATTCTCGTTCGGTCCGATGTTGCGCGGCTGCCGGAAATAGCGGATGCGCGGGTCGTTATAACGCGCAACGACGGCGCCTGTCTCGTCGGTGGATCCGTTGTCGGACACGACGATCTCGATGTTCGCGTACGTTTGACGCAGCGCTCCTTCGAGACAGGGGCGCAAGTACGTACCGGCGCGGTTGTACGTCGGTATAGCGATGGTCACGGATGGAAACGGCGTGGCGGCGACAGTGCTCATGGCTTGCGCTCAAGCGAGCTGGCGCCGCGGAGCCTCGCCCGATGTCGTCCGCGTTTGCAGGAACGCCGGGACGTAGGGGCCCGATTGCCGCGGCGGCGCCATGGCCTCGATGCGACGGAACAACGCGCGGTTGTCGTTGAAGAACAGCTCGTACCAGAGCAAGAAACTGAGGGCGCGCCAATCGGTGCGCAGGCGCTCGCGTTTGGACGTATCGATGAATGGATTGCGCGCGGTGTCGAGAATGAGATCGACGATCCCGCGGTACTTTTCATAGAACTGCTCGTACGGATACGGGAAACCCATCTTCACCCGCCGCCAGACGATCTCGCGCGGCAGCAGATCTTCCATCGCTTTGCGCAGAATCCATTTGTGCCAGCCGTCGCGCACCAGGTACGTCACGGGCAACGTCGTCGCGAGCTCCACGACCCGATAGTCGAGAAACGGGCAGCGCCCTTCCATCGGCAGACCCATCAAGGTCTTGTCACCCGACATCAGCCAATACGGAATGAGCGTGTTGGTGATGTCCTGATGCAGCCACTGGGTGAGCGAGGCGGCGTAGTACTGCCGGCGCGGAAACCGGACCTTCAGATAGTCGTCGGACGACGTCAGCCGATACTTGAGCGCCCGTGCCGGACGGCGCAGTCCCAACGCGAGCGCCGCCTCGCGCGCCACCCGCGCCAAGCTATGCTGGTGCTCGGTCCACTGTCGCGCATTCGTCATGAAGTAGCGCCAGCGGCCGTGGACCAGATTTTCGATCTGCACACGCCAGTAATATTTCGCGTATCCGGCGAACATCTCGTCGCCCGACGAGCCGGTGAGGACCACCTTTGTTCCTTCCGCGCGCATCAGCGCCCAGATTTCCTGGCTCACTTGCATGTTCGGCGAGTGATACGGTTCCTCTTGCAGCTCGGTAAAAGCGCCGATGTTCTGCCAGAACCGATCGAGCACGGGATCGAGGACGCGATAGTCGACATTCCAGCGCCGCGCGACTTCGCGCGCGAACGGCTCCTCGTTCCATCGGGGATCCTCGAAACGCACCGTATAGGACCGCAGGCGCTCGCTCGATTCGCTGCAGGCCAGCGCCAGCACCGCCGAAGAATCGAGACCGCCGCTCAGCTCGAACGCGACGGGAACGTCCGCGCGCAAACGCAACCGGACGGCGTCGCGCAAGCGCTCCCGCACTTCGCGCGCGGCGTCGGCGACGCTGATATCGGACTCGCGCAATCGCGTCTGCGGCACCTGCCAGAAGCGCGACACGCGACGCGGAAAGTCGGCGTCGAGCACCGTCCACGATGCCGCGGGCAGATTGTCAATTCCATCGAAGAATGTCGTATCGTCGAGATCGCGCAGCCCGTCCACACACCAATGCCACGCGGCGTCCGGCCGCACCGTGCGGCGCTGCGCGATCTGCGGCACGCGGAGGAGCGCTTTGATTTCCGACGCGAACCAAATACGGTCGCCGAGCCGAACGTAATAAAGCGGGCGCTTGCCGAGCCGGTCGCGGCTCAACACGAGCCGCCGTTTGCGGAAATCGTAGAGCGCTATTGCCCAGAAACCGTTGAAGCGGCGGAAGCAATCGGTTCCCCACACGCGATATGCTTCGACGAGCACCTCGGTATCGGATCGCGTCCGAAACACGACGCCGTCGCTCGCGAGCTGCTCGCGCAGCTCCAAGTAGTTGTAAATCTCGCCGTTGAAGACGACGCAGCACGACCGGTCGCCCGCGAAGAACGGCTGGTGTCCGGCAGCCGAGAGATCAATGATGGAGAAACGCCGGTGCGCGAGCCCGATATTTCCGCTCACGAGCGCATCCGACGGCAGCGGCGGATGCAGATCGCGTACCGATGCGGGACTGTCCGAACCCGAAAAGCTGCGCGCGCCTCCGCTGGCCTGATCGATGATGACGTATCCCTCGTCGTCCGGCCCCCGATGCCGGATGGCCTCTGCCATCGCCAGCAATTCCGCTGAATCGATCGCTTTGCCGGCCAGATCGACGGTTCCCGCTATGCCGCACATGGCTGTCCCTTGCTTTAGTTATGTTGCGGAAAAAATACCGACGCCGTGTATTCTGCCAAGGAGCGAGATGACATGGACGAGAGACTTTGTGGGGGCTTAGCGCAACTACGGAATGTTACTGACGTCCGCTGGGACAATGCGTCGCGTATTCCCGTCGTCGATTCGATGCCGGTGATGACACAGCGCTCGGCACCGAACACCTCGACGCCGAGCGATCTCATGAGTGACGCGCGAGCTACAACGACGATTCGTGTCGCTCCAACCAAAGGCCGAGCGTCAGCAGGTTCCACGTTCGATTGCCGCGCTCGTGCTCGATACCCGCGCCGATGCCGGGCAACAGTCGACGCAACACGGATTGCGGCCGGAACACACGGCGCACGAGCACTTGTACGTCGGGGCGCCCGAGCCAAACGTGATGTGGCGCGGCGAATCCCTGCTTGCCGCGTGCGTGCAGCGCCGGGGGCCAATAACGCTGCAGCGCGGACTTGAACAAGATCTTCGTACGCTCCGGCGTGACCTTTAGCTGCGCGGGCAGCGCGAGCGCGAACTCCACGAGATCGCGATCCAAGAACGGCGCGCGCGTCTCGAGGCCATGCGCCATCGCCGCCCGATCCACCTTCACCAGTATGTCGCCCGGCAGGAACGCCGTTAGATCGAAATGCAATACGCTGTCCATTCCGCCGATACTTTCCGGGCGATAGTGACGCGGCGTCCAGATCGGGGCCGCCGTGCCCCAAAGACGCGCCCGCTCCTCGGTATCGAAGACCGCGCGATACTCTACATAGCGCGTCCACGGATCGGACCAGCGCCGCGCGAGGCTCTGGGCCTGCGAATAACGCGCGAGCGGGCGCACGCGATCGCCGAGCAGACGGCTCGCGCTGCGCGCGAGGAGCCAAACGAGCAATGCGCCCGACGCTTCAATTGAAGCGGCGAACAGCGGATACCAGCCGTAGCCCCCGAAAAGCTCGTCGGCGCCGTCTCCGGTCAGCACCACCTTCACGTGACGCCGCGCATACTGCGCAATCAAGAACGTAGGGATGTGCGACGGATCCATGAACGGCTCGTCGTACACCTCCGCCATTCGTTCGAGCAACGGCGCGACCGCCGGCGCGCCGAGGTCGACGTCGTGATGCTCGGTCCGGTAACGGGACGCAACCGCGCGCGCGTACGGCAGCTCGTTGATCCAATCGCCGAAACCGACGGAAAACGTTCTCACCGGTTCTGTCGCATGTTCCGCCATGAGCGCGACGATCGTGCTCGAGTCGTGCCCGCCGCTCAGGAACGCGCCGACCGGAACGTCCGCCACCATCTGCCTCCGCACCGCGCGGCCGAGCAGTGTCCGCAACCGCTCGGCTGCCTCATCGACGATGACCGGCTTCAGGTTGAAAACGGGGCGCCAGTAGCAGCTCGTGCGCACGACGCCGTGACCGTTCCATTCCAGGTAATGGCCCGGCGGCAGCGTGTGTATTTCGCGGTAGATCGTTCGATCCGGCGGGACGTATCCGAGCGCGAGATAGGCATCGACGCTCTGCGGGTCAAGACGTGCCGTGTTTCGGCGAACGGCGAGAATCGATTTGATTTCCGACGCAAGCATTAGCCGCCGCGACGGCGTCACGAGGTAGTACAACGGCTTCTCGCCGAAGATATCGCGCGCCGCGAAAACGCGCCGCTCCGCCGTGTCCCAAATAACGAACGCAAACATTCCGCGAAAGCGATCGAGGCAACGCGCGCCCCACGCGGCGTACGCGGCCAGCACGACCTCGGTATCGGACTGGGTGCGAAACCGCATTCCAGAGCGCATGAGGTCGGCGCGCAGCTCGCGATAGTTGTAAAGCTCGCCGTTGAAAACAATCCAGCGTCGCTGCGTCTCGTCCGACATCGGTTGATCGCCGCCGGCCAGATCGATGATGCTGAGCCGCGCATGACCAAGATCGGCGCCCGCAACACGACGGTGTGTCTGCGCGTCGGGGCCGCGATGACGTAACGCTTCGACCATCGCGTTGATGTCGACGCCCTCGGCGCTTTCGGGATTAATGATTGCGCAAATACCGCACATCGCATTTCGCCTGATTATTTCGTATGCATACCAAAACAGCTCGGCGGTCCGCCGACCGTCGTCGGACGAGAATAACCGACGAATGCACCCGAGCGTATCCGGAGAACGCGTCAGCGAGACGAAGTCCGCAATGGCGCCAGGGTTGGACCCAGTTTGCTCCGGATTGCCGCGTCCGGTTCTTCTCAGGCATTTTTGGCGTCGCGCCTTGACAACAACGCGACCAATACGCAACAACGACGAAAACGCCGTGGCATTCGTATCTCACGTCGTCTCTTGCCTCTCGCGCATGCCTCCAGCATCACGCGGAGCACCGCGTGCTCGTGGAAGACATCGGAGGTCGATGTTGCAGTCCGTCGCGTGTCGCCGGCGGAGTGTCCGGCAGCCCGATAGAACCGTGACACATCGGAGCAGGGAAACGTCGATGGAACTGCACAACAATGCGTACGAGATTTCCGACCTATCGCACCCACCCGCGTCTGTTGCTCATCATCGTCCCGTGCCTGCTGCTTCTTCAGCACTGTGGCGGAGGTGGCGGCATCGGTAGCGGGGCGACCAGCGGTACCGGTACGACACCGGTTGCGGTGAACGTTTGCGCCGCAACACCGGCCGGCGAGATTTTGTCCGCGGCCCTACCCGGCGCCGGCAGCGGCGCCATGTACAGCGCCGGAAACGTTGCGCCGGTGAAAGGCAGCGTCACGATCGACGCGAGCGGTAATTTCACCTACACGCCGTTTCGAAATTTCCCGAGCGGTGACGGGTTCGCGCGCGGAATGGACACCTTCAGCTATCGGGTCACCGCCTCGGAGCGCACGACCGAGGGCGTGGTCACCGTCTTCATCGACGGACCGGCACGCATCATGCCGCTCGGGGACTCCATTACCTGGGGCATCACGGTTGGCGACAGCCATCCGCAGCAGCCGCCGCTCGATCAACGTGTCGGCTATCGCAAAGCCTTGCAGGACAGCCTCGTTGGCGGCGGATACCACGTCGGCTTCGTCGGCACGCTCAGCAGCGGCGCCGGCCTACTTGATGACCCTGGCCACGAGGGCCACGGCGGATGGACGGCCGATCAACTCGTCAACGGCAATCCGACTCCCGATCCGGGAACCGGGGCCGGCGCGTTGTCGCAGTGGCTGAACGTCACGCAACCCGATGTCGTCTTGGTACACATCGGCACGAACGACCTGAACGGCAAC
This sequence comes from Sulfurifustis sp., assembly GCA_045810625.1. Taxonomy (GTDB): domain Bacteria; phylum Pseudomonadota; class Gammaproteobacteria; order Acidiferrobacterales; family Sulfurifustaceae; genus JACQFZ01. Next base: position 32,016 of record JBJMVQ010000047.1, read on the forward strand.
ACGGATCCCGCAAAGGAAGCGGAAGACGTGGACGCGATCCTCAATACCATCGAAAACTGGGGATCGGCCAATTGGCCGGTGTGGGTGATCTTGGCGCGAATCATCAACACCAGCCCCACGCTCACGAGCGCCGATCGCCGCGCCGCCACGACCACGTTCAACAACGCTATTGCCGATACGGTTTATCCGCGGCATGCGGGCACGGGGCGCGTGATTCTGGTGGATCAAGAAAGTACCCTCACCTCCGCGAGCGACTACGGAGACGCCATACACCCGAACGCAGACGGTTACCAAAAAATGGCGGCCGTATGGCGCCCCGCGCTTGCATCAGTCGTGTCCAAATGCCGATAGACCGTCACGACGGTACGGGACGCTTCCCCACGCGCGCTTTCCGCCGCGCCGCGATACTCGTACCGTCGCCACTCCCATCGTATCGAGGCAGCGACCGACTCCGGCAGGCAGTCTAGTAACGAAGATCGCTTCATCCTGCCGGCGCGTCCTCGTCGCGCTTTTGACTTGCGTCCGGCTGTTTTCTCTTTGTCCCACTCAGGCGCTCTCGAACGCCGTACGCGCCCTTCGCGCGCTTCGAGAGACGGAAGGTGCAGGTCGACACTTAGTCCGATCGGACTACGACGATCGCTCTAGCGGATTTCGTTGTTCGCGGGCGACGATATCTGCGCGTTGTCCCAACGTTGCATTCGCGCGTTCCAGCGCTTTACGACGCGAGCGGGATTGCCGAATGCCATCGACTGGGCGGGAATGTCCTGCGTGACGATACTGTTGGCCCCAATGATCGAATACGGGCCGATCGTGACGCCGGGCATGATCACGACATTCTGCGCGATCCAGGAGCCGCGCCCGATCAATACCGGAGCGAAACGCCACATCGGCTGATATTTGTACGGAATATCCGCGCGCGCGAACCCGTGCAATCCGTCCATGATGATGATATTCGACGCGAACATGACGTCGTCCTCGATAACGATCTGCTGCATCGCGTCGATCGTCAAAGCCCCGGTCGCCGTCACCCGATGACCGATCCGTATTTTGGGCTCGAAATGCTGTAACGGCACGGGGTCGTCCGGGTTCTGCATCTCGATGGAGGGGTAGCTCGTCTGCGCGACGAGGAGCGAACCAGGGCCGATCCGGACGTTATCACCGATCTGCATGCATTCCGCACCCGCAATTCGGCGCGGCAATTCGATGTGCAAGTTCTTCGGCTGATTTGCGAACGTCGGCAAGTCCGCTTCCACGAAACGCTCGCTCAAGTCGTGCAGCCGCCGGAACACGGCCGTCAGCGCCGGCTGTAGCGCTCGCTTGAGCACTGTTTTGATTGCGCGACGCCGTTTGGGCGCCGGCGCCAATGTCGCGGACGAAACCATCTAAGTCGTTCTCCTTGCTATCGGACTGAAGAATAACCGATGGCGTTGGTGACGCGTATTGGGGAAAGCGCGTGGGGTGGCCGCGCCTTTGGATCGATGCATTTCGAATTCTCTGCTACCCCGGCGCGAGCGGTCGGGGCGTTTCGAGCGTTAGCGCGCCCGCGGACGCTTCGGGCGTCGTCGCTTCGGTTTGAAGCGGCGGCGACGCGGCGCGGTAATGTGCCGCGATTTCGCGGCCTCTTTCGCGCAGCGGCTTCTCGATCCATCGATACGACGCCTCGCTGAACGATACGATGAAGATCGCCGCGACGAGCACGAACGGCAGCGTGAAGTGCGCGTCGAACGTTCGATCCGGAAAGGCGCGATAAAACACTTCGCGCGTCAGCCAGTACGAAAACGTATGGGTGAGGTAGATCGCGTAGGAGCGCGAGCCTATCCATGCCAGGACCGGACCGAGCAACGGCGCAGGCAGGATCAGGCGTGCGTCGTAGCTCGCGATCAGCACGAGTATTGCGCACACCACTGCCAGCAGCCCCGTATCGAACCAGACCACATTGCCGGTCGGTATCAACGCCATCAGCAGGATCAACCCGAGCGACAGCGCAAAGGCTCGCGGTTTCGAGCGCAGCAAGCCGATCGGCAATTTCTCCTGGAGTTTGGCCTCGGCCGCAAAGGCGATCAGTACGCCGTAGCAAATGGCGTCGGTACGAAGCATCCACCCAAGACTTCCCATCGGTCGCTCCAGGAACGCCTGGGCTCCGATCGCCGCGATCAATCCGGCGAGCAGCCATTGCCGCGGCAGAAAAAACAGCGCGAACGGAAGCACCACATAGAACTGTTCCTCGAGCGAGAGGCTCCAGTAAATGCCTTCGTTGCCGCAAAGACCGTGGTGATAGGACCAGCACCCAAGGAAATGGAAATTGGCCACCTGCGTGACCGCCGCTACGCCGTCGATGAGATTCGCCTTGAACGGCCCGAATGCGCCGGTACGATTGAACAGCAGTGATGCGAGGATCGCGAGCATCACCCAGAAAACCGCGGCCGGCCAGATACGAGAGGCGCGCCGGATCCAGAATGGCAGCGCAAAATCGATGAACGAGTCGGCGGCGTTCCGGCGCAACAAGGAACGGGCAATCACATAGCCGCTGATGCAGAAAAACAGATCGACACCGCCCCAGAAAGTCGTTACGAGGAACAACGCCTGCCAGCGACCGTCCCAGGTGAACAACTCGCGAACGTGGTGGATGGCCACAAAAAGCACGGCGACGCCGCGCAGCAGCTCAATATCGTAATTCTTGTTGGCATCGGGGAGCGCCATCGTTTCCTCCGCGCTCGCGCTTTATTGTTGCGGTTCTTGCATGCTGTGCATTCATCGCCTGAGAAACAATCGGTCGAACACCGGCACGCTGTTCACCCGCTTCTCCCGTACCGCCGAGGTAAACGCCGCAAGGTATCTGCGCGGTCGCGCGAACATTGGAGGTATTTTCACCGAGACCGAGCCGAAGTTTCGCCGATAGCTCAAAGCGCCCAGACGCGATGGCGGATCGATCCATAGAGTCTGCCGGCGCGCCAACCGAGATCCCAAAGGTAGCGTGCGCGCGTCTCTTCCTTCGCCAGATCCGCAATGCCGAGCGCGAGATCGATCCATGCGCGGATCCCCGTCCTCATGTTCAACTTGGGCATACCGAGCGGTCGGTAACGCTTGTACAGCAGCACGTCGGACTCGGCATATTTGCGCGCTTGCCGCAGCAACGCGCGCACGCGATCGCGATGGCGTACGTGCACCACGGCGGTCGGCAGCGGCGTGAGCGAAAAGCCGCGCAATTGCGCCTTCCAGCAAAAATCGGTCTCGAACAATGTTTCGAGCGTCTCGTCGAAGCCGCCGATGACATCGAACAGCTCCCGGCGCATGCCCATGTTGCCGGCGCCCGCGTGCGGCAGATACGGCGGATAGGTGTAGCTTTGAATGCCCGTCGGTTGTCCATTCGGCCGGTTGCGCGTCAGGGGCGTCACGTTCAGGCGCTTCGTTTCGAGCGGACCGGACACGAAGACATGCTGCTTCAATCCTTCGCTCATCGCCGCCACCCAACCGTCCCCGACCACGTCGTCCGCGTCGCAAAATGCAACGGCGGGCGCCGCCGCCGCACGCACGCCGGTGTTCAACGCGTACGCCGCGCCCTGGCGTGCAAACGCGTCGATGACGCGCAGCCGCGGCAGGCGGTCGGCATACGAGCGCGCGATCTCGACCGTGTCGTCCGTGCAGCGATTGTTCACAAGGACGACTTCCCACGGCTCCGCCCATTGCTGCGCAGCGAGCGCCTCGATCTGCTCGGCGATCGTGTCTCTGGCGTTGTAAGCCGGGATAACCACGGTCAACGCATAATCGTTCCCTTCCATACTTCAATTATCCGTCTATCACTGCGTCTATCCGTCCATCACATGCGTCGCCGCCGTTCCATCGCAACGGCAAACACATGGTTTGCTTCGCACGTACGCTTCGCATACTCTCGCACACGTCACCGCGCGCGATAGCCGCCCGAATCGCATGGGTACGAGCCTCTCATCATTCCAAGGACAACGGGTCCTCATCACCGGAGCCGGCAGCGGCATCGGCCGCGCCATCGCTCGGCATCTCGCTGCGGTCGGTGCCCGCTTGTGCGTTATAGGCCGGACGGCGTCGGCGCTTGAATCTCTGTGCGAGGAGCTTCGTTCTTTGCCGACCACCGTACACGCGGTCGTTTGCGACCTCGATCAGGACGATGACGTAAGGCGAATACGGCATCATGTCGAAGGCAATTTCGGCGGTCTCGACATTCTCGTTCACTCAGCCGGTGTTATCGCCATGGAGTCGCTGGACGAAGTGTCGCTCGCCGAGTTCGACCGCCACTACCGCATCAACGTCAGGGCGCCGCTGCTCTTGACGCAGGTGCTTCTGCCGCTGCTTCGCGCAACACGCGGTCAGATCGTCTTCGTCAATTCAAGCCTGGCGCTGCGCACCAAGGAGCGCGCGGGGGCTTACGCGGCCAGCAAGCACGCCCTGAAGGCCCTCGCGGATACGCTGCGGATGGAAGTCAACGCGGCCGGCGTCCGCGTGCTAAGCGTCTTTCCGGGGAATACCGCGACGCCGATGCAAGCACGGATATGCCGCTCGCTCGGTCAGGCGTACCGACCCGAACAGATGCTACAACCAGACGACATTGCGGTTGCCGTGCGCGACGCGCTCGCGCTGCCGCCGACGGCCGAGCTGACCGACTTGCACATCCGCCCGGCGCGCAAACCGGATTCATGATGCGAGGCCCCCGCGCGCGCGTGCGCGCGCCCGCACCGGCGCGATGTCGCGGTACAGTCGCGAATGCTCGAGCGCGAATGCGCGCCAGGTCCGGCCTTCGACGCTTTCACGCGCGCGCCGGCCCATCGTCTCCAAGTCCGCCTCCTGCGCGAGCACCAGGGCCGTCTGCAGGCCGTTCGGATCCTCGGGATCGAAGAACATTCCCGCATCCGGCGGCACGTCTTCCGGCAGCGCGGCAATCCGCGGCATGATCACGGGCCGCCCGAACGACATGCCGAGGATCACCGAGGCGCTGGTGTGGATTCTCCGAAACGGGCAGACGACCACATCCGCGGCGTTCATGTACACCTGCAAACGCTCGTCGGGAAGATAGCCGATATGCGCGGCAATGCGCGGATCGCGAGCCGCGGCGACACCGATGCGCCGCCCGAGCCGCTCGTCGAGTGGCTTGCCCGCGATCACGAGACGCAAGCGCGGATCGTGCAGCGCACGAAACGCTGCGATCAGCCCTTCGACTCCCTTGTACGGCTTGATGTGCCCGAGGAACAGATACACAAAAGCGTCGTCCGGGAGGTCGAGCGAGCGCCGCGCCGCCTGTTTTCCGATCGTGTTCGGGTAGCACCCGGCAAACGACGGATGACGCAGGACGCGAAGCTCGCCGCGGTAACCGTAGCGCTCGCGCACGACACTGGCGGAATAGTCGCTGTGTACGACGAGCGCACGCGCGAGCTTGAGGAGCGAATGCACCACGATCCGGTCGAGCGTGGGAAAATGCGTCTCGTAGAACTCGAGCTCGTGCACCGTCCAGACGACGTTATTCTTGAACATTCGATACAGCCATAGATGCAGCACGACGAAGGGAACGCGCCAGTAACGAGACACGTAAGTGCCATGCGGCCAATGCACGTGAATGACGTCGTCGCACTCGCGTCGCGACAACAGACAGAGCAGCGAGCGTAACGAGAGATCCCGCCCCTGCACGTGCACACCGTGCACCGCGAGGTCCTGCACGAGCCGCGCCTGATAGAACGTGCCCGGCCACCAGGGCATGAACGCAACGCCGATGGTACGGGGCGGATGGTCGCAGCACGTCTCCGCGCCGCGGATCAGCCGGTACGCCTTGACGGCTTTGTGCCAGATCATGAGCAGGACTCGGTGATGCGCCGCCGCGCGGGCGGGCGGCCGCTTGCGCCCCTATACGGTCGCGTTCGAGGCCGGCGCCTCGACCGGCGACTCGCTCGCGCGGAGCAACCCCGCCGCTAAAAGCGATGCGGCGGCCTCGCGGATCGTGGCGAACGGCATGTCCGCGCGCCGCGCGATGTCGAGAAGCGCGTGACGCCCATCGGACATATTGAGCACCCAGAGGAGCGCGAGGTTCTTGCGCGCCGCGTCGCTGTCGCCACCGAGCGATTGATATAACCCGCGCCGCCCGAGCTGCGGCTCGCCGTGCGGCGCGGTATTGACGTAGCGGCGATTGTGTTCGAGCACGTCGATCACTTCGACATAACGTGCGAGCGATTGCGCCAGATAGCGCGGCTGCACCAGCTCGAGATTGTCGGCAGACGTGTGATACTCCGGAAAACTGCCGTGCGGCGAACGCATAAGACAACCGACGGGCATATCGAACCCCGGCGAGCAGTACTGGCGCTCGTCGTAACCGTAAGGAAAGAACTCCTGAATCGCATAGGCGAAACCGCTGTGTCGCAGGACGTGCTCCGCGGCCCGATCGATCTCCGCATCGCCGCGGCGGCTTTTCTTGTAATGAAATCGGCCGCCGTCCCCGACGCACGTCACCACCAGGCCGTGGCGAATACGCGCAACCCGATCTCGATTCAATGCGAGCCACGCGATCGAGCCGATCGTGCCCGGAATGAAAAGGAAGCGGTAGGAGTATCGCGGCCTCCGGCCGGCGAGCTGCTTTGCGAGCTGAGTCGCGACGGCGATGCCCGAGAGATTGTCGTTGCACAGCGAAGGATGGCAGACGTGGCACGAGACGAGCACCTCTCCTTCTTCCTGTCCGGGAATATGGCATTCGCCCCAACGGAGATATCCGTCGCGCAGCTCCGAGTCGATGCACACCTCGTACTCGCCTTCGACGAGCTCGCTCAGCTGCCGATGGCTCAAACAAAAGCCCCAATCTTCCTTGTAATACGTGGTTCGATACGGAATCCAGTCGGGCTGCGCCGGCAGACTGTGAAGATGCCGCCACAGCTCCGTCAGATTCATACGTGCGCGCACCGGGACACTGTAGCTAACGACGTGCAGATTCGATTGCTGAAAATCGACGATGCGCCGCCCCGCGGCGTCCTTGATGTACGCGTCGCGAATGTTCCATTCGCGCGGCACCACCCAATCGAGAACGCGCGTCCCGCTCGGCACTTCGCGCACATCGAGAGCGATCTCGCGCGCAATGCGCGCAAGCGTTTGCCGCACACCGTCCCCGGTGATGCTACGGCAGATCGGATAGAGATCGGCGATGAACCGATACATTTCCGAGCCGGGATCGAGCGCCTGCGGTTGCATGAGGGTACTACTCGTCTCGTCGAGGTTCGAAATCCGGGTACGTCCGATCGCGCTCCGATATCACTTCCGGCCGCTGCGGCCAATCGATGCCGAACCGCGGATCATTCCAGCGCACGCCGCGCGCCGCCTCGGCAACATACCGATCCGATATCTGATAGTGCACTTCGGCGGCGTCAACGAGCGTCAGAAAGCCGTGCGCCACGCCTTTCGGCACGTAGAGCATGCGCCGATTGGCGGCGCTCAGCTCGACACCAAACCAGTGCGTGTACGTCGCCGAACGCGGTCGCAGATCGACGATCACGTCGTAGATCGCCCCTTGTGTGCAGCGCACGATCTTCACCTCTTCGTGCGGAGCGGCCTGATAGTGCAGACCGCGGAGCGTGCGCCGCCGACCATTGAACGACACGCTGCACTGCGCAATCGCGGCATCCAAACCGTGGGCCGTGAATTCGTCGCGACACCAGGCGCGCGCGAAGAAGCCGCGTTCGTCGCAGATCGGCTCGAGGTCGATCACGACGGCACCGGCGATCGGCGTTTCGGTGAACTTCATTCACAGACCGAGACGGATGGCACGAACGTGACGAAACGCGCGCCCCATTCCCGTACGTAGGACAGCTGCGCCATGATCTCGTCTTTCAAATTCCACGGAAGAATGACGACGTAGTCCGGTCGCGTTTCGCGGATACGTCCCGGCGCATAGATCGGTATGTGGCTGCCTGGGAGACATTGACCCTGCTTGTGCGGGCTCGCATCGACCGTGTACTCGATCATGTCGCTGCGGATGCCGCAATAGTTAAGCAGCGTGTTGCCCTTGGCCGGCGCGCCGTAGCCAACCACCGTTTGGCCGCGCCGCCGCACACCGATGAGAAAATCGAGGATGTCGCGTTTGAGCGCGCTCACACGCGGCGCAAACGATTCGTACACCTCAGGCTGGGTCAGACCCACGCGCTCTTCGGCCGCTTTTAGCGCCGCCACCCGCGGCGTTACCTCGTGCACGCCCGTATCGCTGTGCTGCGCGTAGATGCGCAGCGATCCGCCGTGGGTGGGGAGCTCTTCCACATCGAAGAGCGTGAGGCCGTGCCGCGCGAAAACCCGTTCGACGGTATAAAACGAAAAATACGAGAAGTGCTCGTGGTAGATCGTGTCGAACTGGCACTCCTCGATCAGGCGCGCCAGGTGCGGAAATTCCATCGTGATGACGCCCCGCGTCTTCAGCACCAGTTTCATGCCGGCGACGAAGTCGTTGAGGTCGGGCACGTGCGCGAGCACATTGTTCCCGAGCAACAGATCCGCCTGCCGGCGGTCGCGGTTGAGCTCGCGTGCCAAAGCCACCCCAAAGAACTTGATGAGCGTCGGGATGCCTTTGGCGATCGCGGCGGCGGCGACGTTCTTCGCCGGCTCGATGCCGAGAACCTTCAGACCGGCCTGCTTCATGTATTGCAGCAGGTAGCCGTCGTTGCTCGCGATCTCGATCACTTGCGAGGACGGCCCGAGGCCGAGCCGCGGTACGATGCCCTCGCAGTAGCGCTTCGCATGCGCGAGCCAGCTTTGCGAATACGATGAAAAGTACGCGTAGTGGCTGAAAATGCGCTCCGACGTCTCGAATTCCGCGAGCTGGACCAGCCGGCATTTGTCGCAGACGTACGCGTGCAGCGGATAGAACGGCTCCATACGGGCGAGTCGATCGGGCGCGATGTAAGAATTGGCGAGTGGCGACATGCCGAGGTCGACGAACGTGTCTAACGCGGCGTTCCCGCAAAAACGACAGGCCGGAGCGACGCCGGCGGCTTCCATGGCGACACTGCTCACTGCTTCACCTCGGGTGATGAATGTTGATTGTTATACCGCGGCGCGCCGTCCACTACGTTTCGCCGCTCTTGAGTCGGGCCAGATAGTCCGCCTGCCCCGGCTGGATCCACAACTCTCGATTCGGCCGGCCGAGGCGCAATAGTTCCGGCACGGTAACGAAGCGATACTGCGACGCGGCGGTGTCGAGCACCACGGTGAGCGCCTTGAGTGTCGCGTCGCGCGACGTGTAGCGGACGTCCTCGTAGCGAAACAGCGCGTCGTGCAAGAGGACGATGCTCCCGGGACGCAGACGCGTCAGAATACGGCCGGCAATCGAATCCGCGCCGTCGCCGCACCAGTCCGTGCCGGATATGCTCCAAGTAATGACTTCCCAGCCAAGCCACAGCGGATCGAGCCGCGTCAGCACCGTCTGATCGCCGTACGGCGGGCGAAACAGCGCGGGTTTGATTTCACCCAGCGCCCGCCCACAGGCGCGAATTTGCCGGCGCCGCTCCGCCGCGCTGATGGCCGGGAACGACGGATGATTCCACGAATGGTTGCCGATGGCGTGTCCTCCGCGACGAATGCGAGCGACCAGCTCCGGATAGCGCTCCGCCATGTAGCCCAGCAGGAAGAACGTCCCGCGCGCGCCGCGCGATTCCAACGTGTCGAGGAACTGTGGAGTCTGCCGCGGATGCGGACCGTCGTCGAACGTGAACGCGATCGCCGGTTCCGTCGTTTCGACCGAGGTTACGGTGCCGATCAGGTGTCGCGGGATGTACGACGCAACGCGCTTCAACGGTCGACGCATTGCGCTCGGAACCACGTGCTTTAACGATTGAACGAACCCATGCCGCGCGCTAATGCTCGAATCCGTCATCGCTACCCCCGATCCTTTGATTATCCATTTCTTCAGGGAATCCCTTCGTCACGCTTTCAACGGCACCGTATGTAGCTTACGACCGCTCTCCTTGATCTGGGTTTCCCATTCGAGTAGTGGACGCACTACTCCACCCATCCAGCCGGCCCAATCGCCGCGCGCCGTACCTTCCCCCATGTTGTCCGTGACATGGAAGGCGATCACTTGCTGCTCGTAGAATTGGCTCGTATCGGAGCTTCGCGACAACAGCGCGCAACTCACATAGAAGGTGCCGGCGGTAAGCAGATTGCCGGGTATCCACGCCGTGCTGATGTACCGCCCGGGCGTACGCGGGTGCTGCTGCCAACGCCGCTCGCCGTCGATCGTTCCGAACAGCAACAAACCTTCGTCGTTGTAGACGTAGAACTGCGACAGCAGAATGTGGCCGCTCACCTTTACGTCGTACTCCATCTGCAACCCGATCGGATCGCTGATGTCGACCGACTCGCTGACGCGGCCGGCCGAGTCGACCACACGCACGGCACGCAGCTGCGCGACGTCGAGGCCCGGCGCCGTGGCCGGATCGTCCCACTCGCGCTCGGCGGCGATGCCGACGTCCGAGTTCATGTAGTGGCTGACGATGTCGTGCGGGGAGCCGTTCATGACCAGCCGACCTTCGTTGAGCAGCAATGCCCGCGTGCACAACATCCTCACCGCCGGCATGTTGTGCGACACGAACAAGATCGTGCGCCCGCTCTTGCCGACATCGTGCATCTTGTTGATGCATTTCTTCTGAAACATCGCGTCACCGACCGCGAGCACTTCATCGACGATCAGTATTTCGGGCTCGAGGTGCGCGGCGACGGCGAACGCGAGGCGCACCGCCATGCCGCTTGAATAGCGCTTCACCGGGGTGTCGAGAAATTTCTCCATGCCGGCGAATTCGACGATCTCGTCGAACTTGCGGTCGACTTCCTTTTTCCGCATGCCGAGAATCGTCCCGTTCAGATAGATGTTCTCGCGCCCGGTCAGCTCCTGGTGAAACCCGGTGCCGACTTCCAGCAGGCTCGACACGCGCCCGCGAATTTCGACGCGCCCGCGCGTGGGCGGCGTGATGCGCGTCAGAATCTTGAGCAATGTCGACTTGCCGGCGCCGTTTCGTCCGACGATCCCGAGCACCTCTCCTTCTTTCACGCGAAAACCGACGTCACGCAACGCCCAGATCGTATCCTCGTTCGTTTCGTCGGTATCGCCGAAGCGGTAGAGCGAGCGAAATCTGCGGTAGTTGCGCAACGGGCTCAGCAGGAACGCGATCGCGGCACCGGACAGGCTGTCGTGCGCCTGCTCCTTCTCACCGATCCGGTAGAGCTTGCTGACGCCCTCGACGTCGATAACGGCATTCGCTTGCTTCATCAGGGAACCATACACTCAAACAACATCAGCAAACACGCGCTCCATTTTGTGGAAATACATGAGCCCACCGAAAAACATCAGTAGCGTCGTAACGATGCCGGCAAGGAGGTAAGGCCACGGCAATTGCGTGCCCAAGAGACAGGCACGGAATGCTTCGATGACGCCCACGAGCGGATTGAGTGAATACACCAACCGGTAACCGTGGCGCATCGGAGAGGCGGTGTACAGAATCGGCGCGGTGTACAGCAACATTCGGATCGCGAACTGCATCGCAAACTTCACATCGCGAAACCGCACGGCGAGCGCCGACAACCACATTCCGACGCCGGCGGGAATCATCACCATCCAGACGATGACGAACGGGAGGAGCAGCAGCTGCCATGTCGCAGCGACCTGGTAGTGAACCAAGGCCACGGCGATCAGCAATAACGCGAAAACGAAATCGAGCAGCTTTGAAAACGTAGGCGTCAGCGGGTAGATGAGCCGCGGAAAGTAAACCTTTCCGAGCATGTGCTGCTCGGTAATGAGACTTTGACTCGATGCCACCATCGCATCCGACATGTACGTCCATGGAACGATCGCGACGGTCACGAACAGCACGTACGGAATGCCGTCGGTTTCGATGTTGGCCACTCGGCCGAAAATGATCGTGAATATGACGATCTGGATGAGCGGGTTCAGAATCGCCCAGGAAAAGCCAAGAATCGTCTGGGCGTACAGGACTTTGATGTCGCGCCGGACGAGAAAATAAAAGAGATCGCGGTAGTGTCTCAGTTCCCGTAGAACCGGGAACTGCCATGCCGACCCGCCGCGAATGACGATGACCGGTTGCTCGACCTTTTGCGCGTCCATGCGATGCTAAGCCGCCGCCTGACGTACCCACTCGAAGCGCTCGTTCAGCTCGCCGAGCGCACGCAGCCGCGCAAGCACCCGCAGCCGTATGAAGCCGGAACTGCGAAACTCCGGATCGCGGAAGCCCATACCGGCGAGACCGTCCTTCAAGCCTTCGATCGCTTCGCTCAGATCGACTTGCGGCTGATGCCGTGGGGCGAGCCGACGAAACAGGTCGAAGCTGACGCGGTACGAGCGTTTGTCCGGCGGCGCATGCGGATTGATGGATATGCGCACGCCGGGCACCCCGCGCGCGACCGCCTCGGCAAGCTCGCGCACCTGGTAGTTCCATTCGTCGGCACCGACGTTCACGGCGAGGAACGCGCCGCCTTGCCCGACGTCGCGCCCGATCGCCCACTCGATCGCGCGCGCCATATCCTGAACGTGAATGAGCGGTCGCCACGGCGTGCCGTCGCTCAATATGCTGACCTCCTTCGACGCCATCGCGCCCGCGACGAAGTCGTTCAGCACCAGATCGAGCCGAAGCCGCGCGCTCATGCCGCAGGCGGTGGCGAACCGCAGCGCCGTTACCACGAATCCATCACCGGCGATCTCGCGCAGCGCTCCCTCGGTGCCCACCTTGGAGCGCGCGTACGCCGTGAGCGGATTGAGCGGATCGTGTTCGACCCGAGGCCGGCTCTCCGCCGCACCGTACATGCTGCAGCTCGACGCGAAGACGAAACGACGCACGCCCGCGCGTTTCGCGAGCTGCGCGAGGCGCACGCTCGCGGCCTGGTTGACCTCCGCGGTCAGTGCTTCGAAGGCGTTACCCATCGGGTCGTTGGAGATCGCCGCGAGATGCACGATCGCATCGACGCCTTCCAGCAGCTCGGGGCCGATGGTGCGCACGTCACCGATGATCTGCGCATCGAGCCGTCGCTCGGGAAACGCCGCGACGCCGCTCAGGCAATGCGCGAAGTAACCCATATCGAAGCCCACGAGCCGCGCGTCCGGATATTCGCGGCGTAGCCGCTCGACCACCGTCGGACCGACGTACCCCATGTTCCCGGTGATCAGTATCTTCACGCCGCCTCCTTTCGATTGATGCGCTGCTCGATACCGTCCACGACATATCGCGCGAACGGCAAACTGCACGTGAACGCCGGCGAAACCGCGTTCAGCACGTGTGTCGAACGCTCATCGCCCTCCACCACGAAATCCATCTCGAGCCGCCTTTCTTTGATGTCGAGGAGCTGAGCGCGGATACCGGGTTTGCCCCAGCGCCGATAGCGCTCGGGATTCAGGTCCCGCACGAGCGGCGACGCGAGCCGCGCCATGCGCTTGCGCGAATACTTCTGCAGCTCGTGGACAGCGAGACCGAGGAAACCGAAGCGCGAGAACGCAAGCAGTCCGAGCTGCCGATACGCGATGTCGACCAGCTCGCCGATGCGCAGATTGTCGAAGCCACGGTACTGCTCGCGCCAGAACGCCGGAATCGCCGTCGGCCCGAGCTTGACGTGTCCGTCGATCGTCACGGTAACGTGAACGCCGAGGAACGGGTGCCGCAGATTCGGCACCGGGTAGATGTGCGTTCGGATCGCGCCGGGCGGCTCATCGGAGTAGAGGTAGAGCCCCTTGAACGGCAGAATGCGATAGCGCTGCGAAAAACCGAAGTCGCGCGCGACCCGATCGGCGTAGAGTCCCGCCGTGTTCACGACGTGACCCGCGACGAAGGTTCCGTCGTTCGTGATCACGCGCGCGCGGTCGCGAGCGCGATACGCCACGCCGCACTCCACCCGCACGCCTTCGCGGCGCGCGTCCGCCTCCAACGCGCGTACGACCGCGAGCGGATCGACCGAGGATGTCGTCGGCGAGAAGAGCGCGCGTTCGCACGTACGCACCCGCGGCTCGATGGCGCGCGCTTCGGCTTCATCGATCGCGACCAGTGGCACGCCGTTGCGCTCGGCACGCGCGAGCAATTCATCGAGCCCCGCATGCTCCGATCCGTCGCGTGCCACCACGAGCTTGCCGCACTTACGCAGCCGAATACCGTTCGCTTCGCAGTAGGCGGTCAATTCGCGATTACCGTCGCGCGTGAAGCGCGCCTTGAGGCTGTCGGCGCTGTAATAGAATCCCGCGTGCAGCACGCCGCTGTTGCGCCCGCTCGCATGCTCGCCGCACGACGACTCTTTCTCGATCAACGTAACGGACGCCGCGAAGCGGCGCCGCAGTTCGCGCGCAATACTCAATCCCACCACCCCCCCGCCGACGACGAGGAAATCGGGATTGCGGCCGGTCATTGCCAGGTCTTCCAAGGAGGATTCTCGCTCTGCCAGAGGGTCTCGAGCACCATTTTATCGCGGAGCGTGTCCATCGGCTGCCAAAATCCGTGATGCCGGTACGCCGAGAGCTGGCGGTCGCGCGCGAGCCGTTCGAGCGGCGTCCGTTCCCACACGGTGCCGTCGTCGTCGATGTAGTTCATGACGCCGGGCTCCAGCACGAAGAACCCGCTGTTCACCCACGCACCGTCGCCGTCGGGCTTTTCATGGAACGACTCGATGCGGTTCTGCCCCATCGCCAGCGTGAACGCTCCGAAGCGCCCGGGCGGCTGCGCAGCCGTCAATGTCGCGAGCGTGTTTTGCTCTTTGTGGAAGCGCACGAGTTTGCGTACGTCGATGTCGCTGACGCCGTCGCCGTACGTCATGCAGAAAGTCTCGTCGCCGATGTATTCGCGCACGCGCTTCAGGCGTCCGCCGGTCATTGTTTGCAGGCCCGTATCGACGAGCGTCACGCGCCACGGCTCCGCACGATTGTCGTGCACGCGCATCTCGTTTCGCTGCATGTCGAACGTGACGTTCGATGCATGCAGGTAATAGCGCGCGAAATAATCCTTGATGACCTCGCCCTTGTACCCGAGGCAGACGATAAAGTCGTTGATGCCGTGGCTGGAATAGATCTTCAGGATGTGCCACAGCATCGGACGCCCGCCGATCTCGACCATCGGCTTCGGCTTGACGCCGCTCTCCTCGCTAATGCGCGTGCCGAATCCCCCCGCCAGTATCACCGCTTTCATGGTACCCGTTCCGTGTCCTCAGCGTCGCGCCGCGACCGTCACGTCCGCGGCGGCGCCTCGACGTTGTAGCTCTCCTTCTTCGCGCCGAACATCTCCGCGAGCCCGCTGATCTCGTTGCGGCCGCGATCGTCGCGCACCGGAAAGATCCCCCCGCGCGCCTTGTCGCGTACGACGTCGCAGACCGTGCTCACGTCGATCCGCCGTTTCTGCTCGGCAAAGCCATAGACGAGCGCGGTGTCGCACAATACGTTGATGAGACGGGGAACGCCGCCGCTGTAGTAATAAACCGCAGCGCACGCCTTGGTTTCGAAAAGCGCTGCGTCGCCGCCGGCGAGCTTGAGCCGGTGCCGGATGTAATTCCACGTCTCTTCGAGATTGAGCGGCTTCAGGCTGTAGTCGACGGCGACGCGCTGTGCGAACTGTTGCAGCTCTGGTCGCCGCAGCGTCTCGCGTAACCCCGCTTGGCCGACGAGGATGAGCTGCAGGACCTGATCTTTGTCGGCGTTGATGTTCGACAGCATCCGCAGCTCCTCGAGCGCCTCCGGGCTCAAGTTCTGCGCTTCGTCGATAATCAGCACGGTGCGCCGGCCTTGGCTGTATTCCTTCACGATGAAGTCGGCGAGGGTCTGATACAGTTCGATCCGCTTCTTGTCGCGGTGCTCGAGCCCGAACGCCAGCAGCACCCACTGCATCAGCTCGCCGAAGTTTCTGTGCGTGTTCGAAACCACGCCGATCGCCACGTCTTCGCCCACTTCGTTCAACACCTGCCGGATGAGCGTCGTCTTACCGGAACCGATTTCGCCGGTGACGACGGTGAAGCCGGCCTGATTCATGATGCCGTATTGCAACATGGTGAGCGCCAACCGGTGTTTTTCGCTCAAAAAGAGAAACGCCGGATCTGGCAGCAGCGAGAATGGCTTCTCGTTAAAACCGTAGAACGACTCGTACATGTCCGTCCGTGGCCCGCTATTCCGGGTGCTTGTTGAGTACGGTACCGATCAAATTGTGATTGGCCGCCTGCAGCAGCTCCGCCGCGCGTGCGGCGTCGTCGCGCAGCGTTTCGCCTTCCTCGATCACGAGGAGCGCCGCATCGAGGTAGGGAGCGAAAGCCAATACGTCGTCGGTGGTGAGCACGGGCGGGAGGTCAAACACGACCAGCCGTGAGGGATAGCGCCGCTTCACATCCTGCACCAAGCGGAGCATGACCGGGGACGAGAGCATTTCGGAAGAATTCGCAAGAGGCGCCCCGCCCGGCAGCACGACCAGACGGCGAATTTCGGGATTTACCAAAATCTGTTCGATCGGCGTGGCCTCGATGAGGTGATCGCGCAATCCGCGCTCGACGTCGAAACCGAAGTAGGTGTGCACGCTCGGCTGACGCAGATCCGCATCGACGAGCAGCACCGTTTGATTCGCTTCCAGCGCGAGACTGATGCTCAGGTTGATCGCAGTGAGCGTCTTGCCTTCGCGCGGGCCCGGGCTCGTCACGCCAAGCGTGCGCCAGCCCTGGCCGCGCATGCGCTGCGACACCTGCGTTCGCAAAACTTTATACGCGCTGGCATAGCCGTCGATCACGTCGGCAGTGATGATGCGATTCTGCCGCAACCATCCCGGATAGAGACTCACTTTGCGCGTCTGCGTGTAAGTGATCTCCGCCGGAACGAGCGCGCGCTTCTGCAGGCTCACCCCGACCGTCTGACGATCCTGTCGAACCTTCTGCAGCGCTTTGGTTATTGGATCCATTCTTCGCTGTGCTCCCCTGCTCGTGTTGCTTCCCGCGTTCGAGCCGGCGAAACGCTAACATCCGATTCGATCCGGCCCCATCCGGGTAATTGCGTATCCGTAACACGTGTTGCCGTCTGGCAACACGGAGGGTCACGTAGTACGCGCCGGCGGATCGATGCCGTTCGGGATATAAGGAATCACTGCGAGCGGCGGCGCGCGCAACACGGCGGCGACGCTGCGCGCTCCGCGGATCGTGCGATCCATGTACTCCGCGAGACTCGCGTAGCCGACGCCGCTGCCGATCCCGAGCACGAGGCCGAGGAGTATGAACGCACGCCGATTCGGACGCTCCGGCTGATCCGGCAGATCCGCCGCTTCGAGAATCGAGTAACGTTCGCCCTTCTGCTCCTTCTCGAGCTCGACCGCGAGCTGTGCACCCATCAGATTCTGTTTGATCTCGCGATACTTCTTCGTCGCCGATTCGTACTCACGCTGCATCGCCAGACCTTCCTGTTCCACGCGCGGCGTTTGGTTGAGACGCGCCTCGTAGTCCGCGATGCGCTGCTTCGCGCGCTCGCGCTGCTCGTGCATCGCTTTCAGATTCAGCTCGACCGTATCGAGCTGCGTTTGCAGCGTGACGTATGCCGGATTGTCCGGCTTGATCGTAAAACCGCCGGCCGCGCGCGGCGCGTTCTTGAGCTTCGTCTCGAGCGTCGCAACCGTCTGTTTCAGTTTCGCCACATCCGGGTGGTTGTCCGAGTACTTCTGCTTCGCGGCCGCGAGCTCCGCCTTCGCTCGCTTGTAATCGAGCTCGAGCGCGCCGCGATCGTCGGAGATCCCCGTCTCCTTCTTGAGCGTATCCACCTCGCGCTTCAAGCGCACCACATCGGGATGATCGGCCGAATAGCGCGCCGACGCCTCGAGATATTCGGTCTGCACCTGGCGCAGCCGGCCGCCCGGGCTGTTGCCGGTGTGCGGCTCGACCAATGCGAGCTGCGACTGCAACTCGAGCCGGCGCTGCTCGAGCGTGTAGATCTGCCGCTCCGCTTCTTCCAGCTCGCGCTGGCTGCGCTCGAGCATCTGCATATTGAGGTTCGCGACCTCCGGCAGACGACCCTGGTTTTTCGTTTTGTACGCCGCAAGCTTCGATTCGAGCTCGGCAATGTGCTGCCGCAACCGTCCTTCCTCCTCGACGAGAAAGCCGGACGTCTGCTGAGCCTTGGCGGTGCGAAGGCGGCGGTTCTCCTCGATGAAGAGGTCCGCGAGATTCTGCGCGACTTTCTGCGCGAGCTCCGCCGAGCGCGCGTCGTAAGAGACATTGAGGGCGACGGTCGCCATACTCTGCGCGCCGCTGCGCGGATCCGTCACGCTGGCACTGACCGGCTCGATCTTGATGTTTTCCCGCATCCGGCCCGCCACCTGTCGCGGATCGGACGCCGCCGGTGTGCGCCCGTACAGATCGGCTTTTTGCGCCACCTTCGCCAGGTTCTCCGGCGTCAGCACGCGCGTCTCGATGACGCGAATGCGTTGGCTGATGTATCCGGTAACCGTCGATGGCACCATGTCCGACGCGATCTCCTGCTCGATGAGGAGCTTCGCGGTAGAGCGATAAACCGGGGGCAGCACGAACGCGAGCAGCACTGCTCCTGCAAACACCGCCGCGGCGACGCGGATGATCTGTTTGCGTCGCCGCCGCAATATGGCGAGATAGTCGCTGAGATGCGTGGTTCCTTCCATAACGCTCTCTCTCCTGAAATCGAATCGACGATTATAGGCGGTAGCTCAGACCCAAAAACACCGCGTTACTAGTGGCGGTATCGACGTCGGTTTCGAACTTCTGTCGACGATGACGAACGCTTCCGACGAGATACAGGTCTTCCAACCACTGCCAGCGCAACTCCGGCGCGACGTCGAAGTAACGCCGATTGACTCCGGTGGTTCCGCCTTCGAGCCCGTGTGTGCGGATCAGTTGCGTCTCGAACACGAACTCGACGCTCTCCGACAGCCGCCGCGACCACCAAATACGAAACTGATCGGTGCGCACGGCTTGCCCGACTCCGCTCGGCGTGATGTCGCGACTGATGATGCCTTCGAACGTCGACGTCTCCGCGTTTTGACGAATGCTCGCATTCGCCGCGACCCCGCTCCCGGTATCTTCGCCGCTCGCCGTCTGCGTGGTCGTGCGGGTGCCGCCGAACGCGACCTGTCCACGCAGCGTCTCGCTGAACGCACGGCTGACCCCCACGAGCAACTGCACGGTATCCGCGTCGTTAGCGCCCGTCGCCGGACGATAGCGAACCGCGTTGGCCGTGAGGTTCAAATCATCCCGGGGATTGAGCTGGTGCGTGTACGTCGCGCTCAGCAGGTTCTCGGTGTAATCCACGAGATCGGTGCCGACGTCATTGCTGAAACTGGCGTCGGTGAAACGGTAGCCGAAGCGCAGACCGCTCCTTTCGGTGAGCAACCAATTCCACGAGGGCGCCAACACCCAGTAATTGCGCCGCGCTTGCACGTTCGATGTCAGCGCGACGTCGACATCGCGTACATCGCCCGTGCCGCGGCGCACGATCGTCGTCTCGAACAGCGCGTCGTGACGATACTCACCGTCCAATCCGATCTTGCCCCGCTCCGAGGTCGCGTGCTCGGCGTTGAGCGTCAGGCCCTGTTCCGTCTTGTCGGGTATGTCGCCCGTCGTGTACGTGGTGTGCGTCACGTATCCGTTGAACGTCGCCTTTGACGTTTCGGTAGTACGCCGTCCATCGACGCGCAGTGCGCCGACGTAGCCCGACGTCGTCTCGCGCGGTGATGTCGTCAACTGGATGTTGTCGTCGGAAATTGCACCGACGTCGATGGAGGGCCGCACCTCCCACTGTGCCGCGGGGACCGGTGCACACCACGCGGTGAGCGACGTCGCGGTCGCTGCGAGCATCCGTGCATATCGCCGTACCCGTTTTGTGCGCGACCGGCGCTTCGCCTCGTTCATTATTCTTGCTCTCATGTTCCAGGCGCCCGCTCAGGGCACCATTACCACATCGCCCGCCTGAAGCCGGATGTTCTGTTCCAGGTTGCGGCCACGCTTGACCTGGCTGTAGTCGAAGGGAATGATCTGCTCGCGTCCACCCTGCTTGCGCACGATCTTGATGTCGTTCTCCTTCGCGAACGGCGTCAGCCCGCCGGCAAGCGACAACGCTTGCAGCACGTCCACGTAACGGCCGACGACGTACTCGCCCGGCTTTCCGACTTTGCCGATCACGAAAACCTTGAGCCCTTGGATCTTCTTGATGGTTACGGTCACCACGGGATCGGGCATGTACTTCTTCAGACGCGTCGTAATCTCTTTTTGCAGCTGTGCGGTCGTCTTGCCCGCCGCCTGCACGCTGCCCACGAGCGGAAATGTGAGCCAACCGTCCGGACGTACGAGCACTTCGCGCTGCAAATCTTTCTCGTGCCACACGGCAATCTCGAGCAAGTCCTCCGGCCCGATCTCGTAGTCGCCGCTGGCGGTATCCGGCGTTGCGGCAGCCGATGCGGCTGCCGGTGGTGCCGCCGGCGTCGACACCGGCGGTGCGGCACATCCTGCAAACAGCACTACAGCGATAAATCCGAGCGCGAGGGTAACTACCGATGGTCGGCGCATGACGGTCGCGCTTATTGTTGTGGCACGCAATCGCTTCATTGTTGTGTGATGGTCGAAGTGACGAATGAGCGGCGAGTATCCTAGATTGTCGCTGACGCTGTCATCCGCCAGGACTGGGGTTATGAAACCACGATTGCGTCCGGAAATTTTTTGGCGCGAGCGACGACGATAGCGCGGTATCGACGGGCGTTCGCCGCCACCGCCAATGGATAGGCAACGCGAATGGGTATCGAAAAATTAATACGCGTCGGACACGGTAAGCTCGCGGCATTCTCCCAGCTGATAGATGCAGTCGTGATCGCGTGCTCGCTGTGGGCCGTGACGTGGTCGTACGGCTTCGATTTGCGCGACGATCAGGGTTTCGCCGCATTCGCCGCCGTCGGGCTCTTCATCTTCTTCGGCCATTTCTGCGGCATGTATCACTCCTGGCGCGGTCTTTCGCTGCGCTACGAGTTCGGGCGTTTGTTGCTCGTCTGGGCGATGGTCGTCACCGTGCTGCTCTTCTTCGCCTACTCACTGAAAGCGTCCGAGCAGTTCTCACGCCGCGTGTTTCTCACTTGGTTCGTGATCGCACCGCTGTTGCTGGTGATCTGGCGCGGCTGGCTGCAAATCATCCTCGGGGCGCTGCGCCAGCGCGGCTTCAACACGCGCACGGTCGCCATCGTCGGCGCGCGCGAGCTGGGCGCGTATCTCGCGCGCTCGATCCTCGACGCGCCGTGGATGGGATTGCATCCGTTGGGGTTCTACGACGATCGCCGGCCTGCGGGATTGCGGCCGCTCGTGCGGGAACCGATCGAAGTCGTCGGAAATCTCGACGCGATGGTGCGCCAGGCGCGCGAAGGGAACGTCGACATCGTCTACATCACGCTGCCGATGAGCGCAGAGAAACGCATTCAAACCTTGATCGCGAAGCTCTCCGACACCACCGCGTCGGTGTATCTGATCCCCGATTTCTTCATCTTCGACCTGCTGCACGCGAGCTGGGGCACGATGGGAGATCTCCCCGTCGTCAGCATTTCCGAGTCGCCGTTCTACGGCGTGGACGGACTGATCAAGCGCCTGGAGGATATCGTGCTGGCGTCGTTGGCGCTGGCGCTGGCTGCCGTCCCGATGCTCATCATCGCAATCGGCGTCAAGGTCTCTTCGCCCGGCCCCATCCTTTTCCGGCAACATCGCTATGGGCTGCGCGGTAACAAGATCGAAGTGTGGAAGTTCCGCAGCATGACCGTGTGCGAAGACGGTCGCCATATCGCGCAGGCAAAAAAGAACGATCCGCGTGTTACACCCTTCGGCGCGTTCCTGCGCCGCACCTCGCTCGACGAGCTGCCGCAGCTCGTCAACGTGCTGCAAGGCCGGATGTCGCTCGTCGGGCCGCGGCCGCATGCGGTCGTGCACAACGAGCAATACCGCAAGCTGATCGACCGCTACATGCTGCGCCACAAGGTCCGGCCCGGTATCACCGGATGGGCGCAAGTGAACGGCTGGCGCGGCGAAACCGATTCGCTGGACAAAATGCAGAAGCGCGTCGAATACGACTTGGCATATATACATAACTGGTCGCTCTGGCTCGACCTGAAAATTCTGTTCCTCACCGCATTCCGCGCATTCACCGATAAGAACGCGTACTGAAACGCGTCCGCGGATTTCCACTTTTTTAGCGTGCGTGTATCATAGGCGGGTTACCGTCGAACCCCTGTAGTGAGGAGTCCCCCCGATGGCCTACGTGGTCACCGAGAATTGCATCAAGTGCAAATACACCGACTGCGTCGAAGTCTGCCCCGTCGATTGCTTCCACGAAGGTCCGAATTTTCTCGCCATTGATCCCGACGAATGCATCGACTGCACGCTGTGCGTGCCGGAATGCCCGGTGAACGCGATCTTCGCCGAGGATGACGTACCCGAGGACCAGAAGCAGTTCATACAGTTGAACGCGGAGCTCGCCAAAGGCTGGCCGGTGATTACCGAGAAGAAAGACGCGCCGCCCGATGCCGGCGAGTGGGACAACAAGTCCGACAAACTCAAGTACCTTGAGCGCTGATTCGGCCGTCCTCGTTCCGTACGGATCCGATCCTCTACACACCCTCGCGAAGCTGATGCTCGTCCGGCATCCGGACGAGCTTCCCGACCTCAGCCGGCACGTCGTGCTGTTTCCCCACCCCGGGGCGATTCCGGGGTTCTGCCGGCGCCTGCTCGCCGCCGCGCACGACCGCGGTTACGACGGTGTGCTGGCTCCGTGGTGCGGCACGCTCGACGCCTGGCTCCGACCTCAGGACGACGACAGCGCGACGCTCATCGACGAGCCCGAGCGCGACTTGTTGCTGCTCGAAGCGCTCGAGCCGTTCGCATCGCTGCGCAACCGCTACGGCACGTGGACGCTCATCGACAGCCTCCTCTCCCTCTTCGATGACCTGAACTCGCACCACGCGTCTCTGCCGGCAGACGCGGAATCGCTCGCGGCGCGGCTCGCCGCCGGCTACGGTCCCACCGCACCGCCCGAGCCGCTCCATGGCGAGGCCAGGCTGGTTCATTCCCTATGGCAAGCGTGGAATTCGCACTTGCAGGATCACCGCTTGAAAGACCGAGCGCTGCAACGCCGCACCGCGTTGGGGCGGCGCCCCGCCTCGGACCCCACGCACCATATATATATGATCGGGACGGTAGAGCTTTCGGACGCCGAAGCGGCCTGGCTCCGCGCGCTCCTGGAAGCCGGCCGCGCGACCATGGTCGTTCATGGCAATGTCCGGGGCGCCGATTTTCACCCGGACGCCGCGATCTGCCGCACGCTTGCGCAGATCGGGCTGCCCATACTGCCGGCTCCCGAGTCCGACTCGCCCTATACGCGCTTCCTCGACGCGGTCTACGCGGAAGATACGGACATCGGTGCGCGCGCGCGTAAGTTCGCGCGAACGCAGCCGTCGAGCCCCGCGGAATCGAGATTGCAGGTGCTGGCGGCCGGCGATTTCGAGCAGGAAGCGCGAGCCGTCGACCTCGCGGTGCGTCGCTGGTATGCACGCGGCGTGACGGACATCGGCATCGTCACCACCGATCGTAAACTCGCGCGGCGGGTGCGGGCGCTGTTGGAACGTTCCGGCCTCGTCTTGCGCGATCCGGCCGGCTGGGTATTGTCCACTACGAGTGCGGCGACCGCGGTCATGCGCTGGATCGAAGCCGTCGAGCAGGACTTCGCGCAAGCGCCGCTCCTCGATTTTTTGAAGTCGCCGTTCGTTACGCTCGGGCTCTCGCGCGCCGAGCTGGAAGCCGCCGTGCATTGCTTCGAAGCACAGGTCGTGCGGGCGGAAAACATCACCGCCGGCCTCGCGCGTTATCGCCGCGCGGTCGCGGCGAAGCGAGATCGGCTCCCCGTCGACGCCGCACTGCTTCTCGAAATACTCGACCGCCTGCGACAAGCGGCGGAGCCGTTGCAGAGCCGGCTGCGTTCGCCGGCGCGCACGCCGGCCGATCACCTCGCCGGGCTCTACGCCAGCCTGGAGCTGACCGGTCTCGTTACGACACTGAGTGCCGATGCAGCGGGCAGCCAGGTGCTGACGGCGCTGCGGCCGAACCGGCGCATCGTCGGCGGCCGCACACCGATCGTCTGGGACGAATTTCATCACTGGCTGCAGCGCGAGCTCGAACGTCGCCGGTTTCGCCCGCCGCTTCCGCAAAGCGGGATCGAGCTGCTCGGATTCGCCGATAGCCGATGCCGTCGCTTCGATGCGCTGATTCTGGCCGGCTGCACGGCCGATCACCTGCCGGGACCGTTGGGCAGCTCGCCGTTCTTCAACGACGCGGTGCGGCGCGAGCTCGGTCTTCCGACGCGACAAGAACGTCTCCTCGCGCCGCTGAACGATTTTCGCCGACTCCTCGAGACGGCGCCCAATGTGCTGATAACGTGGCGGCACAGTGACAACGACGAGCCGCTGCTGCCGAGTCCGTGGACCGAACGGCTCGTGGCATTTCATCGCCTCGCCTACGGCAGCGTGCCCGAAGACGCGGAGCTTCGCCGTCTGCTCGCGGCGCCCGAAACCGCGCTTTATCGCCGCGATGCATTGCCGCCCGGTCAGGTCACGGCGCCCGCGCCCTCTCTGCCGCCCGCACGCATTCCAACCGCACTCTCGGCGAGCGCACATCAGCGCCTGCTCGACTGTCCGTACCAGTTCTTCGTCGCCGATGGTCTCGGTCTGCGCACGCTCGACGACGTGCGCGACGAAATGGAGAAATCCGACTACGGGCGTCACGTCCATCGCATCTTGCACGCATTCCACGGCGGCGTTTCGGGACTGCCGGGTCCATGGACGGGGGGACCGATCACGCGCACGAATCGCGCCGCGGCTGCCGAGCTGCTCCGGGAGCTCGGTCGCGTGTTACTCGGATTCGACACCGACAAGCGGCTGAGCGCGCGCGGCTGGCGCCAGCGCTGGGACAGCTTTGTCGAAGCGTATCTCGACTGGCAGGAGAAGCGCTCGCGCGATTGGCACGTGGACGCAACCGAGAAAACGTTCGAGCGCGAGATCCGAATCGGCGACCGGTCGCTCACGCTCAAAGGCCGCGCCGACCGCATCGATCGCGGCCCCGAAGGGCTCTCCATCATCGACTATAAAACCGGCGAAGTGCCGAAACCCGCTTTGGTAAAAGCCGGCGAGAAATCCCAGCTGCCGTTTTACGTCTTGCTCAATCCCGCGGTCATCACGGAAGTTCTCTACGCGCAACTCGACGAGGACGCCATACAAACCAGCAATTGCCTGAAGGGCGCGGAGCTCGCCGACATCGTTACTCGCCTCGAGGTCCGCTTGCGTCGGGTCATCGAGGACCTCGATCACGGCGCGCCGCTGCCCGCGTGGGGAGATGCCGAAACGTGTCGCTTATGCCGCTACGAAGGATTGTGTCGTAAAGAAATGTGGAGCGAGAACGGTGGCGACCGCGCCGACTGAAACGAGCACGCTCGCCGCCATCGATCCGCATACCAACGCGGTCGTGCACGCGGCAGCGGGCACCGGCAAGACGTGGCTGCTCGTCAGCCGCCTGGTACGACTGCTGCTGCAGGGTGCAGCGCCATCCTCGATTCTCGCCATTACCTTCACCCGCAAAGCCGCCGCCGAGATGCGCGTGCGTCTGAGCCAGCGTCTACTCGCGCTCTCGCAGGCGTCCGATGCCGAGCTGCGCTTACTGCTGCAGGAAATCGACATCGTAACCGGCACGGACGTACAACAGCGCGCGCGGCGTCTCTATGAGGAGTTATTGGTCACGCCGCACGAGCTGCGCATCACCACCTTTCATGCGTTCTGCCAGGAACTCCTCGCACGCTTTGCTTTCGAGGCCGGCATTCCGCCGGCCTTCGAGATCGCCGAGCAAACGACGGAGATCGAGGCCGCCGCCTGGCGAGCGCTCGACCGCGATCTGCTTCGCGACGACAGCGCGGTGACCGTCGCAATGGAACGGTTGCTCCGTAACGCGGGTGGACTCGACAACGTACGCGCCGCGCTGCAGGAATTTCTGAATCACCGGAGCGACTGGTGGGCGTACACCGAAGACGAACCCGACCCGATCGCCTACGCGACGCGGCAGCTGCAACACGCGCTCGCGATCGACCCGAACGTTCACCCCTTCGATACGTTCGCGAACGACGTCCGAAGTCGCGAACTGTTGCGGTCGTTACTCATGCGTCTCGACGCCGCCACGCCGGCGAGTCTGGTGTCGATGCGCGACAGTTTGCACGATGCGGCGAATGCGCCGACAGGAACCGATTTCTGTCGGCTCGTCTCGCAGGCTTTGCTCACGAAGGACGGCGAACCGCGCGCCTTTCGTGTCCCGAATGATTTTGCCAAAAAGATCGGTTCCGCGAATGCCGACGCGCTCATGCGCGAGCGCGAAGAGCTGCTCGCGCGCCTGCACGACGCGATCGAGCGCGGTAAGCGTCACGCCGCCTGGGAGCGCAATCGCGACTGGTGTACGATCGGCGCTCGTCTGCTCGATCACTTTCAGGAACAAAAGCGCACGGCCGGCGTGCTCGATTTCGCCGATCTCGAATGGCTTGCTTACCGATTGCTGAGCCGCAGCCGCTACGCCGAGTGGGTGCAGTACAAGCTGGACCAGCGCATCGACCATCTGCTGGTCGATGAATTTCAGGACACGAACCCGACGCAGTGGCGTCTCCTGCTGCCGCTGTTGCAGGAGATGGCCGCAGGCTCCGCGGAACGAAATCGCAGCGTGTTTCTCGTCGGCGATGAGAAACAATCCATTTACCGCTTTCGCCGTGCCGATCCGGCGCTCTTTGCCGTCGCCCGCGATTGGCTGGCGGCGCACAGCAACGCGCAGGTGCATGAGCAGCATATTTCCTGGCGATCCTCGCCGGCGATCGTGCGCTTCGTCAATCTGCTGTTCGACGTGCACGCGGCCGACAACGAAGACGCCGACGCGCGCGACCATCGCCTGCCGAATTTCCGTACACACGATACGCATCGCAAGGACCTTTGGGGCCACGCCGAACTGCTGCCGCTCGTGATGCGCCTCAGCGGCACCGCCATGGCGACGGCGTTTCGCCATCCGCTCGAGCAGCCGCGCTTCGTCGAAGAAGACCAGCGCCGCCGGCGCGAGGGAGACCTGGTTGCGCAAAAAATCCTCTCGCTCCTCGGCCGCCCGATACGCGACGGCGATAGGGTTCGGCCGCTCCGCTATGGCGATATCATGATTCTCGTCCGCCGGCGCACCTATGCCGGGATGTACGAGGCGGCGCTGCGCGCGGCCGGCATCCCCTACGCCGGCGCGGGGCGCGGCAATTTCCTCGACTGCCTCGAAGTGCGCGACATCATCGATCTGCTGCGGCTCCTGATCGCGCCGTTCGAAAATGTCGCCCTCGCCGCCGTGCTGCGATCGCCCATCTTCGCCGTGACCGACGACGATCTGCTCGCGCTGGCGAGCACCGAGGGCGCGACCTGGTTCGATCGCCTGATCGCACTCGGCGCGGACGACGAGAAGGAAGTTCCGCGGGAGCCACTCTCGAGCGACGCGCAGGCGCGACTCGCTCGTGCGGCGCGCCTGCTGCGCGTTTGGCGCGCGGCGGCCGACCGCATTCCCGTCCACGATCTGCTCGATCGCATTTACTTCGAGGCCGACGTGCCGGAACGTTACGCGGCGGCTGCACCTGCGCACTTGCGGGCGCGCGTCGCGGCGAATCTGACGCGCTTGCTCGACTTCGCGCTCGAAGCCGACGGCGGACGGTTTCCAAGTCTCGCCCGCTTCCTCTCGCGCCTCGAGGTGCTGACGCAGGAGGAAAATGAATCGTTGGGCGCGGGCGCCGACACGACGGCCGATCAAGTGCGCCTGCTCACCATTCACGCGGCCAAGGGACTGGAAAGCCCGGTCGTATTTCTCGTCGATGCGGCGCGCGAGAACGGCGCACCCGAACGCGGCGCCGAGGTGTTGATCGACTGGCCGATCGAACAGGCGCGACCCCGGAATTTTCTCTTGCTCGGCCGGCGCAGTGATGCCGACAGTTGGAGCCGGGCCGTCGCGCAGCGTCAAGGCCGAGACAATTTTCAAGAGGAAACGAATCTGCTCTACGTCGCGCTGACCCGCGCACGCCAGTATCTGTTCGTTTCCGGCTGCGAGGCAGGCCGCCGCAAGGGCAACGGGTCGGGACTCGCGGGCGATGAAAGCCGCGGCTGGTACGGCTACATCGAACGCCGCTTCGCGGCCGTCCATACGAGCGCTGACGCCGCAACGTTCGAGCTGCAATTGCACCCGATATCGGCGCCCGACGACAGCGCGACGGCCAATCTGTGCGGCTCGATCACGCACGGTTTGCCGCCTGCCTTCGCTCCGACGCAAACGCCGCTGCCGCTCCCGGTATCGGTGGATCCCGCTCTCACGCGTCCCTTTTATCTCGATCGTCTCGACGGCGCCCTGGAACAAACCGAAGACGAGACAGCGGTCGATGCCGATATCGCATTCCTGTCCGCCGCCATGCAGCGCGGCGTCGTGATTCATCGCATGCTCGAACGTCTAACGACGATCGATACGACGCGCGAGCGCGCGCGGCTGCAAGTCTGGCACGAATTCGGCGCCGAGCTGGAGACGGATTGGCTGGAAGCTTGCTGGAACGAAGCGTGCGCCGTTATCGACACACCCGCCCTCGCCCACTTTTTCGACGGGCACCGGTACGACGAAGCGCGAAACGAAGTTGCCGTCCTGTATCACGCAAATGGCAACAGCGTCATGGGAATTATCGACCGGCTTCTGATCGCGCCAGACAGGCTGGTCCTCGTCGACTACAAGACCGATCGCACGGAATCGGGTGATTTCTCGGCCCTCGTCTCGCGCTACACGCCGCAACTCCGGCTATATGCCGAGGGCGTGCGGCGCCTTTGGCCGGGACGATCGATCGAGGCGGTATTGCTGTTCACCCAAGCACGGATGAGCGTCTCCGTCCCGGTCTAGCGCCAGTCGGGATAGCGCCCGGTCAGTAACATCAGCGGGCAGGCCCCGATGTCGACGACGTGGCGAATTGGCTCCGCTAGCGGAGATTGTTTCAATAGACGTAACAAGGGGGCTGCATGCCGATAGTTGCCGCGAACGATCGATCAAACTCCCGCTCTGTTCCATGCTCTCGCGTTCTGCCGATACTCATACGCCGTCGGCGGATAGATCGAGCGCAACCATGAGCCCTCCGTACACCGGTCGGTGCTTATGCGGCGCCACCCGATACCGCGTGACTGCGGAGCCGCTTACGGTTTACGCCTGCCACTGCACGGATTGCCAGAAACGTAGTGGCAGCGCCTTCGGCCTCTCGATGTGGATAAACCGGACTGCCGTTGAAGTCACGCAGGGAGAGGCGGTCGTTCATACGTCCTTAACACGGGAGGGTCGCGTGCGGAAAGGAAGAGTTTGCGGCCAATGTGGTACTCGTCTTTGGTCAGAACCGACGAATCAACCGGGTCTTGCGGTCGTGCGCCCAGGCACTTTGGATGACACATCTTGGCTGCGGCCAGTCGCCCACATTTGGACACGCAGCGCGCAACCATGGTTTATCTTTCCAAAAGGGGTGCCGCTTTACGAGACACAGCCCGACGACTATCTTCGAGTGCTGAGCGCATTACCGCTACGTTGAAGCACGCGCCCGAAGTCCATCCATCGGTGCGATCAACGTCGGACGTGATCATGGAACAACGCCAAATCCGCCTTGCGACTGCCAAAGATCTGCCCGGCATTCTCACCCTCTACAAGGAACTGCGGCCGCACGATCCCGAATTACCCACCGCCGAAGCGATGCGACTTTGGAGCGAAATACTCGAGAATCGCGACGTTCATGTTTTTGTCAGCGACATTGAAGGGCAACTGGCGTCGAGTTGTATGCTCGCCGTCGTTCCTAACCTGGCCAACGGCGGCCGGCCGTTCGGCATCATCGAGCACGTCATCACCCTGTTTCGCTTTCGCCGCCGAGGCCTGGCGCAGGCGCTCCTTGAGTTTGCTCTGAGCTTCGCGTGGTCGCGGCGCTGCTACAAAGTCGTCCTGCTTTCCGGCGTGCAGCGCCTCGAAGCGCACAAAATGTATGAAGCCGTCGGCTTCCGTGGCGACATCGAACGCGGCTTCGTGGCAAAACCAACCGCACCGCCTGAGATCTAACGCACCCACCCACGGGGCGGTGTGGCGAAGATCGTGACGCTTGTACTGCAGCCAATCGTTCTAGCGCCTACGCCAGCCCATCGTCTTGCCTGGTCTATTCTTTCAATAGATTCGCGGTGCGTCATCGTACTACGTACGCACTGCGTTGCGATCGATGCACCGACGGCTGTCGAATCATCGGTCGACCACCTATGCGCTCGACTCGCATACGACCGATCAACCGGGAACTATCATTCGATGAAAAACATCTACCGTGGCATAGCTGTCGCTCTAATGGGCTGGTCGGTCTGCTTCACGACTCCGGGAGCGAACGCCGATACGCCGCGGGGCGTCGCGGTCACGCCGCGCAATTTTCCGAATCACACCGGCGTGGATGTCGACCAGGCGTTCTCGTATGCGCATGACCTGGGACGACACGCCGTCTTCATTTACCAATGGAGCGAGATCGACCCGACGGTCGTCCGTGCGCTTTTCGAGAAAGCGAAGAATGCAAAGCTGATACCGATTCTGGGGCTGAGCCCGACGACGTTGGATCAAGGGCGCAAGGAGCTGGACTTGCCGGCGACGGTGCGACGACAGGCCGGGAGCAACGTGTCTTTCTCCAATCCCATCATCCGCGCTGCCTATATCAAAGCAGCCACCGATCTCGCCCGCCTCAGACCCGCCTATCTGTGCCTCGCCACCGAAATCAACTTCTTGGCGCTGCAACGGCTCCCGGAATATCTCCATTTCGTCACCCTCTATAAGGAGGCGTACGCGGCGGTGAAAAAGATATCGCCGGCGACGAAAGTGTTCGTCACGTTCCAATGGGAATGGGTACGCATTCTCGACGCCAGGGAGCCGAACCGGATCTCGGAGCATTCCAACGTCATCAATGTCTTCCGTCCGGAGCTTGATTTAGTCGGCTTCACGACGTACCCCGCGGCATT
Source organism: Sulfurifustis sp. (assembly GCA_045810625.1). GTDB lineage: Bacteria > Pseudomonadota > Gammaproteobacteria > Acidiferrobacterales > Sulfurifustaceae > JACQFZ01. The sequence continues at coordinate 63,086 of JBJMVQ010000047.1, forward strand.
TCACGACGCACCGGCGCAACTCCCGTCCGATTACTACGCGTGGATGTTCCACCACATACCGCCGAATGAACCGGTGCTGTTCATGGAAGTCGGCTGGCCCACGTCGGGCTCGGGAAACGAAGCGGAGCAGCTGGCGTTCCTGCGCCGCTTACCGGCCTTGATGAAAGGAATTCACCTGGCTGGACTCGAATGGGCATTGCTGCACGACGTGCAGCTCGGTGCCTTCGATGCGAATCTGAACACGGTGGGACTACGATATCGCGACGGCCGGCCGAAACCGGGATACGACGCGTTTCGGACACTGACGCTGCCCTAACGATACGAACGCGGAAGTACGCGCGGACGACTTCCGGAATCTCCGTGACCGGGCGGGCTCACGCCGCCCGCGTCCGCGCTACGAGATTTAGTACGGACTAGACCGTCGCCACCGGAGTCACCGGCGATCCGACCGCACCCGGCAGGCGCAGCGGCGGCGCCGTCAGAAGAAAACGATGGCGCCGGTGCGCGCGCAGCCATTCGGCGAGATCCTTGAGCCACCAGATCTCCCCGAGCGGAACCCCGAGCTTGAACAGACAATGCTCATGCAGCGGCAACGCCGGCCGCGCGCCGTCCCGCTCCTTGGCCGGGTACGCCTCGACCGCGTAGTTATCGGCGCAGAGCGCCGCGACGCCGCTGTCGGTAATCCATTGCAACAGCTTCTCGTCGCGGCCGTCGAGCACGGCGCACGAGCGATTCAGCACCTCCATGTCCGGGTGGCGATTCATGCTGACGATCACCTCCGAAAACCCGGTGCGCAGCACGAGCATATCGCCCGTTTCCACAACGACGCCGTCGGTCTGCATGACGCGCATCAGGTCGTCGTACCCGACGAGGCGCCGTTCGTTGCCGAAGTGGGCGTGCAGATCGACCAGGACGCCGCGTCCTTGAATCGCTTTCGCGGCGAAATTTTCGATGCCGAGGGCGGTCGCGCACGAGGTGCCGCAGCACTCTTCGCCCTTGGCGTCTTGCGGACCTTTGATGTGCTCGCTCGCACGATAACCGTTGTAGTAGACAATCTCGGGCTGCCCGTCGCCGTCAGCGTCGAACCACGAGCCGATGTGCGCGAAGCTGTCCCATTGCGTCGAGTACTGCAATGAAATCAACGCCTGGTCGTCGCACACGACGTCGGTGCTGCGCGGGTCGAGGCGGTTCAAGGGAAAGTTCATGAACGCCTGATCCTTCAGCATCGTCGGCGACAGCTGCGGCGGTTTGCGCCGCGGATGCAGCTTCGACTCGCCCGGGAAGTCGAGCGGCAGGCTCAAACAAAACGACAGCCCTTCCTTAACTTCCGCCACGGCCTGACGCACTTTTACCGGCGTCAGCAAATTGAGCCGCCCGAGCTGATCGTCGGGTCCAAAATCCCCCCAGGTCGAGCCCGGGGGGCGTTGCTTCCATCGCGGATTCATCACGGTGTTATTTCTTCACGAGAGAACAGGTGCTCTTCGAAAGCGGCTGGAATGCCTGAGCGGCCGGGATCGTCCCTTTCAACGTGTAATAATCCCACGGCCCCTTGGATTCGGACGGCTTCTTCACCTGGAATAGATACATCTCGCGCATCATGCGGCCGTCCTCGCGAATACGGCCGTTCTTCACGAAGAAATCGTTGATGGGCGTCGACTTCATCTTCGCCATCACCGCGCCGGGTTCATCGGTGCCCGCCGCCTGAATCGCCTTCAAATAGTGAATCGTCGAAGAATAAGCGCCGGCCTGCACCATATTCGGCATTCTTTTGGTCCGTTCGTAGAAGCGCTTTGAAAACTTGCGCGTCTCGTCGTTCAGATCCCAGTAAAAGGCCGACGTGAGCAGCAGCCCCTGCGTCGTTTCGAGTCCGAGGCTGTGGATGTCGTTGATGAACACCAGCAGTCCCGCGAGTTGCTGCTTGCCCGATTGCGTGAGGCCGAACTCTTTCGCGGCCTTGATCGAGTTGATCGTGTCGCCGCCGGCGTTTGCGAGGCCGATCACCTTCGCGCCCGACGACTGCGCCGAAAGCAGATAAGAAGAGAAGTCCGCGGTGTTGAGCGGATGGCGTACAGCGCCGAGGACTTTCCCGCCGTGCGCTTTGACGACATCGGTGACGTCTTTTTCGAGCGCGTGTCCGAACGCGTAATCCGCGGTCAGGAAGAACCAGGTGTCGCCGCCGTTCTTCAGTACCGCGCTCCCGGTAACGTTCGCCAGTGCATACGTGTCATAGGCGTAATGGACGGTCACGGGCGAGCACGATTCGTTCGTAAGCTTCACCGAGGCCGGGCCGCTCATTATCGCAATGCGATGCTTCGACTTCGCAATCTCTGCGACCGCCAGCGCCGGCGCGCTGGCGGCGACATCGAGAACCGCATCGACATGATCGACGTCAAACCATTCCCGCGCTTTGTTCGCCGCGAGATCGGCCTTGTTCTGATGATCCGCGTAAACGACTTCGATCGGCTTGCCCAGTACCTTTCCGCCGAAGTCTTCCACCGCCATCTTTACTATCGTCACTTCGTTTTCGCCGGTGATGTCGGCATAGAGGCTCGACATATCGAGCAGCAGGCCGATTTTGACGACGTCGTCCGATATCTTGGGAGGGGCGGCGAGCACGCTGGTGCTCGACAGCAATGCAGCGATAACAGCGCAAGTAATTAATTGTCTTTTCATGCGTAGCTCCTCGGAGTGAAACCAACGTTTCGACTGCACAACGAGCGGATAGCGCCGTGCCGATTCTGTCACCGGCCGCTCGAACCCGTCAATCGCGCAATCGGGACGGCTATCGGCCTTTGAGCGGCACCGCGCCCAAATGCAAACCGCTATCCACGATCACGAATTCACCGGTGACGTGATCCGCCTCCAGGAACCATGCGACGGCACCGGCGATGTCTTCGGGCACGATGACCTGGTGGAGCGGCGCGCGATTCTCGAAGCTCGCTTTCATCTGCTCGTACTTCTCGCCGAAGCCCTGTTGCAGCCAGCGGGTTTCGACGAAACCGGGGCAGACCGCGTTCACACGAATCTCGGGCGCGAGCGCGCGCGCCAGCGACAGCGTCATCGTGTTCAGCGCACCCTTGGACGCCGCATACGCCACCGACGACCCCGTACCCATGACGCCCGCCACGGACGAGACGTTCACGACCCCGCCGCGGCCTTGCTTTCTCATCGCCGGCGCGACGGCGCGGATCATCTGGAACGCGCCGATGACATTAACCGAGTAGATTCGGTGAAAGTCTTCGGCGTGAAGCGCGTCGAGATCCGCATGATTGGGCACGAACTTGGTCGTTCCGGCATTGTTTACGAGATAGTCGATGTGCCCCCACTTCTTTAACGCGGCTTCGGCGAGTCGACGGCAATCGGCATCATTCGCAACATCCGCCCGCACGACAAGGGACTGCGCGCCACGGCGCTCGCATTCCTTGGCGGTCGCATCGGCTTCCGCCTCGCTCCTGGTGTAGTTGATGACTATGTGGCAGCCTTTCTCCGCGAGCGCCACTGCGCACGCCGCGCCGATGCCGGTGGACGATCCGGTCACGATGCAAACCGTGTCTTTCAAATTCATGCGTCTCCCGTTGAGTCTTGTTGTCAATGAGCGTTGCTTCTCAGAACGTCACCACCTGCCGAATCGCCTCGCCCCTCGCCAGCCGGTCGAAACCGACGTTGATCTCATCCAGCTCGAGCCGACCCGTCATCAGGCGATCGACCGGCAAACGGCCCTGACCGAAGAGCGCGATGTAGCGCGGAATGTCGCGTACCGGCACGCAAGTTCCGATATAGCTGCCCTTGAGGGTCCGTTCCTCCCCCACCAGATGCACGGCGGGCAGCGGGAACGTTGCGGCGGGCGGCGGCAGACCCGCCGTCACCGTCGTACCGCCCCGACGAGTGATGCGGTAAGCCAGCTCGAGCGCTTTGACCGAACCGGCGAACTCAAAGCAGAAGTCGAGCCCACCGCCGGTGGCCGCGCGCACCATGTCAACACAATCCGGTTGGCTCGCATTGAACGTTTCGGTCGCACCCAGCTTCTTCGCGATCGCGAGCTTGTCTTCCGCGACGTCGACCGCCACGATGCGGCTCGCGCCGGCGGCGATCGCGCCTAGCAGCGCCGCGAGCCCGACGCCGCCGAGGCCGACAATCGCGGTCGTCATTCCCACGCGTACTTGCGCCGTGTTGACGACCGCTCCGACGCCGGTCAGCACGGCGCAGCCGAAGAGCGCCGCCTGATCGAGCGGCAGATCGGGATCGATCTTGATGAGCGAGCGGCGCGAAACGGTGGCGTACTCCGCGAACGCCGAAACACCGAGATGATGATGGATCGGGCTGCCGGCACGCTGGATGCGTCGCGCGCCCGAAAGTAAGGTTCCCGCGACATTCGCCGCCGCACCGGGCTCGCACAAGGCCGGCCGGCCCTCCGCACAGGGCCCGCAATGGCCGCAGCTCGGCACGAATACCATGACGACGTGGTCACCGCGCTTGAGATCGTGCACGCCCGCGCCAACCTCCTCCACGATTCCAGCCGCTTCGTGGCCGAGCGCCATCGGTGTCGGACGCGGGCGGTCGCCGTTGATGACGGAAAGATCCGAATGGCACAAACCCGCCGCGGCGACTCGGACCAGAACTTCGCCTTCGCCCGGCGGATGCAAATCGACTTGATCAATCTTGAGGGGGCGACTCTGCGCATACGGGGGCGGCGCCCCCATCGTTTCCAACACGGCGGCACGAATTTGCATCACGCAAACCTCGCTAGACGACAACAGTCAGTGTGACGATGATTCTCCGATCGGATTGCCCACGTGGAACGGCGCGGGACATGATAGCGACTTTACCACAGACGTCGTCGGCACCGGCTATTCGGGGGCCCCGTGCAGGCGATCATCCATCCGATCGCCATAAAACAACGCGTGTCCTCGCGCTCGGCGCTTCGCTTCCCGCCGGCGCGAGGTCGCGGCGTCAGCCGCCGAGGAGCTGTACCACGAAGATGATTTGGGCGACGAAGCCGGCGACGAAGCCAAGCGTACGCACCCACGGAAGGGCCAACGCGTAAGCGATCACGTGTACCACGCGTCCCCAAAAATACAGCCCGGCCGCAAAAATAGTCGCCGAGTTGCTGATGCCCACCGCTTTGGCGGCAAGCACGAGCGCCGCGAACACGACGAGATTCTCGATGGCATTCGAATGCGCGGCCTTGAGGCGAACGGCCCACGGCGATTGGGCTTTCGGCTTCTCGGGATATCCGACCGTATCCATGATGCCCCATGTAGCGAACCGATCGAGAATATAGGGAACCCACAGTAGCGCGGTCAGCAGCGTGGCCCATACGAGGTACTTCAGCTCGGGATTCATTGTTACTCCTTATTTATGTTCTGATTGGACAACCGACGGCGATTTACTTCCACTCGCCTGACCGCCGATCGCAGGGTTTTATTCCTAGCTTCTAAGGCAATCGACTAGCTTCTAAGGCAATCGATCGCGCTCCAAGGCGCTGCGGTCCCAACTCGCCAGATTCGCAGCCGCCTCGTACGTGCTTTGTAGAAATTCCAACAGAACATCGTCTGGGTCCGCTGCGGTCCGCATGTCCTCGTACGGCAGCAAAAATTCGCCAAGCTCTCGGTGATACCGCGCCTCTGCCGGGCGCACCGGAGCATCGGCAAACCCTTCCGGCGAAGGATACGCGTACGCATAGAACGCCGGGTAGTCGACCGCTCCGCCGCCCGGCCAGAATCCGCAGCTGCTCACTTCGTGCGAGTACGCCTCGCGCGTCACGGCATCTCGCAAGTGCGGCACCCCGCCTGGATGGCGCGGCGCGGTCCGTCCGGAGAAACGCGTCACCGCGAGATCGAAGCTGCCCCAGAAAAAATGAATCGGCGAGCACTTGCCGATGAATCGCCCGCGAAAAATTCTAAATACGCGTTCGGTTTGCGCGAGGATGCGCCACAAGCGATGGGCGTGCTCGGGACTGTACGACGCGTGCGCGCGGTCCTGCTCGAACGGAACGGCGTCGGTCAGCTCGCACGGCATGGTGTGGATGCGCACGGGAACGTCGAGATCGGCCAACGCCGTCATGACGGCGCCGTAAAAGTCGGCGACCGCTTGCGGCCGCAACGCGAGCGTTCGCGTATCGCCGCGATCCGTCCGAATCAACAGCTGATGGTCGATGAAGTCGAAATCGATTTGAAAGATACCGCGCGTGTGCGGGATCGGCGAAGTGGTGAGGCCGCGCGCCGTAACATAGAGCGTGACGTGCCAGGAGTGGTTGATCCAAGGCGTTTGCGCGAGCCGGATCTTGCCGACGATCTGCGTCCAGCGATGCAGCGTGGCGCACGCGTCCTTCCATTCCGCGAACGGCAGGCTCGGCCACGTTTCCGCTGTCCTTGGCGTCGACGTCGCCGACACCTGATTGAACCTCCTTCCCTAAAGGCCACACACCGCCCGCCTGCTCTCGCTGCCTTCGGGGCGTTGCGCGATTATGCCACAGCGTCCTTCGGCCCACCTAGGCGTGATATGGTCCCCTGCGCTACCGCGCACAACCGCTCGCCCGCATCGTCGACGACGAACACATCGCAGCGGCACACCGCAAGGTTCTTCCCGGCGTAAACCACCGTCGCGCGCGCGATGATGGTCGCACCGATGGCCGGCCGCAGATAATTTATTTTGAACTCCGACGTGACCACGGAGGTTCCGATCGCGCTGCCGCCGGCGAACGTTAGCGCGTTGTCGGCGGCGTAGCTGATGACGCCGCCATGCACGAATCCATGCTGCTGCTTCAGCTGATCGCGGATAGGAATACGCAGCTCGGCGCGTCCGTTCCCGAATTCGGTGACTTCGACGCCGAGTAACGTACTGAACGGTTGCGCGGCGAGCGCTTGGCGCGCGATCTCGATCGGTTCCATCGTTACGCGCCCCTGTCAACGAGGAGGATTCGCATTGCGGACAAACAGGCGATTTGCAGTGGGGCTAATGACGATTTCGTTGATGCACACATGCGGCGGCTGCTCGGCGACCCAGCATATCGCCTTTCCCAGATCCTCGGACTGAAGCATGCGCGCACGCTCTTCGGCCGTCGGCGGTACCGGGCGGCGATCCATGATCGGTGTCGCGACTTCTCCAGGACACATGACGCAAGCACGAATACCGTTTGCCGCTTCTTCCATGTTGATCGTCTCGGTAAGCGAGACGACCGCGTGCTTGCTGCTGTTGTACGCCGGTCCGACCAAGGCCGAGGTGTAAACGCCCGCCCACGACGAAATATTAATGATGACGCCGTCCTTTTGGGCGCGCATGAGCGGCAATACCGCGCGAATGCAATAGAACGTGCCGTCGAGATTAGCGCGAATCACTTCATTCCAACCCTCGATGGTGACGTTCTGCCAGTAACGCTGAGTCGTGTTCAGGCCGGCGCTGTTGACCAGAATATCGATCTTGCCGTGACGCGCGGCGAGCATCTCGGCCACCCGCTCGACGGCCGCGGCGTCGCTGACGTCGAGCGGCTCGGCCTCGGCCCGTCCGCCCGCGCGCCGAATCGCCGCGACCTCGCGTTCCAACACGTCGGCGCGCCGGCCCGACATCACCACCTCCGCGCCGGCGGCCGCCAGCGCTTGCGCGCCCGCCAACCCGATCCCGGTTCCCGCGCCCGTGATCCAAGCAATTTTTCCTTTCAATGTGCTCATGCTCGCCGCCTCGAGTTCGCAGTGTGTGGCGTAATTCTATTTGCCCGCCGCGCTCGGCGCATCCGGCTGCTTTAGCGGGTGCGCGCCGGCGAATGCTTCGATCTGCATGCACGCGTCGAAAATCCGGCGCGCGGTCGGGTACGGCGTCATGTCGTAATCCGGCATGCTCGTGGCGCTGATAATGTGGCTGACCAGACAGAGGTCCGCCATCGTCGGCTGATCGCGATAACAAAAGCGGCCGGTGCGGGAATCGCGTGCGAGCGTTGCCTCCACTGCCCGCAACCCCGCGTCCATCCAGTGCCTCAGCCACTTCATGCGTCCGGAATCGTCCACGTTCAGTTCGTGCTTTAGATATCGCTGAACGCGCGGCACGACGAACGGATGCGCGTCGCCCGCAAGCATCTGCGCCAGCGCGCGTACGTGCGCCCGATCGCGGGTATCGGCCGGCAGCAGCGGCGGATTCGGGTAACGTTCGTCCAGATACTCTACGATCGCGAGGGACTGCACGAGCGGCGGACCGTCACCGTCGATCAGCGTCGGTACGACCATTTCGGGATTCAGCCCGCGGTAGTCCGGCGAGGATTGATCGCCTTTCAGTATGTCGATCGTTTGTACCTGAAAGTCGACCCGTTTCAGTCGCAGCGCGACGCGAACTCGAAACGCGGCTTGTGACCGCCAGTAACTATAGAGCTTCATGCGATCTCCTAATCCCTTTTAGATCAAACCGACCGCCGCTTTGCAGCGCACTGCCGCATTACGAATTACGATCGACGCGGTTCGCGTCATGGTGGTCTTGGAGCAAGAGTTTACCGCGGCTCCGCTTCTCGTGCGCGAGTGGAAATCTCAACGTCTGGGGAACGACTTGGATAGCGATGCATCGCCGTACCGGGCCGCATCAAACCGGGTAGATGCACCGACGGGACACCCCGGCAATCCGGGGGACGAACGTCACGCCGTGACCGCGCCGCGCTCTGGCAGCGGTTCCATCGATGTTCGAGTAGGCATAAACCGCGCCCGCCCCCGGCGCATCGTTGTTCGACGAATCGCCGCCGATCCCGGTGGCGTTGCCGCCCTCTCCGGGCGCGCCGACCGCGAGCGTTGCCATCGTCGTCGAGCGCCAGCCCCGCCCTATCTGCCCCGTCCGTATTCGACGCTATGCCTTGATGTAGGCATGCTGGCTCCACGCGCCGCCGCTTCGCACGAAGACATACACCGCGCCCGCGGCGTTCACGCTGTTGTCCGCCTGATCGCCGTTGATGCCGGTCGCGCTGCTCTTTTCCTGCACCGCGCTGATCGCCATGGTGGTACCGTCCGCACTGATGGCGATCGCCGTGCCGAAGTTGTCCAAGGCGTCGGTATTGGAGGCCTTGGAGTAGCCGATCGCTCGCAACATTTCATTCGCGATCGTGACCTCGTTCGAATCCGAACAGCCGCTCGCGTCGCACGCCTGCAACAGATAGCGCGCGTTAGCCCAATCCTGCCTGCACGGCGATGTCGAGCGTCGTGCTTGTCGCATCGGCCGGAAGATCGGCGCCGATCTGCGTGAAGCCGGAAACGCCGTCCGCGTTCTGCAGCAAACGATACGACGTGACACCGCTGGCGCGGTTCCACCGGAATATGAGCTGCTTGGTGTCTGCCGCGACTCTAAGGTTCAACCCCGCGCTCGAACCTCCCCCGCCGCCTCCGCCGCACGCGCAGAGCGCGAGCGCCAGCACGAGGCATGTCGCCACAGATTTGCTCGTCTTCATTAGTGTTGTTCCTGTTTGCCAAAATGAACCGCTGCGTCGCCCACTCGCTCCTTGACGCGGAGACGGATGAAAGTCTTAGCGGGTGGCCGTCTGTGTCGGCCGCTCTTGCATCGGCGCCGTCGCGAGCGGCACGACGTGCCACGCCTGATCCATCTCCGCGCCGTTGGCATCGCCCGGCTTGCGATCACCGATGAAGTAGTAAAGCGGCCTGCCTTTGTACGTGAGCTGGCGCGCGCCGCCTTCGCGCGTAATGACACCGAACTCGGGACCGCTCGCGTCGTTTTCGCTGGCCCACGGCCATATCCGCGCGCAATACCAGGAACACGCGCTGCGGCCGCTGTCTCGCACGTCGCGGTCGAAGGTATAGAGCGTCATGCCGTTCGTGGCGATCAGGATATCGGCGGCCGCTGACGCTGTTCCGATCAGCAGCAGACTCAGGCAGATCGCCGCCGCCGTCACTATACGCGTCGCGTTCATCTCGGCTTCTCGGCGCAGCCACCGACAAAGATCGGCGCGACGAGCGTTGCGCCGCGAGCGAGCGCCTCTTCACGAAGGCGCTTGAAAGTGTGTCGATATCGATCGTGTCGGCGCGAGCGACGCCGGTACGCTCCATCACGGGAAGCAACGAGCGCACGACGCCGGCCAATTGGTCGTACACCTGCGAGTTCGGACCGTGCTCGGCGCGGCCATGCAGCATGAGCCGTGGCGGCGGTAGCCCGGCTTCGTGAAAGATGCGGGGGAGCTTGAGCCGGCTCGGATTTGGCGCCGTCCAGGTCGAACTTATGAAACGCGACGATCCCACCCGGGCGCAGGTATCGGATCGCCCGGCGCAACACGCGGCGGCTCGGCGGCGAGCAGCGCGGAGCGAAACAGTTCGATCTCGGCTTCGCGGCCGACGAAACGCGTGCGCCGCGCCGCAGCCAGTCGATCGGCGATGCGCAACGAAGTACCCGAAGAAGACGGAAGCTCGCTCATGTCGCTCGTTCAGTTCCTGCCTGCGAGCGGGAAGCCAAGGGCGCGTGCCCGACTATGATCACCCACGAGGTGACCGGCTTCAAGCCATAGCATGGAGCCCTTCCTTCCCCGCGCGCGTTCCTACTGCCTTTTCAGCACGAGTCACTGAAATAATAGTTGTCCGTTTTTCGGTCCGCCGTTGCCGCGGCGCGGAATCAGTGCCGCGCCCCCGACGTGGCCCCCTACCGCATTAGCGACTCGTGGTCTGACTCCTTGGTTCCACACGTCAGTTTTGCATGGCGTCGCCGCCGTACATCGACGAACATATTGCGTCGATCGCTGCCATATACGCAAATCGCGCACATTGCGATTCAGCACGAACGCGGAATCATCGGGATGCCGGAGCGGCGTCAACGGGAAAGGCGACGTCCCATACGAGCAATGCATGCAACGGCGGAGATTTGCAGTGCTCCGCCGTTGCGGCGATCGGCGGCGCTACAGCGACTTCAATACGCGCAGTGCCTCATCGACATGGGCTTTGGCGCGGAATTGCGCCGAGAACACGTGGCACACGATGCCATGCCGGTCGATGATGAAGGTGACGCGCCCGGGGAGGATACCCAGCGTGGACGGAACGCCGTACAGCGCGCGCACTTTTCCGCCTTCATCGCTCAGCAGCGTGAACGGCAGCCGGTGCTTGTCGGCGAACTTGCGGTGCGAGTCGGATGAATCGGAGCTGATGCCGATCACCTCCGCTCCCGCGTCTTTGAAGTCTTCATAACGATCGCGGAAGAAACAGGCTTCTTTGGTACAAATGGGCGTGTCGTCCTTCGGATAGAAGTACAAGACGATCGGCCGCTTCCCGATGAGCCGCGCGAGCTCGACCTTGTCACCGCGCTGGGACGTCAACACGAAGTTTGGCGCACGATCGCCGGCGCCAATCCCTTTTTTTACGGCGGTATCGACTGCCATGACTCGCTCCCTGTTTTGCCGATGTTCGAACCCGCTCCAACGTGAAGTTTCCTTGCCCCGTTGTGAGCGTATACAAGATACACGACGCATGATGTTGCGTCGATGCATTGCGATAGGAAATTACTTAAGTCGGTGACTTTATCTCTGCCTTCTTCGCGTCCTTTGCAGTGCAAAATTTCTCAGCCACGCGCGCCGCGATCATGCGCGTTTCTTGGCCGCGACCTCGTCACGAAGATAGACCGGCAGCGCCTGCTCGGGTACTACGGTGCGTCCGGCGCGCACCTCCGGCGCCGCAATCTCCGCGATGAAACGCGCGCGCGGCGATCGCCCCGGAAGCCACCGCGTAAGCCGATCCCCAACGCGACGCTGTAGCGTGTCGGCGTAACGGTCCCAACCACTGCCCGTCCCGATCCATCCGGATCCTGTCGGCGAAGGCACATCGGCGGGCGCGACGACGAGTTCCGTCCCTTCGAGCGCTACAAGGCCCGCGGCGTTCCTCGCATACGCTCCCCAGTACACTTGTTGCATACGGGCGTCCAACGCGGCGAGTACCCGGGGTGCGTCCACACCCTGCGCCAATGCCGCAAGCGACGACACGGGAACCACCGGCAACCCGGCCGCGAACGCCAGACCCTGCGCGACGCCGGCACTGATGCGCAAACCCGTGAACGATCCCGGACCGCGACCGAAGGCGATCGCGTTCAGGTCACGCAGCGCTACGCCGGCGTCCGCAAGCGCGTCATCGATCATCACGAGGATGCGTTCGGCGTGACGCTGCCCGGTTTCCTCCCGCTCGCAAACGGCGCCGTCGACCCACACGGCGACCGTGCAGACGTCGGTCGCCGTGTCGAAGGCGAGCAGCTTCATCGGATTTTATTTGCGGGGCTCGAGGGACGCCAAGCGACGCGAGAGCTCGCGCTGCAGCGCGTCACGATCGAACTTGCGCTTCGCTCCGGGACGACGGCGCGGGGCCCAGATGGAATCGGGGAAGTTGCAATCGTCCTCGAATCTCGGGATGACGTGCCAGTGCAGGTGCGGCACCTGATTGCCGAGCGACGCGAGATTTATCTTCGCCGGCCGGAGCACGGCTCGCAGCGACTCTTCGACGGCGCAAACGACCGCGATCAACCGCGTGCGCTCGTCCGTCGCGAGATCCGACATTTCACGCACGTGTGCGTTCCAGATCACCCGGCAGTAGCCGGGATAGTCGGGCTCATCGGCCTCGACCACCCGGCAGGCGGCGTCGCGCCACAAAATGGCTTCTTCGTTGGCCGGCGCACACAACGGACAGTCGCCGGTCTCGGCGCTCGCACCGCGCGTACGATTAGTCGACATGCGCACCCGACGCCTTGACGACCTTCGCCCATTTGTCGATTTCCGCCTTGATGTGCGCGGCGAACTGTTCCGGCGTATTCCCGACCGGCTCCGCCCCCTGCCCCGAAAGACGTTCCTTGATCTCGGGCGAGTGGAGAATGCGAACGATTTCTTTGTTCAATTTGGTGACGATCGGTTTGGGCGTACCGCCGGGTGCGAGCACGCCGAACCACGACGAAGCCTCGTAACCGGGAACGCCGGACTCGGCGATGGTTGGAGCGTCCGGGATCGCGGGCGAGCGCTTCGCGCTGGTGACCGCAAGCGCGCGGAGCTTCCCGTTCTTCACGTGCGGCAGGATACTCGGCATGTTATCGAACATGAGATTCACCTGCCCGCCGAGCAGATCGGTGATCGCGGGCGCGCTACCCTTATACGGCACGTGCGTCATTTCGACGCCCGTCATCGACTTGAACAGCTCTCCCGACAAGTGAATCGAGGTGCCGTTGCCGGAGGACGCGAAGCTGAGCTTGCCCGGATTCGCCTTGGCATAGTCGATCAGCTCCTTCACCGATTTCACGGGGACCGACGGGTGAACGACCAGCAGATTCGGCACGGCCGCGACCAGCGTGATCGGCGCGAAATCCTTCACCGCGTCGTACGGCATCTTCTTGTACAGGCTCACGTTGATACCATGCGTACCGACGGTACCCATCAGCAGCGTGTAGCCGTCGGGGGTCGATTTCGCGACCACATCGGCGCCGATGTTGCCGCCGGCACCCGGCCGATTCTCGACGATCACCTGTTGGCCCCACGCTTTCGTCAGCTCCTGCCCGATTACGCGCGCGAGAATGTCGGTCGTTCCACCTGCGGGAAACGGCACGATCAGCTTGATCGGTTTCGACGGGTAGTCATCGGCGTACGCGGCGGCACCCACGCATGCGAGCACCGCGACAACTAAGCCACCGACCATCGCTCTAATTTTCATCGCTCTCCTCCTCGGTAACGTTAATTAAGTGAAGGTTTATTCCGCCGTCGCCGACGAATACAAGATAGCACGTGTCTCCCCCGACGAACCGCTTCGCTCTCGATGCCGGTGGCACGAATGCACAGATTGCTCAATTGCCCTCGATCACCACTTCCGATTTGAGCGAATTGGCGATGAAACAGCGTTCGTGCGATTCGTGATGCAGCGCGTCGATCTCGGTCTTTGATGGACCGCGCTCGCCGCCAAACACGACCCGCGGTCGCAACACCACGCGGGTAATCGCGAGCCGGCCGTCGCCGTTTTTCGCCATGACACCGTAAGCTTCGTCCGTGTAACTATCGACAACGAATCCGCGCTTCCCCGCCAGATACAAGAACCACAACATGTGGCAACTCGACGCGGCGGCGACCAGCGCCTCTTCCGGATCGATATTCGCGGCCACTGACATCGGCTCCGGCGTCGACGACGGCGACGAAGACGCCGGCACGCTCAAGCCGCCGTCGAAGCGCCACTCGTGCGCGCGACTGAAGCGATTATCCAGAAAACTCGCGCCTTGGCGCTCCCAGTGAATACGAGCTTCGTACTTATGCATCCGCTGCTCCTTGCGTTAAACGTCTTACTCAGCCGGGAAGCACGAGTTGCGTCTGCGTCACGACTGCGCACAACTTACCGCTCTCCGATTTGACCAATGTCTGCCACACCATCGTCGTCTTGCCGCGATGAAACGGCGCGCATTCGCCGATGACGCGCGCGCCGACCGGAACCGCTCCGAGGAAGTTGGTTTTCGATTCCAATGTCGTGGTGCGCGCACCCTCCGGCAGATTTACGAGGGTCGCGACGGCGCCGAGCGTGTCGGCGAGCGACATTAACGCACCTCCGTGCAAAATACCGGCTCCATTGCAAAGCTCGGGGCGCACGTGCAACGCACCGACCACGCGTTCCGGCGTCACTTCGATGAATTCAATTCCCAGATATCCGGGGAATTCGGTGCTCAGATTTTTCTGAAATGACGCGGCGTTCACGTTGTCGTCGTCCCCCTTGTTGCAACGCGCCGTTCGAGCACGGCGTTAGGTAGAGAAGTGATCGTACCCGCGGCGTTGCGCGCGGTAAATACGCCCCGCCGCGTCGTACACGTTCAGTGCGCGCTCCGCCGTGATTTCACCAATCAGCGTCAGCGGAAATTTCATCTCGCTCGCCAGCACGTCCAAGGTCTCGCGTTCGAGCGGCGGCACGGTGAAGCAAAGCTCATAGTCGTCGCCGCCGCCGAGCGCGTAGTCCCAACCGAGCTCCGTGAGATGCGTGCGATAGGTGGGTGAAAGCGGCACGGCTTCGAGGCGCACCCGCGCGCCGACGCCGCTCGCCTCGAGTATATGGCCGAGGTCGCCCAACAGACCGTCGGAAACGTCGATTCCGCTCGATGCGATGTCGCGTAACGCCGCACCTTCGGCGACGCGCGGCACGGGACGCTCCAGGCGCTCACGGAGCAGTGCCAACTCATCGGCCGCGAAACGCCGCACGCCGCGTATCGCGTCCAGGGCGAGAGCGGCGTCGCCGAGCGTACCCGTGACATAAATGAGATCGCCCGGCTTGGCGCCCGCACGCAACAGACCTTTGCCCTGCGGCACCAGGCCGATCGCGGTGATTGCGATCGAGAGCGCTCCTCGGGTCGTGTCGCCTCCGATCAACTGCACGTTGTATCGCTGCGCGAGTGCGAACAGGCCCCGCGTGAACTGCTCGAGCCACGCCGGCGATGCCGTCGGCAGCGTAAGCCCCAGCAGGAACCAGGCGGGCTCGGCGCCGACCGCGGCGAGATCGCTCAGGTTGACGGCCAGCGACTTGTGACCCAGTGCGGCCGGATCGACGTCCTCGAGAAAATGCACACCGGCGTTGAGCACATCGGTCGTGGCGACGGTTTCCATTCCCGGCGGCGGGAGACAAATCGCAGCGTCGTCGCCGATGCCGACGCGCACGTCGGGCCGCGACGACGGGAGCCGATTGAAATAATTTCGAATGATGTCGAACTCGGTCATCGACGCTCGGCGCAAACCGCTTCACGGCAATGCCGATCGTCCCGAACGCGCCACGGCGCGAACCGGCACGCTAGCGCCTCATTTGCTTTCGCCGCATTCATGTGGCCGCAGATCGAGTGCGAGCCGATCGAGCACCGCGTTGACGTACTTGTGACCCTGCTCGGCGCCGAACGTTTTCGCGAGCTCCACGGCTTCGTTCAGGACGACGCGGTACGGAATTTCGGGGTGAAACTCGAGCTCGAAGGCGCCGAGCCGAAGGATGGCACGCTCCACGGGATCAATTTCGGTGATTCGGCGATCGACGTGCGGCGCGAGATGCTCGTCGAGCTTGGGCAAGTGCGCGGGAATCTCGCGCACGAGATGATGGAAATATTCGAGATCGATATCCTTCAGCGTGTCGTCGGCCAGAAAATGGCTTTCGATTTCGCTCGGCGACTGCTGGGTGAGCTGCCACTGATACAACGCTTGCACCGCCGATCGCCGCGCCTTATGGCGATTACCCTTGAGCCCGGATGCCGTCTCGCGCATCGCGCGTCAACCACGCAGCTTCTTGAGGAGACTCGCCATTTCGATCGCGGCGATCGCCGCATCCGCACCCTTGTTGTCGCCCTTCGTGCCCGCGCGCGCGGTCGCCTGTTCGGTCGTATTGACCGTCAGCACTCCGAACGCCACCGGCAGTCCGTGATCGAGGCTTACGCGCGAAACCCCGCGCGCGCATTCTCCCGCGACGTATTCGAAGTGGGGCGTTTCACCGCGAATCACGGCGCCGAGAGCGATTAGCGCGTCATATCGGCCCGACGTCGCCAGCGCTTTCAGGGCGAGTGGAATTTCGAACGCCCCCGGCACGCGCACGATGTCGATATCGCCGACCGCCGTGCCGTGTTGCCGCAGCGCTTCCAGCGCCCCGGCAAGCAGTTGCTCGCCGATAAAACTGTTGAAGCGCGAAAGGACGATGCCGAAGCGCGTCCCGCGCGCCGTCAGCTCGCCTTCGATTTCCCGGATGCCGTCCACGCCGCGTTACTTGCCGCGGGCGCGTTCGCGCCCAAGCTCCTCGACGCCGGCGCTCGCCGGCTCTTCTATGTGCTCGACGATTTCCAGGCCAAAACCGGAGAGTCCCGGCGTCTTGATGGCGTGACCGAGCACGCGCATGCGGCCGACGCCGAGGTCCGCAAGAATCTGGCTGCCGAGACCGTAAGTGCGCATCTCGCGACGGTAGGACGCGAGCGGCGACTCCGCCGTCTCGCCGTGACCTTGCAGCGCGCGCAGGCGCCGCAACAAATCCTCGCCGGCCTCCGCCTGCTGCAACACAACGACGACGCCCTCGCTCTCCCGCGCGACGCGCGCGAGCGCCGCCCGCAGTGACCACGTTCCGGCGCGATGCACCGTGGTCACGAGATCGAGCAGGCTTTCCTGGACGTGCACGCGCACGAGCGTCGGCCGATCCCGCCGCGGCTCGCCTTTCACGAGCGCCAGATGCACTCCGCCGCCGATGTGATCATGGTATGCGATGGTGCGAAACTCGCCGAATTCCGTGGGCAACCAGCAGTCGCTCACGCGCCGCACGTTGGACTCGTGCTCCATTCGATAGCGAATGAGATCGGCAATCGTGCCGATTTTGAGACCGTGCTCCGCTGCGAACGCTTCGAGCTCGGGCAATCGGGCCATCGTTCCGTCGTCGTTCATGATCTCGCACAACACGGCCGCTGGCTCGAAGCCGGCAAGTCGTGCGAGATCGCAGCACGCCTCGGTATGTCCGGCACGGGCAAGCACGCCACCCGGTTCGGCAATCAGCGGGAATACGTGACCGGGCTGGACCAAATCTTCCGGACGGGCGTCTTTCGCGCAGGCGACCCGCACGGTGTGCGCGCGATCGTGCGCAGAGATGCCGGTCGTCACGCCCTCCGCCGCTTCGATGGACGCCGCGAAATTCGTCCCGTGGGGGGCCCGGTTCACCGGGACCATGGGCCCCAAATTGAGTCGGCGCGCACGATCCACAGTGATCGGCATGCAGATCAAACCGCGCCCGTGCTTCGCCATGAAATTGATCGCTTCCGGCGTCACGTGCTCGGCCGCGATCACGAGGTCGCCCTCGTTTTCGCGGTCGGCGTCGTCCATCAGGACGACGATACGTCCCTGCCGGAGTTCTTCGACAATTTCGCTGATGGGACTAATGGGCATACGAGAATTTACCCCAGCTTCCACGTCTAACCGCCTTATCGGGTGCCAAAATACATCCCAAAGTCCGGCCGCGCCGGCTTTTCGGTGGCCGCGCCGTCCGTCTGCTTTGCGCTCTCTTCCATCCCGCGGGCATTAGCGAAGCGCGCGACCATCGGTATAGTGAGTAAGTGGGAGCACGCTTTTTGCCTGCATCATTATATAGATAAATAGGCAATCTGATCGAACGATTATGCGAACGGGTAACACGGTCATTCTCGGCCAAAACGTGGCTGCACGCCGCATCGGGCCGGCCGTCCCTGCGCCGAGCGCGAAAGCCGCGCCGGATCAGCCGTTCGAACCCGGCACGCGGATCGATCGCTATCTGGTCCTGGACCGCGTCGGCGGCGGCGGCACGGGCCAGGTGTATCGGGCGCGCGACACCGAGCTCGATCGCGAAGTCGCGCTCAAGGTTATTGGCCGGCCGTACTGCCACCAGCCCGAAGCCCTGAATCGTCTGCGTGCCGAGGCGCAGGCGCAAGCTCGGTTACGCAGCCCACAGGTCGTCACCCTGTACTCGCTGCTCGAACTCCCGTTCGCCGCCATGCTCGTGCTCGAATATCTCGAAGGCGAGACGCTCGAAAGCCGGCTGCGGCGCGGCGGACCACTTTCGCCCGAGGAAGCTATCGCTATCTTCGATCAGGCGTTGATCGGTCTCGAGCATGTGCACGAGATGGGCGTCATCCATCGCGACCTCAAGCCGAGCAACATCTACCTGACGACGTCCGGCCAAGTGAAGATCATGGACTTCAGCGTCGCGAAGCTCGATGCGCGCGATGCCTACCCGCCGCGCACGATGGTCGGCACGCTGCTTTACATCTCTCCCGAGCAGATCAGCGGGCGCGACACCGACGTCCGGTCCGACATCTACGCGCTCGGCGTTACGCTCTACGAGTCGGTGACCGGCCGCTTGCCGTTCGAGCGTCGCACCGACTACGGCCTCATGCACGCACACGTCCAGGAACAGCCGCCTTCGCCACGCGAAATCGTCCGCGACATGCCGCCCGATCTCGCGCAAGTGATCATGAAGGCGATCGAAAAAGAACCGGGGGACCGTTATCGCAGCGCGACCGAATTTCGCATGGCACTGCGCAAGCTGAGCGACGCCCCGGACGCACGGTTTACGTTGTTGCCCGCAAACGCGTATGGCCCCGCGCCGCTCGCTCGTCGGAAAGGGCACTCTGCGCGCCGCTTCCTCGCCGGCTTCGGCCTGGACTTGACCCTCGTCGCTTCGATCTGCGCGGTGTTGTACGCGCTCGGCCTATATCCCGGCCAAGGCACCGCCGTCGACCGCGCTGTCACGGCATCGGCTCCACAGCATGTCGCGGTCAACCGCCCGGCGCACACGAATCCCGTGTCGCCGCGCGCGTCGGACCCCTATCGCGCGTTGCGTCAAGCTTGGGGCGAGTAAAAGGTCGTACGCGCGGCATTGCGCCGCACGTCATCGTTTCGGCGCTCGCCGTGAGCGCGCTCTTGAGCGGATGCGCTACCGAACCGCTCAATTCCTGCGAACAGTTCGACCAGGCGCGCAGTCACATGCGCTACGACACCGTGTACCGCTACTCTGCGGCGGATACCCGAGTGGCGTCGAAGAGCTTCGTGCCGGCGCGAAGGTCGGAACCCGTGACGGTACGCTGGTATACGTTGCGCGTGAATCGCACCCAAATACGGCCGTGCGATCACCTGTATCTGACAAAGGATTTGTATCTCCGGCGCGCGAACGACGTATCGATCATGCTCAACGAGCAGCGCGAATTCTATTCGGCCGAAGGCCAGCTCATCGCAACGAAACGGGAAGACGTGACGAGTCAGCTCGACACGTCGGGGTTCTATAGCGCGTCCGTTCCCCTGCCGATTCCGCGCGAGGCGCCGCCCGGCGCGTATCGCGTCGTCACGCGGCTACTGCTCAAGCTGCCGAACGCCGCCGAGCGCACGATCGCTTCCGCGAGCGCGGAATTTCGCGTTCATCCCTGATTCCACTCCGTAGTTCCAGATCGAACGCGCGGCGTTACGGCTCCGCTTGCAGCAGCCGTTCCAGGTAACGCGCGAGAAGATCGACTTCGATGTTCACGTCGTCCCCGGTTTTGAGGGAACCGAGCGTCGTCATCGCCAGCGTGTGCGGCACGAGATTCACCGCGAACCGAGCACCGTCCACGCCGTTGACCGTCAAGCTTACGCCATCGACACAGATCGATCCTTTTTCGGCGATGTAGCGACCCAGCGCACGCGGCGCGTCAAAGGTAAGCTTCACCGAACCGCCTACGTTCTCGCGGCTCGCGAGCTTACCAACGCCGTCCACGTGGCCGCTCACGAGATGGCCACCCAGTCGCTGCCCCAGCGCGAGCGCCTTCTCGAGATTCACGCGATCCCCGCTCTGTCGACGGTTGAACGTCGTCCGCACCAGCGTTTCCGCGGAAAGATCGGCCTCGAAAAACCCGGCGCCAATCGCGGTGGCCGTAAGGCAAACCCCGCTCACCGCGATGCTGTCGCCGATTTTCACGTCGCTCAGATCGAGCCCGCCCACGGCGATGCGGGCATGCGCGTCCGGCCCGCGCGGTGTGAATGCGCTGAGCGTTCCGATCGATTCGATGATTCCGCTGAACAACGCTGAGCTCCCAAAGCAATTGAAGGTTTCGGCGCGACGGCTGTCGTTGCGCTGACGCTAAGTCTCCGCTTCCGGCTTCGCGGAGATTTTCCAATCCGCCCCGACCGCGCGTACATCGGTGATGTGAAGTTGCACACGGTCCTTCAGTGACCGTAACGCCGGTAAATGAAGCATGCCGCGCGCGGTATCACCAAGCAGCGCGGGCGCGAGATAAAGGATCAGCTCGTCGATCAGACGCTCTGCGAGCAAGGCGCCGGAAAGAACGGGACCGGCCTCCACCAGCACTTCGTTCACCTGCCGTTCCGCCAGTCGCTCCAAGAGCGCGCGCAGATCGACGCGCGCGGCAACTGCGGGCAACTGCAGGACGTCGGCGCCGGCCGCACGAAGCGCGTTGGAACGCGCCGGGTCGCTGCTCGTCGTCGCGACCAGCGTCGCTCCCGGGAGACGCAACATCCGGGCGCCGGCCGGCAAGCGCAATCGGCTGTCGACGACGACACGCAGCGGCTGGCGTCCGATATCGAAGGCTCGCACCGTCAGCGCCGGATCGTCGGCGAGCACCGTCTCGATGCCGGTCAGAATCGCGGAGCTGCGCGCACGCAAGCGCTGCACGTCAAGGCGCGCCGCTTCGCCGGTAATCCATTGGCTCTCTCCGTTGGCCATGGCCGTGCGCCCATCCAGACTGGCCGCGACTTTCAGCCGAACATAGGGACGGCCGCGGCGCATGCGGCTGATGAAGCCTGGGTTCAGCGCTTCAGCCTCCGCCTGCAGCAAGCCGTCGCGACACTCGATGCCGGCTGCGCGCAAACGCTCGAACCCCTTGCCATCGACCAGCGGATTGGGATCGCGCATGGCGGCGAAGACGCGCCCGACGCCCGCGCGCCGTAACGCGTCGGTACAGGGCGGCGTCCGCCCGTGGTGATTGCACGGTTCGAGCGTGACGTAGACATCCGCTCCGCGCGCCCGCTCGCCCGCCTCCCGCAGCGCCAGCACCTCGGCGTGCGGCTCGCCGGCGCGCACGTGCCATCCTTCGCCGAGGATCTGATCGTCTTTCACGATCACGCAGCCGACGCGGGGATTCGGATCCGTGGTGTAGAGCGCCCGCGCGGCGAGATGAAGCGCGCGCGCCATGTGGCGCGCGTCACCGGCGGTAAAACTCATGGCTTGCGGCCGGTGGCGGGACGACGTCCGGACGGCGCCGGTGTCGCACCGCCGCCCGCGGGCTCTTCGGGCAGCAGCCGTAGCTGCTTGCGCCGCGACTCGGAGCTCGGTTCGGCTTGCAGCCGCTGCACTTCCTCGCGGAACGCGTCGACGTCCTCGAAGCTTCGATACACCGAAGCGAAACGTACGTACGCCACCGGATCGATCTCTTTCAACTCCTCCATCACCCACTCGCCGATGCGGCGCGACGGAATTTCGCGCTCGCCGCACGCGATGAGCTTGTGACGCACCCGCCCGACCATGGCTTCCACCGCCTCCGCCGTGACCGGACGCTTTTCGAGCGCGCGCGACAAGCCCGCGCGCAACTTCGCTTCGACGAAGGGCTCGCGCCGACCGTCCGATTTGATGACCTGCGGCAGCCGCAGTTCGGCGCGCTCGAACGTCGTAAACCGCTCGCGACAGACTTCGCACTCGCGACGACGGCGCACCGCGTCGCCTTCCTCGGTCAGCCGGGAGTCGATCACGCGGGTTTCGTCGGCGGAACAGAACGGGCAGCGCATGGGATCAGTGGCTCGCGCGGTTGGCCGCGCCTACCCAAAATAGCCGAACGCGTGCGTCGATACCAGTGGGAACCGCGCCGTCGACGCGGTGCTTAGGGGGCGATTCTGGGACGGCGGTCGAAACCAGGCTGTGCGCTACGCTACCGGAGCGAGGCGTTGATGCGATCGAGCGTCACGCTGCCCGGGCACAGCTCGCGCTCGCCGAGGCTGTTGAGCGGCGTTTCGACGGTTTCGAGGTGCTCGTGCAGATCCACCGAATCAGGGTGCACGTAGAGCAGACCGGTAACGACTTCGCCGGCCGCGGCGCGTTCCTGCAGATAGTTCATCACCTTGATGCGGTCGGTTGGATCGTAGTCGTGCGCGAGCTTGCGCAGGCGCAACACGGTGCCGTCGTGCTGTGCAACCTCGACGAGCTCGCCCGGCGCGTAATCCGCCGTGATCTCGGCGCGCCCTTCGATGAAATCGAGCCGGTTCACCGCTTCGTTATGCTGGCGAACGTAATCGTAGCTCTTGGTCGACCCCGCGTGGTTGTTGAACGCCACGCACGGAGAAATCACATCGAGAAACGCCGCGCCGCGATGCGCGATCGCCGCTTTGATGAGCGGCACGAGCTGCGCCTTGTCGCCCGAAAAACTGCGCGCTACGAACGTCGCGCCGAGCTGCAGCGCGAGGCCGATCATATCCACCGGTTCGTCGGAATTGACCGCGCCGCGCTTCGACTTCGAGCCTTTGTCCGCGGTCGCCGAGAACTGACCCTTGGTGAGACCGTAGACGCCGTTGTTCTCGACGATATAAACCATATTCACGCCGCGCCGGATCGAGTGCGCGAACTGCCCGAGCCCGATGGACGCCGAGTCGCCGTCGCCCGAAACACCCATGTAGATCAAATCGCGGTTCGCGAGATTAGCGCCCGTCAGCACCGACGGCATGCGCCCATGCACGCTGTTGAAGCCGTGCGAGTTGCCGAGGAAATACGTTGGCGTCTTCGACGAGCAGCCGATACCGGAGAGCTTCGAGACACGATGCGGCTCGATATCGAGCTCCCAGCACGCCTGTATGATCGCGGCGCTAATGGAGTCATGTCCACAACCGGCGCAAAGTGTCGAGATCGCGCCTTCGTAGTCGCGCCGGACCAGTCCGAGTTTGTTCTTGGCGAGGGTCGGATGATGCAGTTTTGGTTTGGCGATATAGGTCATGACACGGCCTTCCGGATCGGGACGACGGTACGTGCGCCGGCGTGGCTCGCGATTTGATCGACGATGAACCGCGCCGTAATCGGCGTGCCGTCGTAATGCAGTACCGAGATCATACGCGCGGAATTCACCTTCATTTCCGCCGTCAGCAACGTCTTCAGCTGCGCGTCGCGATTCTGCTCGATCACAAACACCCACGGGTGCGAGGTAATAAAGTCGGCGATCTCGTCCTGGAACGGAAAACCGCGCACACGCAGCGCGTTGATATGAATACCGCGCTCGCCGAGTACGTCGAGCGCTTCCTGCATGGCCGGGCTGGTCGAGCCGTAGTAGATCGCACCGAAACGGGCCGGCTTGGCGGCCGGAACGAGAATCGGCTTGGGCAGCAGCTGCTTCGCCGTGTCGTGTTTGCGGAGCAAGCGCTGCATGTTGTCCACGTAGTCCGGGCCCGCTTCGCTGTAGCGCGCATAGCGGTCCTTGGTCGTACCGCGGGTGAAATAAGCACCGCGGTTCGGATGCGTGCCCGGATAGGTGCGATATGGAATGCCGTCGCCGTCGACGTCGAGATAGCGGCCGAACTCCTTGCCCGCTTCGAGGTCTTCGTACGTCATGATCTTGCCGCGGTCGTACGCGCGCGTGTCGTCCCAGTTGAACGGTGCGCACATGCGCGTGTTCATGCCGATATCGAGGTCCGTCATGACGAACACCGGTGTCTGCAAGCGGTCCGCGAGGTCAAACGCTTGCGCGGTGAACTCGAAGCACTCGGTGGGATCTTCCGGAAAGAGCAGCACGTGTTTGGTGTCGCCGTGCGAGGCGTAGGCGCACGAGAGCACGTCCGATTGTTGCGTGCGCGTCGGCATGCCGGTCGACGGGCCGCCGCGCTGGACGTCGACGATGACCGCCGGGATCTCGGCGAAGTACGCGAGCCCGATGAATTCCTGCATCAGCGATATTCCCGGGCCGGATGTACACGTGAACGCGCGCGCGCCGTTCCAGCCGGCGCCGATGACGACGCCGATCGACGCCAGCTCGTCTTCGGCCTGCACGATCGCATACCGGTGCTTGCCGGTTGCTGGATCGACGCGATATTTCTGACAGTAGCGAATGAACGCTTCGGCACACGACGAAGACGGCGTGATCGGGTACCACGCACAAACCGTCGCACCGCCGTACACGGCGCCGAGCGCTGCCGCGCTGTTGCCGTCCACGAAGATCTTGTTGCCGACGGCGTTGGCTCGCTGTACCCGCAGCCCGATCGGCGGCGACAACTTCTGCTCCGCATACTCGCGCCCGAGCCGCAGCGCCTTGATGTTCGACTGCAGCAGCGCTTCCTTACCTTTGTACTGCTCGCCGAAGAGTTTCTCGATCTCGACCGGATCGATCTCCATCAACGCCGACAAGGCGCCAACGTAGATGATGTTCTTGAAGAGTTGCCGCTGGCGCGCATCGGAATACGTGCTGTTACAGATTTCCGTGAGCGGCATTCCGACGATATTGACGTCATCGCGGAACTTCGACGCCGGCAGCGGCTTCGAGTTGTCGTAAAACAGGTATCCGCCCGGTTCGATCTCCTTCAGGTCCTCATTCCAGGTCTGCGGATTCATCGCGACCATTAGGTCGACGCCACCGCGCCGACCCTGGTAGCCGCGATCGTTCACGCGGACTTCATACCATGTCGGCAGACCCTGAATATTGGAAGGAAAGATGTTGCGCGGAGAAACCGGCACGCCCATGCGCAGAATCGAGCGGGCGAACAATTCGTTCGCGCTCGCCGAGCCGGAACCGTTGACGTTCGCGAACTTGACGACGAAATCGTTGACCGCCTCGATTTTCTTAGTCATGTCTTACTCGGTCTTTAGAGAGAGTCCTAACCGCAGAGGACGCGGAGGTTTGATGAGTAACTGATCATGATCGGTGCGTGCTGAGACAGGCGCTTAACCTCGCGGTGTTCTCTGCAACGAATCGCAGCGGACCAGGGCTCTACCGTAACTCTCATCTGTATTCCTCCGCGTCCTTTGCGTCCTCCGCGGTGAATAATTTTTATTGCTCACGCCGCCTTCCCTTTCAGCGTCCGGCATGCCGGACCGGCGTGCGTCATTTCGAGCAGGAATTTCTGCATGTCCCACGCGCCGGTGGGACAACGTTCCGCGCAAAGCCCACAGTGGAGACAGACGTCCTCGTCCTTCGCCATGATGCGACCGGTCTTTAGCGGATCGGAGACGTAAAGGTCCTGCGATGTATTGAGCGCCGGCGCATTCAACCGATTGCGCAGATCCGGCTCTTCACCGTTCTGCGTGAACGTGATGCAGTCCATCGGACAAATGTCGACGCAGGCGTCGCACTCGATGCAGAGCTTCCCGGTGAACACCGTCTGCACGTCGCAGTTCAGGCAGCGCTGTGCCTCGGCAAACGCGGTCTTCGGATCGAAGCCGAGCTCGACTTCGACCTTGATGTCCTTCAGCGTCATCTTCTTGTCGCGCCACGGCACCGGGAAGCGCGCGGCGAGCGAGATGTCGTTGTCGTAGCTCCACTCGTGAATACCCATCTTCTGCGAGATCAGGCTGGTACCCGGCGCTGGACGCTCGCGCACGTCTTCGCCGTTCAAGAGCTTGTCGATCGAGACCGCCGCGTCATGGCCGTGCGCGACCGCCCAGATGATGTTCTTCGGACCGAACGCCGCGTCGCCGCCGAAGAAGACGTTCGACAGCGTCGATTGCATCGTGACTTTGTCGACGACGGGCATGCCCCATTGGTCGAACTCGAGACCGATGTCGCGCTCGATCCACGGGAACGCGTTCTCCTGCCCGACCGCGATCAGCACTTCATCGCACTCGAACAATTGGTCCGGCTCGCCGGTCGGCACGAGGCTACGGCGGCCCTTGGCGTCGTAGACCGCTTTGACTTTCTCGAAAGTCATCCCGGTCAACTTTCCGTTCTCGTGCACGAAGGTCTTCGGCACGAGGTAGTTCAGGATCGGGATGCCTTCGTGCATCGCGTCTTCCTTTTCCCACGGCGATGCTTTCATCTCCTCGAAGCCGGAGCGCACGATGACCTTCACGTCCTCGCCGCCGAGACGGCGCGACGTGCGACAGCAATCCATCGCAGTATTGCCGCCGCCGAGCACGATGACGCGCTTGCTGATCTTGTTAATGTGGCCGAACGACACCGACGATAGCCAATCGATGCCGATGTGAATGTGGGCCGCCGCTTCTTTGCGGCCTGGAACGTCGAGATCGCGCCCGCGTGGCGCGCCAGAGCCGATGAAGATGGCGTCGTAACCTTGGCCAAGCAGCGCTTTCATGCTTTCGATCTTCACGCCGCCTTTGAATTCGACGCCGAGGTTCAAGATGTAACCGACCTCTTCGTCGATCACCTCGAGCGGCAGACGAAAGCGCGGAATCTGCGACCAGATCATGCCGCCCGCGCGCGGATCCTGATCGAACACCGTTACGCTATAGCCGAGCGGCGCGAGATCGCGCGCGACCGTAAGCGACGCGGGACCGGCGCCGACGCACGCGACGCGCTTGCCGTTCTTTTGTTTGGGAGGCTTTGGGAGGAACTCGCGGATGTCGTCTTTGTAGTCCGCGGCGACGCGCTTCAAGCGGCAGATCGCGACCGGTTCGGCCTTCTCGCTGTTGCGTTCCTCGACGCGCCCACGACGACAAGCAGGCTCGCACGGACGGTCGCAGGTTCGGCCAAGGATTCCAGGGAAAACGTTGGACTTCCAGTTGACCATGTAGGCGTCGCTGTAGCGACCCGCGGCGATCAACCGGATGTATTCCGGTACAGGTGTGTGAGCCGGGCACGCCCACTGACAATCGACGACCCGGTGAAAATAGTCCGGATTCTTAATGTCGGTCGGCTTCAATACGGCTCCGTTTTTTTAAGCCCGATGTTATGCGCGATCCCCACGCGCACCCTTCATTAGTATGGTAGCGCTCTTCTCACACTACGGAAAGGGCGTTTGTCGAACGCTGCGACGTTCGGCCCGACCGACCGGCCGGGCGCGATGCGCGGCCTCGCTACGATGCTCGTCCCTGCGACTCATAGACCGGGAAACGGCGGCAAATATCAAGGACTTTGGCTTTGACCTTGCCCCGAACCGAAGCATCGCCCAGGTGGTCGAGCAGATCGCACATCCAACCTGCCAGCTCGCGGCACTCCGTCTCTTTGAACCCGCGCGTCGTCACCGCCGGCGTTCCCAGGCGGAC
This sequence comes from Sulfurifustis sp., assembly GCA_045810625.1. Taxonomy (GTDB): domain Bacteria; phylum Pseudomonadota; class Gammaproteobacteria; order Acidiferrobacterales; family Sulfurifustaceae; genus JACQFZ01. The sequence goes on from JBJMVQ010000047.1 coordinate 90,697, forward strand.
GCCGCTCGTTACCATCGGCGGCTGGGGATCGTTCGGCACCGCGTTCTTATTCACCGTGATGTTCGCCAGCCCCAGCTCCGCTTCTGCATCCTTGCCGGTCCGGCCCTTCTTGATGAGGCTCAGCAGAAATAGATGGTTATCCGTCCCGCCTGAGACGACGTCGTAGCCGCGGTCGACGACGGCCTGCGCCATCGCGCGCGAATTCGCGAGCACCTGCCGCTGGTACTCCTTAAAACTCGGTTCCAGCGCTTCCTTGAACGCGACCGCCTTGGCGGCGATCACGTGCATGAGCGGACCGCCTTGAGTGCCGGGGAATACGAGCGAGTTGAGCTTCTTTTCGATGTCGGGATTGGCTTTGGCCAGGATGACGCCGCCGCGGGGGCCACGGAGCGTCTTGTGCGTCGTGGTCGTTGTTACGTCGGCAATCGGCACCGGATTCGGATAGAGCCCGGCGGCGACCAGACCGGCGACGTGCGCCATGTCGACGAAGAGATAGGCGCCGACCCGATCGGCAATCTGCCGAAACCGCTGCCAGTCGACGACGCGTGAGTACGCGGAGAAACCGGCGATGATCATCTTCGGTCTGTGCTCGGCGGCGAGCCGCTCGACCTGGTCGTAATCGATCAGCCCACGCTCGTCGACGCCATACTGAACCGCATTGAAGAGCTTGCCCGAGAAGTTGACTTTCGCCCCGTGCGTTAGATGTCCCCCATGCGCGAGGCTCATGCCAAGCACCGTGTCGCCCGGCTGCAACAACGCAAGGTACACGGCCGCGTTCGCCTGCGAGCCCGAGTGTGGCTGCACGTTCGCAAACGCGGCGCCAAACAGCTGCTTTACGCGATCGATCGCCAGCCGCTCGGCGATGTCCACGTATTCGCAACCGCCGTAGTAGCGCTTACCGGGATACCCTTCGGCGTACTTGTTCGTCAGCACCGTCCCCTGCGCTTCCAGCACCCGCGGGCTTGCGAAATTCTCCGACGCGATCAGCTCGATATGGTCTTCCTGACGTTGTGCCTCGTGAACGATCGCGCCCCACAGCTCGTCGTCGAAGCCCTTGATAGTCATATTGCGGCTGAACATCTTTACGCTTGCTCCTCAGGGTGTGTTGCTGCGCCCGGCGCGGCGCGCGGGTCTTTGAAAAGGCCGCTAAGGATATCGTATTTCCGCTTGGGCCGCGCGCGCCGCATGGTGGAATACTCGACGGCGTGCGGGCGGTGCCAGTAGGCACGATGTTATACTTGGCACCCCGCAGAGGCGGGCAAAAAATACTTCATACCGAGGGGACTACATGGCTCGTTTTACCGGCACCGATTCCTACATCGCTACCGATGATCTCACTCTGGCGGTGAACGCGGCGGTCACCCTGCAGCGTCCCCTCCTGGTGAAAGGCGAACCGGGCACCGGGAAAACCATGCTGGCCATCGAAGTTGCGCGCGCTCTCGGCCGTCCGTTGTTTCAGTGGCACATCAAATCGACCAGCAAAGCGCAGCAGGGATTGTACGAGTACGACGCAGTGTCGCGCCTTCGTGACTCGCAGCTCGGCGAATCGAAGGTGCACGACATCGCGAATTACATAAAGAAGGGTCCGCTCTGGGGCGCGTTCGAATCGGAATCGCCCGCCGTCGTGCTGATCGACGAAATCGACAAGGCCGACATCGAATTCCCGAACGATCTGCTGCGCGAGCTCGATCGCATGGAGTTCTACGTTTACGAGACGCAGCAGCTGGTACGGGCGCACCACCGCCCCGCCATCATCATCACCAGCAACAACGAAAAAGAGCTGCCCGACGCGTTCCTGCGCCGTTGTTTCTTTCATTACATCCGCTTTCCCGACGAAGAAACGATGCGGCGCATCATCGACGTGCATTTCCCGGACATCAAGAAGACGCTCCTCAAGGAAGCCCTTGAAGTATTTTTCGAGATTCGCGAAGTGCCGGGACTCAAGAAAAAGCCGTCGACCTCGGAGCTGCTCGATTGGTTGAAGCTGCTGCTCACCGAGGATCTACCGCCCGAGGCCTTGCGCTCCGATCGCAAGAAAGCGATTCCGCCGCTCTACGGCGCGCTGCTCAAGAACGAGCAGGACGTCGAGCTTTTCGAACGTCTCGCGTTCATGGCACGGCGTAACGCCTGATGCTGATCCGCCTCTTCCTCAAGCTGCGCGCGGCAAAGATCCCGGTGACCCTCACCGAGTTTCTCGCGCTGCTCGAGGCGATGAAGGCGCACATCGCGTACGGGAGCGTCGACGAATTCTACTACCTCGCGCGCAGCGCGCTGGTGAAGGACGAGACGCACTACGACAAGTTCGACCGCGTGTTCGGCGAGTACATCAAGGGAATCGAGAGCCTCGCCGAGGCGATGTTCAAGGACATTCCCGCCGATTGGCTGCGCAAGGAATTCGAGCGGCTCCTGACCGACGAGGAAAAGGCCGAAATCAAAGCGCTCGGCGGTCTCGAAAAGCTCCTCGAAACGTTGCGCCAGCGGCTCGAAGAGCAAAAGCAGCGGCACCAGGGCGGTAACAAGTGGATCGGCACCGGCGGCACGTCGCCGTTCGGCGCCTACGGCTACAACCCGGAAGGCATACGCATCGGCCAGGAAGGATCGCGTCAGCGCCGTGCCATAAAAGTCTGGGACGCACGCGAGTACCGCAACCTCGATGGCTCGCTACAGCTCGGCACACGCAACATCAAGCTTGCGCTGCGCCGGCTGCGCAAGTTCGCGCGCCAAGGCGCGCCCGAGGAGCTCGACCTCGACGATACGATCAAATCAACAGCGCGCAACGCGGGCTGGCTCGATCTGAAAATGGTGCCCGAGCGGCACAACGCGGTGAAGGTTCTCGCCTTCTTCGACGTCGGTGGCTCGATGGACGATCACATCCGCGTGAGCGAAGAGCTGTTCTCGGCGGTGCGCAGCGAATTCAAGCACCTCGAATACTTTTACTTCCATAACTTTCTTTACGAAAGCGTGTGGCGCGACAACCAACGCCGTTACAACGAGCGCCTGACGCTTCCGCAAATCATGCGTACGTACGGCCACGACTATAAGCTAGTCATCATCGGCGACGCGAGCATGAGCCCGTACGAAATCTTTTATCGCGGCGGCAGCGTCGACGATTGGAACGAAGAGCCCGGCGAAACCTGGTTGCAGCGCCTGCTCGAAAAATATCCGTCGGCGATCTGGCTCAATCCGGAGCCGGAGAAGCACTGGGGCTACACCGAGTCGATCACGATCATCCGCAAAATGATGAACAACCGGATGTATCCGTTGACTTTGGAAGGCTTGGAACGCGGCATGCGGCAGTTGAGCCGGCGGCAAGGTTTGCCGGAA
>JBJMVQ010000048.1:0-82633 GCA_045810625.1 Sulfurifustis sp.
GATTGCTTCTCCCCCGCACCATCGGTCAATTGACGGTCAGGCAATATCTTTCTAGCGTGCGCGGCAGTGAATCGGAACGGATTCAAAGGCCGTGCCGCGTAAACCCCGAATGTACCTGCCAGAGGTTCCCGCTCACGTCGTGCAGCGCGGAAACAATCGCGCCACCTGCTTTTTTACCGACGACGATTACGCGTTTTATCTCGAATGCCTGGGACAAGGTCTGCATCGTTACCACGTCAAACTGCACGCGTACGTCTTGATGACGAACCATGTGCATCTGCTGCTCACCCCGGCGGACAACCACGGCATTTCGCGGCTCATGCAACATCTCGCGCGGCTCTACGTGCTATACGTCAACCGCACCTATCGGCGCAGCGGCACCCTCTGGGAAGGACGACACAAGGCGAGTCTTGTGCAAGCGGAGAAATATCTCCTTACCTGCTATCGCTACATCGAAATGAACCCGGTCACGGCGGGTATGGTTTCCAGACCCGAGCGGTACCGATGGTCCTCGTATCACTGGCACGCTTGGGGCAAGTCCGATCGGTTGATTACTGATCATCCGCTCTACGAGGCTATTGCGCCCGATCGAGAAGAACGGCTTCGACGGTACCGCGAACTGTTCAAATGTCATCTTCCGGGTGAAGATGTTCATCAAATTCGGCGCTCTCTCGCTTACAACTATCCGCTCGGTAACGACCGGTTCCGGGAAGGTATTGAAGCAGCGCTCGGGCGATCAGTCGGGGAGGCAAGGCGCGGTCGACCGGTGCGCCAGGGGCGTGTTTTAATCACTCCGACCCCTTAACCAGACCCCTTAACCATCTGGCGACCAAGCGCGGTCAGCGGACGTCAGCGGCTCCTTGCGTGGCCACGGCGCCCTGCAGCACACGGTGGTCAGGAGCGTCCGCCCGTTTGAGGTATAGATCGCGCAGCGGCGACGCATGGCGCAGACTGCGGCCGTTGCTTATCAGCCGGCGCGCTTGGCTCTTGCGACCGCAGCGCAGCGCCGCCTCGATGGCGGTCATTTCCAGCAAATCGCGCTGCGCGTTGCTGCCGCCGATTTCGGACACGCTACCGAGGACTCCGATAATCGTCTCGTATGCGCTCTCATAATCATGGTGACCGAAGTCGATGAGGCCCTGGCAAACGGTTTTCGTCACCGCCGCCACCTTGGGCACCTTGCGGTAATTGTTCGCGACGTGGCGCAGAATCCGCTGGATGAGCACGCCGTGATTCGAGCTCACCATCGCCATCATCGCGTGCACGTCGTTGAACCAGTATTGCGATTGATCGATGCTCGGCATCCAGTACTGCGCGACTTCCTGCCACAGCTCGCCGACGTCGATGCCGATCAGCGACAAGCGCCATAACAAGCTGACCGCGTCCAGGTCTTCGTAACCGTCCGGATCGTTCTTGTCTCTGATTTTTTCCCGGAAGATGCAGAAGACTTTTTCGACATCCAGCATGTAGAACTGGAAGAGCGCGTGGTGCCACCAAATGTGAATGCGCATGCCACGGTTGTCCGCCCAATCGCCGCGGCGGTCGTTCATCCACAAGATCGCGTCTTCGTAACGCCCCGTTTCGTAGTGAACGTGGCAGGCGGCGTGAAACGCGTAGATGTCGCGCGGGTTCTCGTGCAGCGCCCGCGCGGCGGCGATCCACGCGTCCTCGTGCTGGCCGTTCTCCGTGAGCGCGAACGCCTCGATGCCTTTGACGTAGCCGAACAACGGCGACCCCGGATGCCACGCAGCCGACACCAGTCGCATGGTTTCCTTCATGCGCGACGACCAGCCCATGTTGAATTCGAGCATGTGGATGCCGTACAGGGCCAGAATATCCCGGGGCGCGATGCCGAGCAGCCGACGCCAATCCGCATGTGCGCCCTCGAAGTCCTGAGCCGCCCATTTCTTGCACGCGCCGAAGTGGAGCCATTCCGACTCCAGCCGACACAGATCTCGCGCTTCGATGATCGCGAGAATCTCCCGGCACGCGTTGATCTGCTGGTTCTCCATGCTGGCGAGGCGGACCACGCATTCGAGAAAGAAGGAGGCGGGCGTTCGCCGCGTATCCTCCTTCCGCCGCAGATGCTCGAGCGGGTCGTACTCCATCCCCAGCATGCCGACCAGCGCGGTTTCAAGCTTGGGAATTTCGTCCGCATCTAAAGCCCTGATCGCGTTGCCCCGGGGGTCGATGAACTCACGCATGATCCTGCTCCCTGGACCGATCCCTTCTCATATCTTTCCCATCTCTCGCCATACTTGCTCCACGCCGGAAGCGGACCAGACGGCGCCGCTGCGCGACGCATCGAGCCGCACGAATGCGCTACGCCTTCGCAGTCACGAGAGTCGCAATCCGCTCCACGGTCACACCTTCCGAAAGATCGTCCATGCTGACGACACGCTCGAATTTCTCTTGCACGATTTCGAGCATCGAGAGCAGCAGCATCGAATTGCCGCCGAGATCGAAGAAATCCTCGACCGGGCCGACGTCGTTCTTGCTCAGTACGTTCTTCCAGATCGCGAGGATGGTGTTCACCGCCTCCTGGTGCACGGAATTCCCGTTGAGAACCTCGTCAGCGATAGCGCTCATGACATTTCTCCATATCGATGAAAAGCACTCCGGATACGCAACTCGACCTCGCTCCTGCGCCGCCTCATCCGCCGGTGCGGCGCAACAAGACGCTCGCTCTGAGGTTCGGCGCGTCGACCGACACCATGTACAGATCGCTGTCGGACGCCGGGTTGCTGCTGCCGTAATCGATCAAATTGATGAAGGTGTCCGCGGAAAAGCAATGTCCGTACTTGGGTACATTGTCGAGAAACAGCTGGCCCTTGCTGAAGCCGAGCTTCATTTCCTTGAGCTGGGTGATGGATCTGAAGATATTGCTGCAAAATACCTTCCTGACCTGCCCGACCTTCACGCCGGCCTGATCGATGATCTCCCGGAGCACGCGCGCATAGAGCGCCGAGTCGTCTTTGCCGCGGTTGCTGTGGATCGGGTCTTCGCTCGCGCGAAATCTGTCCGCGACCAGCTCGTAACCGGCGACGTTGCGGCTGGTGACAATGCAGCTCGCGGCCGCGTCGCTCAACAACGCAAAATTGTTGAAGCGGATGTTTTCGTCGTAAACCTTGTCCGCGGTGATGATCAGGATGTTCTTGTACGCTCCCGTTCTCACCATGTTCACGGCCATCACAATGGCGCTCAGAAAACTGGCGCAGTTGTTGAGCGTGAACCCGACCGGGAAGGTGTTGGTGAGTTGCAGTTCCTTGAGAAGCTTGACGTTGAACTTGATGTGCTCGATCTCGTCTCCGGGGAAACAGGTCGAGCAGAAATAGACGAAATCGATATCCGCGGGGGACAGCCCGCTGCTCGCCAAGGTCTTCCTGGCCGAAGCGATGCCGAGATCGAATATGTCCGCCGCGGTTTTGCGATACTTGCCCCAACCGAACAGCTCCGGCTTATCGGGGTAGCCGTTCGCCTTCAGGAACTCCTGAAAATTCACCACCTCGCTATACGCGTGCTCCGATTCGCCGAGCGAATACGCGAGCGATTCGATCACCGCCTGCATCCCTGCACTCCCTGTTCCTGTCCGCCGGCTACTGCGATAGCTCCGCCCGTCAGCACGCCGGAATGAACGGTTCGCCGAGCATGTTCTTGTCGCGGATTCGGTTGTGGGTGTACTTGTTTTCTCCCGCCACGACGACGGCGCCGTAGTGTTCCAAGCTCACCTCACCGCCGAACTCCGTCAGCACATCGGTGTCGGGATGAATCAGCACTTCGGGCGGAACATAGCGGGCGGAAAAGCCGAGGCGCATTTCCTTGCTCAGCCCCAAGTGAGGGAGCGAAGAATGCAGCACCGTGGACCAGAAGATGACGCATTCGCCGCGCTTCATCTCGAAATACACGGCCTTCGATTCATCCGGCGCCCAGTTCGGATCGATCTGAAGATCACGGTAGTCGTATCCCCACAAACCGCGGTGCACGCCGTTCTTGATCACGTTGTTGTTCTTCTCCGGGTTGTAGATCAGCCGCTTTTCTTCGTCGTAGTGCATCATGTTGTGCGTGCCCGGAACGATCGCGAGGCACGCGGTGTCCTTCATCGCGTCGGTGAACGCGGTCCATGCGGTCAAGGTTCCCCGCCGTCCCGAGTCATCCGGCCAAATGATGTGCGGGCGGCCGGCGACGCCGGCAAACGTATTCGCCTGATGCCAGTCGGTCCCGGCGTCGCCCGGATACTTCGAGAAGAACTCGGTGCGCCAGCAGAGCAGGTTCGGCCCCATCACGCTGCGAACCTTGTGCACGATCTTCGGATGGCAGACGTGGCGTCCGAGGAACGGGATATCCAAATGCCTGTCGTAGTTGGCGAGGTTGTTGTTCTTCTCGTTGGAAAACTGGTTGTTCTTGTAAACCGCATTCTTCCGATTCAGGACCTGCAGCCGCACGGTTTTCCAGTGCGCGTCCATTTCCTCCGGCTCGTAAAGCTTGAACGGTTTGATGTAGCCATTCTTGAAGAAGAAATCGATTTCTTCGTCGGAAAGGCCGTAGTCCTCTTGCATTCCCTTGCTCACCGCCTCGGTTACTGCATTCATTGGAATTCTCCTGATGGGTCCGCAAACATGACGACGAATCGCAGGTCGAACGCTGCCCGCTACGAAAACACCAACTTCTGATACTTCTCGAAAATGTTGTCCCGGTGCAGCTTCAAGTTACGGGTCAGCAGTCCGTCCTCGGGCGTGAACTTCCCGGTCTGCAGCCGCCATTTCCTGATCGGGGATGACGCGCAGACGCCGTCGTTCAGCTCGTTGATTTTTGCGACGATCGACTGCTCGGCGCCTGCGACCAGGTTCTCCACCATGATCAGCAACCCGAGGTGCGCCATGCCGTTGCCCATCAGCACCGCGTGATTGACGAACGGCAGTTCGTAAAATGCGCGCTCGACGAGCTGCGGGTGCACCTTGTGCCCCGACGACGTCACGATCGTTTCTTTCTTGCGTCCGTGGATGAACAAGTATCCGTGCTCGTCGAAGTGGCCGATGTCTCCCGTCGCGATGCGCTGCGCGTCGCGATAGACCTGGGCCTCCTCATCGGCCGGTTCGTCGAGATATCCGCGCGTCAACGGATATGGCGAGCGGGCGATGATTTCGCCGCCGGCGCCGATCGAGACGCTGCCTTCGACGAGCGGGCGCCCAACCGAGCCGATGCGGTCGCGCGCGGGCAGGTTCGCGGCGATCGGACCGTACTCGGTCATCCCGTACGCCTCGTACAACGGCACATTGGCGTCGCGAAAGCCGCGCAGGATCTCGGGCGCGATCGGCGCCATCCCGGACAACATCATGCGCGTGCGGCCGCCGAAATACGCGCGCAACCGCTCGGCGACGGTCGCCACGTCGCCGGCGGCATCGCTCGTCGGCGGCGGGATATGTGCGACGCGCCAGGCGGATTCGTAGAAGACCGGCGGCGCGAGAAACAGCGTTGGTTTGATCGCCTTGAGGGCGCTCAGCACGTTGGCCGCGTCCGTCAAACAGACGTTGATTCCGAACAGGATGCAGCCGTAGATCAGCAGCTTCTGCTGATAGTTGGAGAGCGGTAAGAAGATGAGAAAGACATCGTCCGGCTTCGCTCCCAGCGCCGAAAAGAAGACGCCGGCGTTGTAGAGCACGCCGACGTCGTTCACCAGGATTTTTTTGATCCGGCCGGAAGTCCCCGAGGAAAAGATGACAGCGGAGACGTCCTTGAGCCCGGCGTAGAGCACGTCGCCGGCCGCGGTGCGCTTGAAGACCGAGAGGCCGGAAAGTTTTCCGACTTCGGCGAAGTCGGCACGGTCGAGCACGTGGCGGTAGCGCTCGCTCGTCAACACGAAATCGAGACGACCATGGCCGACGAGCTTCAGCATGTCGCTCGCCGCGCCTTCCGGCATGTGCACGGTGGTACAGCTCTGCTTCAGCAGCGTCAGGTCCGCGAGCAGCGCGTCGCAACCGTTTTCCGCGATGACGCCAACGCAATGACCCGGCGCGACACCCATCGATGCGATCGCCTGCGCCGCGCGCGTTATCTGCGCATGCAGCTCGGCGAATGTAACGCTCGCGTTGCGCTTCTTGTCGTAAAAAACGACGCGCCGATCTTTGCGATCGCTCAGAACATCGACGAGATTCTTGAGCTCGACGTGGTCGGACAAGGTGAGAGTCGCTCCATGACTCGTACTGCTCCTGAATACTGCTCCTGAAAATCTATGCGTTGACCTGGTTTCGTGTCGATCAACGCATCGATCGCATCATAGTCATCGTCAGTTGAAAAAAACAATAGCGCAAACGGCGAAGTTGTTCGGCGCAATCGAAAACGATTAGCAGCGAGCGCATCGAAAAAAGTTTTCTCTGCATTTGATAAAAACGCGAAAACAATTCGCCGTGCGAAACGATGGGCGGCTGCACTGAGTTGTAGCGTGCGCGCATCGTCGAAATGAATTAGCGATACCCAAAAGAGTGCGACGTGTTCGAGCACCACGTATCGACGCGCCGTGCGAATCGACGGCAGCGCCGCGGCGCCATCACAGCACAGAGCGGAAAATTTGCCGAAGACGCGCGGTGCGTCGCGTGCGCGGACGTGCGCGAAACCACTAAAGAAACGGAAAAATCAGATGCGGACGCGGGAAAGCAGACGTTCGATATTGCCGGAAAGCACCAACTCGGATTCTCGCAGCGAAATATATGGCTTGACATCGGCCTCGTTGGAGAACAAGGCGATCAGGCGCTTGTTCACGCTGGCGATATTGTTGATCGGCCAGTCGGTTCCGAATATGCACTTGTGATTTATGCCGCTCGAGCACAGGCGCACCACATCGTTCAGGTTGTGTTGCGCGCCGCTCAGGTCGAGATAGACGTTGGGCCGATATTTGCAGAGCTGTACGCATTGCTCCACATAGTTGACCGCGCCGTGCGCGAGAATGAACGGGATCTCGGTGTACTTTCGCGCGGGCGCATCGACGTGCATCGGCATCGCTTCACTGAACGAAAGAGCCGGCGACGTTGCGCCGATATGCAGTAGCACCGGTAATCGATGCGCCTGACAATATTCGTAGTACGGGGTGAGCAGATCGCTGTCGGGCCGGTAACCGCAGGGCGGATAAAGCTTCAGTCCGCGAAAGCCGTAGCGCTCGACGCCTTCCACGAAGAGATCGAAGCCGTCTTTGCCCCACCGTGGATCGACGCCCGCGAACACGACGAACCGGTTCGGATGCCGCTGCAGGATATCCTTGTGCTCGCGGAACATCTCGGCGATGGTCAGCGGGCCGTCCGGCAGGGCGTAAGTGAAATCCGGCAGCAACACGACGGCCTTCTCGATGCCGAGCTTGTCCATCTCACGAATCTGAATGCCGCCGTCGTGATCGTGGTAGTCGGCGAGCAGGCGATCGAGAACACGCGCGCGCGACACGCGCACCGGCGCGAGATGCATCTGCTCGACGACGTTATCCGCAACGCCCTCCATGAACGACTGCGGCACGAAGCGCGTCGAGGCGATGTGCGTGTGTCCGTCGATGATCCTCATCGCCGCCCGACCCGCTCACCCCTTCAGCTCGGCGTGACGACGCAGCAAATATTTCGAATACTTGTCGGTCATCTGCTTGACGGGGCTGTCCGGCGAGTCGCTCTCGCGCGGCACGGCGAAAATGTACTCGGGGAAATTGAGCGGCTTCTGAATCGCCCAAATCTCCTCGTGCTTGTCGGGCGGGAAGCAGCGCGCGGGATCTCCCACCGCGATCCAGCCGATCGGCACGGTGCTTTCCTCTTCGAGGACCGTGCGCAAATGAACGATCGCATTGATGCGCAGCTCCGAGTGCCTTTTCACGTGCGCGCCGTTGAAAACCGACGCCCCGGTCGCGATGAAGACTTCGTCCTCGATGCGGCAACCGCTCAAGTGGCAGTGCGGGCCGACGATCACGTTGTTGCCGATGACGCAGTCGTTGAAGCGCGTACTGCGAATCACCGCATTTTCCATGACCACCGAGTTTTTCCCGACGGCGATCCGCCCGCCTTCGGCGACCAGCACCGCGCCGTAGGAAATCACCGTCTCCGGTCCGATCGTCACGTCGCCGACGACGACCGCGTTCGGCGCGACGAACGCGGTGGGATCGATCGCCGGCTTACCCGGCTGTTCGGCTTTACCTTTCATGCTTCGTCTCCTTTGTGTCGTTTTGGGCGGATACAAAAAAGACCCCGACGCCCGCCCAACCGTCTTCCGTAAAAATTCCATTCTTGATCGCGCGCATCTCGTCGCGCGCGATCTCGACCTCCGCCGCTCTCACCACCTCGAGCTTGTACCCGAAAATCAGGTCGCAGAAGGCGTCCTTGCCGATGAGATCGGTGGTGAGGAGCAGCATGGAGCTGCGTATATCGGCGTAGCCGGCGCGCTTCAGGTAATGCGCGAGCTTGCTGCCCACATGGCGGTCGCCGCCCCGTTCCGCCTGGGCGCTTGCGACGCGCTGCAGGAACGAGCGGAACTCTTTCACTTCGGGCGCCATGCCGAGCCACCGGTCATCGATGTCGCAAATACAGAAGCGCCCCTGCTCGGCGAGACAGCCGCGAATGTTGACGAGGGCGTTGAGCGGATCGGACAGATGCTGGAACAGCAGGCGTGAATAGATGAAATCGAATTCGCCGGCGACACGCGCGAGGTCGGGATCGTAGACGTTCAGGTTCATGACCTCCGCATCGACGACCCCCGCCGCGCTCAGCTGACGCCGCGTCTCCGCCAAACTGATGTCGTTACAGTCCGCCGCCACCAGCCGTCTCGGGTTGGCGCGCTTCGCGATTTGCGTCGCGATGATGCCGGGGCCGCAACCGAGGTCCATCACGCGCGCTTGCCGGCGCAATCCGGCCTGCGCCATATGCTCGAATTCAATGTCGAGCACGATGCCGGCCTGAGTCTTCAGCCGCCGCAGCGAGTCCTCGTTGTCGCGAAACGTCCCGAGCTGATACGAACTGTCCACCGCTAGTGTCATGACCGCCCTCCGGTTAGCGCTTTTTGCATCCATACAATGTCTTCGTAACGGCCATACATGTTGGCGATGGCGGGAATCCGCACCCGCTCTTCGAATCCGCACGACTGGCTGCCACGTATGCTTTCGACGTTCTCTCCCAAAATGATCGCGATCAGCGATCGGAACGAGGCGTTCTCGGCGTGCCGGATCAAAGCGCGCAGCAAGCGGATGCCGAGACCCGCCGAGCGCTGGTTGCGCCGGATGTAAACCGCCACTTCCGCAATCGTCTCGTCGTCCGGCCGCGCCGAGAATTTTTTGAGTGCGCCCCATCCGGCGATAGCACCGTCGTCGCGCTCGTGCACGAGCGCGACATAGCGTTCGCTGCCGGAAAAGTAGATCGAGAGGAACTTGTCGCTCGTCTGCGGGATGTCGCAATTCGCGTGCACCCGGTCGGCGATCGCCTGGTTGTAAATATCGGCCATGATAGGCGCGTCTCCCGGCCTAGCCAATCTGATCATGCGCCAGTTTCCGGTAGAACACGTGCAATCTATCCGACGGTGCGAGATCGATATATCCGCAGGCGGCGAAGTCGTTCGCATGATGCCAAGGAATGAGATTCGGAATGCGACTGTGCGCGAAACTCACGATTGTGTGCACGCCGCAACGCCGGCATTCCGCCTCGCATAGCCGGTACAGGTCGGCGCTGACGGTATTCCCGATGTCCGCTTCCCTTACCTGCAGCGCGAGCTGCACCACGCCGGAATATCCCGCGCGCTCATGAAATTTGAAGCAGCAGGCCCAGCCGAGAATCCGGCCGCTGTCGTCGAGAGCAACGCAGAAGGCGCAGAGCTTGCCGGCGTCCTCCATTTCGGCGAGAAAATTTTCGTGGGACCGGAAACGGGGCTTCAAAAAAAAGTCGAACGCGCCGCCGTACTCGCTCGATACCAGGACGTTCTTGAGCTCTTCGCGGCGTGCCAGCCGACAGACGTAGCGCGGCGTCATGCGAGCGCGAAAAAATGCGCGACGAATGTCGCACCGTTGCATACGCCGCACAGCGCAAAAACCGAGCGATAACACGAAAGGCGCCGAATCCCTGGTCGCATTTTTCGTTTTTCCCTTGCCCGCGATTCTAGCCTAACAACATCGCGCGTTGTGAATAGCGCATTTGGACTGATTGCGGTACGCGCGCGTCACTTCAACATTGCTGCATCCTGGACCAACTAAACGCGCTCGAAATTTTTTCGCAGCGCTGCTGACAGCGGCACAGCAATCGTGGCGTCGCGCGTGCGGCATCGAACCAACGTCATCAAGTGTTAGCATTGCATCACCAGATAGCTTCTGGCATGTTAGCGTTTCCTGCCGGCCCGATTGAAAAAGGTAATTGGTATGTCCAGGGACGAATTCAACGCCGCATTCCTCCAGCTTGTCCGCAGTGCCCTGCCGAATGTTCCACCCGAAAACGTGGTCGGCTCGGCAATGCTGTTCGACGGCCTCGGACTCACGTCGACCGGTCTGGTGTTGTTAGCGGCGGAATTCGAATCCATTTTCGAACGGGTGCTTCCGGTGGAAACGTTGCCGCTCGCGTGGATCTGCCCGCTCGACGAGTGGACGCAAAAAATATATTCGGCGTGTTACGCGACCGACGAGTCAACACTGTAAAGAACGCCCGTGCGCGAGAACCTCTTTTCGGCTCGGGCTTGATTCCGAAGATCAAAGGAGGGGTGACACAAGTGACTTCTGACGCTGCTGCGGGAAATGGAACCGTTATACGCGCGATACTCTTCTGCGCCGGATTTCTTGGCTATTTGGTGCCGCTGATTCTACCGATCATGGTGCGCAATATCGCCGCCGATCTGGGCACCGACGTGACGACGGTCGGCACGTTGATCGGCCTGCAATCGATCGTCGTGGGCGTCGCCTCGCTTTTCGTCGGTCCTATTTCGGACCGATACGGCCGAAAGAAAATGCTGACGCTGTTCCTGATCCTGAACGGCGCGGCCCTGTGCCTGTTTTCGCAATCACGCAGCCTCGAATCGTTTTATCTGACCGGCGTCCTGAGCGCCGTCGCGTTCAGCCCGCTGGTTTTTTGCGCGCTCGCCTATATCGGCGACTACTTCGCGATGCGCGAGCGCGGCGGCGTCGTCGGGCTCGTGTCCGGCGCGCTGTATGGCGCCATCGCGCTCGGCGTGCCGATCGCCGTCGCCCTCATGCAGTCCACGCTCGGCTGGCGCGCGGTGTTCATCGCCTTCGGCCTCTTTTCGGTCGGCGTCGGTCTAGTGAGCCTCGGCGGCCTGGTGAACCGCGGCGTCAGCCAGCAAGCGGCAAAAGGAGCGGTCCTCGCCACGCTGAGCCGATATGTCTCCTTTCTGCGCGAACCGCGGCTGGTCGGCTTCCTCATGGTGTTTTTCATGATCCGGCTCGGCGTCGGTATGTATTTCACTTACGGTCCGACGTATCTGCTACTGAGCCGCGATTTCCCGCCGTACGGCTTTTCGTTGATCTATCCGGTCGGCGCGGTATTGGCGTTCATCGCGAGCGTGTACGCCGGGAAGCTCCAGAACCGCGCGAGCAGCAAGCTCATCATCATGCTCGCGAGCCTTTCGATCATCACGTCGATCGTACTCGTCGTCAGTTATCCGACGACCGTGCAGGACGTCGTGTTGATAATGGGAATCCTCTCGACCGGCTACATGGTGAGCGAGTCCTTTCGCATGGCCACGTTGAACGCCGAAGCTGTCTCCCGGGTCGATGCCACGGCGCGCGGCTCGTTCTTGGGCACGGTCAATTTTTTGATCTATATCGGAACGGCGCTCGGAGCTTTCATCGGCGGAAGCTTGCTGAATCTGACGCAGGCGGCTGCGGACCACGGGGTCCAGCTGCAAGTCGCGTTCACGAACATGGTTTATCTCACGTCGCTGCTTTGGGCCGTCTCGGCGCTGCTGTCGCTCTTTGTCATCGGACAAAAAACGCGCAGCACGTCGGCGGCCGCGGCCTAGCAACGACGTCGAAAAGCTGGAACCTGCCGCGCGTCAGGATGACGCGCGGCGCGAACGCATGAGTATCGATGCACACAAGGATGCGAGCACATGGACACGGACGTCAAAGAAGCAGCATGGACGAAACAAGACATCATCGCCTGGCTCGAAGAGCTAATCTCCCGCGAGTTAAAGCTAAGCGTCACTAAGGTCCGCGACGTCAAACGCTTCGATGCGTTGGGCGTGGATTCCCTGCTCGCGGCGTTCATCTGCGCGGAGCTGACGAATCGCCTCGGCCGCGAAATCACCATCGACGCGGTGTATGACCACGAGGATATCTACACGCTCGCGGAAAAAATGGGAGCCTGACCGTGAACGAGCCGCTCCCGCTCGAAGATTCGTATCGCGATCACCTGTTGCGCCACCCGCGTCCCGCGTCGCAGCGGCACCGCCGGTTCAATATCGTCGTCGTCCTGTTTTCGCACGTCATCCCGACGGCTGCCGTGCTGTTCGCGATCTACCAGATCGCGTTTCTGGGCATCTACCCGTCGGCGCTCGATCTTTGGCTGTGTCTCGGTTTCTTCCTGCTGACACTGTTCGGCCTCGAAATCGGCTATCACCGCTACTTCGCACACGGCGCTTTTAAAACTTCGCAATGGTTCGAGAACGTGCTCGCCGTGCTCGGTACCGTAACGTTCGAAGGCGGCGTGATCTGGTGGACGGGTACGCACAAGCGCCACCACGCGTTCTCGGACGCCGAAGGCGACCCGCATTCGCCGCACTACGAGCTGCACGGCGGCGTACGTGGTTTCGTCTACGGCCATATCGGTTGGTTGTTCGACCCGGCCAACATCAATCTCGGGCCGTGGATCCAGCATGTGATGCCGATGTATCGGAATCCTTTTTTGACGTTCCTCAACCGGTACTATTTCCAACTCGGCGTGGCGTTTCTGTTGCTGCCCGCCGTGATCGGCTGGCTCGTCGCCGGCACCGCGGCGGCGGCATGGAGCGCGCTCTTGTGGGGCGGCCTGATCCGCGTGTTCCTGGTGACGCACGCGATCTTCAGCCTCAACTCGGTTTGTCACATGTTCGGCACCAAGGACTTCAAGGCTCCGTACGATGAGAGCCGCAACAACGCCTGGATCGCGCTGTACACGCTCGGCGCGTCGTGGCACAACAATCATCACGCGTTTCCGCGCACGGCCTCCAACCGATTCCGCTGGTGGGAGATCGACATCTCCGGAATGATGATCGGGCTCTTGGAAAGAGCCGGAATCATCTGGGACGTGTGGCGGCCAACGAAAGCGCAGGTTCAGTCTCGACGCGTGGGCAAGGGTGCGGCCACGCAGGCGGCGGGAAAGTAAGTCGAAGTGCCCGAGCGCGACACGATGTCGCGCTGCATCAGGAAAGGGAGGTCCCGTGGAGAAAGATTTCAGGGATGTGCTGCTCGAGCGGCTGAATACCGCTCACGACCGGTTAGCCTATTCCTTCATCAGCGATACCGGCGCGGTTCGCGAAGTATCGTACCTACAGCTCCTGCAGCGCGCCGTCGACATCGGCGCCGCCCTCGGCGCGTACGCCCGTGCCGGCGACCGCATCGTCATGCTGCTCCCACCGGGTATCGACTACGTCGCGAGCTTCCTCGGCTGCTGGATCCACGGATTCATCGCGGTACCGGCCTATCCACCGCGTAAGAACCAGCGTGCCGCGCGCACCGAAAATATCATCGCGAGCGCGGAACCGAGCGTCGTAATCTTCGATGCGCCGGACGCCGGCGGCGCGGCCCATCTGCCGAGCCTCTGTCGCGACGCCGAGCCGATGTTCCTGTCGTCCGTCCGGGACGGAGCCGTGCGAGTCGACGATTTGGATCGCTACATTGCCGACACGATGACGGACCGGCGCGCCGACGACCTCGTGTTCCTGCAATACACGTCCGGCTCGACCGGCACACCGAAGGGAACGATGGTATCGCACGACAATCTCGTCCATAACTCCCACGAGATGAGCCGGAAGTTTCGGACGAGCCGCGATTCGACGATGGTGAGCTGGCTTCCGCCGTATCACGACATGGGCCTCATCCTCGGCATCCTGCAGCCGCTGTACGTCGGCTTTCCATCCCATCTCATGTCGCCCGCGGTGTTCATGCAGCGCCCGCTGCAATGGCTGCGGCGCATCGCGCAAACGCGCGCGACCCTCAGCGGCGGACCGAACTTCGCGTTCGATCTGTGCGTACGGCGCGCCGCCGAGCTACAGAACGATCGGATCGACCTCTCGAGCTGGGAAGTCGCGTTCAACGGCGCCGAGCCGATCAATCCCGCGACGTTGCGCCGCTTCGCGACGACGTTCAAGCGTTACGGCTTCAACGCGCGCGCGCTGCACCCGTGCTACGGGCTCGCGGAAAACACGCTGATGGCGACCGGGCAGGACCGCGTGCCGGAAAATGACCGGAGCCCCCGATGCTTTATCGCTGCTGCGGACCGGGAGGACATCGCCGATGAGCCCGCGGCCGAGATCGTCAGCTGCGGTTCGAGCATTCCCGGCCAGGACCTCGTCATCGTGAATCCGGCTACCGGCGAGCCGTGCCCGGAGGGAACGATCGGGGAGGTTTGGATCACCGGGCGCAGCGTCGCGAAGGGATATTGGCAGAATCCGGCCGATACCGCGGCGACGTTTCGGGCGACGCTCGCCGGCCGCGCGCACGGACCGCGATATCTGCGCACCGGCGATCTCGCGGAGACGCGAAACGGCGAGGTTTACATCCGCGGCCGGCTCAAAGACATCATCATCGTGCGCGGCGTCAAGTACTACCCGCAGGACATCGAGCGCGTGATCGAGGAAGCGCACCCGCAAATACGTCACGGCGGGTATTGTGCGGTGTTTCAGAGCGACGAAATCCAACCCGAATCGATCGCGGTCGTCGCCGAAATCGCGCGCGAGCATCGCCGTCTGGACAGCGACAAGCTCGCCGACACGATCCGCGCGGTCGTGACCAGCGAGTTCCGGCTGCGCGTGTCGTCGGTTTCCATCCTGCCGCCCGGCCGTTTCCCAAAAACGTCGAGCGGCAAGATCCCACGCAACGTCATCAAGACTGCGTTACTGGAGCGCGAGCTCTCGACCGCATGAGCGCACGGTGATCGGCGACGCATCGCAAGAGGAGCAAACGTGAACACTGTTTCGGCGAATGGCATCGACATCGCGTACGAGCTGGTGGGGTCGGGCCCGGTCGTGATGTTCATCGGCGGTATCGGTATGGACATCGCGGCATGGAAAAAAGCATACATCCCCGCCTTTCTCGAAAAGGGCTACCAGGCGCTGATCGTGAACCCGCGCGGCATCCCGCCGTCGTCGGTGACCGCACCGCCGTACACCGTCGACCTGCTCGCCGCCGACTGTCGGGCCGTGCTCGACGCCCTCGAGATCGGCGAATGCTACGTCGTCGGCGCGTCGCTCGGCGCGTTCGTCGCCCAAGAGCTCGCATTGCAGCAGCCGGCAGGCAAATTGGGTCTCGCGTTGATCGCGACCACGTTGCGCCAGACCGCGTGGGTGAAGATGGTGACGCTCGCCGAGCTTGCGCTGTACGACCGCCCCGAAACGCTGCCGGTCGACTACATCGTTGCGCTCGATCTTCTGCAGCTCTTCACCGTCGATGAGCTGTGCGACGACAACCTCGTCCGCAAGATGACGGCGTACCTGAAAAGCCGAGACCACGCGGAGGTCGGCCGGCGCGGCTTGTTTTCCGCGGTCGGGCAATACGCCGGCTGCGTGGAGCGGCTTCCGAACCTGAGCGTTCCGACGCTGTTCGTTTCCTTCGCCGACGACGCGCTGACGCCCGCGCGGCCGGTCCGCGAAGCGGCCGCGCGGGTTCCGCGCAGCCGCTACCTCGAAATCGAAGGGTGCGGCCATTTCGGAATCTTCAGTCAAAGCACCGCGATTCGCGCGGCGATCTGCAACTACTTCGAAGAGATTGCGCGTGAGAGCCAAGCCGCCTAACCCTCCGACGGAGCCGTCATGACCACTTTCGCCCGACTGTCCGCCGCCGCCTACAGCGTCGGCAAAACTCTCCCCGTGTCCGCGCTTCAGCAAAGCGAAAACGTCGCCCCCGGCGTCATTGCGGAGCTCGAAAAGCGCGGACTGCGGTACTTCTGCGACGACGATCGAACGATCGCGGAGATGTGTCTCGCGAGCGCGTCGCAAACACTCGAACGCGCGCGGCTGCGTCCCGATCAAATCGACGCGATCGTCGTCGGCCCCTCCTTCGCGCGCTGGGATCTCGACGAAGAGTTCGCGCTCTTGAGCGCGCTGCACCGCGCCGGCTTTCAGAAAACGCGGATCATCGGCCTGTCGCTGCAGGCCTGCGGCGTGCTCGGATCGGCGCTGAAAGTCGCCGGCGATCTCGTCACGCAGGAACAGGGCGGAAGAAAGAACGTTCTTCTGATCGTGTTCGGCCGCCACTTCGAAGGCTCGCGGCTGGCGCCGCAAGCGACGGTGCTCTTCAGCGACGGGGCGGCTTCGTGCATCGTCTCCTCGGACAGCGGTGAATTCGAAATCCTGGCAGCCGAAAGCCTGACCGATCCGTTCCTCACGACGATGCAATGGACGGACGCAAATTTTCCCCGCTATCTGCAGGCCGGCATCGTGGCGCTGAAGGAGGTGACGAGCAGGGTCTACCGGCAGACGCAGGTGTCGGCGAAAGAGATCACCGCGGTGTTCGGCACCAACGGCAGCCACATGTATCTCGACATGATCGGGCTCGCATCCGGCATTTCCGGTTCCAAGGTCTACAAAGGCGCGCTGCCGAAATACGCGCATGTTTTCGGATGCGACAACCTGATCGGTCTGCGCGACCTCAGCGACGAGACAAAGTTGTCGAACGGGCAGTACTTCCTGCTCGTTTCCTGGGCGCCGTACGTCGTCGGCGCGGCGATGCTGCGATATGTCGGCAATTGAGGCGGCGTTCAGCGATCGACACCCACCCAACGGCCGGCGCGCGGCGGCGGCCCCGGCTGTGCCGAGCGCGCCGCTACCGGCCCGAAGACCGGGCTTCCTCGGTCGCGCGCCATCTCGCCTTGATGGTATCCGTCGTATCTCGGCTGCCGTCGGGCGACCATCCGGGCGGCGCGAACAGATAGCAGACGAATTCGGTTAGCGATCGCGCCCGCACGATGTCCAAACCTATCTGCACCCACTCGTGCAGCGCGATCCTGAGCGGGTTGAACGTGCCGAGATTCCTGACGATGCCGTAGCGCGGCGGATCGGCGGGGTCTTCCGGAACAAATGTCCCGAACAGCCGATCCCAAACGATCAGCACGCCCGCGTAGTTCGAATCCAGGTAGCGCGGATTGGTCGCATGATGCACGCGATGGTGCGACGGCGTGTTGAACACCGCCTCGAACCACCGGGGCATCCGTTCGATGGTTTCGGTGTGGATCCAAAATTGATAGACGGCGACGACGCCGCCGGTGAATACGATCGTTGGCAGCGGAAACCCCAGGATCAGCAGCGGCGCGCGGATGATCAGAATCGGCGTCAGCGCGCTTGTCCACGCTTGCCGGAACACCACGGAAAGATTGAAGTGCTGGCTAGAATGATGCGGCACGTGATCCGCCCAGAACCATCGGACGCGATGGGACAGCCGATGCCAGCCGTAATATCCGAGGTCGTCGATCACGAAACATAGCGCCAGCGCGCCCCACGATTCGCCGATCCCGGCCGGCCGAAACGACGCGAGCACGCGACTGACGTCGACGAACACGAACGCGAATACGCCGCCGAGAGCCAGGCTGCCGAGTCCCACCAGCAGGCTCGCCGCAGTGTCGCGCGCCTCGAAGTCGCCGCGGCCGCGCCAGCGCGCGACGATCATCTCGATGATTATGAATGCCAGCAACACCGGCGTCGCCAACTTCACGATATCGGGGAAAGTCATTCTCGTTCACCTCTCCTCATGCGCTCCTGCCACTCGTGCGCCAGTCGTTCGTTGGCCAGCAGAAGGCGTGCGCGCGGAAATGCAAAGTCCGCGAGCCAAATCGTCAGACGGGCGCCGTCGCGCCGCACGGCACGCAACAGCTCTTTTCGAAGCCGGCGCGTGACGAACCCGCGACCGAGGACGGCCACCAAGTAGATCGCGCCGTCGACGGAGCTTTGTGCCAAGGCGCCGCCGCCGTCCACGGCGAGAACAATCGGACCGCAGCGGAAATCCGGGACTTGGGCGGCGATTGCGGCTTCGATAGCCGCCGGGCCCAGTGTCCGCCGCCGCCGACCGAACACCAGTACGTTTACACCGATGATCACGGCGAAACTCGCGAGCAAAACCGCGAACGCGACGACGTTCATCTAGACCCCCCTTGCATCGGCGCGGACGGTGTTACGGATCGAGTGCCGCCCGGAGGGGATCGATTGCACGCGCCAGGACACAATCGCCTTCGACCGCCGCGGCATCGCGCGCACGCGCAACACGGCGCTACGCGCTCTTCCCCAACGCGGCGGGTTCGGCCTGCTTGGCCTTCGCCAGCCATGCCGCGCGGCGCGTGCCGGCGCGCGGCTCACGATCCTCGAAATGCTTGATCGCGTCGCACCATGCGATGTTATCCGAGTAGGCTTCGAGAAAATGCTCCAGGAAAGCGTCGAGATCCGCATCGCTCTTGATCAGTCGCTCGATCATGGCCCGCGTCATTTCGATGTGATACACCTCGGCCGGATCGTGGCCGCCGACATGAAGCCGGAAGTAGACCAGCTCATCCCGATTCACGGGGAATAACGCGACGAGCGAACGCCACAACGCCTCGATCATCTCGCCGGCATGCTGCTCGAACGCAACCATGTAAGCGGCGCGGCGCAAGTGGTCGCAAGACGACAGGCCGTCGAACAGGTTCTTCAGGTAGCGCTTGGTCACGGCGGAGTAGAACGGCGCCGTCTCGCGACCAAGCAGCGCGGCGATGTCGCGCTTGAGATGGTTCGCGTGAAAATTCGAATGCGTGTTCAGTATTGACGGCAGTGCCGCGATTCCTTCTTCCATCAAGATGTGATGGCCGCCGGTCTCGTCCCAGCACAAAAAGTTCGCGACGACGGACGTCCATTCGACTTCTAGCGGCACCGGGATGTTCCGATCCATCGCCTGCAGGATCAGATTCGCCTGCGCTCCCGCCTGCAGATAGGGAAAGGCCTGCGACATCGCGAGATAGTTCGCGAGGACGCTGCCCACGTTTTGCCGGGAAATGCCGAAAGTGAACGGGTGTTCGTTGAATAGCGCCTTGACGGCCGCGTCGATCTCTTCCAGAGGCTTCATCTTTTGCTCCCTCGCTGTGTGCCCGCGCAGTTCGATGCGCCGCTCAACGCGGTTCGGGATACGCTATCTGTGCGCGCTGCGTCCGCACGATCTCGTTCCCTTGCTGCAGCAGAACGACGGTGGGCTCGTGCGCGCGCGCCTCTTCGCGCGAAAGCTGGCAGTAGCTAATAACGATCACCCGGTCGCCGACCTGCACCAGACGCGCCGCCGCGCCGTTGATGCCGATCGTTCTCGTTCCCCGCGGTGCTTCGATCGTATACGTGGTGAACCTCGCCCCCGTCGTGATGTTGAGCACGTCCACCTGCTCATGCGGCAGCATCCCGGCCGCGTCGAGAAAATCGCGATCGATCGATATCGAACCCTCGTAGTGCATGTCGGCTCGCGTCACGGTCGCGCGATGCAGCTTGGCCTTCATCATCGTTAGCAGCATGAGAACATTCCCCTGTTTGGCAAATATCGATCGAACGGAATGGTTGAACGCCGCCTAGAGCGGCGCCGGAGCGCAGACAGGAAATGAACCGAGCTTCGTTTTCGACGCGCGGACGAATCAAACCGGCGCGTCGCCGCAACGACGGCGCCGTCGCGGTTGCGCACCGTCGTGCGCGAACGATGTGTCGGGGGCGAACAGGGTTGCCGGACCAACGAACGAAGGAAAACGGAAAAACAGCAGCCCGCGTCATCGTGGATAGTCCCTTATCCAGTCGTAAGCCGTTCCTGGCTACGTTGTCGAATTGTGAATAGATCGATTCCGATGCGTCAAGACGACGGACGCGACGCGCCCGAAAAATTTATCGCGCGATTATGAAGCGACTGCGAGTCGCGCGATGCACCTCGCGCGCATGCCATCGTGCGGCTTCCGCGCGCCGACTCACATCGACGCGTCGTTAATAAATTCATACGACGCCGTGACTGTATGCATCCGACGAAGCGCGCAAAGTTCCATCACGCGAACCGCGCGACGACCGCGTCGCGACTGTTGACACTAGTCGAAGCCAGCTTCGAAAATGCATCAGAAGAACGTCGGCGGTGTTTCTGGTCGGTAGCGCCGCAGTAGTCGCCGCCGACGCGATAGCCACCTGGCCGCGCCGCGCGCCGGCGGCGCTGAAAGGGAAGTAGGCAGACAAGGAATCGCGCATGTTTGGTCGCATTCGCCCGGCAACCATGGACGATATCGCGTTCATCGAACGGTGCGCCGACGCGGCGTTTCGACCGCATTTCCGCGTTCTCGGCGCCGTTCCGATGCGCCGGCGCGAAGACTATGCCGACCTCATCGCAAAGGGGCACCTCGAGATAGCGGAAGAACAAGACAACGGCAACGTCGTCGGCTTCCTCGTTGTCTTCATCCATCCCGATCACATCATGATCGATACGCTTTCCATCGATCCGGCGTTTCAAGGTAAAGGCGCGTGGCGTTGGGTGGAAAAACGATTGGCGGCGCTGCGTCGCAGCACCGGGCTGCGCGTCGTGAGGACCTACACCAACGAAAAGCTGACGCGGAATATCCGGCTGTTTCAGCTCCGGGGCTTCGTTATCACCGGCCGGCGTCAGGTCCGCGGCCACGTTTTTGTCGACATGGAACAGGTCGAGAGCCGGCACGACGCCGCGGCTGCCCGTCGAACGAGCCGGCGTCTCGGGCAACGAGCGGGCGAAGACGTCAATGGTTGATTCGAGAATCGAAGAGCTGGTCGCCTTCTGCCAGCGCAAAGGTTTTTTTGTCCCGAGTTGCGACCTGTACGGCGGTCTCGCCGGCGTCTACGATTACGGCCCGCTCGGCGCCGAGCTCAAAAACAACTTCAAACGCGCCTGGTGGCGCGCGATGGTGTACGAACGCGACGACGTCGAAGGCCTCGACGGAGCGATCCTGAGCCATCCCAAGCTGCTTGACTACGCGGGCCACGTGGACGCGTTCACCGACATGGTCGTAACGTGTCGTCGATGCACGCGGCGCACGCGCGCCGATCACGTGCGATCCGGGCGCTGCGCCTACTGCGGCAGTCTCGAGCTTTCCGATACGCATCCGTTCAACACGATGTTTCGCACCGAAATCGGCTCGATCGAGGATCGGCGAACGCTTTGCTACCTGCGACCGGCCACGGCGCAGCACACGTTCGCCAACTTCAAGCATGTGCTCGACAGCAGCGGCCAGCGGCTGCCGTTCGGGATCGCGCAAATCGGGAAGGCGTTCCGCAACGAGGTGGCGCCGACCGATTTTCCGTTCCGGATGCGCGAATTCGAGCAATTGGAGCTGCAATTCTTCGTCGAGCCGGGCGATGACGAACGCTGGCACGAGCTTTGGCTGGCCCAGCGCATCGAGTGGTGGGTGGCGCAAGGCCTCGCGCGCGAAAACATCACTGTGCAGGACGTTCCGAAGCACGAGCTTGCCCACTACTCCAAACGCACGCTCGATATCTACTACCACTTCGCGGACGACTTTCAGGGCGAGATCGAAGGAATCGCAAATCGCACCGACTACGACCTCGGCTGCCATAGCCGCGAGCAGCATCGGCTGAACATCCGTGCGCGGGTGAAGGAAAACCACGAATCGAACGCGGTCATGGCGGTGCGCGATCCGATCACGAATGCCTGGAAGGTGCCCTTCGTGATCGAGCCGGCGGCCGGCGTCGATCGGGGAGTGATGGCGCTACTTTCCGAAGCCTACACCCGGGAACATCTCGGTCACGGCGGCGCTCGCCTGGTGCTGAAGCTGAAGCCGCATCTGGCGCCGATCAAGGCAGCGATCGTGCCGGCGGACAACGACGATGGGCAAATCGTAGCGCTCGCCAAAGAGATCAAGCGCCGGCTGGTCGTGTTGGATCTCGGTAGGGTGATGCTCGAAGCGAACACCGGGCTCGGCGACGTCTACCGCAGACACGATGAGATCGGCACGCCACTTTGCGTGACGGTGGATTCCGGAGCCGTGCGTCACCGTGCGAGCACCGTCGCGGTGCGTGATCGCGACCTGATGAATGAAGAGCGGATCGCGCTTGCCGATCTGCCGGACTACGTGGCGGCCAAGTGTCGATACGATCGAGGCGCGCGAGACGCGGGGCACCGCGCGGAATCGTGAGTTGCCGCCAGAAACATGGGAGCCGTAATCATGGACGATACGCCGAAACAAGCGCCGGGCGATCTCGACCCGGCGGATATCGCGATCCTCAAGGAGCCCATTGCCGGTCCCCTGAGCTGGACGGCCGCAACCTTCAAGTTCGGCTCGAACATCATTCCCCTATCCGATACGCAGCTCGCCGCGCTCGAGAATCTGCACGCACATCGCGGCGACGCGCCTTCGCTGGCCGCGGCGAAATCTTCCCTCGGTCCGGTTGCGGCGAGCATCATCGAGCACTGCGAAAACATCAGTGGCTTCGCACTGGTGCGCGGCGTGGATGTCACGCGCTACGCGACCGAGCAACTGAAGACGATGTTCTTCCGCTTCTGCGGAATCGTGGGAAACATCGTCACGCAAAACTCCAAGGGCGAAACGCTCTGCGAGGTAACGGACGCCAACCAGGGACGCATGGCGGGCAGCAACGTGCGCGGCTACCTGACGAACGAGGCGCTCAGCTTCCATACCGATTCCTCGGATATTCTTGCGCTATTCTGCGAAAAGGTGTCCGAGAACGGCGGCGATTCGCTGGTCGTGAGCGCCTCGACGATTTACAACGAGCTGCTCGCGCGCTTTCGGGAATACCTCGGCCTTCTTTATGTCGGCTTCTTTTACGACGATCGCGGACAACAGAAGCCGGCCCAACTCCCGGCCTATCGCAACGCCGTGTTCACGTGCCGCGACGGCAAGCTCGCGTGCCGATACTACCTGTACGACTACGTCGCGCCGGCGTACGCGAAGCTTGCGCTCCCTCTAAGCCCGCTCGAAGCGCACGCCCTGCGCCTGTTCAATGCGATTGCGGAAGATCCGGCCAACTATGTGACCTTCCGCATGCAGCCGGGAGACATGGTTTTCTACTCCAACAACAACGTGCTGCACGCACGCACGGCCTACAAAGACCCGCCGGGCGATGAGCACCAGCGGCGCAAGCTTTATCGCGTCTGGCTGAACCCGCATTGTCCGCGCGCGCTACCCGCGACCTTCGCGCGATACCGGTTCGGATATCACTGATTTCAGCGTCGATCCACCATTTGGACAAACAGCCACTCAGGGAGGGAAACCATGCAAATCATCGAAACGATCGCCGAAATTCGCAAGGAGCTCGCGCGGTACCGTCGGGCGGACAAGATCATCGGCTTCATCTCGACATTGGGGAACCTGCACGACGGACATATCAGCCTCATACGAAAGGCGAGGGACGAGTGCGACATCGTCGTCGCCGGCATCTTTTTGAACCCTAGTCATTTCGGGCCTGGCGAAGATCTCGAGAAATATCCGCGCACGTTTGCCGAGGACTGCGATCGGCTACGCGCCGCGCGCTGCGACATTCTGTTCGCGCCGAGCGTGCAGGAAATGTATCCGCTCGGCCTCTACGCTCAGACGAAAGTCGAAGTCCCCCTACTGACGCGCCATCACTGCGCCGTCAGCCGTCCGCATCTGTTCGGCGCCATCGCCACAGTCGTCACTAAGCTGCTCAACATTATTCAGCCGGATGTCGCGTATTTCGGGGAGAAGGACTATCAGCAGCTAGCCGTCGTCAAGCGAATGGTGGAGACGTTGAACATTCCGACGAAGATCGCGTCGGGGCCGACGATCCGAGAATCGAATGGGCTCGCCATGAGCTCACGAAACAACTACTTGAGCGAGGAAAAGAAAAATCATGCAGCGCATTTGTATCGCTGCATGCTCGAGGCCCGCGAAGCCGTGCTTCACGGCGAAACCGATTTCATGCGTCTCAGCGAACGTCTCAACAGGGATCTCAAAAAGGGCGGGTTCGAGCCGGACTACGTCAACTTCGCTCATCCGGAGACCCTGGAACCGGCAACGGCGGACGATCGGCGCGTAGTGCTGCTGGCCGCGGCCTACCTCGACGGTGTGCGCCTAATCGACAATCTCATGATCGAGCGTCGCTGACGCGATCAGCGTGTTGCCAACCGGGAGTTACACGATGAAAATGAGTGGGTACCGCGTTCTGAGTTTCGACTGCTACGGGACGCTCGTGGACTGGGAAGCGGGCATTATCGAGGCATTCCGCGCGCTCGTAGCGCCGCACGACATCATCTTGTCGGATCTAGCGATACTCAACGCGTTTCTCGATATCGAAACCAATGTCGTCAAGAACGCACCCAGCAAGACGTACCAGGAAGTCTTGTTTGAGGTGTACCGGGAGTTTGCACAACAACACGGGATTCATTTCGATGAAAGCGGCGCAGTGCGTTTCGCGTCCTCGATCGGACATTGGCCGCTTTTCCCGGACACACAACGAAGCCTCGATTTTCTCTCGCAGCATCACAAACTCGTCATTCTCTCGAATATCGACGACGCGTCGATCGAGCGAACCCGGTCGCAAATCAAAGTGCGGTTCTTGGATGTGTACACTGCGCAGCAAATTGGTTCGTACAAGCCCGACCCGCGCAACTTCCGATACCTGCTTGGGCGTTTGGCCGAGTACGGCTACGCCAAAGAGCAGCTCCTACACGTGAGTGTCAGCTTGTTCCACGACCTCATTCCCGCCCAGGCATTGGGCATCGATACGTGTTGGATCAATCGCGGAAACAGCATCAATGGAACGCTAGCGACGCCACCGGGTTTTCAAGCCGGCATCGAACCGACATATACCTACCGAAGTCTGCAGGAGTTGCTCGACAACTACGAGTAAGGCAAGGTGTACGTCCGAGGAACGACAGGGACAGTTAAAGCGCGCACTCGAGCGTCGTGCCCGCGAGACTCTGTCGAATGTCCGCGGACCAGCGTTCGGGCTCGCTCTTCTGGCCGAGCTTGGCCATGGCGCGCTCAACGTCGTAGATCAGTCGTACGCGGCCAATGTCATGCGCGATACGAAAGGCGACCGCAAGCTCTGCGGCGGCGGCGCGCACATCGCCTTTCGCAATCAGCGCTTCACCGCACCAGCGATGCGCCGAACCCGCGCGCTCCTTGAGTCCGGAGCTTTCGGCCAGCACGAGCACCTCGCGCGCGTAACGCAGACATCCGCCGGCGTCGCCACGTGCGAGCGCGAGCTGGGCGAGCGCCTCCATGCAGCGGACCATTTCCTGAAGCTCGCAGTACTCGCGTGCATGCGCCACTTCGCGCTCCAGCTCCAATCCATCGTCGATAAGGCCGAGGCGCAGCCGCGCAATTGCGCGGTTCGCGACGATGCGTGGACGCCAAAAGGTGATTTTCGATGCGTCCGCCAGCGCGAGCGCGCGCTCGCAGTCATCGAGAGCCCGACGATTGAGTCCCAGGTCGAGCAAGAGTTGACCAAGCAGGTCGTAAGCGATGAGCTGATATCGAACCTGCTTCACGCTCTCCAGCCAATGCAGCGTCCGCGTCATCCCGTTGAACGCCTCGCCGTAATGGCCGGTACAGGCGCGCACGTGATCGCGTCCGAGCAGTGTCGGCCCGAAATGCCACTGCAGATCGGCGCGCTGCGCGATCTCGAACGCCGCGTCGAACTGTGCCGCTGCCTTTGCATAGTCGCCGAGCCCGAGCGTGCCGAGGTGGGCGTAGGCAACCATCATCAGGTTCTCCGACTCGTAGCTCTTGTCGCCAATGCCGCGCGCGAGATCGATCGAACGCTCGTAACAGGCGATAGCGGCGCGCGGCTCGAGGTTGTTGAAATGCGCTTCGCCGCGTCCGTGATACGCCTGCACGGCCACGAGGTCGGTCAGGCCGAGGCGTTCGCAGATCGCGACCGCTTCTTCGTGGTAAGCGATCGCCTCGCGGTTGCGGCCGTCGCTCCACGACACGGTGCCCAGGTGATAAAGCGTGTCGGCGGCGTGCCGCTCGTCGTTCATGGCACGGCATTCGGCCAGCGCTTGCTGGAGGCAGTCCGTCGCCTGCGGATAGTCATCGCCGCGGCGATACGTCATACCAAGCTGAATGAGCGCGTCGCGCGCCTTGGCGCGATCCCCTTTCGCCTTGGCCGCGTCGATGACGCGCCGGATATCCGCGACTGCGCCGGCCGCCTGCCCCGCTTGCGCACGCACGCTGCCGCGGCACTCATAGAGATCGATGAGGCTGCGGTCGCGCAACGCCTCGCCGTGCGCTTCCGCAAGCGCCACGGCGCGGTCGAGCCAGTGCAGTGCATCGCGTAACGCGAAGAGCTTCTGCGAGCGTTCGGCGGCGCGCACCATGTGATGCAGCGCCTCGTGCCAGACGCGGCCGCGCTCGTAGTGCTCGGCGAGTCGTGCATCCTGTTCGTGTGACTCGCCTTCGCCGTGGGTTTCGAGCGTTTCCGCGACCGCGCGGTGCAGCAGCGTGCGCCGCGCGCCGCCGATCTCGCGGTAAACCACCTCACGCACTTTGTCATGGCTGAAGTCGTAAAGACCGTCCGACTCCTCGCGCAGCAGGCGCCGGCGCACGAGCGTTTCCAGAGCGGCCAGTAACCGGTCTTCGGGCGCCTTCATCACCTTCAGCAAACTGTCGAAGTCGAAACGCCGGCCGAACACCGCGGCGACATCGAGGGCCGGACGCGCGGCGCGCGGGACATGCACGAGGCGCGCGCGTACGAAAGCCTGCAGCGCCTCCGGCAGCGACAAATCACCGCCGTCGCCGCCGGCCATCTCGCCGGCGCGCAGCGCGTGCAGCATGGTCGTCAGAAAGAACGGGTTACCGTCGGTTTCCCGCTGCAGCCGTTGCGCGAGGCGCACGTCGCCTTTCAACAACGCTTCGGTCTCCGCAAGGCGCAACCGCGCGAGCGGCATGTGTCTGACGTGCGTCTCGCGCCGCAGGCTCTCCACCAGTCCGGCGAAGCGCTCGTCGGCGTACATTTCCTCGTCCCGAAAGGCGAGCAACACGAGCAGCGGGCGGCTTGCCGCCCCGCGCGCGAAGTAGTGCACGAATTGTGCGCTCGCGTCGTCGGCCCATTGGAAGTCGTCGACGATAGCGATGAGCTGGCGCCCCTCGGCCAGCGCGTCGAAAAGCTGCCTGAGGGCGCGGAACAGCCGCGCCTGGCGCGCTTCCGGAAAGTCCGAAGAGAGCGCCGGGACGGGAATGCGCTGCGCGACCGCCGGCACCAGGGCGGCGATTTCGGCCAGCGACACCGGCGCGAGCTTACGAAGCGACGCGTCGGGCGCGAGCTCCAATGCCTGCGTCACGAGATCGATCACGGGCTGATACGGCATGGCGCGCTCGATCTCGTAGCAATTGGTGCTCAGCGTGCGCAGGCCGCGCGCTCGCGCGTACTGCGCAAGCTCGCGCATCAAACGGCTCTTGCCGATGCCCGGCTCGCCTTCGATCAACACAGCGTGGCCGCTGCCGGTGGTGAGCCGGGCAAGAAGACCGAGCAGGAGGCCATACTCGTTACCGCGCCCGACGAATGGCGTTACTTCCGTCTCTTCCGTTCGGGCGACTGCGGTCTCTTCCGTTTGAGCAACTGCCACCGGCTCCCAATCCACCTCTAATCGTTCGGTGCGACGGGACGCGCGGGCGGCGTCGAGAAATGCTTCGCGCTCTTGCGGCGGGATTGCGAGCTTATCGGCAAGGCGCTCCGCGAGGTGTCGCGAAGGTCGGCGCTCATCCGCTTCAATTTTGCGTATGGCGTGACGTGAGCAGCTTACGCTGTCCGCAAGATCCTCCTGCGTGAGGTCCAGCGCCTTTCGACGCCGCCGCAGCCAGTAGCCGAATGAATTCGTCCGCTCGGTCACGCGCCATTCCTGCTTTTCAACGGCGTATTCTGTCACGCTTTTTGTCCCGCTGCCTGTCCCCCTCTGAGTGACCGTGCAGAGCGCGCGATGCAGTTCAATACACGTCGCCACCACCAACCTCAAGTCAACAAGGAGACGACCATGAAGATTCAGCAAATCTCTACCGTCCTCACGGGCATGGCTGCAGCGGCATTCATCGGTTTTTCGCCCGTACATGCGGGAGACATCTATGCCGGCGGCAACGACTACCTGAGGATCAACGAGCTCTTCCCGGGCACGTATTCGTCCGTGAAACCGGAAGGAGCCGGCAAGACGCGCGCCGAAGTGCAAGCCGAGCTGGCCGAAGCGAATCGCACCGGTGACATCTATGGCAGCGGCGAGACCTTCGTGAAGCTGAACCAGGTCTTCCCCGGCCGCTATCCTTCCGTGGAACCGGTCGCGATGGGCAAGACGCGTGCGCAAGTGCAGGCCGAGCTGACCGACGCGGTCCGCACCGGCGACGCCTATTCCGGCGGCGATAACATCGACACACTGAAGGTCACGTTCCCCGGAAACTATCCGCCGAAATCGCCAATGATTGCGGTGACGCAGGCGGAATAACTCGACAAGGGGGTTCGCCGCCGAGCGTGCACTTACTTAGTGGCCCTCGGCGGCGCGGTCGAGCCGAAGTCAATGATCAGGCATCTCACACCACATCTCACACCACAACTTCGGTCAGGCGATGCCGAAACGGCGATTCAGCCGGGACGGCATCAGGCGGTGACCCTTTTGTAGGACCCGCTGTAGGACCCGCGCAAGCAGCAGTGAGATCAACGAACCATCGGAGAAGCGAACATGCGGCCCGCATTAATTAAGGAGAACACCATGCAAGGACAAACGGTGGTACCCGCTCAACCGGACTTGGTCGCAATCAAAGCGCGCCAACAGCAAACGTGGTCGTGCGGCGACTACGCCGTCATCGGCACGACGCTGCAACCCGTCGGCGAATCGCTGTGTGAGGCGCTCGACTTGCGTCCCGGCAGCGTCGTACTCGACGTGGCGGCCGGCAACGGCAACGCCACGCTCGCCGCCGCACGCCGCGCCTGCGATGTCGTGTCGACCGACTACGTACCGGAGCTCCTCGAGCGTGCACGGGCGCGTGCGAGCGCCGAGGGCCTCGACGTGCGCTTTCAGCAGGCCGACGCCGAGAACCTGCCCTTTCCCGACGCGAGCTTCGATGCGGTGTTGTCCACGTTCGGCGTCATGTTCACGCCGAATCAGGAGAAAGCGGCCGGGGAGCTCGCGCGCGTGTGCAAGGAAAACGGGCGCATCGGCCTTGCGAACTGGACGCCCGACAGTTTGATCGGCGGACTGTTCAAGCTGATCGGCCGCTACGTGCCGCCGCCCGCAGGCGTCAAATCGCCGCTACTGTGGGGAACCGAAGAGCGACTGCGCGAGCTGTTCTACGGGCACAACATGCAGGTGGCGCGGCGGCAACACGTGTTCCGTTATCGCTCGCCAAGGCACTGGCTCGACACATTCCGCACGTATTATGGGCCGATGCACAAGGTGTTCGCCACGCTCGACGCGGGTAAGCAAGCGGCGCTGACAGAGGAGGTGCTCGAGCTGATCGCCAAGCACAATCGCTACGGCGATGCGATGGTGGTGCCGAGCGATTATCTCGAAATCGTCATCAACGTTCGTTTTTTCTAAGTCGTCAAGAGAGCGGTTTGATTCGAGGAAAAAGTATGCCCACGCTCTCGAAGGGAAATCTCAAGATCGACTATACCGACGACGGACGAGGCGAACCGGTGGTTCTGATTCACAGTTCCGTCAGCGGAAATCGGCAATGGCGTGCGCTCATCGAGGCCTTGAAGGATCGCTACCGAGTCCTCGCGATCAATTTATACGGCTACGGCGAAACAACGCCGTGGCCGAGCACGGCGCCGCAATCGTTGTACGCCCAGGCTCAGCTCGTTTTGGCGTTGTGCGAGGAGATTGGGACGCCGGTCCGACTCGTGGGACACTCCTTTGGCGGTTCCGTCGCGATGAAGTCCGCCATGCTTCTCGGTCCGCGCGTCGAACGCTTGGTGCTGCTCGAACCCAATCCCTTCTATCTTCTTAAGCAAAACGGACGCATGCAGGCGTTCCTGGAGTCGCGGAGCTTGCGCGATCACGTGAAGTGCTTCGGTGCGCTGGGAGAATGGCCGAAGGTCGCGGAGCGCTTTGCCGACTATTGGCTCGGCGACGGATCGTGGCGCGCGATGCCCGAAAAGCGCCGCGCCGCGTTCGTGGAATCGCTGCGGCCGAATTTCTACGAATGGGATGCCGTGATGGACGAGGAAACCACCCTCGACGAATGGAAGACGTTGAGTGCGAGAACTCTGGTCGTGAGCGATCCGTCGACGCGGCTGCCTATTCGCGAAATCGTCGACGTCTTCGCCGCCGCGTGTCCCCATTGGGGTTTTCACTCGCTTGACGAGGGCGGGCATATGGCGCCACTTACTCACCCCGAACTCATCAATCCGGTCATTCGTGAATTCCTCGACGCTGATATCGAAGAAGAAGATATGATGTCCGGCATCGACGAACTGCAGAGAGAAGTGACGTGAGAATCGCGGATACGGCACTCGACCTCGTCGGCAATACGCCCCTCGTGCGTATCAACCGCCTGGCAAAGAGTTGCTACGCACAAGTCGTCGGCAAGCTCGAGTTCTATGCGCCGGGCGCGAGCGTCAAGGACCGCATCGGCGTGTCGATGATCCTCGCCGCCGAGCGTGACGGAAAGATCGGACCCGATACGGTGATCGTCGAACCCACCAGCGGCAATACCGGTATCGCGCTCGCGTGGGTGTGCGCGGTGAAGGGCTATCGCTGCATCATGTACATGCCCGAAACGATGAGCAAGGAGCGGCGCGCGGTCATCAAAGCATTCGGCGCGGAGCTCGTACTGACGCCGGCGGCCGAAGGCGCGATTGGCGCCGTGAACCGCGTGAAGGAACTCGTCGCCTCGGACCCGAAGCGCTATTTCATGCCCGATCAGTTCGCCAGCCCGGCGAATCCGGAAGTGCATCGGCGAACGACCGCCGAGGAAATCTGGCGCGACACCGATGGGAAGGCCGATATTCTCATCTCGGGTATCGGCACCGGCGGCACCATCACCGGCGTCGGCGAAGTGATCAGAGAACGCAAACCCTCGTTCCGCTGCGTCGCCGTCGAACCGGACGCGTCGCCGGTACTTTCCGGCGGCCAGAAGGGCCCGCATGCCATCCAGGGTCTCGGCGCCGGCTTCGTCCCCGAAATTCTCAACACGGAAATCTACGACGAGATCGTGCGCGTGAAGAACGACGACGCGATCGAAACCGCGCGGAGCCTCGCACGGCAGGAAGGGCTTTTCGTCGGCATCTCCTCGGGCGCCGCGATTTGGGCGGCGTTGCAGATCGCGAGACGAAAAGAGAACGAAGGGAAACTGATCGTCGCAATCCTGCCTTCTTATGGCGAACGCTACCTCACCTCGCCGCTTTATGCGGCGCTGATGGAATAAAGATCACGAGATTGTCAGCCGGCGCTGCTCTGCGCATTTCTACCGCTTTGTCTTCAAAAGGTGGGACGCACAAAGCATGCACGATGTCCTCTGTGCGCAACGCGAAGGTCGTGCATCCCGGCTGCCTAATAGCTGACACTTCGCATCACCGCTCGCGGTAATACATCCGCATCGCAATCGGCGCAAACACCGCCGTCATGATCAGAGCGGCAACGAGCACCCAGGCTACATCGGCCGCCGCGACGCCGCCGTGCATCAGTCCGCGCGAGGCGGTCGCGAGATGACTGACCGGATTGACCGCGACGACCGCCTGCAGCCAGCCCGGCATCGTGGCCGGATCGACGAAGATGTTGCTGACGAAGGTGAGCGGAAAGAGCAGCAGGAAGCTCGTCGTCATCACCGATTCGGGCGAGCGCACGAGAAACCCGACGATCATCCAGATCCACGACAGCGCCGAAGCGAACACGAGCATCAGCGCGATCGCCACGATCACGCCGAGCGGACCGGCCTCGGGCCGGAAACCGAGGATGAGCCCGACGATCATCACCACGATACCCGCGAGCGAATAGCGCATGAGGTCGCCGAGCAGCGCGCCCACGATCGGCGCGGGCTGCCAGATGGGCAACGAGCGGAAACGGTCGAACAGGCCCTTCTGAATGTCGGCGTTCAAACCGACGCCGGTGTACACCGTCAAAAATACGATCGTCTGCACGACGATACCGGGCAGCAGATACTGCAGGTACGCGGCGGTCGAACCCGCGAGCGCGCCGCCGAACAGGTACGTGAACAGCACCGTCATCATGATCGGGAATACGGCGACGTCGAACAGCTGAAACGGCACGTGCTTGATCTTCAGGATCGCGCGCCAGCCGAGCGTCAGGACCGCCGAAACCGCGCTCGGCGGCCGCGGCCGTTGATCGTGCGCGAGCGCGTTGTGCAGCGAAGTAATGCTCATGCCGCCTCCTTGCTGTTTTGCTCTTGCGCAGCATGCCCGGTCAGCGCGAAGAACACATCGTCCAGGCTCGGCTGCGCGAGCGCGAACTCGGTCACCGTAATGCCTCCCGCCGCGAGCGCGGCGAGCGCCTGCGCGATCTGTTCGTCGCCGGCGACCTTCGCGATGAGGGACGTCGGCTCCCCGTCATCGTGGACGCCGTCGCCGAATAGCCGCCGCAACACCGCGCGCGCCTCATCACGCCGCGCCGCCTCATGGAGCCGCACGTGCAGCCGCCGCCCGCCGATGGATTCCTTCAACTCGCGGCTGGTTCCCTCGGCGATGAGGCGGCCGCGATCGATCACGGCCAGGCGGTCGGCGAGCCGGTCCGCTTCTTCCAGATATTGCGTCGTGAGCAAAACCGTCGTGCCCTCGGCCGCAATCGCGCGCACGATGTCCCATACCTGGTTGCGGCTGCGCGGATCGAGACCGGTCGTCGGTTCGTCGAGAAACAGCAGCTCCGCCCGGACGATGAGGCTTGCGGCGATATCGAGCCGACGACGCATGCCGCCCGAGTAGGTGCGCACTTGGCGCCCGGCGGCATCGGCGAGGTCGAAAGCTTCGAGCAGCTCCTTCGCCCGGGCCCGCGCGCCGCGCCAGCCGAAGCCCCACAAGCGGGCGACCAACACCAGGTTTTCGTGGCCGCTCAGGTCGTCGTCCACCGACGCGAACTGGCCCGTAAGGCTCACTCGCGCGCGTACCTGCGCCGCGTCCTTCACGACGTCGTAGCCGAGCACCTGCGCCGAGCCACCGTTCGGTTGCAGCAGTGTGGCGAGCATGCGGATCGTCGTGGTCTTCCCTGCCCCATTCGGGCCAAGCAGGCCGTACACCGCGCCGCGCTCGACGCGAAGGTCGATGCCGTTAACGGCGTGCGTTTTGCCGAAAGTCTTTTGCAGATTGTTGGTTTCGATGGCTAACGTCATGTG
This sequence comes from Sulfurifustis sp., assembly GCA_045810625.1. GTDB lineage: Bacteria > Pseudomonadota > Gammaproteobacteria > Acidiferrobacterales > Sulfurifustaceae > JACQFZ01. Next base: position 33,420 of record JBJMVQ010000048.1, read on the forward strand.
TCCTTCTGGGTTCGCAAATCAAAGGCGCAAGTATAGACGCGTCATGTGACAAAGACCGACGCAGTTAAGTTCATGCGTCGAGGCGGTGAGAGCCCTATGCCGTAAAGAGAAGGGTCCGATGCCGGATTGCTCCGACATCGGACGGCTGATCTAGGAGTAGAGATTCCGTTCGTGCTCCGACTCGCTCAGCACGAACGGAGCTCCTGCCATTTTGCTACGCGCCGGTGTCGGGGAAGTACCGCCAATAACGGCGAGCATCCGACCGTGCCACGGATCGTTTACCGCACCTGCCTCAGAGAGAGCGAGTCGACGGATAGCGCCCGGGGAACAACTCGTTCAGCTTTTCCAGGCTATCGCCGCCGGCATACACGTCGCCGGTGCGGATTGCTTCCTCCAGCTCGGATTGCACCTGCTCGCGCGATTTACCGACCGTCGGCTTCGTTGGATAAAGCGTTGGCAACAGCTCGTTCATCTTGAGCGTCGTGTCCCCGCCCGCGAAGACCTCGCCGGTGCGAATCGCCTCTTCGAGCTCCGCTTGCACTTGCACGCGCGTCTTGCCGGCGACCGCCGGCTTGACGGAAGGATAGAGGCTCGGGAAAAGCTCGTTCAACTTCACGAAGGTCTCGCCGCCGAGATAAATGTCACCGGTGCGCTCGGCTTCGGCCAGCTCCGCCCACACCTGCTCCCGGGTTTTGCCATCCGCGTGGACGGGCGAAAGACCGATGAATGTGGCGGCAACCAGACCCGCGACGATGCTAGTAGGTTTGCTGAAAATAGATTTCACTGCTCTGCTCCTTTGGTTCAGTTTCAGGTGGGTACTGCCGCGGGGCTGCGGCAGTTTCGGTATCGGCGATTCCGATACCGCATATACGCAGCGTCGCCCGCAGCGGATTCAACCTTCGAAAAAATATCCGGCTCGGCGGCGCCGCGTGATTCGTTCGCGGCGCGAATCGCGGGCGCGCATGTTCACGCTGCAGCTTGCGCACAACAAGTACTTACCTGGTGGTTAGCGAAGCACTTACCGGCAGGTAAGTGTCGAAGGCGGAAACTGCGAAGCTGAGTTTGCGGTTGGCCCGCGCAGTTGAAATAACGACGACGAGCGGCCCGATAGGGTTGCCGCGTATTCTTCCCACACCGACAACTTGCGTACAATTTCACGGACGGAGCATCCGCGTAAGGAGACCGATATGCGCGATCCGACCGAAGCCGATATGACCGAGGCGGTGCTGGCGGAGTTGAAATCGACCGACGCTCGCTTTCGGCAGGTGGCGACGAGCCTCATCCGGCATTTGCACGCGTTCGTACGCGAAGTGGAGCTGACCGAGTCAGAATGGATGGAGGCGATCAGGTTCCTGACAGCGGTCGGACAGAAGTGCGACGCGAAGCGTCAGGAATTCATCCTGCTCTCCGACACGCTCGGCGTGTCGATGTTGGTCGATGCGATCAATCATCAGAAGCCCCCGGGTGCGACCGAATCGACCGTGTTCGGACCGTTTTACCTGCCGGGCGCTCCGGAGCTCGCGAACGGCGCCAATATCGCCGAAGGCGTGGCCGGCGAACCGGCGTTTTTCTCGGGACGAGTCACCGATCTCACCGGCAAGCCGATCGCCGGTGCGATGCTCGACATCTGGGGCGTCGATGGTGAAGGCTGGTACGACGTGCAGTTACCGCACGTGAAGAAAATGCAGGTGCGCGGGAAGATCAAAACCGATGCGCAGGGTGGCTATCGCTTTCGCAGCGTCAAGCCGGTCAGCTATTCGATACCGACCGATGGGCCCGTTGGAACGATGCTCGCCAAAATGGGCCGTCATCCGAACCGCCCCGCGCACGAACACGTCATGATATCGGCGCCCGGCTACAAGACCGTGATCACGCACATCTTCGTCGCCGGCGACCCGTACCTGGAGTCCGACGCCGTGTTCGGCGTGAAAAATTCGCTCATCGCCGACTTCGTTCGCCATCCGCCCGGGACCGCGCCGGACGGAAGCCGAGTCGACGTTCCCTACTACACGGTCAATTACGACTTTGGGCTGGAACCGGAAATGGCCAGCCTGAACGAGCGCGTACGGTAAAGCCGGCGCCAAAATTTGCGCGCCGCCCAAACGACAGATGTCGCCCGCCGTGAATCGCGGTTCATCAACCGCCTCCGCTCGCAAGCGGCGTTCGCGCGATTAGGGTGATCGAATGCCTACCATCGCGCCGTAAATTTCAATCCGCTCAGCGATGCAGCCGGTCACACCTCCTTCACTTCTTGGTTCCGATCGGGTTGAAGGCTTTTATCGTATTCAGCTCCTTGATCGCGCTCTCCAATCGCTTTGGGTCGACCGTATCGGACACTGATCCGTTCGCATGAACAGCCTTCACGACCGCTTCGAGGTTCGGCGCCGCAATACCCTTGCTCTTCGAGACCGTCACGGCATCCTTCCCTTCGTTGACCAGACGTTCATAAGTTTCCTTCGTGTTTACCAACGAGGCCCACGGGTCAGTGCTGGCGGTAACGCGCACGATCATGTAATTGTTCCTGACCCGGGGACCCTCCATACATCAATCCTCCGATATCACTGTAAGTGATTTTCTTCCCTTCCCCGCACCGATCATCGGGGCGCGCTTCGAGCTGCCGGATTTGCACCGTCTCGCTTTCGAACAGCGTCGTGCGGGTGATTTTCAAGGGCTCAGTTCCTGGATCTAAGTCCAGATTCAACGTCTGTTTGCTTAAAAGAAACTAACGTATCGAGCGGATAAGAGCACACCCGGCCCATGAAGAAACGGTAAGTTGTACCGCGAAGCTCCCCCCGCTAGACTAAATCTCGTTTTTCACCGGCTTCGCGGGTGTAGTTCAATGGTAGAACCTCAGCTTCCCAAGCTGATGACGTGGGTTCGATTCCCATCACCCGCTCCAACCTTACCTATATAAGGAATAAATTTGGCCAAACCGCTCAAGGTCGCGGCGATCGTCGTCGGAATCGTCGTTGCACTGATCGCCATCGCGATTGTCGCGGCGATTGTGTTGATCGACCCGAACCGCTACCGCGGCGAGATCATCCAAGCGGTGAAAACGCACACCGGGCGCGACCTCAAGATCGATGGAGACCTGCGCCTGTCGTTCTTCCCCTGGCTCGGCCTCGAAACCGGGCGTCTCGAGCTTGCGAACGCGCAAGGCTTCGGCAACGAGCCGTTCGCGCGCGTCGAATCCGCCGGCGTCAAGGTGGCGCTGCTGCCGCTGTTGCGTAAAGAAGTCATCGTCGACGCAGTGCGGTTGAACGGCTTGCGGCTCAATCTCGCACGCGCCGCGAAAGGCCGCAGCAACTGGGACGACCTCGTGCAGGCGAAACCCGGCGCTGCTCCGGCGCAGCCGAAACCGACCGGCGGCGGCGCGGCTGCCGCGGCAGCGCTGAGCGTCAACCGCGTGGAAGTGCGCGACGCGGAGTTCACGTACCGCGACCAGGTGTCCGGTGCCGCCTATGCCGCGCGGCGCGTCGAGCTTACGAGCGGCAACGTGCTCGGTGAGCACCCGGCGCCGCTGCATCTCGCATTCGACCTCGAAAGCGGCAAGCCGAAGATCACACGCCGCGTCGAACTCTCCGCGCAGCTGAGCGCCGATCTGGCTACCGAAAAGGTGAACGTCCCGGAGCTGCGACTGACCGCCGGCGATCTCAGTTTGAACGCGCAGCTGCGCGGTACCGATGTCATCAAAGCCCCGAAGCTCAACGGGCGCGTGGAGATACCGGCGTTCAATCTGCGCGCGCTGCTCGGCGAGCTGGGCGTCGCGTATGCGCCCGCCGATGCCAACGCGCTGAAGAAGGTCGCCTTGGTGTCGCAGCTCGATTACGGCCCGCAAGCCGTTTCCGCGCACGAACTGCGGCTCACGCTCGACGATACGAGCCTGACCGGCCGCGTGGCTATGCAGCAGCAACCGCGCACGAGCTATCGTTTCGATCTCGTGCTCGATTCGATCGACGTCGACCGCTACTTGCCTTCGGCGGCGAAGAAAGCCGAAAAGACCAGCGAACAGACCGCCGACAAAAAACCCGCGGACAAGAGCCAGGACGCTGCACCGGTCGTGATTCCACTCGCGCTCTTGCGCGAAACCGACGCCGAGGGGCAGTTGCGCGTGCAGAAGCTCAAGGCGTTCGGCATTCGAAGCGAACAGGTCGGCGTCAAGGTCGCCGCGCGCGGCGGGCGCATTTCGCTTGGGCCCAATGAAGCGCGGTTGTACGGCGGTGTCTACGCCGGCCGCACCACGATCGACGCCTCCACCTCGACGCCGAAGTTTCAGTTCGACGAGAAGTTGACCGGCCTGCAGCTCGGCCCGTTCTTGAAGGACGCGCAGATCTTCGACAAGTTCAGCGGCGCAGGCAACGTGACGATCGCGCTCACAGGACAGGGACTGAATGCGGACGCGATTAAGCGCACGCTCAACGGCTCGGTGGCGGTTGCGATAAAGGACGGCGCGATCGAGGGCGTGGATCTGCAGAAGATCGAAGCAAAAATCAAAGAAGTCCGCGATCAGCCGGGCGGGACCGCAAAAAATCTTCTCACTTCGCTCCCGGCGCTCGGCCCCGAGAAAGGCGACAAGACGACCTTCAGCAAGCTGCAGGCGAGCGGGACCGTCACGAATGGCGTCGTCCAGAACAAGGATCTCGCCATCCAAGCACCGCGCCTGAACATCACCGGCAGCGGTAACGTCAACCTTGTGGCCGATAGGTACGAGAATTACCGTCTGCTGGTCGGTAACTTCCCGATCATCGTTTCGGGCCCGCTCGCGGCGCCGAAGTTCAGCCCGGACTGGAACGCGATTCTCAAGGGCCAAGTCGAACAACGAAAGGAAAAAGCACTTGAACAGGGAAAAGAGAAAGTGCGTGATAGATTCCGCGACCTGCTGAAACGCCGATGAAAGTGCGGCACGCCGGCATGGGATGGCTGGCAGCAGCGGTGATAACGGCACACGCGGGCGAAGTGCTCGACACACAGGTATTGCACGATGAAGGGCGATATACGGTGAGCTTCGACGTGCGTCTCGCGGCGCCGCCCGAACGACTCAAGCACTATCTCACCGACTACGACAACTACACATCGTATTTTACCGCGGTGAAGGAAAGCCAAGTGCTCGGCCGCACCACGGACGGGGCGCTGCGCGTGCGCCTACGCATGCGCTCCTGCATTCTTTTTTTCTGCCGCACGGTAAATCTCGTGAAGGACGTCGCGCAACTCCAGGACGGCACGATTACCGCGCGCATCGAAACGGCGCTCAGCGACTTTCGCGAAGCGAACGAACGCTGGCGCATCACCGGGACGAAGGATGGCCAGACGCGATTGCAGTATCACGCGCAGCTCGTACCGGCGTTCTACGTGCCGCCCCTTATCGGTCCGTGGCTCTTAAAAAATGAAATCCGCGATGCGCTCGAAGCCGGCGCCGAAAAACTCGAAACGCTTGCGGCGCACGACTAGCCCGCGGATCGGCACGCCGCTCCTGCGCTGGTACGCGCGTCACGGGCGAAAGCGCCTGCCGTGGAAAAGCGGCGATCCGTATCACGTGTGGCTCTCGGAAGTGATGCTGCAGCAAACGCAGGTCGCGACCGTGATTCCGTACTTCGCGCGCTTCATCGAACGCTTCCCGACGATCACGCGACTCGCGCGCGCGCCGCTCGACGACGTGCTGCATCTCTGGGCCGGCCTCGGCTATTACGCGCGAGCGCGCAATCTGCATCGCGCCGCGCAAGTCCTCGCCGAGCAGCACGGCGGCGCCATCCCGGGCGACTTCGACGCGGTCGCGGCACTGCCGGGCGTCGGCCGCTCGACCGCCGGCGCGATCCTTTCGCTTGCTTACGGCCTGCGCCACCCGATCCTCGACGGCAACGTGAAGCGCGTGCTCGCGCGATATCACGCGATCGACGCGCCGCTCAAGGACCGCGCGATCGAGCAAAAACTCTGGGAGCTGTCGGAGTACCATACGCCGCGCACGCGCGTCGCCGAGTACACGCAGGCGATCATGGATCTCGGCGCGACGCTTTGCCGGCGCACGCAACCGCTCTGCAATCAATGCCCGCTGCGGCGAAGCTGCATGGCGCTCCGCCGGGGCAATCCGCAGGCGTATCCGCTCGCCGCGCCGCGGCGGCCGGTGCCCGTGCGTTCGGTGCGCATGCTGCTGATCCAGGATGCGCAGGGACGTGTGCTGTTGCAGCGTCGCCCGCCAGCCGGAATCTGGGGCGGGTTGTGGGGGCTACCCGAGTGCCGCACGCGCGACGTGCGCGCTTGGTGCCGCACCGCACTCGGCTTCGACATCGCGCCGGAACCCGCGTGGCCCGTGCTTCGCCACACATTCAGCCATTTTCATCTCGACATTCGCCCGATCCCGGCGCTCGTCGTCCCCGGCGGCGGCCGCGTCATGGAGGATGGAGAAACACTTTGGTATAACTGGCGACAACCGGACAAAATCGGGCTGGCAGCACCCGTCAAACGCCTGCTCGATCAACTACGGGCGAGTCGGAAGATGGCCGAGTGCGCTTAGCACGCGTCGGCACCTGGATGACGGTAAGACCGGGGATAATTTAACTAAGCAACAATTCAGCGACGGGTTCATCGGAGAAATCGCGCAATGGCTCGAATGGTGAAGTGCGTGAAGCTCGGCCAGGAAGCCGAAGGGCTCGATTTCCCACCGTGGCCGGGCGAGCTCGGCAAGCGGATCTGGGAGAACGTGTCCAAGCAGGCGTGGCAGCAGTGGATGAACCACCAGACCATGCTCATGAACGAATACCGCCTGAACCCCCTCGATCCGAAGGCGCGCAAGTTCATTCAGGACGAGATGGAGAAGTTCTTTTTCGGCCCGGGCTCGCGCCCGCCGGAGGGTTACGTCCCGCCGAAATAGCGGCCTCCGTCGCCCATTTTGGCAAAAGGATAAGGCTTCTCTATAATGCGCGGCTCCTCGCGCTAGCAACGAATACGGCCAGGTAGCTCAGTTGGTAGAGCAGCGGACTGAATATCCGCGTGTCGGCGGTTCAATTCCGTCCCTGGCCACCAAATTTCTTGGTACTAACTCAACTGCTTACTGCTTCTCTTCCGACGTGCGACTGTCGCTACTCTCCTGACCGTGACCAAAACGTGACACGGCATACTGCCGGTTCACCGCCGCGCGGACATTTTCCGCGCGAGATGCGCGTAACGCTCCGTCATCTTGCTGTGTCCGAGCAGATCGCGCACTTCGGCCAGCGGTACGCTGGCTGTAACTAGCGAGGCGGCGCAGGTGTGGCGCATGTCATGAATGCGAAGGTCGGGATCCCCGCGCGCCGGCACGCCGTCATAGAGCTACGCCGTACCGACGCGATGCGAGATCCTTCTCCATCCGCGCACGCGGTTGCCCGCGAGGGCGGCGACGCGGCGCTACTAAATCCCGTCGATACCAAAAACAAGTAGTCGAAGTAAGCAACGTGCAACGATGCAACTCTCGCATTCCGAAATGTGATTGAGCCATCCGCCGAACGCTTTCGGCGGATGGCTCTCGGGCGACCCGGCTATTGCCCGGCGGAAATTCCAAACTTCATCGGCGGCGCGCCGTCTTCATGCGCGCCGACGTCGGGCGCTGGACCGAAGTAACCATCGCTGAAGTTCGCAATCGCGTCACCGACGTCCAGGCCTTTGCTCTTGACGCCCGACTCGGTCGTGCCGAGCTGGTAATTGCCGGTGCCGTTGCCGCCGAGCGCCGGGACGCTCGAATAGCCGTGGCCGGGCTTGTAGAAGAACTCGGTGACGGTAGCGTCGTTCGTGTACTTGTAGACGGTCGCCGGCGTGCCCTCCGTGATGCCGTGGATCCGGCCGTTGTACACGTCATAAGCAAAACTGCTGCCTGTCGCCGTATCGCCCGCCTCGATCGAGAAATACGTCGGATTCCACACGTAAAAGATGTTGTTGCGCGAGATCGTCCACTGAACGCTGCCGTCGCCGTTCGTGGGGCCTTCGATGCCATAAACCGGCGCGGCCGGGAACTGACCGCTCGGCTGCTCGAGGATCGAGTTGTGGAAGAGGTAACGGATGCCGCGTCCATAGCCGTTGTCGAAGCCGCCGTATTTGAACCCCGACCCCGACGGCGTCGCGTTCGCGTCGGTGTCGCGGACGGTCTGATAGCACATGCGCACCCGATTCACGACGTTGCGCCAGACGTAGGTCGGTCCGTAGTGCACCGTGGTCGTTGCGATGGCGGTCTTGGTGTCGCTGATGTAGTTGCCCCACACCCGGACGTTCCGACCGCCGCCTTCCGCCTCGATCGCGTCGTCGTACACGTGCATGATGATGTTCTGGTAGATGTCGCTGTCCGCTCCCGGCGCGCCTTTGGCGGAGAAGTTTTCCTGACCGGAAATGCCGTCCTGGTACCACTTGTTGCGGTTCGTCGGGTCCCCGGTGATCTCGTTGTAGCGGATCACGTTCTGCTGCGCGCCGAGCGTTCCCTCCTCGATCGTGATGCCGAACGGACCGGCCGGGTGCGTGTTGATTGCGCAGGAAGTGCCTCCCGTATCCCAGGGGAACGAGCCGAAGTGCGGCGCCTTGATGATGTTGCGCTGTATCACGATGCGCGCATTGCTACCGCCGAGATGAATGCCGCCCGCCTGGTTCCAGCCCCACGTGCCCCACGAGTTCGGATTGGTCCCGAAACGCGACTCGGGACGCCACGCCCAATCGTCGACCTGCGTGTCCTCGATCACCACGTCGGTGACGTTCGGCGCGACGTAAATTCCGGCGATGGCCGCACCGGTCGCGCGCACGCGCCGCACGATCACGTAGCTCGCCTTGACGACGATGGCGTGCGACGTGTCGTCGGCTTCGGCGTTCGCATTGTTGACGCCCGCACCGCCGCGATTGACGACGTTCTTCGACGTTCCGTTCCAGCCGTCGTACACCCGGTAGGCGCTCGGCGTGCCGCCTTGCGTGATCACGTAAGCGCTGCTTTGCGAGGGGATGATCGTCGTCGTGCCTTCCGGCAAGGTTTCCGACCAAGTCGTCCCGGTCGCGCTGTGTTGCCAGCTCGCCTGCGCGTAGCTCGACCCGGTACCGAACTCGAAAACGTACTTCGTCCCCGGCTGCAGCAAGACGACGCTGCCGCGGCCGCGCCAATCGTAAGGCAACGCGTTGCCGACCGTGCGCACGTCGTACCACAGCGGATAGCCCTGCTTCCAGGCGAAGCCGGGCGCGGACGGATCGTCCGTCGCACGCCGGTAACGCACGAAGACCTGGTTTCCGGGCGGCGGGCTGGCGGCCGTGAAGTTGCCGTTGTAGTAGAGCCCGATGCTGTGGAAGGTGGGCACGGGTGCGGCGCCGACGCCGGCCTGAACGGCATCGGGCAACGGTGAAGGGAATTCGCTGCCGCCCTGCGGATTGACCGTGATGGTCCGTTGTACCGTGGCCGTGGCATTGTTCGAGTCCGTCACGGTCAATGCCGCGGTGTACGTGCCGGCCGGATACGTATGCGACTGCGTGACGTTCTTGTCACTCCACGTCACCTCCTGGTTGTTGTGGCCGAACTGCAGCCGCAGGCTGGTGATCGTCGCCGGCGACTGCGCGGTCGAGCCCGAGGCGTTGAACGTTACCGTCAGCGGTTCGGTGCCCGTGCCCGGCGTCGCCGTAAGTTGCGCGGTCGGCGGGGGCGTCGCGGCCGTGATGTTGATCGTGAAGGCGTGGTTCGACACGGCGCCGTTGGTGAGGTATCCGCGCACGGCAAGCGTATGCGCGCCGATCGCGAGCGCGCCGGTGTTCAGCGTGTAGGTGTAGGGCGCGGTCGTATCGTTGAGTTGCAGCACGCCGTCAACGAAGAAGTCGATGCTCGTTATCGGGCTGTTGTCGCTGCACACGCCTTGCAATTCGACCACCTGCCCCTGCGGGACACTGCCCCACGTTTCGCCGTTGAGTACCGTCGTGCCGTTGGCGAAGAGGTTGCACGTGCGCGAAAGCAGGGTGAGCGTTTGCGTCGCGCTCGCCGTGTTGCCGTTCGTGTCGGTGATGCGCACGAGCAGCGTATGGCTCCCGATCGTATCCGCCGGTGTCGGTTGCCAGCGGAACTTGAACGGCGCCGTTGTGACGAGCGCCTGCTGCGCGCCGTCGATCACGAACGCGGCCGACTGCAACACGCGTGCATCGGTGGCTGACGCGGTGATGTCGATGTATTCGTCGTTCATGACGACGCTGCCCGGCGCGAGCGTGATCTGCGCCTGCAACGGTCCGCTCGGCGAATAGGTGATCGTCAGCTTCGGCCGCAGCAACGGCCAATTGGTGTTCTCCCGGGAGTTGAACTCTCTCGGCGTGCCGCCGTTCATGCCGCTGTTGTCGGCGACCTTCCAGCCGTAGTTGAGCGTCCCGGCCCGGAACGCGCGCACGCCCGCGGTGACGTCGATGTTGAGCCAGCAGGCCGCCGGCCAGTTGCTGGTTGTCTCGCAGCCGTCGACGGTGGCGTCGCCGACGGTCGCCTGCCCGTCCGGCGTCGCCAGATAATCGTTGCCGGCGCTCAATGCGCCGGCGCTGCCCCAGGAAGCGCCGGTGCCCGTCACGCTCCAGCGCGCGCCTGACTCGGTCCAGTTCTTGAGAAAACGCGAAGCTTTGAACGACGACGCGGGCCCGTGGTACTTGTAGAGCGACAACGTCGCCGAATCGATCGTGGCGTCGTTCGGCACCGGCCCGCCTTCGGATTGGAAAATCGCGAAGCGGATCGCGAGCGACGTGCTCGTCTCGTTGATCAGCTCATAAATGGGCCGGGTCCCTTCATTCACGTCGGTGTTGATGAGCCTCGTATCCGTGGTTCCGGCGTAGCCGTTCTGGCCGTCCATCAAGATGACGGTGGTCTGCGCGAGCGCGGCGTTCGCGAGCGTGAGGAAAAACGTGATGAGTACGGTGCGTAATAAGGTGGAGAGCCGCATGTCGTTGTCCTTTGCGCGCTCAGAGACGCGCGTGCGCGTGGATACGCCGGCGGAAAAATCGCGTCGGACCGGGTGAAACGAAAAATGCGGGGAACCGTGTCGGGCTCGACACGACCGTGCGACGACTGGCGGCCTCCCTGCGCATCGTTGTTGTTCCTGTTTGATCTTCTTGGTAACGATCGCACGACGAGCAATTCGTGCGGTCGAGCACAAAGCATACGCACGTGCGCAGCGAGCGGAAGCGTGCTCGGTGTTCACCCGCTTCGCATGCGAGAAAGCGCGGACCTGGCTACGGTGGTTTACCGGTCCGCATTGTGGTTCGACATGCGCGGCGCGCAACGACGCCACGGCGCGGATCGGCTTGGCACTGCGGAGGTTGTCGAGTGCTAAACGAACCGGTCGGGCGTGATTGCCGATTCTGAAAACCGGCGGATGGCGGTTCTAACTGGAGCGGAGGCGGGAACTGCGATGAAACGGCTGGGATCGTTACCGATCCCAGCCGTTGCGTGACGCCTCAGCTGTTGCCTTTCTGCCGCCCGACGTCGCGTTTGTGATAATCGCAAACGCCGTTCGGGAAGTGTTACGCAGCCAATCGAGTTCCGCCGGCGTAAAGAGCGGCACGGGGCCATACGTGCCATCGTGCAGCGCTAGTTCAACGGCTTCAGCTCGCACTTGAACATGTCGCCGCGGAAGGAATCGCCGGCGACCATGCGCGAGCTCGCGTGAATCGGAAACGCGGCAGTGCAGGCGCCCGGAGCTTGGTCGTCGAGAATTCCGTTCCACACGTCGTCGCCCGCGGCGATTAACGCGCCATTGGCCGCAACGCAACGATCGGTAAACGCCGCGGGCTTCACACCGGTCGTCAGATACTCGTCGAGCACCTGTAGCACGGCCATGATCTGCGGCAGCAGCGCGTCGTTCGAGCCGGCAAACGCGCCTTTGAGACGAGCCGGCGCAGGAGTCACGGCTACGCGCACGCCGCACCGCGTACTGCGGCGGAGACCCGCTTTACTTGCCGGTAAACGGCCGCCTATTGGCGGTGTAGCGGTAAGTATTCGTTTCATCGCTCGTACGGTGACCGTTCGCGTCGTAGTTCGAGATTGACGGTACTGCTGGGGCTCGATGTCGCGCGGGTCTCGCCGCCGGCGCGCTTGCGTGAACCGGTCGTCGGCGCGAACGCTCGTTAGTTTGCTGTTCGCCCCATAACCGGTAGACGCGGGTGTGGCACTGGCGCGGAATTGGTTGATGAAGCGCTTTGGAAGTCGTATTGCTTGGCCTCGCTGATTTCGTAGTTTTATTTCTTTTTGGCTTTGCCCGCTCTGGCTTGTCTAACTAGGTCGGCTTTGGTGATCATTCCTGTCCTATATAGATGATGAAGTCATCGCAAAGCCGTTAAACGTTTGCAGCACGCCTTCTTTTTCATATAGGCGTTTACAAGGCTTCGCGTTCACTCCTAATATCCCTTAGCGATGCGCCAAACGGCATCCTCCGATCCGCCGTTATGACAACCATCGGGCAAGGGGGTCTAATGAAGACGGTCTTAAGTGCCATTTCCGCAATATGCGTAGCGCTCACGTTGCTGGCGAGCGCGCACGCGGCCGAGCCGATCGTGATCAAGTTCAGTCACGTCGCGGCCGCCGATACCCCCAAGGGTAAGGGCGCGCTCAAATTCAAGGAACTTGCCGAGGCGCGCACCAAGGGCGCCGTTAAAGTCGAGGTTTACCCGAACAGCTCGCTTTACAAGGATCGCGAGGAGCTCGAAGCGCTGCAGCTCGGCGCCGTGCAAATGCTCGCGCCCTCGGTATCGAAATTCGGTCCGCTCGGCGTGCGCGAGTTCGACGTGTTCGAGCTGCCGTATGTGTTCGACGACTACGATGATCTGCGCAAAGTCGCCGACGGGCCGGTCGGTCGGAACATTTTGAAGAAACTGGACGGCAAGGGGCTCATCGGCCTCGATTATTGGGACAACGGCTTCAAGAGCATGAGCGCCAACAAGCCGTTGAAGCGCCCGGAAGACTGCAAAGGGCTCAAGATGCGCATCGCTTCCTCCAAAGTGGTCGAAGCGAACATGCGCGCGCTCGGCGCGATTCCGCAAGTCATGGCGTTCTCCGAGGTGTACCACGCGCTGCAGACCGGCGTCGTCGACGGCACCGAAAACACGCCGTCGAATCTCTACACGCAGCGCATGCACGAAGTGCAAAAGTACTATGCGCTCACCGAGCACGGCGTGACCGAGTACGTGATCGTCGTCAACAAAAAGTACTGGGAAGGCCTGCCGCCCGACATACGATCGGCGCTCGAAGCCGCGATGAAGGACACGACGCGCTATGTCAACCAAATCGCTAAACAGGAAAACGACGAAGCGCTCGAGGCGGTTCGCAAATCCGGCAAGACGCAGATTCTGCGCCTGACGCCCGACGAAAAAGCGGCGTGGAAGAAAGCGATGGCGAAGGTCTACGATGAAATGGGAAGCAAAGTCGGCAAGGATCTGATCCAGACGATCGAACACGAGACCGGACACAAACGATGATGCGTGTACTCGATCACCTGGAAGAATGGGTGATCGGCACGTTGATGGCGGCCGCGACCGCCATTATTTTTGTCGCGGTCCTGCATCGCTACGCCTCCGGTCTGCCGATACCGGTATTGCAGGACGCGCTGCTCGGCATCCATCTCGGCTGGGCGCAGGAGCTCTGCATCTACATGTTCGTATGGATGGCGAAGTTCGGCGCCGCCTACGGCGTACGCACCGGCATCCATGTGGGCGTGGATGTCTTGATCAATCGGCTCAACGGCAAATTCCGCGCGTGGTTCATCCTCTTCGGTCTGCTCGCGGGTGCGCTGTTCACGGGCGTCGTCGGCGTGCTCGGCGCCAACCTCGTGCTGCGGCTGGTGTCGACCGATCAGGTATCGCCCGATCTCGAACTGCCGATGTGGATCGTGTATCTCGCGATACCGCTCGGCTCGTTCCTCATGTGCTTTCGCTTCCTGCAGGTCGCATGGCGATTCCACAACACCGGCGCCCTGCCGCGCCACGATCACGCGCACGTCGAAGGCGTCGATGAAGCCGCGGCGATCGACCTTCATCCGCGCGATCTGAAATCGAACGGACGCGAGCCGCGATGAACGCCGCGATCATTTTCGTGCTGCTGTTCGCGCTGATGCTCACCGGGATGCCGGTCTCGATTTCGCTCGGCCTGACGGTGCTCGCATTTCTTTTCACCATGACGCATGTGCCGATCGAATCGGTGGCGCTCAAGCTCTTCACCGGCATCGAAAAGTTCGAAATCATGGCGGTGCCGTTCTTCATTCTCGCCGGAAATTTCCTCACGCACGGCGGCGTCGCTCGCCGCATGATCGCCTTCGCGACCGCAACCGTCGGTCATTGGTACGGCGGCCTCGGGTTGGCCGGTGTCGTCGCGTGCGCGCTGTTCGCCGCCATCTCCGGATCGAGCCCGGCGACGGTCGTCGCGATCGGCAGCATCCTGCTGCCGGCGATGGTGAAGCAGGGATTTCCGCCGCGCTTCGGCGCCGGCGTCATCACGACATCGGGTGCGCTCGGCATCCTGATTCCCCCGTCAATCACGATGGTGCTTTACGGCGTTGCGACCAATACGTCGGTTGGAGCGCTGTTCATATCCGGCATCGTTCCGGGCCTGGCGCTTGCCGTCATGCTCGGGCTGACGACGTGGTATCGCGCGCGTAAGAACGATCATCCACGCCAGCCGAAGGCGAGCTGGAGCGAATGGCTGCAGGCGTTCCGCCGCAGCGTCTGGGGGCTGCTGCTTATCGTCATCGTGATCGGCGGCATCTACAGCGGCATATTCACGCCCACGGAAGCGGCCGCGATGAGCGCCGTTTACGCCTTCGTCATCGCGGTGTTCGTGTACAAAGACCTGCCGCTCAAGCGCGTGCCGCTCGTGCTGCTTGACTCCGCCAACTTGAGCGCGATGCTGCTCTACATCATCACCAACGCCGTTCTGTTCTCGTTTCTGATGACGCACGAGAATATCCCGCAGGCGATGGCCGACTGGATGTCGAGCCGCGGCATGGGCCAGGTCGAATTCCTGCTCGCGGTGAACGTTCTGTTGCTCCTCGCCGGCAACGTCATGGAACCGACCTCGATCGTATTGATCATGGCGCCGATTCTGTTTCCCATCGCGACGACGCTCGGCATCGATCCGGTGCATTTCGGCATCGTGATCACGGTCAACATGGAAATCGGCATGTGCCACCCCCCCGTGGGGCTCAACCTCTATGTCGCCAGCGGAATCGCGCGCATGGGCATCACCGAGCTGACCGTGGCCGTCTGGCCATGGCTGCTCACCATGCTGATATTCCTCGTCATCGTGACCTACTGGCCGGCGCTGTCGTTGTGGCTGCCGAAAACGCTGGGCGTCATGGGATGAGCGCCGCGCCGGACGTTCTCGTGCTGGGCGGCGGCAACGCCGCCCTCTGCGCCGCGATCACCGCGCGCGAAGCCGGAGCGAGCGTATGCGTCGTCGAATGCGCGCCGGTGGAATTCCGCGGCGGCAACAGCCGGCACACGCGCAATCTGCGCTGCATGCACGACGCACCGACCGGCGTCCTGACCGACGCGTACCCCGAAGAGGAATACTTGGCCGACCTCATACGTGTTACCGAAGGCGAGACCAATGCCGCGCTCGCCCAGCAAACCATTCGCGCGTCGGCCGACTGCATGGATTGGATGCAGCGCCATGGCGTGCGTTTTCAACCCTCGCTCCGCGGCACGCTACACCTCGGCCGCACCAATGCGTTCTTTCTCGGCGGCGGCAAAGCGCTGATGAACGCGTACTACGCGGCCGCCATGCGTCTGGGCGTCACGATTCTCTACAACGCCGAAGTCGTCGAGCTCGACATACACGACGGCAAATTCCAATCGGCGTCGATTCGGATCGACGGCCGCATGCAGGACGTACGTGCTCGCGCAGTCGTGATCGCCACCGGGGGGTTCGAATCCAATCTCGACTGGCTGCGCGACGCCTGGGGGCCGGCCGCAGACAACTTCCTCGTCCGCGGCACACCGTACAACAAGGGAACCGTGCTCAAGCAGTTGCTGGCGCTTGGCGCCGAATCGATCGGCGATCCGACGCAGTGCCACGCGGTCGCCATCGACGCACGCTCACCGAAGTTCGACGGCGGGATCGTCACCCGCGTCGACTGCGTGTCCCTTGGCATCGTCGTGAATAAACACGCCGAGCGCTTTTACGACGAAGGCGAGGATTTCTGGCCGAAGCGCTATGCGATCTGGGGGCGGCTCATCGCGCAGCAGCCCGACCAGATTGCGTATGCGATCATCGATGCCAAAGCGACGGGCAAGTTCATGCCGCCGGTATTTCCGCCGCTGCAGGCTCGCTCCCTCGCCGAGCTCGCGGCGAGCCTGCACCTCGAGCCCGCGGCGCTCGAGGCCACCGTCGGTGCGTTCAACCGCGCGGTGCGACCGGGCCGCTTCGACCACACGATCCTCGATGACTGCCGCACGCGCGGACTGCATCCGGAAAAAACCCATTGGGCGCTGCCCGTCGATACGCCGCCGTTCTACGGTTACCCGCTCCGTCCCGGCATTACATTTACGTATCTCGGCGTCAAAGTGAACGAACAGGCGGCGGTTATCCTGCGCGGCGGCGAGCGCGCCGAGAATATCTTCGCGGCGGGAGAAATCATGGCGGGCAACATACTCGGTAAAGGCTACCTGGCGGGGATCGGCATGACGATCGGCACCGTGTACGGACGCATTGCAGGCAGGGAGGCGGCGCATCGTGCCGGATACTGACGCTCTGCGCGAAGGCGCGCGCCTGCTCGGGATCTGCAACGCGTGCCGTTACTGTGAAGGATACTGCGCGGTGTTTCCGGCCATGGAGCGACGCTTGGATTTTCCGGCCGGCGATATTCGCTACCTGGCCAATCTCTGTCATCAGTGCGGCGAATGCTACTACGCGTGCCAGTACGCGCCGCCGCATGAATTTGCCGTTAACGTTCCGAAGATCCTCGCCGAAATCCGCGCACAATCGTATCGCCGCTACGTCTGGCCGGCGATGCTCGCGCGCGTTTTCGACCGAAACAGCCTCCTCGTCGCGCTGGTTACCCTCGCCGCGTTAGTTGGCGCGTTCTTTGTCGCGGCAATGACGCACGGTAGCGCGTTTCAACGCGCGATACCCGGCGGTGATTTTTACGCGCTAGTCCCCCACAACATGATGATCGCCATCTTTGGCGCGGCGGCGCTCTTCGTACTCGTCGCGTTCGGTATTAGCTTTGTTCGTGGCTGGCGCGACATCAACGTACAGTCGGCCGCTCGCTTGCGCGCACCCGCATTGTACGGCGCGCTGCGCGATGCATTCTCCCTTACGTATCTTCACGGTGGCGGAACGAACTGCACGACCGCGGAACCCACCGATGCGCCATGGCGCCGTCGGTTCCACCATCTCACCTTTTATGGCTTTCTGCTGTGCTTCGCCGCGACCTCGGTCGGCACGCTCTACCATTACGCGTTTGGTTGGCGCGCGCCGTACGACTACACGAGCCTGCCGGTCTTGTTGGGGACCGCCGGTGGCATCGGACTCATCATCGGGCCGGCCGGACTTTATTGGCTGAAACGCCGACGCGATAGCGCGATCACCGATGACAAACAGCGTGGAATGGACGTCGCGTTTATCGCGCTGCTGTTCACGACGAGTCTCACGGGACTGTTGCTGCTCGCCCTGCGCGAGACCCAAGCGCTGGGAACATTATTGATACTCCATCTTGCCGTCGTCATGGCGCTGTTTCTCACCCTGCCATACGGAAAATTCGTGCACGGCCTTTATCGCTTTGCCGCCCTTGCGAAGAATGCCCTCGAGCGTGATCGACATACGCAAATTCGCCCTGACCTACAGTGATGCACGGTACCCGCTTCGACCCGACGAGCCATCGATATTGAATCGGCACGCATGAACGAATGCGGCGACCGCCGGAAAACTGAGGACGGCATCGGGTATGTGGACAGCAGCGTCGTCGACGGTTCTGTCAAAGTGCTGCTGCGGGTACCGTAAGACAGGCGTCGGAACCCGCGCCGCTTCGGCGGCGGGCGCGACGCAGCGCGGCACGACCCGCGCGCTCCGGCAGTCCTGCGGCCTACGCCCGTAGCTTGCGACTCCTCCGCGCCGGTGGCGTTGGCCTTCCTCGCGATAATGCCCCCGACGTTCGAAGCACGCTCTCCCTCGGCCGGCCCGGCTAGCGCTTCGACGCAACGAGCGAAGCGATGTGCTCCGCCAACGCTTTTACCGTGGGATACTCGTACAGCACATTCGGCAAGACTTCCTCGCCGGTCCAGTTCGCGATGTCTCCGCTCATCACCACCGCCAACATCGAGTCCACGCCGTATTCGGAGAACACGACCTCCCGTTTTATCGACGACGGCGCGACATTCAGCCGCTTCGCGAGATAATTCACGATCCAGTCCGCGGCCACTTCGGCGGTAATCGCCGGCTTCTTGGCCATTGCATTGCTGCTCACGATCCACTCCTCCTTATGCTGCACACCTTGCTCACAGATGCGCCGCCAACCACTCCTTGATCGGCGCAACCTGCGAAAGGCTCATCAGATGCGGGAAATGCCCCGCCTCTTCGATCTCGATCAGCTCCATGTCGGGCTTCCTTTCCTTCATCTGCGCCGCAACGTCCGGCGTCACCACCTCGGAGTGCGCGCCCCGAATCAGCAGAACCGGGCAACGAATGCTCTCCCACAGCGTCCACGGCTCCGGCCGGCGCCCATGATTGCCGAGCCACACCCGCGGGATGTCCTTGTCGTAGGCAAGCACATACTCGCCGGCGGGAGTTTGGCGCACGCTGTGCCGGACGATTTCGTCGAACCGCTCGGGCGCGAGGTCGCCGCTGTTCCTCATGACGAGCTTCATCCAGCTAACGACGCTGTTCATGGAACCGAACAACGGGTAGTAGCTGATGTTCCGTGCGGTCTTTTCGTAGAACTCCTGACGGATGCCGACACCGGCTTCATTCAGCACGAGACAGCCGATCGGTGAATCGGGTCGCGCCGCCAGGCGTATGCCCATCAAACCGCCGTACGACGAACCAACGTACCCGATTCGCCGGCCGCGGAGGTCCGACATTAGATCCAGCAGCTGCGCCAGGAACATCTCCTTCTCGTAGACCACTCGTCCCTCGAACCAGTCGCTGTCGCCGTGACCGAGCAGGTCAGGCGCATACACGTCGAAGCGGTCGCTCAGATAGCGCGCGAGGTAGGTGAAATCGTGGCGGTTACGCGTGATGCCGTGCACGCAAACGACCGCGCTGTCGCGATCCGCAGCTTGGTAGCGGTCGTAAACGTATCCGACGGTCTCTTCGCCCAGCGCGAACTGTCGGCGATGTGTTTCGCCGGCGATCGTCGGGGACGCGGTCGATACGGTCATGTCCACGGAGCGGCCCCTCGCGGATGGTCGCCTCGGCGCGGTGAGTCAACGCGATCCATTTTTCTTTACGCCCTTCAATACTTGAAGCTGTAAATCGAACAGGTACAGCATCGTGAGAAAGCCGGTCCACACGCGGTTCCACACGAGTTCCACCACCGCGTCATCGTGCGTGCGTCTGATTTCTTGCATGTAATGGATGATCGCGTCGAGGCTCTGGCGAGAATGTCCGCTCGAGTAGTTGTCGATGGAAACGTGCAGCCGCCAGATCGCCGACGTATGTCCGTACTTCTCGAGATTCGCAATCATCTGCTCGTAGAACCCGTCGAGGCCCGACATCTCGATGGCCAGCGTCACGCCGAGCAGCTCCGGAAATCGGCGCGCATGGACTTGATTCAGCGCGAGCAGGAACGTCGCCGCCTTGAACGCGCCCTGCGGAATCGACTCGTCGGCGCGAAGAGCGGGGGCGTTCACCGAGGAAATGTTCCAGCCGAGCTCCTGCATCAGCGCGCCGTAGATATTCGCGTGGTTGTGCTCGATGCGCCCATTGCCGATCTCATCGGCGTAGATCGAATAGAGCGCCATGTGCGCGTCGCTCACGCTTCGTTCCGCCGCGACGTTTCGCAGCCAGCAGCCGTCCACGAGCGCGAACGGCGCGAAATACAAGTGCAGCGTTCGGAGCTCGTCCTCGTCCAGATCGAAGTTCATGCGCTGCGCATGCCGCCCCTGAAACCAGTAGATTTGCGATACGCGCTGCTCGAGCTGTGCCGCGTCGTAGACGAAGCTGTCGAACAACGGAAACTTCGCGCGCAGGTGACTCAGTGAGGCGAACTCCGCGAAGGTCGCGTCGACGGTTTCACGCGCGAGCCGCAGCACCGGAGCTCCACCGTCGTCCAGCAAAAGAAAGTACCGTTCGCGATAACGATGCACGGGGATGTCGACTCGCGCCTCGACGCCGGCCGCGTCGCGGCGTCGACGCTCGTAGTAATCAAAGTACCGGGCAGGCACTTCGCCGTCCGCCGGTTCGTCGGTCTCCCCATCGAACGACGAAAAATACCGCTGCAACACGTCGATCTCCGATGCAGAAAAAACGCCGTGCATCTTTCCGCCGCTCGCGAGCAGTTGCGCGAAGAACCGGCTCGCCGGGACGTCGGTTTTGTCGATCCAGCGCGACTCGTGAAGCGCGTGCAGCATCGCTTCCGCCTGAAACGGTTTGTCCGAAAACCAGTCCACCAGCCGCCGCGGTCCGAGGACTTGCGCGCCGTGATGCAACATCGCGTATTGGGCCTTCTGCTCGAAAATGCGAATCGCGCGCTCGCGCGTTCGCGCCCGCGTTTGCCGGGTGGCGTCGAGCAGCAGGTTCGCGCAACGCTCGAAGATCGCGGCGCCGTGGGCGAGCGCATGGTTCTCTTCGGCGGTCGCGCCAACGCCTCCGCGCTCGTTCAGCGCGCGCCGGAGCATGTGCCAGGCATCGCGGTATTTGCGCCGGCTCGGCTGACGGAGGGAAAGAACCGCCGCGGTGCGGAGCGTCGCATAGCCGAAGCCGACGATTTGCGCGAACTGCGTGACGGGGAACTGCGCGAGCGCCATGACGATGCACGACGCGAACAAAGCCTCTTCGGACACGCCGGCGTGCCGCGCGAACCCGGATGTGTTCGTGTTCGCGTTGCTGCGCGGCGCGCGCGGCACCGGCCGCGCCGCATGCAAGTCGTGCCGCAATTGAGGAATGACCGAGTTTTCGATCAACGCAAACAACGCATGCGCCGCCGGCCGCTCGAAATTGCGCACATCCACGATCTGGGAGAACAGTCGTTCGCCGGCACACACGAAGAGCTGCAACGCGTCGAAATCCTCGTGACGCTCCGGATCGACGCAGCACTGCAGCACGTCCCTGAGCTTCCGTGTGGCGCTGGCGGCCAGCCGGCGCACGGCGCGCCGATCGCCGGTCGCGATCCGGCCGAGGTCGATTTCACCCAGGTAGTCGCAGATCGCGGTTGCGATCTGCGTTTTCTCTTCGCCGGCTTCCGCGTGCGCGAGCAGCGCGAACTGGCGCGCGAGATCCTCGCTCGCGCGCTCGCCGCCGCGCGCCGCTACGGAAACGTCGGCACCTGCGCGCGGGCCGGCCGGTCTGACGCCGACGTCAGGCATGTACGTCTTCCGTCGCGGTCCGTGCCGGCGCGCGCGGTTCGGCGCGGCGGGCTTTGCTGAAGACCTGATCGTCGATGACCAACAGGTCGATGCCGGACGACAAATAGATATTGAAGGCATCGCCGACGCTGTGCACGATCGGCTTGCCCATCACGTTCAGGCTGGTGTTGAGGAGCACCGGCACGCCGGTAAGCTCGTAGAACGCCTCGATCAGGTCGTAGAAGCGCTCGTTCCATTCGCGCTTCACCGTTTGCAGCCTGCCGGTGCCGTCGACGTGACTCACGGCCGGCAAGCGCGCGCGGTATTTCTCGCGAAAACGGAGCGTGCGTTCCATGTACGGCGTGACGAGGTAATTCTCGAAGTACTCGTCGCCGTGCTCATCCAGAATCGCGGGCGCGAACGGCCGGAACCTTTCCCGGAATTTCACCGCGGCGTTGATGCGATCCTTCATCGACTCGTCGCGCGGATCGGCCAAAATCGAGCGGTTACCGAGCGCACGCGGCCCGAACTCGGCGCGGCCTTGCATCCACGCGACGATCTTGCCGTTCGCCAGTTCGGCCGCCACATACCGGCACAGCTCGCCCGGCGCCAGGTCGACGCGGCCGAGCAGCGCTCCGTTTGCAACGAATTGCCGCAGCTCGGCGCGATCGATGTCCGATCCGAGATACGGCGTGTGAAACGTCTTGCGCGGTTGTCGCTCCGGATGATCCTGATAATAAGCGAGCAAGGCGGCGCCGATGGCGTTGCCGTCGTCGGAAGGCGCCGGCGGAATGTAGACGTTCTTGAAACGGGTGCACTCGGGGATCAAGCCGTTGAACGTCGAGTTCAGCGCGCAGCCTCCGCCGAGCACGATGTTGCGCGAGATCCCGAGGTCGTACAGCCGTTCGAAAATCTCGCGCAGTATTTCGTTGTAGTGATGTTGCGTGGTGTAGGCGACGTCCGCGACGTCTTCGAAGCTCTGGTCGGCGCGCTTGGTGTAGCGCTGCAATTGCAGATAGGAATCGCGCGCGTTCTGATCCATGACGAGATCCAAGCCGTCGACGTAAACGTGACGGCGCAGCAGCTCGAGCAGCTCCGGATCGAGACGCCCGTACGGCGCGAGCCCCATCACCTTCCATTCCTCGCCGTTCGTGACTTCGAGCCCGAACAGCGCGCACACCGTGTAGCCGTAGTACATGCCGAGGCTCGACAGCGAGCCGTACAGATTCTTCGGCGAGCGCGGGTAGTCGAGCATCGACAGCTTGCCGCCCTCGTAACGGAAATAGCTGTGACTCGTCCCCTCGCCGTAGCCGTCGAACACCGCGCATACGGCGTCGTCGAACGGGCTCGTCAAGCAGGCGTACGCCGCATGGGTGGTGTGATGATTGAAATCGCGGCGGGTGACCTTGCGATAGCGCGCGTCGGCGTAGCGCGCGAGGCCCATGCCGGCGAGCTGATAGTTGGGTCCGACGAAGGTGTCCCACAGGCCGACGTGGAACATGACGCGCTTGATCCAGGCCGCGTGCGCGTTGAGATCCGTCCCCGACACCGCCTTCAGCATCAGAGCGGCGTCGGTCTTCATCTTTTGGTGCGACAGCGCGCTCCACGAGCGCGCCACGACGAGCTCGGCCCCGGGATCGCAATAGGCCTCGATCAACTTCGGCGTGCGCAGCGGATCGTCGGCGGGCGTGTTGAGAGCGCGCTTGTTTTGCGTGTAGCGTTCGATGCCTTCGGCGAAGACGACCTCGCCGTCGGCGTTGACGATCGCCAAGGCGTTCTCGTGGCCGGTGCACGCGATGCCTACATAGTTCTTCGGGGCCATACGGTTTGTCTCCCTGACATGGTAATCGGCATTCCTTTGCACGGCCGCCGCGCTACGTGTTGACGACGAGGAGTCGCAATATCGTTACGATCGCGGCGCTCGCGATGGCGACGACAAATAACGTCGATTGCTGCAACCCGCCGGAAATCGCGCTCATCGACGCACCTTCGCTCACGTTTTCGGATGCGAAAAGCGCAGCACCGTGCGCCGGCGATCGTCCGCTTTGCCGACGAGCAGGACGACGGGGCACGCCTCGCTCGGCGCATCGAGCAGAACTTTCATCTCCTCGCCCGCGAGACATTCGCGTCGAAACCACGCTTCCCACGTTTTCGGGACCTGCAAATCGTGGTTGGCGTCGGCAAGCGCGTTATCGCCGCGCTCGAAATAGCTCTGCACCGAGATATGTCGATTGATGTCGGTTTCGCGCGGCGTCCAGCGAAAGGCGGCCGCTGGTTTGGCCTGCTCCGCGGGCGGCAGCTCGGGAACCGCGGCCAAGTCGTGTGACGCGCATCGCAATCCCGGCGGCGGCGCGCTCGCCACGCGCGGCGCGGCTCCGTTCGCATCGATCCACGTCCACGCCTGCTCGACCTCCGAGAGCAACGCGCCATCCGAGCGGCGCCGAGCTCGGAATCGATCGACGGCGCCGTACTCGAACGCACCGTCCTTCCTCGGCCTGCGCCCGGCGGTCGTGGCGAGTTCCGTCTCGACGATATCTCCCGGCCGACAGCCCGAGACGAGCGTGCTGACACGCACGTAAGGCGCGACGGCGCGATACTTGACCTTCGCCCAGTAATCCTCGCGCGCCATGCCGGTGACGGTTTGCCACCAGTTGGGCGCGAGGTTTTCCCATAGTCGGAACACCTCGGCGATTTTTAGCGAACCGTCCTCGGCGATCGAAAAGAACCCGAGCTTTTCGGAACCATTGAATACTGGATCGCCCACTCCATTTTGATTGTGCTCGAACGTCCAAGTCATGTGCTCCACCCCGGAGGAAAATCCCTGTTCGCGCCTAACGGCGCCGATCATGGCAGCGCGTCGGTCCGTCCGGCGACGTGCGCCACCGCATCGACCGCAGCGATACGCTTGCGCGCGACGATATTCGGCGACGGGAGAACCATCTTGTCCACCCATCCGAGCCGGCGGAAGAACCGCAGCATCCACGCGCCGGGATCAATCTCACCGGGACGATGTCCCATCACCGCCGACGACGGGCACGCGTGATGATTGTTGTGCCAGCCCTGACCGAGCGTGAAGAGCGCGAGCACCCAGAGGTTGGTGCTGTGATCGCCGGTGCGATACGGCCGCCGTCCGACACTGTGCAGCACCGAGTTGATGCACCAATAGGTCAGATGACTCGCGAAAAAGATTCGCACGAACCCGGCCCACAAGAGACCGCTGACCGCGCCCTGCCAGGTTCCTTCTGCCGCCCAGCCGATCAGCGTCGGGACGACAAAACCGGCAAGCATGAAATACATGTAATGCATGTGAATCCAGAAAATATCGCGATCGCGGTACAAATCATGCGCGTAATGCGCGAACCCGCCCTTCCCGACGCTCGTGCTCGTCCACAACCAGCCGACATGCGCGTGTACCACGCCGCGCCAAGTCCATTTGCCGTCCGGGTCGAAGACCCACATGGAATGCGGGTCGCCGGGGAGGTCCGGGTAACGATGATGTTTACGATGGATCGACGACCACCAGATCACCGGTCCTTGAAATCCCATGGAGCCGAGAGCCGCAAGCGCGATCTTCAATCCTCGCTTGGCGCGATAGGAACGATGGGTCAACAGCCGGTGATAGCCGAGCTCGACGCCGCTGAGCGTCGCCAAATACAGCAAAACCGTGGAAACGAGAACAACCGGCCCGGGCACCAAGATTCCGCGATACCACAACCAAACGCCGAGGACGAAAGCGATCGGCGGAAAAAAAGTAACGACAAAGGCAAGCGTCAGGTCGATCGGGCGCGTCGGCGATTTCGTCGCCGCCGCGCCCGGATTCAACTTTTCGGCCGGTTGACTCATGACTCCACTCCTTTTGAATTTTCCATTTCACGCCGCGCCGCCGATCCTTCGGCTGGATCGAGCAACCCCGCACGCCACGCGTCGCGGCACGCGCGGCGTCGGATTTTGCCGCTGGTCGTCACCGGAAGGCGGCTCGTAGTAAAGAAAACTTCGCTCAATCGGAGCCCGTGGGCCTCGATCACCTTGCGGACGACCTGCTGTGCGACATCCGCCCAATCGATTCGGTTCGCGAGATTCGGGTAGACGGCCTGCAGCAATACGATTCGGCGCTCGTCCAACTCGTCGTCGGCAAAGACGGCGGCAATCGGGCGAAATGCGGGATGCATCCCGGAAACCGTCGCTTCGATGTCTTGCGGAAAGTAGTTGCGCCCGTTGACGATGATCAGCTCCTTCAAGCGCCCCGTGATGAACAGCTCGCCGTCGCGCATGAAGCCGAGATCGCCGGTGCGCAAGAAGCGCCGCCCAGGATAGGCCGGGCTGGTCGCTTCGAACTGTTCTGCCGTCGCTTGCGGATGATTCCAGTATCCGCGCGCCACACTCGGTCCGCTCGCCCAGATTTCGCCGACCGTGCACTCAGGAACCGGCAGGCGCGTGACGGTATCGACGACGACGACAAGCTCATCGCCCCAGACGCGGCCGCAGCTCACGACCGACATCGCCGCGCCGTTCGCCGCTTCGATCGCGCGTCCCTGGCGCAGCGCCGCCGCGTCCAACCGATCGATGCGCGGGCGCGAGCGTTCGACGCCGGTGAGCATCAAGGTCGCTTCGGCCAGGCCGTAGCACGGATAGAATGCGCGCGCGTCGAACCCGATGCGCGCGAACCGTTTCCCGAAATTCTCGAGCGTCGAGGCGCGCACCGGCTCCGCGCCGGTGAACGCCAAGGTCCACGAGCGCAGATCGAGGTCGGGACAAGCGTCGAGATCCGCATCGGAGATCGCGTTCAGGCACAGCTCGTAGCCGAAATTGGGTCCGCCGCTCGTCGTGACGCCGTAGCGCGAAATCGCCTTGAGCCAGCGCAGCGGCTTCTGCACGAACATCGGGGGCGGCATGAGAATGCACGGCCGGCCGAGATAGACCGGCTGCATCACCACTCCGACGAGCCCCATGTCGTGGTAGAACGGCAACCAGCCGAGCACGACCGTATCGGCCCCATGCCGGAAACCGGTCTGAATCGCGCGCTGGTTGGCGAGGATATTGCTGTGCGTGACCACGACACCTTTGGGGTCACCGGTCGAACCGGACGTAAACTGCAGGAACGCAACATCATCGGCGCGCGGGGTGTGCAGCGGCGCCGCGTCGGCTCGCCGCGCCACTTCCTGCGGCTCGGCGAGCCACGCAAGAACCTCCAGTGGTACCGTACATTGCCATGCGCGCTGCAGCCGCGTGCCAAGATAGGCGGCAGTAGCGGCGTCGGCCAGAATCAGCTGCGCGCCGGCGGCATGAACGATTCCCGTCGCGTGGTTACATTCGTCAGGGTGCCGAGGTGGCGAGACGGGCACGGCCACCGCGCCGGCCGCGAGGCAACCGAAGAACGCCGCGATGAAATCGAGCCCGGGTTGAAACAGTAGCGCGACGCGCTCTCCGCGCAGACCGCGTTGCACCAGCAAATTCGCAACCGCTTGCACACGGCGTTCGAGTTGAAGAAAACTGATGCGCCCGTGCTCGGTTTCGCCGTTCGCAAGAAATACGAAACTCGTTTCTTCTCCGCGACGACTCGCATGCTCGCGAAGCAAGTCGACGATCGAATCTGTCGCGCGCAAGCTCCCCTCCATAGGAAGTTTGGCTCCGTTCAATCCTGTCCTTGCGTAGGGCGACCAGGAGCAACGCGATAGAAACAAATGCGATATACCATGTCAACGTAATTAATTCTTGCGATGCGCTGCGCGCGCATCATGCGAGAATTTTCCGAACAATGTCTGCACATGAATTTCAAATTCCGGCAAGCGAACGCGCAACGCCTCTCGCCGCGCGCCGTCGGCGCGAACAAATCGCTTCGCGAAACCAGACGACAATCCGCTGCGTGGCACTTCGCTTAGTCGTACGATGATCGCAACCTGATATTACTCGTGACGAAATTGCTCGCGAACCACGCACGATGTTTAGCGAGCGCGCTTGGAGCTATGGATTGGATGTGAAAATGAAACATGCCCGTTCATCGCTTCGCGCAGCGAGCGGGGCGGCACTGGCGCGGCGCGATGATGCAGACTCGCTCGCCGGGCGCGAGCGGCGTGCTGCGGACAGCGACATTGCAGTCGGCGATGCGAGCCGATGCGCAACGCGAAGAACAGTACGACTGATCGGGCTCCGATTTTACTTACCGGTAAACTGCGGCCGGCGCTTCTCGATGAACGCGCGTCGGCCTTCTTGATAGTCCGCGCTGCGGTTGCACGCTTCGATCGCCTGGCGCACCTCGCGTAAATCGTTGCCACCGGCCTCCGCCACCGCCGCTTCAGCCGACAGCTTCACCGCCTTGATCGTGAGCGGCGCGTTGCCGGCGATGCGCGCTGCGTATTCGCGGGTATAGCTTTCGAGCTCGGCCGCCGGCACGACGCGATTGACGAGACCCATCGCAGCCGCTTCCTTCGAATCGAACTGGCGCGCCGTGTAGAAGATCTCCTTGGTGAAGGACGGACCGATCAAGTCGACCAAGCGCTTGATCCCTTCGTATGCGTAGCCGAGACCGAGGCGCGCAGCCGGGATGCCGAAGCGCGCTTCGTCGGTTGCGATGCGCAAATCGCAGTTCGATGCAATCGCGAGACCGCCGCCGATGCAGAACCCGCGGATCATCGCGATCGTCGGCTTTTGCACGCGCGAGAGCGCGATCGTCGCTTCCGCGAGCCTGGCGTTGTAATCGGCGACGGCCTCGGGCGTGCTGCGTTTGGCTTCGAATTGCGAGATGTCCGCGCCGGACACGAACGTCTCTCCGCCGCCGCCGCGCAGCACGATCACGCGCACCGCCGGATCGGCGGCGAAGTCGGCAAGAATGCCGGGCATGGCCGCCCACATCTCGTACGTCACGGCGTTACGGTGATCGGGATTGTGGAAGATCATCCAGCCGATCGGGCCGTCTTTCTCGGCAAGCAGCGAGGCATTGGTCATTGGTATTTCCCGTGGTCGACGTTATCTCAGATGATTTTTTTGGCACGCAACTCCGCGATCGCCGCGGCGTCGTAGCCGAGCTCGCGCAAGATCTCGTCGGTATGCTCGCCTTTGTCGGGCGACGCGCTGCGCACCCGGCTCGGCGTGCGCGACAACCGTACCGGCTGCCCGACGATTTGTATCGGGCCGAGCTTCGCGTGTTGAACCGTCTGCGCGATGCCGAGATGGCGCACCTGCGGATCGGCGAATACCTGGTCGATCGTGAAAATCGGTCCGCACGGAACGCCCGCCTCGTTCAGCGTCGCGACCCACTCGGCCGTGGGCCGCGTCATCGTAATCGCCGCCAGCTCGCGATTGAGGCGCACGCGGTTCTTCGAGCGCAGCGCATCGGTCTTGAATTCGGGATCGGCGAGGAGCTGCTCGGCGCCAAGGGTCTTGCACAATCGCGTGAACATCACGTCGCCGGTTGCGGCGATGTTCAAGTGGCCGTCGGCGGTCGGAAATACGCCGGTCGGGATGCTGGTCGGATGATCGTTGCCCGCCTGCTTCGGCACTTCGTGCTCGATGAGCCAGCGCGTCGCCTGAAAATCGAGCATGGAAATCTGCGCTTCGAGCAGCGACGATTGTACCCACTGTCCCACACCCGACACTTCGCGTTCGAGGAGCGCGACGAGGATGCCCATCGCGCAGAAAATGCCGGCGCAAAGATCGGCGACCGGAATGCCGGCGCGCACCGGCCCCTGACCCGGCAGCCCGGTGATCGACATCAACCCGCCCATGCCCTGCGCGATCTGGTCGAAGCCCGGGCGATCGCGATAAGGCCCGTCCTGGCCGAAGCCCGAGATGCTGCCGTACACCAGACGTGGATTGACGGCACGCAAGCTTTCGTAATCGACGCCGAGCCGATACTTCACGTCGGGCCGGTAATTTTCCACGACGACGTCGGCGTCGCGCACGAGCTTGTGCAGAATCGCAATGCCCTGCGGCGATTTCAAATTCAGTGTGAGGCTGCGCTTGTTGCGGTGCAGGTTCTGAAAATCGGGACCGTGGCGCGAGCCGCCGAGCGCTTCGTCGCCCTCGACGCCGGGCGGCGACTCGACTTTGATCACCCGTGCGCCCCAGTCCGCGAGCTGACGTACCGCGGTAGGACCGGCGCGTACGCGACTCAGGTCGATGACGGTGAATCGGGACAGCGGGCCTTCGGTCATTTTGGCGTCTCACAGCATCGGATTCGACACGGCGGCGGCAACCGCGCCAACACGCGGGCGCCTGATCCGCGTAGTTTGTCACAACTGCTGCCGGCTTTGTGCTCCCGCTCGGTTCATCGCGTCCGCGCTAGTGTCCTGTGGCCACGAATTAAATTTCGCCGTCGCTGCATGACGTCGAACACCTCGTATCGAATCGGCGCGGCTCATTCATTTTTGCGGCGACGACTTCTTGTACACTCGAGGCTAGCGGAGCACCAGCGCGTCCGGCGCCGGCGGCGGATTGTCGGATAGACGCGTGGATCAACGGCGCGCGATGCCACGCTCATAAGAAGGGCCATTGCCGGAGAGATCGATGAGCACGAAACCGCCGATTGTCATCGTGATGGGGCTCGCCGGCGCCGGCAAGAGTACGGTTGGAGCGGCGCTCGCGCGCGCGCTCCGCTGGCCGTTCATCGACGCCGACGATCTGCACCCGGCTGGAAACGTCGAGAAGATGCGTCGCGGGATCGCATTGACGGAGGCGGACCGCGCACCGTGGCTCGATCGCCTGCGCGCGCGCATCGACACGCTGCTTGCGGCCGAGCAGCCGGCGGTGGTCGCGTGCTCGGCGCTGCGTCGCGCGTACCGCGCATACTTGCGAGCGGACGCCGTGCGCTTTGTCTATCTCAAAGCCGATTACGAGTTGCTGCGCGCACGCCTCGAAGCGCGCAAACATCACTTCATGAATCCGACACTGCTCGGCAGTCAAGCAGCGCTCCTCGAAGAGCCGACCGATGCCGTCGTCGTCGATGCCGCGCTACCGGTCGAGGAAATCGTGCGACATGTACGCGCGGCGCTCGCGATCTGAAGTCGGAGTTAAGAGCGTCAACCGCAGAGGACGCGGAGGACGCAGAGGAGGACAAAACGAAGAACTGCCAAGGAGGCAACAAACCAGCAAATTCAAAAAGGGAGGGGCGAACCGCCGCTTCAATTCATTTTTGAGATAAGGTTCCAGTTGTTTCCGGCTTTTAATTGTTTCTCTTGATTCCTCTGCGTCCTCCGCGTCCTCGGTGGTTAACAATCATAAGACGAAAAGCCGCAGCAGCCCCGCGGCGGCAGCGGCGGCGATAACCGCCATGACGTGCAGGCGAAAACGCCAGAGCGCGACGAAGGCAGCGACGCCGATCGCCGCGGCGCACCATTCGAAATCCGTGCCGAAACCGTGCGGCCAGAACATGTGATACGCGAAAAAAAAACGGCGAGGTTCAGGATGACACCCACCGCGGCCGCGGTGATGCCGGTCAGCGGCGCGATAAAGGTGAGGTTGTGCCGGGCGGGTGTGCGAAGTGTCGATTAGCGATGCATCGCGCGCACGCGTTCGTCAGCCTCGGAAGAATGTCTTACCGGATTTCGCCGCACTGACGGCGTCGGCGCGGAATCAGGGTTCGAACTTATACGATACCAGGACGTGCCGGTATCGAACCATGGTTTTGTTTTTGCGACGATGCACGGCGCTCAGAGGAAGACCGCATGTCATCTGTCGTCGAGTTGCACGACGCCGCGGTCGCGGCGGATATCTGCGACGTGCTGACGCACCATTCGGCACTGCGCGACGTCACGCACATCGAGCTTCGCGTCCGCGGCGGCGTGGCGCATGTAAGTGGCTGCGTCAGCTCGTGCGCGGAGCGCGATCTCCTGCGCGCGGTGATTGCGCGCGTGCGCGGCGTGCGTGCCGTATGGGATTCGCTCGTCGTACCGCCGGGCGAGCCGCTGCGCGTGCTCGACGTCGGCTGCGGCAATCGCAAACAAATCCCGAACGCCATCGGCGTCGACTGTTTTCGTTTCGGCGCGGTCGACGTCGTCGCGCGCATCGAACGCGGCCTGCCGTTCGCGCCGGACGCGCTCGATCATGTCTACGCGATCCACTTTCTCGAGCACGTCGATGATCTCCTCGCAGTGATGAACGAGATCCACCGGGTGCTGAAGCCCGACGGCGTCCTGCATATCATGGTCCCGCACTGGCAATGCGTTAACGCCGTCGCCGACCCGACGCACCGCCATTTGTTCCATCGCCAGACGTTCAAGTTCTTCTGCCGACCCTATCCACGGCTGCATTCGTTCCGCCCGCTGGCCGTCGGCGAAACCGACGTCGATCTGTTCGCCGATCTGCAACCGATCAAGAACGGCGGCGCGGCCAACAGCGAGCAACAGCTCGCGCGCTTCTTTGACTGACCCGGATAACTACTGGCGCGACTGCCGCGCGTCCTGATTGATCGCACGGCAGCGCACCTTTAGGGTGCCCCATGCTTCCGCAGCCCTCGACGACGATCGACTGGCCGCGCCTCGTGCGCCAGGCCAAACGGCGCTTCGGCGTCACCGAATTCCGGCCCGGACAACGCGAGCTGATCACGGCCGTGATGACCGGACGCGACGCGCTCGGCATCATGCCGACGGGCGCCGGCAAATCGCTCGCGTACCAACTGCCGGCATTGTTCCTGCCGCACGCCACCGTCGTCGTCTCGCCGCTCATCGCGCTTATGCAAGATCAACGAGAAAAGAGCGAAGACGCGCGCGTTGCAGCGGTCAGGATCGATTCCACACTCACGACGCGCGAATCCCGCGAGGCCGCCGATGAAATCGCCGAGGGCGAGGCGCGGATCATTTTCGTCACGCCGGAGCGCCTCGAAAATCCGGACTACGTGGATCTGCTCAACGCCGGCGGCGTATCGCTCCTCGTGATCGACGAAGCGCACTGCATCTCGCAGTGGGGGCACGACTTTCGTCCGGCGTATCTCTCGCTGCGCGACGCGGTACGCCGCCTCGGCCGGCCGCCGGTGCTCGCGCTGACCGCAACGGCAACGCCGGCCGTCGCGGCCGACATCGTGCGCGAGCTCGCGATCAAGGACGCGCTGGTCGTCAACACCGGTGCCAACCGGGAGAATCTGATTTTCGAGGTCCGGCGCACGCCCACGGAGACGCTCAAGCGCGAAACGCTATTGCGCACGCTGCACGAGATCGACGGACCGGCCATCGTTTACGTCGCCACTGTCCGCGCCGCCGACGATCTCTGCCCGTGGCTCGTCGAGCGCGGCGTGGCCGCCGTGCGCTATCACGGCGAACTGAAACCGGCCGAACGGCACGAAGCGCAGCAGGGCTTCATGGACAATCGCTACCGCGCGGTCGTCGCGACCAAGGCGTTCGGGCTCGGTATCGACAAGCCGGACATCCGGCTCGTCGTGCACTACCATTTCCCCGATTCGCCGGAAACGTACTATCAGGAAGCGGGCCGCGGCGGACGCGACGGCCGGCCCGCGCATGCGGTGCTGCTCTACCGGCTCGAAGACCGGCGGATTCAAACGTACTTTCTCGGCGGCAAATTTCCACGGCGCGAAGAATCGAAGCGCGTGTACGACGCCGTGAACGCCGCAGCCGCGGACGGGCGCGGGACGACGCTGCGCGATCTGGTCGTGCGTACCGGCTTGAGCGAACGACGCGTGAAAGTGATCGTCGCGCAGCTCGAACGCGCCGAAATCCTCGAACGCCGCGCGCGACGCCTGTGCCAGCGCCGCACTTTTCGCGACGCCGTGGAGCTCGAGGGCTTTCTGAACGAGTACGAGAATCGCTATGCCGCCGAGCGCCAGCGGCTCGAGTCGATGATGCGTTACGCGCAATCGACGCTCTGCCGCATGCGCTATCTACGCAACTATTTGGGCGACGTCACCGATGAGGATTGCGGCCACTGCGATAACTGCCGCAGCCGCGCTTCGCGCGCACGCCGCCCGCGTCGGGCGCGGACGCCGGCCGAACGCGCGGTGCGCAAGGCGATAAAATTCATCAAAGGTCAGCGCGTGCAGCACACGCGCTTCGGCGAAGGCGAGGTGCTCGAAGGCGGGGGTGACCGCTTTACCGTCGATTTTCCGCGGGTCGGCGTCAAACGCGTCCTCGCTTCTTACTTGAAAGCAGCGACGCGAAACTGATCCGCGACGATTAACGGCTCGGACCCGCACCGGTGCCATTGAACGGCCGGTCGCCCGGCGTACTGAATGGCCTGTCTCCCGGCGTACTGAACGGTCGATCTCCCGAAGTGAAGCCGCCACTCGTCGTGCCGGTGCCCGTCCCCATGGACGGACCCGGCAACGTGCCGGTACTGCCCGCAGCGCCCGGATCGGTCGTCGCGCCGGGAGTGGTTCCCATAACGCCGCCGGGCATCGTCGTCCCCGGTGCGGTCCCGCCCGGAACCGTCCCGAGACTGCCGGGCGCGGTGGCCGCGGCCCCGCCGGGCGGTGTCGGCGTCACGCCGCTGGGCGCCGTCGTCCCCGGCGTCGTCCCCGGTGCGGTCCCGCCCGGAACCGTCCCGAGATTGCCGGGCGCGGTGCCCGCGGCCCCGCCGGGCGGTGTCGGCGTCACGCCGCTGGGCGCCGTACCGGTCACACCAGGCGCCGTGCTCCCGGCTGCGCCCGGTGTGGTGGTCGCCGCTGTACCGGGATCGCCGGTCGAACTACCCGGCAGCGTGCCTCCGCCCGGGGTCGTAGTCGCCGTACCTCCCGGAACCGTTCCCGCTGCTCCGCCGGGGGTCGCGTTTCCCGCGGTACCGCTCGGCGGCGTTGGGGTGATGGTGACACCTCCGGGAGCCGGCAACGTCGTGCCCGGCGCGGTGCTTCCCGCAGCCGGTGGCGTTCCAGCTGTCCCCGGCATCACGGTTCCGGGCGACGTAGTTCCGGGCGAGGTGGCACCGCCCCCCGGACCGACAGCGCCCGCTCCACTCGTTCCACCGCCCGCACCGCCACCAACCGCTCCGCCAGCGCCGCCAGCCGCCATCGTTGCCGCCGAAATCAGGGACAGGGCAAACACGAAATTAATACCGAATCTGTTCACGAACATCTCCTTGGTATTCCGCGGCGTCGCACGCCGACAGATTGCACGCACCGTCAGCGCGTTCCGCTTCCCGACGCACCGCTGGACGCCGGCGTCTCGGCGTTGCTACCGCTCGAACCGCTTGGCGATGAACCGCTATCACGGCGCTCGCGCGTGGCGGTTTCGAACTCGGAATTGGAGATCCGACCGTCGCCGTCGGCGTCGATCAATCGAAAGTCCAAACCCGCCGCCTCGGCTTCGCTTTGATCGATGAATCCGTTGCTGTTGCGATCGATCGACTGAAACGTGGACGACGACGTTGTCGCAGAACCAGACGTGCCGGCCGTGCTACCACTGCTCCCCATGTTTTGCGTCGTGCCGCTCGCGGCCCCGGGTCGAGTGCCGGCGGCGCCGCCCGGCATGCTCGGATTCACACCCGACGGCGTCTCCGCTTGTTCCGTCGGTGCCGCTGCGTTTCCGCTGTTCGCACTCGCGCCCTGCGTATCCGCGGCGCCGCTCGCCGTCGCGGCGGCCGACAGCGCGAACACGCACACCATCCTCTGAGACCGCTTCAAAAAGCGTCTCCTTGCATACTTGCCCAAAAGACGGCGACGCCGTTACTGCCGCACGTCGCCGTACCCTTGGCAAAAGGCTGCCTTAGCGGGTTCCGCCGGAACTACCGCCGGAGGTCGAGCCGCCGCTGCTGGATCCGCTGCTACCGGAGCTACCGGAACCCATGCTTCCGCTCGATGAGCCGCCGCTCGAGCTCGGGCTGGAGCTCGACCCGCTGCTCCCCGAGGAGCTGCTGCCGCCGCCCTTCTTCATCGCCGATTCGAACTCGGAACGCGAAATGCGCCCGTCGTTGTTGGTGTCGGCGCTCGAGAAGTCCATACCGGTCGCGGACGCTGCTTCCGTCTTGTCGAGATAGCCGTTCTTGTCCTTGTCCAACTGCGAGAACGCGCCGCTGCCGCCCGCTGCACCGCTGGTGCCGCCTGCGCCAGTGCTGCCACCCGCGCCGCTGCTGCTACCACCCGCACCCGTGCTGCTGCTGCCGGAGCTGCCGCCGGACGTGGAACCGCTGCTGCCGGAGCTACCGGAGCTGCCGCCCGACATCGAGCCGCTGCTGCCACCCGTCGCGCTCGAGCCCGAGCTTCCGCCGCCCGTCGACGAGCTACCCGCCGCGAACGCAGTTGCCGAGATCGCCGAGAACGCTAACGCTAAATAAAAAGCCTTGGTCCTTTTCATGAAATGTCTCCTCGCCAGCGAAAGGCAAAAATCTCCTCCGTGTGGAAAATTACGCAACCGCTGGTCGCGCGTCCTTAGGGAGGGCCCCTAAACGCGGCTAGGAAAACGGTGGAGGAATCGAAAGGACGAAGCGATCGCCGTGCGTGCGGTAGGGAAGCAGCGCCCGACGATTCCGCGAGCGCCCACAATGTTCGTGCTACTCTTCCCGAAACTACTCTTCCTGAAAGGCCTCTTCGCGCGTCTTGCGGATCGTTGGCAGCAGCACCACGACCAGCGCGAGCGCGGCAATCACGAGCAACGTCGCACTGATCGGCCGTTCGACGAACGTCATCGGATTTCCGCGCGAGAGCAACAATGCGCGGCGCAAATATTCCTCCATCATCGGGCCGAGAATAAAACCGAGCAGCATCGGCGCGGGCTCACAGTCGAGCTTGACGAAGATGTAACCAAGCAGCCCGAAGAGCGCCATGAAATAAACGTCGAACTCGGTGTTGTTGAGGCTGAAGACGCCGATCGCGGTGAAAACGAGGATCGCCGGATAAAGCAGATGGTACGGCACCATGATGATGCGAACCCAGATGCCGACCAACGGCAGATTGAGAATCAGCAGAAAACAATTGCCGATCCACATCGACGTGATGATGCCCCAGAACAGCGCCGGCTGTTCGGTGATGACCAGCGGCCCGGGCTGGATACCCTGAATGATCATGGCGCCGATCATCAGCGCCATAACCGGATTCGACGGAATGCCGAGTGTCAGCATCGGGATGAACGAGGTCTGCGCGCCCGCGTTGTTGGCCGATTCCGGCGCCGCGACACCTTCGATGGCGCCTTTGCCGAACTCTTTCGAATACTTCGAAACTTTTTTCTCGAGCGAGTACGCGGCGAACGCGCCCATGATCGAGCCGCTGCCCGGCAGTATGCCGACCGCCGAGCCGAGCGCGGTCCCGCGCAGAATCGGCGCGATCATCCGCTTCCAGTCTTCTTTGGTCGGCATTAGCTTCGTGATTTTTTTCGCAATGACCGAGCGCGTCTCCTCGCTCTCCAGATTGCGAATGATCTCGCCGAGCCCGAACATGCCCATCGCCACAGTCACGAATCCGATTCCATCCGCGAGCTGCGGCAAGTCGAAGGTGTAGCGCTGCGCGCCGGAATTGACGTCGGTGCCGACCAGACCGAGCAGCAGACCGAGCAGCACCATGCCGATCGCGTGCAGCAACGACCCATGCGCGAGCACGATGGAGGCCACGAGACCGAGCACCATCAACGAGAAATAGTCCGCCGGACCGAACTTGAGCGCGACGTCGGCGAGCGGCGGTGCGAACAGCGCGAGCAGCAGCGTCGCGACGGTACCGGCAAAGAACGAACCGATCGCCGCGGTCGCAAGCGCCGCGCCCGCGCGCCCCTGTCGCGCCATCTGGTAACCGTCCAAGGTCGTCACCACCGACGATGCCTCTCCCGGCAAGTTCACCAGAATCGCGGTCGTCGAACCGCCGTACTGAGAACCGTAATAAATGCCGGCCAGCATGATCAGCGCCGACACCGGCGGCAGCGTGAAGGTAATCGGCAGCAGCATGGCGATCGTCGCCGTCGGGCCGAGGCCGGGGAGGACGCCGATCAGCGTTCCGAGAAAAACGCCGATGAGACAGTAGAAGAGATTGGTAAACGTTAACGCCGTTGCGAAACCAAGGCCGAGATGCTGGATGAGTTCCATCGCGCCCTCGCTCGCTATCCGCCGAACCAGTATCCGAGCAACGGCAACGGAATGCCGAGACCCTTGACGAATATCAGGACCGAGGCCACCGTCAGCCCGACCGCAAGCAGCGCGGCGGTACCGACGCGGAACTTGCTGCTGGCATAAGCACTGATGAGCACGAGCAAGATGAGCGAGATAACGACACCCGCGCCGCGCAGCAGGAGGCCGAACAATACGATACTACCGCACACGTAGAGCACGCCCTTCACGGTGAACTTGCCGATCGGCTCGCCCTTGGTGACGAACGACCGCAAGATCGAGACGACACCGATGACTGCCAGGAGGCTGCCGAGCACCGTGGGGAAATAAGCCGGCCCCATCTTCGTCGCGGTGCCCATGCCGTAATCGCGCGCAAAGAAGATCGCCGCCAGACCGACGAGGACGTAAAGCGCTCCGGCCCAGAAATCTTTGGCGTTACTTATAGTCATCTGCGCACCCCCGCTGATTTCTATCTTTAACGCGCGCTGATGCTCGCCGAATCCGTCCTCGGAAGCAACACCGATGCAATGACTTTCAAGGGCATCCGTCGAAACGCAAACGACGCCGAAGATCGGAGGCAGCGCTCGTGGTGCTGACTGCAAGACGATCGGTCGAGCGGCTCGCCGAGCCAGCTCGACCAAACACCTCTGTCGTGCGGGCGGCCGGAAGAGCATAGCAACCCGGCGCACCCACGGGTCGCTAGCGGCTCGCGTCAGTCAGTCCGCATAGACGCCCGCCGCCTTGATGACGGGCGCCCACTTGTCGATTTCCGACTTCAAGTGTTTGCCGAGCGCGGCCGGCGTCGCCTGGTCCTGCGGCTCGGGCTCGGTGCCGAGCTCCTCGAACCGCTGCTTCACCGTCGGATCCTTGAGCGCGGCCTGCAACGACTTGCTCAGCCGGTCGACGACGGGCTTCGGCGTTCCCTTCGGCGCGTAAAGCCCGTGCCACACGCCTATCTGGAAGTTCGGCAGCCCGGCTTCCGCCGCCGTCGGGACATCGGGCAGCGACGGCACGCGCTTCGCCGTCGTGACCGCGTACACCTTGACCTTGCCGGCTTTGATCTGGCTCGTCGTGTTCGTCGTCTGATCGCACATGAAATCCACCTGCCCGCCGAGCAGATCGTTCATGGCCGGTCCCGTTCCCTTGTAAGGAACCGTGGTGACCTGGATCTGTATCGCCGACATGAAGAGCATGCCGCAAAGATGCGACGCGGCACCGATGCCGGCGTTCGCATAAGTCACCTTGTCCTTGTTCTGCTTGATGTAGTCGATCAATTCCTTCAGGTTGTTGGGCGGAAAATCTTTGCGCGCGACGATCGTCATCGGCACGTCGGTGACCAGGCCGATCGGCGCGAAGTCAGTGATAGGGTTGTACGGCAGCTTGCGGTAGAGCGTCGGCGCGGTCGACTGACCGATGTGATGCAGCAGCAGCGTGTAGCCGTCGGGGGTAGCGCGCGCGACGCGCGTGGCGCCGATCGTACCGCCGGCTCCGCCGACGTTCTCGACCAACACCTGCTGCTTGAGATCGTTGCTCATCGCCTGCGCCACGAGTCGCGCGACCGTATCGGTCGGACCCCCCGCGGAGTAAGGCACCACCATCGTGACCGGTTTAGTTGGAAAATCGGCGGCTTGAGACGAAAAACCCGATACCACCCCCACAAGAACCGCAATAGCGACAGCGAAGAGACGAACACTTGTTTTCATAGCGCCCTCCTCGGTAAGCGGAATCACCCCGTTAAGAGTAGAACAGATAGCCTAAGAGGGGTGGAACCCGCGCGCAATCCGGCGTTAGCGTGAAGTCCGCCTAAGAATGAGACTAACCGAGACTTGTCGCGCCGCCGCACAGAACGGCGGCGCGGCCGACCTCATTTGATTTGCTTGTTGCGTTGCTTTAGCACCTCTTGCTCGGCCTTCTTCGGAATCTTGATACCGAGCTTCTCTTCCGGCGGCGGGAAAACGGCTTCCATACCGAGCGCCTGCGCCCACAGCTCACGCGCCCAACCCTGATTGTGGAACACGTGTTCTTCTTCTTGTTCGTAAACCTCGTCGTAGGCGTCCTGGAGGACCTCACGAATACGATCACCCTTATCCGCCTCTTTCGCGACCAAGCCCACGATCTGCCAGTTCAAATGATCCTTCAGCTCGGCAAATGCCACGGCTTCGGCCGCGACGATTTGTGCGAGTGGGCCATCGCCGGTGTCTTTCGCGACTTTAATATTCTTGAGCAGCGCTTCCGCCGTGGCGCGCACGATCTGGCGACCCGGGTTCTCCTGCTCCGTGTCGATCCCGAGCTGCTCGCAGGCGTTGCGCAAGATATCGATGTGCTCTTCCGTCTGATCCCGATACTCCTCCCATTCCTCACGCAGCTCTTCGTTTTCAGCGCATTCGAGCGCGGCCTCGTAAATTTTCACGCCGCCCATCTCGGTTTCGATGGCTTCGCACAGAAGGTTCTCCAGTTGCTCCTGATTCATAGCGCCTCCGGCATCTCAAAATTCGCTCCGACTATGGCCGGGCGGCACTGGGCCCACAACCAGGGCCTTGCCTGATGCTACCGAAATACAACGTTTTGTGGCGCGCAAAACAGTCGGTGTGTCAATAACCCATTCGGATAAGCGGCCATGCTTGCCACCGCCTCGGCCTTTCATCAGAATTGGCGGCTCTTTGGAAGTCCAGGAGGGGAGAGCGTGAATATCTTCGTTTCGAACTTAGACCAGACGGTGACGCCGCACGACCTTCGCCGCGCGTTTTCCGGCTACGGCACGATCATCGATGTCAAAGTGTCGACCGATCGCGAGACCGGGAAACCGCTGCACGGACACGTTTATCTCGTTCCCGAACGCGCCGCGCGCGAAGCGATCGAAGAGCTGAACTTCGCTCCGTTGCGCGGACGGCCGATCAAGGTGCGCGAGTGCGTGTATCGAGCGAAGCGCGATCGCCGCCAGCGGCAGCTGCCGAACGTCGCCATCGAACGCCGGCGCCCGAACGACCGGCGCCGCTTTACCGGCGTCAATCCACTCTCGTCGTAACGTTCCAGCGGTAAGCACGCCCCGCCGCGAGGATGCGGCGGGGCAGAAAGTTCAGGCGCCGCCTCGCGTGCGCCGACGTTTCCGGGGCAGGCCGTTTCGCAACACTCCTCGAAGCACCATTTCAACCGCGACCGTGAATCAACCGCCAGATCTTTTCGGGCGTTGCGGGCATGTCCACATGGCGCACGCCTGACTCGGCGAGCGCATCGACAAGCGCGTTCATGATCGCCGGCGGCGCGCCGATCGCGCCGGCTTCGCCCGCGCCTTTGATGCCGAGCGCGTTCGTCGTCGACGGCACTTCGTTCAGCTTGAAACGAATCGACGGTAGATTGTCGGCGCGTGGGAGCGCGTAATCCATGAAGCTCGCCGAGAGCAGCTGCCCGGATTCCGGTTCGTAAACGCAGCGCTCGAGCAGCGCCTGCCCCAAGCCCTGCGCGACACCGCCGTGAACCTGACCGGCGATCAGCAATGGATTGATGGTTTTTCCGAAATCGTCCACCACCGTGTAATCGATCACCTCGACCGCTCCGGTGTCGCGATCGACTTCGAGCTCGCAGATATGCGTGCCGTTCGGGTACGTCGGGTTCGAGGGCGTCCAGGTTTCGCGCTCATCGAAGCTGGCGCCGCCGTCCGCCGGCGCCGCGGCGCGCGCAACCTCACGTAAACTCACGCGCCGGTCGGTGCCGGCGATGCGGAATACACCTTCGACGAACTCGATGTCCACGGCCGAGGCTTCGAGCATGTCTGCGGCTTTGCGTTTCGCGGCGTCGATCACCTTGAACGCCGCCCCGGAAACGGCGGCGCCGCCGACCGGCACCGAGCGCGAGCCCATCGTACCGCCGCCCGTCGCGATGCGATCCGAATCGCCCTGCACGACGGTGACATCCTCGAACGCCACACCCAGACGTTCGGCGATGATCTGGCGAAACGACGTCTCGTGGCCCTGGCCGTTCGACTGCGTACCGATGTAGAGCGTCACGTGCCCGTGCGCGTCGACCGTGAGGCGGGCCTGCTCGGGGGCGCCGCCGGCGCAGCGCTCTATATAGGTAGCGACGCCGATACCACGCAACCGCCCGCGCGCACGCGCCTCCTTGCGCCGCGCCTCGAACTCTTCCCAACGCGCAAGCTTCACGGCGTCGTTCAGATTGCGGACAAAATCGCCCGAGTCGTACAACGAGCCGAGCGCGGTCGTGTATGGCATCGCGCTCGACGGAATCAGGTTGCGCTTGCGGATCTCGATCGGCGAGAGCCCGAGCTCGCGCGCGGCCGCGTCGACGAGACGCTCGATCGCGTAGATCGCTTCCGGCCGCCCGGCGCCGCGATAGGCGTCGACCGGGTTGGTGTTGGTGAATACGCCGCGCACCCGCACGTGCGCGGCCGGAATATCGTAGCAGCCGACCAGCATCGGCACGCCGGCCGCGGTCGCGACGAACGGCGCGTAGTTCGACAGATAAGCGCCGAGGTTCGCCACCGTGCCGACACGCAGGCCGAGAAAACGCGCGTTCTTGTCGAGCGCGAGCTCAAGGTGCGAGACGTGGTCGCGCCCGTGGCTGTCGCTCGCGAACGCTTCGCCGCGCTCGGCGATCCACTTCACCGGCCGGCCGAGCTTGCGCGCGGCGTACATCGTCGCCACATACTCGGGATAAAGAAAAATCTTCATGCCGAAACCGCCGCCGACGTCGTGGCAAAGCACCTGGATGTCTTTTTCGGCGACGTGGAAGATTCGCTCCGCAAGCGGCCGGCGCAGAACATGCACACCCTGACACGAGACGTGCAACACGAGCCGGCCCGTGCCGCGTTCGACCTCCGCGATCGCCCCGCGCGTCTCCATCGAATTCGGCACCACGCGGTTGTTCACGAGATCGAGGCTGACGATCCGCGCGGCGCGCGCGAACGCATCCGCCGTTTTCTTTTCGTCGCCGGCTTCCCAATCGAGGCACAGATTGCGCGGCGCTTCGTCCCACACCTGCGCCGCGCCGTCATTCAAAGCGGAGCCGGTGTCGACGATCGCCGGCAGCGGCTCGTAGTCGACCATCACTTGCTCGGCCGCATCGAGCGCCTGCAAGCGCGTCTGCGCGACGATGAACGCCACGGCGTCACCGACATGGCGCGCGCGGCCGCGCGCGAGCGCCGGGCGCGGCGGCGCAACGAACGCGGAACCGTCGCGGTTCTTGATCGCCGTGGCAAGACACGGGACGTCGCCGATGCCGTCGGCGGCGAGATCGTCGGCGGTATAAACCGCGAGCACGCCGGGCATCGACCGCGCACCGCTGGTATCGATCGAGGCGATGCGCGCGTGCGCGTGCGGTGAACGCACGAACACGCCCCACACCTGCCCGTCCAGGTTCACGTCGTCGAGATAACGCCCGTTCCCGGTGAGCAATCGCCGGTCTTCCACCCGTGCCGCCGGCTGACCCATTCCGAACTTCTGCATCGCTCGCTCTCCTACGACCTTTCTCAACCGATCACACGCTCAACCGTCCAATAAAGGCCCGTCGCCGCAATGGCGAGCGACGCCGGCACCACCACACGGCCGCGATACAGCGCGGCGTTCTTGCGCCACCAGCCGACGACGAGAAACGCGAGCGCGATCACGGACAGCTGCCCGAGCTCGACGCCCACATTGAACGTGATGAGTCCGGTTAAGAATTCCGAGCGCGGCAAACCGACTTCTTTCAGCACGCCGGCGAAGCCCATGCCGTGCAGCAGCCCGAAGCCGAACACGACGAACGGCCGCCACGCGTGCAAATCGGACGTGAACACGTTTTCGACCGCGACGTAAACGATGGACGCGGCAATGAGCGGCTCGACGATCGACGGCGACAGCGAAAAGATGCCGTACATCGAGAGGCCGAGCGTAATCGAGTGTGCCACGGTGAACGACGTCACTTGCACCAGCAGCGGCTTCCACCGCGTGCTCAAAAGAAAAAGCCCAAGCACGAACAGGATGTGATCGAGCCCTTTCGGCAGGATATGGGTGTAACCGAGCGTCAGATATTGCCACGCGATTTCGAGGCGCGACTTCTGCGCGATCGGCCCATGCAGCGGGATCGCGTCGGACGCCTGACCCGGTTTGAGCCATGACCCCGTCAGTTGCGTGTCTTCGGCCCGCTTCACGCGCAGAACGCTTGCACCGAACTCCCGTGCATACGCCCACGCAAACGTCGTCGCGCCGGCCGGTGCCTCGCCGCTCAATCGCAGGCGGCTGAGGCGCGACACTCCAAGATCGCCGGCGGGCGGGATCTCGATCGCCGAGACCTTCGGCGTAACGCGCTGCCCGTCGAATTCGATGCGCATGCCCTCGAGCAGGCGCGGCAGGAACGCGTCCACCTGCCCCCGCAAGCGCTCGGGCGGCAGCGCGCGCAGATCGTTGTAACGCTGCGCGTTCGGCGATTCGTTCGTGTCCTTGTGCTCGGGGCTGACGCCCGCGAGCAGCGCTTCCAGATTCAACGAGAGCTCGATCTCGTAGCGCCCCGCCGCGTCGAACGTCGCGGTCACGAGTGCGGGGCGGATCTCGTGCGCGCCGGCGCTCGCGGCTGCGAGCAGTGCGACTACAGCGACGAGCAACATCGCAACCGCACGCCGCATGCTATGCTTGCGCGCGCTACGAATAATTTCGAAAGGATTCATGGTACTCAACGCTCTCGGCTTCGGCCGGCAGTTTAACGGAAAAATCCTCGGCTTGTACGCCCTGCTCGCGGCAGCCCTGCTGCCCGCGCAAGCCGCGGCGCACGACTTCTGGATCGAGCCGCAA
This sequence comes from Sulfurifustis sp., assembly GCA_045810625.1. GTDB lineage: Bacteria > Pseudomonadota > Gammaproteobacteria > Acidiferrobacterales > Sulfurifustaceae > JACQFZ01. The sequence continues at coordinate 77,606 of JBJMVQ010000048.1, forward strand.
ATCTTCCGCCCCGCGGTCGGCGCGAAGGTGCCGCTGCGTCTCCTCGTCGGTCAACAGTTCAAAGGCGAGCCGGCGCTCTACGTGCCCGAACAGTTCGAGCGTTATATCTACGTCGGGCCGGCGGGCGAGCGCAACGTCGAGGGCACGCTCGGCGACGATCCCGCCGGTTCCGTGCCGGTCGCCGAACCGGGGCTCTACATCGTCGGTTACTTCAGCAAGAAGTTCGAGGTGACATTCGATTCGCTCGCCGAGTTCGAGAAGTATCTCGAAATGGAAGGGCTCGAACGCAACCTCGCGATTGCCAAGAAGCGCGCGACCCTGCGCAGCGGCATCCTCGAAATCTACACGCGTTGCGCAAAGTCGCTGATCCAGTCGGGAAAGCGCGGCGGCAAGGCCGACCGCGTACTCGGCTTCCCGCTCGAGCTGATCCCGGAAAGCAATCCGTACGACGGCGGCTCGAAGCTCGGCGTGCGCCTCATCTACCGCAACAAACCGCTCGAAGGCGCGCTCGTCGTCGCGTTCAACAAGGAAAGCCCGACGGACCGCCAGCGCATCCGCACCGACAAGGACGGCCGCGCCGTATTCGAGCTGAACAAACGCGGCGTCTGGCTCATCACGTCGGTGCACCAGATACCGACGTCGTTCCTGTCGCGCGCCGACTGGGAAAGCTTCTGGGCGTCGGTCACGTTCGAGCGGCCTTAAAAGTCCTTCCCGCGGCTCGCTTCGCCGGGGACGTGCTCGCTCCATCCCCGACGCCCGCCGCGTCGCGGCCCGCTGAAACTCTTTCAGATTCACTCCAACGAACTTGTCCGCGACTCGCTCCGCGTCTACGCCCCCTCCCATTCCCTCCCCCGCACGCGGGGGAGGGTTAGGGTGGGGGAGCGCGCCCAGGAGACGCGCCTGCGGACATCGAAGCGCGCCGCCGAAAATAAAAATCCCGCCCGATTGTCCGGGCGGGTAAACGCCGTGCTACTGACGCACGATGTCAGACTTCATCGGACCGAGGACGGCGAGCAACTCGCCCTTCTCCTGCTCCGGCACTTTGAACTTGTCGAGCGTCTTCACCAGGTCCTCGACCAGCGCGCCGAACTCGGCCTCGCTGATCCGCATGCCGGCGTGGGCGCTCTTCATGTCGCGCCCGGTGTAGCTGCACGGCCCGCCGGTCCCGGCGCAGATCTGCTCGACGAGCTTCTGCTTCAGCCGCGGAACGTTGGCGTTCGCGAAGCGGTGGTTGATGCGCGCATCGGCGGCGACGTTGCCGACGAAGTCGTCGACCACCGCCGTAATGGCCGGCTGCCCGCCGAGCCGGTCGTACAGACTCGGCGAATGCATCGTCATGCACGCCGAAAGCAGCAGCACCGTGGCCGCGAGTGCGAACGAAACTAAAGTCTTTTGCGTCTTCATCGAAATCTCCTGATCAAGTTGAAAGTTCGAAAGGACGGGGCGGACTCGCCGCCCCGGAAACTTCAGAGATCGATCGTCTCGGCGTCGTCCGGCGCGCTCAGAATCGCGAGCGCGTCGACGTCCCAGAGCGGCTCGTTCTCCACGCCGACCGCGATCATCTTCTGCGCGAGATCGACGATCGGCTGCGGCGAGCGGCCCGCGCTCGACGAGCCGCCGCTGTCGCCGCAGCCCGCGAGGGCCGCGGCGGCAACCACCATGAATGCCAGGTTCGAGAATCTCATGGCGGCCTCCGTTACGGCGTGCCGTTCGGCGAGCCGGGGACCGGCGTGCGCAGATACGGGAACGCGGCGTCGAAGTCCTGGTCGCTCACGAACGCGCCGTCGGTGATCGCCGCGCCGCCCGCGGGCGCGTTGGTGGCATTGCAGCCGAACTTGTCGGCGAACGCGACGCAGAGCGCGCCCATCGCCACCCGCAGCTCGATATCGACCACGTCGTCGCCCGGACGCCGCCCGTTCGGGAACCCGGCGAGATCGCCGCCGAGCGCGCCGAGTCGGTTCTGCGAGCCCTTCGCGGCCGGCGTGATCCCGGTGTTGAGCCGCAGCATCTCGGCGGCCTTCACGTTCGCCGGCTGGTTCAGATTCGCCACGCCCGCAATGTTCACGCCGGTGAGAAACGCCGCGACGAGATCGTTGCGCGGAAAGTTGTTCGGCGCGGGCGCGCTCGGGAACAGCAGCTCGACGAGCGCCGGCAGCGTCGGGTTGGTGACGTAGTCGGCGAACTGCGCGTCGTCCTTTGGCTCCGAGGCGTTGAACCGGTCCTTGTCCTTCAGGCCGATCACCACTTCGTTCACGAGCGGCATGCCGAGGCGCGACACCTGCGCCCACGGACCGCCTTCGAGCGCGGGCGTGTCGAAGCTCGGCTTCGAACGGAACAGCCGCGCCTGGCGCATGCTCGCCGTGGTCCACGCGCCGATCACCGGCTCGCCGCTGCGAACGAGGCAGCTCTTGTGCAGCTCGAGAATCAGCGAGGTGATGTTCTTGTTGGCGATGGTGTTGGCTTCGGCGTTCTCGGGCCCGAGCGGATTGAAGTTGATGAGATCGAACGTCTCGCCGAGATTCACCACGAACGGCTCCTTGCGCTGCCCGACGAACATCCGCCCCGGCTGGCTGCATCCGGGCACGTCGACGTTGTAGACGTGGTTCGCCGCGTAGGCGGCGTAGTCGGCGATCGTCTTGTTGCCGATGTTGTCGACGGGCTTGACGAAGCTGCTCGCGCCCGCGGCCACGAACGGAGTCGCGTCGCGATTGGTGACGGCGGCGCGTGTGCCCGTGCGCCGGTCGCCGCGCACGACGGTGACGCGGAACTTCTCGATCTGGTTCAGCGCCGACGTGTCGCCGGCCTGCACCGTGCCCGCCTGTATCAGCGGAATCGACACCTGCTTGCCGCCGATCGGCAGCTTCACGTCCTTCAGCTCGGTCGAGAAGTTGAACTGGAACGTGATGTCTTCGTTCGCGTCGCCGTTGTTGTCGACGTGAATCTCGTAGAGCGCGTCGGGGTCCATGCTGAAGTAATTCGGCCCGCCGTACGCGTCCTGCAGCGGATGATAATTCGCGATCAAGGTCACGTAGTCCTGACGACCCGACTCGTAGCTCGTGAACATGTAAAAGTCGGTGCCGTCGACCTTGGGTGTTTCGGTGATAAACGGTGCTTCGCGATGGCTCGACGCGTGCGCGCCGATGCCCGGCAGTGCGACGAGCGCCGCCGCGAGCAGCGCCGCGGACAGTTTGTGTGGCTTCATGGTCTTCTCCGTATCAGATGGATGGCGGGAGGCCTTCCCGGAGAGCTATACGGAGCGAGAGGGGGTTTGGATGCGGGAGGAGTTACGCGGGCGCGCGAAGCGCCTTGCTCCCTCTCCCCTTGCGGGAGAGGGATGGGGTGAGGGGTGGAATAGCGCGCGAACGCCCGCGTTAACCAAGTTAAATCTACTTGCGGTTCCCGAACCGCGGTCGGCCTACTTTCTTTTGCTTCGCCAAAAGAAAGTAGGCAAAGAAAAGGCGACCCGGGCGGCGCGAGTTCTCCTCGCCGCTCGCCGTCAATCGCTGAAAGCGAGCCTAACTCGCCGGCGCGCGAAGACAGCGCGCTCGGGCTCGAACAAGAGTCTCGCTTTCAGCGATTGCTTGGCTGCGCGGCTCGGCGCGCCTTACGGGGGTGGAAAAACGTCGGGTCCGGTGCTCGGCTTGATCTACGGCGGTGAACTACGTGGGTTCGCTCCGCGAACTGGATGTGCACTTCTAGAATATGTGCTAGTCGTCGCTGTCGCTCGACGAACCGCCATTTAGCCGCTCGATTAGTCGGTCTAAACCGGCACGCGTTTGTTTCCAATGTTCTTCCATCTGCTTACGAAATGCGTCCAGTTCGGTTGTAAGACCTAAGTCCCGACGAATCTCTATCATCACATCGATCTGCCGTTCACCGATCGCGCGCAGTTCAACAAGCAAAGCCTTTTGGAACTCTACGTGCATCTTGTTATGCCGGGTCCAAAAAACATCACGCTCTTCGGCAAGTTTTGTCGCCTGCGCTTGTTGAAATTCGAACGAGGTGTTAAGTGCGCGGAAAACTGTTTCGTTTTTTTGACCCGTTTCGTTAAGAGCGTTCATTTCGCCTATTATTCTCGTTGCCTCGTTCTGCGCTTTGTCATAAAACGAGTTACGCAAATTGATGGCGACGCGAAGTTCTTGCAGAGGCACAAGTTTATTTAGCAGCCGGAAAAAGAGATCACTGTAGCTCGCAAGTAGTTCATTCACGAGCAGCGCTGTTTGAGGCTCTGCGACAAGCTGAAGTTTGGTGGCCGCCGTAACAAAACCTTGAAAACCTTCCGCGGTATTTGTTTTTGCAAGGTCAGCTTGCGGGAGCGATGTGAGATAGTTGCTTAATTTAGAAAGTTCTTCCGCTGTTTGAATATAGACATCTCGTCGGAGAGACGTAATGCGTTCCTTTGCTTTCTCCCTCGCATCGTGATCGAGCTGTAGTTTTAGCCGTTGGCTATTACCTCGGTTCGATAAAAGCACACCGCCCAGCGTAATTGTTGATGCCACTACTGACGCAAGTAGCCCGGACCAGATCACATCAGGAACCGACGAAAAGAATGAGACGATCGTTTCCATTTCACCGCCTTATTTTATGAAGACCGAAACACCCGTCGTGTTAGAAATATAGTGGACACGTGCAATGCGAAAATCGATTTGGCCGTGCAACGAACGTTATCAGTTGCGGTTGAACTTCCTCCCCCTATGGCGCACGTCGCGCGTCGCAGGGTTTGGGCAAGGAGCCCGAAGGGCGCCGCCATGGAATGGCGGCGCGGCAACCAGTACATGGACGTACCGTGTTGCCGCGACGAGGGCCCCAAACCCGAGAAGCGTAAGACGTGGTTGCGCCATCGGGGGCGGCCTTTTCTTTGGTTACTTTCTTTTGGCCGCACAAAATAAAGTCACCCGACCGCGGTTCGGGAACCGCAAGTACATTTATTTAACTTCGACAAGTGCGCGCCAGCGCGTCGATTCAACTACGCGCCGACAGGCGCTCGGACATTGTCACCCTCACCCTGGCCCTCTCCCTGAAAGGGAG
>JBJMVQ010000049.1:0-139101 GCA_045810625.1 Sulfurifustis sp.
CCTCAGGTTTCCGGCACGCACCGCCGTAGTCGGCTGCGTGAACGACGGATTCACCGCAGAGGACGCGGAGGACGCAGAGGAAAGGATTTAAACGCTCCGCGTGGTGAAGTGCCTGACACGCAACCACGGAGCCCGGCTGGATAAAAACGATTTCACCGCCAAGGACGCGAAGGACGCAGAGGAAAGATTAACGAGAAGCTTCGCGTCCCTCAGGTTTCCGGCACGCACCGCCGTAGTCGGCTGCGTGAACGACGGATTCACCGCAGAGGACGCGGAGGACGCAGAGGAAAGGATTTAAAGCAAAACGCTCCCGCGTGGTGAAAGTGCCTGACACACGACCACCTAGCCCGGCTGGATAAAAACGATTTCACCGCCAAGGACGCGAAGGACGCAAGGAAAGATTAACGAGAATCTTCGCGCCCCTGAGGTTTCCTGGCACGCAACGCCGTCGTCGGCTGCGTGAACCACGGATTCACCGCAGAGGACGCGGAGGACGCAGAGGAAAGGATTTAAACGCTCCGCGTGGTGAAAGTGCCTGAGACGCAACCACGTAGCCCGGCTGGATAAAACGATTTCACCGCCAAGGACGCAAAGGAAAGATTAACGAGAATCTTCGCGTCCCTGAGGTTTCCGGCACGCAACGCCGTCGTCGGTTGCGTGCACCACGGATTCACCGCAGAGGACGCAGAGGAAAAGATTTAAACGCTCCGCGTGGTGAAGTGCCTGACACGCGACCACGGAGCCCGGCTGGATAAAAACGATTTCACCGCCAAGGACGCCAAGGATTGAAAGAAACTGATCAACCCTTGCGGTGCTTGGCGATCTATCCGCTTTTTGCTTTCCTCTGCGTCCTCCGTGTCCTCTGCGGTTCAAATTCTTTTAATTCCTTTGCGTCCTTTGCGTCCTCTTCATTGCGAACCCGGATTCCGCTTCACTTCATCCGGGCTACAAATTTGCGCCAGCTCGACGGGTTCGCGTAGCGAAGGCTCGGGAATTGGGATCGCGCCGGCGAGCAAATTCGTTTTTCCCCGCCAAGGACGCCAAGGACGCAAAGGATTGAAAAAAACTGATCTTCCCTTGCGGTGCTTGGCGATCTATCCGCTTTTTGCTTTCCTCTGCGTCCTCCGTGTCCTCTGCGGTTCAAATTCTTTTAATTCCTTGGCGTCCTTTGCGGTTCAGTTTTTAGTCCGGTTCGTGCCAGCGCTGCCGAGCTCAAGCCGGTCGCTATGGTTGTCCTGTCAGCGGATGGTGGCACGCCACGAAGTGATCGGGCCCCACGGCGCGCATGACCGGTTCGGCGGCCGCGCACTGCGCGTCGGCGCGCGGGCAGCGGGTGCGGAAGCGGCAGCCGCTCGGTGGTCGCATTGGCGATGGCATCTCGCCGACCGGCGGCATCCGCGCGGGTGGTACATCCGGATCGGGCCGCGGAATCGCGGACAGCAGCAGCGCCGTGTAAGGATGCGCCGGCCCGCGAAAAATACTTTCGGTCTCGCCGATCTCGCAGAGTTTCCCAAGGTACATCACTGCGACGCGGTCGCTCACCGTCTTCACGACGGCGAGGTCGTGCGAGATGAAGATCAGCGTCAGCCCAAAACGCGCTTTCATCTCTTCCAGCAGATTCAATACCTGCGCGCGGATCGAAACATCGAGTGCGGATACCGGCTCGTCGCAGACGACGAGTTCCGGCGCGAGCACGAGCGCGCGTGCGATGGCGATGCGTTGGCACTGGCCGCCGGAGAACTCGTGCGGCCCCCGGTCCAGGACCCGCTCGGGGTGCAGGCCGACGGCTTCCAGGATCTCGCGGACGCGGCGTTCCCGTTCGGCGCGATCCGTGACGCGGTGGATGACGAGCGCCTCGGCGATGATGTCGCCGACGCGCCGGCGCGGATTGAGCGACGCGATCGGGTCCTGAAAGATGAGCTGGAGCCGCCGGCGCAGCGCGCGCATGCGCCTCCCGCGCTGTGCGACGAGGTCGATGTCGCCGAAAACCACGCTTCCGGATTTAGGCGAGGTGAGCTGCAGGATCGCCCGGCCGAGCGTCGATTTACCGCAACCCGACTCTCCGACGAGCCCCAGCGTTTCTCCGCGCGCCACGTCGAAGCTCACATCGGAAACCGCTTTCACTGCGCCGTACTCGACGACCAGGTGCTCGACGCTGAGCAGCGCTTGCTGCGGCCGAAGCGGCGTGGTGCCGTTCCCTGCCATCACACATCTCCTTCCAGCGGGAACCAGCAGGCGTTGCGATGCCGCCCGTCCGCCGCCGTCAATGCCGGCGCGGCCTCCCGGCAGCGCGATTGCACGCGCGCGCAGCGCGGCTCGAACGCGCAGCCGCGATGCGGCCGGGTCGGGTCCGGCGGTGCGCCGCCGATTGCAGCGAGCCGGGTGTGCGGCGGGGCGTCGAGTCGCGGGAGCGCATCCATGAGCGCCCGGGTGTAGGGGTTGCGCATGGCCTTGAAGACGGCGCGGGTCGGGCCGTGCTCCATGATGCGGCCGGCGTACATCACCGCGACTTCATCGGTTCTGCCGGCGACGACGCCGAGGTCGTGCGTGATGAGCAGCAGCGCCATGTTCCGGTCGCGACGCTGATCGGCGAGCAAGTCGAGGATCTGCGCCTGCACGGTGACATCGAGTGCGGTGGTCGGTTCGTCGGCGATGAGGAGCTTCGGTTCGCAGCTCAACGCAATGGCGATCGCCACGCGCTGGCGCATGCCGCCGGAGAGCTCGTGCGGGTATTGCCGGGTGCGCCGTTGCGGCTCGGGTATGCCGACCGACGCGAGCAGCTCGACGGCGCGTGCAGCGGCGGCGCGCTGCGCCGTGCCGAAATGCGCCTGCAGCGTCTCGACGATTTGCGTGCCGATGGTCAGCACCGGGTTGAGCGAGGTCATCGGGTCCTGGAACACGACGGCGATTTCGCGCCCGCGCAGCGCGCGCAGTTGCGCGCCCGTGAGTGCGTGCAGCGCGCGTCCGGCGAATTCGACCCGCCCCTCCACGTGCGCGGAGCGCGGCAGCAGCCGCAGGATCGCGCGCGCGAGCATCGTCTTGCCGGAGCCCGACTCCCCGACGACCCCGAGCGTCTGTCCCTGTTGCAGGCGCAGGCTGACGTTCGCGACCGCGCGCAGCGGACCGCGCGGGGTCGGCAACGTGACGCTCAAGTGCTCGACATCGAGCAGCGCGGTCATGCGGTTCCCCGATCGGGATCGATGAACGCGCGCAGCCGGTCGCCGATGAAGTTGAACGCGAGCACGGTCAGGAACAACACGAGCGCCGGAATGAAGGCGACGTGCGGCGCGGTGTCGAGGCTGTCGCGGCCTTCGGCGATCATGCTGCCCCAGCTCGGCGTCGGCGCGGGCAGCCCGAGGCCGATGAAGCTGAGCGCGCCTTCGGCGACGATGATGACCGCCACGGCGAGCAGCGAGAACACGACCATGGGAAATACGATGTTCGGCAGCAGCTCGTGGAGCAGGATCCGAAGGTGCGTCGCGCCCAACGCGCGCGCGGCGGCGACGAATTCGCGCTGCGCGAACGAAAGCGTCACCGCCCGCGCGACGCGCATGGACGCCGGCACCGTGAGCAGCGCGAAGATGGCCGTCAGGTTGCTGAGCGATTTGCCGAGATACGCCGCGATCGCGAGCGCGAGCACGAGCGGCGGAAAGGCGAACAGCACGTCCATCGAGGCGACGGTGATGCGTTCCATCCAGCCACGGAAATAGCCGGCCGTTAAACCGAGCGCGCCGCCGACGAGGACGCCGCCGAGCGCGGCACCGAGCCCGATGGTGAGCGATGCGCGCGCCCCGAAGATTACGCGCGTCAGAATGTCGCGCCCGAATGCGTCGGTACCGAGAAGGTGCGTGGCGCTCGGCGTCGCGAGGCGGTTGATGAGGTCCATCGCCGCCGGATCGGCCAGCGGGAGCCAGTCGGCGGTCGCCGCGAGGAGGAAGACGAGTGCGACCCACGCCGCGGCGACCCAGAAGCCGATGCCAAGGCCGGCGCGCCGAACCGCCGGCGCGGCCGTTCGGCTTTCGAGCATCGCGGCATCGACGGGGTCAAGCGCGGCCATGGCGAATGCGCGGATCGAGGACCGCGTAAAGCAGGTCGACGACAAAATTGACCAGGACAAAGGCAACCGTGATGAATACCACGGTCGCCTGCAACACCATGAAGTCGCGCGTGTACAACGAATCGACCAGCAACCGGCCGAGCCCGGGGAGCGCAAAGATGGTTTCGACCACGACCGCGATGCTGATGAGCTGTCCGAAGTTGAAACCGGTTACGGTGACGAGCGCGAGCGAAGACGGCTTCAGCGCATGCACGAGGAGGATGCGCCGCGTCCGCAGACCTTTGGCTCGCGCCAAGGCAATGTAGTTCTCCCCGAGCGTCGCGATCATGTCGGCGCGCAGCACGCGCATCGGCGCCGGCCAGCTCACGAGCGCGAGCGTCAGCGCCGGCAGCAGCAGGCTGAGCAGATGCGCGCCGAGACCGTCGGAAAGGGGCACGAATCCGGCCGAAGGCAGAATGCCCAAGCGGACCGAGAACACGAAAATCAGCACGATGGCGAGCAGGTACGGCGGCACCGACAGGACGCCGAAGGCGACGCCCGAGGCGATGCGATCGAACCGGCTGCCGTGGCGCGCCGCGCTCCATATGCCGAGCGGTACGCCGATCGCGAGCGCGCCGAGTTGCGCGAGCACCGCCAGCTCGAGCGATACCGGAAGCCGGCTCAAGATGGCGTGCATCGCGGTTTCGCCGGTGCGCGGCGAGAATCCCAAGTCGCCGGTGAGTGCGTGCGCGAGCCATTCGAGGTAGCGCCGCCAAAGCGGCAGATCGAGGCCGAGCCGGCTGCGCAGCGCGGCGACGTTCTCGGGCGTCGCCTGATCGCCGAGGAGCGACATCGCGAGGTCGCCCGGAAGCAGCGCCGCCAGCAGGAAGGTGAGCGCCGTGACCGCGAAGATGACGACGGTGAGATAGACGATCTTTCGGATCACGAAGCCGGGCATGTGCAGTGGCGCGTTATTTCTTGTCCCACCACGCGTCGGAAACGTCGATCACATCGCTGTACTGTTTGTGCACGCCCTTGAGCTGCGGCTTCGCGATCGAGTGATAGGTCGCATTCGCCGCCCAAATCCACGGCACGTCGCGATTCAGGATCTCCGCGATCTTGCAGTAGTCGGCGACGCGCGCCTTCTGGTCGCTCGTCGCGCGTGCGCGATCGAGCAGGGTGTCGACTTCGGGATTAGAGTAATTCGCGATGTTGACGGGGCTTCCCGTCCGGAAATTGGACGTCATCTGTGGATCGGGATCGGCGAGATCGATGATGCGCCAGCCGCCGATCTCGAAATCGCGCTGGAACGATTTCGCGACGAACGTGGTCTGGTCCGCTTCATCGAGCGTGACGTTGATGCCCGCGGCCTTCCAGTACTGCTGGAATATCTGGCCGTTCATGCGCCCGCGCGGCTCGGCCGTGACCATGTACTTGAGGTTCACCGGCTTGCCGTATTCGGCGAGCAGCGCTTTGGCTTTTGCGGGGTCGTACTTGAGCGGCTCGACGCCCGGACATTGCACGAACGAGCCGGCGCCGTACGGCGTTTTCGCTCCTTTCGAGGTTCCGCGCGTGATGCTGCCGATGATGTTGTCCATATCGAGCGCGTGGCGCAGCGCCTGCCGCACCCGCACATCGTTCAGCGGGGGCTTCGACGTATTGAAAACGATGGCGCTGACGGCCGTGCCGGTGTAGCGGTGGACCGTTAGCGCCGAATTTTGCATCGCTTTGGCGATGTCGTCGCCGCGGTCGTGCCAGATGATGTCGACGTCGCCGGCGAGCAGACTGGCGAAGCGGGTCGACGGATCGGGCAGCGGGCGGATGATCGCCTGATCGAGATACGGATGGCCGGCATTCCAGTAAGCCGGATTGCGCTCGAGCACGATGCGATCGCCGGAACGCCACGACTTGAGGCGAAACGGTCCGGTGCCCACGGGTTGGCGGTTGTAATCCTTCCCTGCTTTCTCGATCGCCGTCGGCGAATGAATGACATTCGTCACCGTCGGCGGCGACAGCAGCGCCGGCAGGCTCACCGCCGGATTGCGCAGATGAAAAATCACCGTGAGCTCGTCTTTGGCTTCGACGCGGCGAATGCCGGTGAGATAGGCCGCGCACCGGCAACGGTTGTCGGGGTCGATCATGCGGCGGTAGTTGAAAGCGACCGCCTGCGCGTTGAACGGCGTACCGTCGTGAAACTTCACGCCCGGACGCAGCTTGAAGGTCCATGTCTTGAAATCGGGCGAGTTGCTCCACGAAAGCGCGAGCCGTGGTTGGGCCGTGCCGTTATCGTCGAGCCGGGTGAGCGTGTCGAAGAGCAGCGCCGATGCCGCGAGTGTGCCGGTGTCGTAAATGCCGACGACGAGCGGATCGAAACCGGGCATGTCCTGTTCGACGCCGACGGTCACGCTGCCGCCGCGCGTCTCCGCGTATGTCCAAGGCGCCGGCAGTAGCATCAGCAGCGCCAGCATCGGCCGGCCGAGGCGACGCGCGAAACGCGCGCAGAAGCGACCCCGGGGGATGGAGGCATGCGGCGCATGTGCCGCAATGGCTTTCGTTGACCGATGCTGCTGCAACCACCGCGCCGAGTGATTCATCAGTTCGTCTCCCTATCGAAAACGCCGGCTTGGTGCGCCGGGATTGAAGCGAACACGGCGGAGCCGTTTTGCCGACCCCGCCGTTTGGTCGTTACGATTATTTCAGGCTGTAGCTCGCCAATTCCATGTTGAACTTCGACGTGCTGTTCATCGCCTTGACGACGGTTTTCGCTTTGGGCGCATACCAGTTCGTCGATGTCGCTTGCCCGCGGAACGGGCCGGACGCCCAGCTGTCGGTGCATTCGATCCGAAATGCTTCCATTTCGCCGGCCGCGACTTTGACAGGTTCGAACGCTTTCACTTGGCAGCTCACGTTGCTTTCCCAGTTCGAGCCGTCGTCGGCGGTGTAACCGCGATAGCTGCCGGTCCAGGACTTGCCCGTGGTCAACGGAAATGACAGCGTCTGCGCGGTGGGGCTGAACTGCACGACTTTGTCGCCGCTCTTCGTGACGATGCGGGCGAGATTGCCGTTGTCGATGGATATATAGGAAAGATATTCGCCGCATTCGCTGATGTTGAAGCCGTCCTTGTTGAGTTCCTTCACTTCCCATCGCTTGCAATTCACCGTCACGAAATTGCCGGCGAATTCATACGTGTCCCCGACCTTCACGGCGGGCTTGTCCGCGGTCGGCGCCGCCTTTGCGTACGCGGGCGCGGCGGGTGCGGCAGCGGGAACGGGGGCTGCGGCCGTCGGCGCTTTACGTTCGGTGGCGCAACCGGCGACGGCGAGGCCGGCGACCATTGTAATGACGATTGTTCGTTTCATCGTAAGCTCCTTGTGTGAATTATTGTGACGTTCTGTCGTGTGACGTGCAGCGGCGCCCGGCTCGCCGGTGCCGTCGCCCGCGCCGCAATGGCGAAACTGTTTCGCTTAACCTACCTGTCCTCGACTAAAACAGACAAGTTCCGCGACGGAGGCGGCTTTGCGATAGCGGGTGGGCGATCAATAAGGAGGCGGTAGTCGTGCCGCTCGATCGGAAGTCATGCCCCTGTCCTCGTCTTTTAATAGTATTTTTCGCCCGTGATCTTTCCCGGGCGAGCGGCACGTTTGTCGTACAACTGCGCCGAAAACGACGCGTTCGGCGTCGGCGCCGATGCATCGTGGTGCAACCACGGTGCGTCGGGCAACTATCCGAAAGGAGGGGGCCTCCGGCTATACGATGTGTTTGCGCCGCGGCGAGGTGCTCTGGATGCGAGCAACCCCTGGGGGACGAATCAGGACGCCCGGCGTGACCGGGCGTCCTCGCTGTATTAGAGGTAGGGCTGCGGAACGTGCGGAACCTTCTGGTTCTGCTCGGCGTCGTGCTGGATCAGGAGTTTCGCGCCGCTTTTCTTCAAAAACTTCTCCATGTTTTCCATCGATTCGAGTGAAGCGTTCTTGTCGAAGTTGAACGCCGGTACGCGCTTGTGCTCCCAGTTATCGAAGAAATGGGCGATATCGCCGGACAGCACCACCGGGCCGGACTTCGGCAGGTTCACGTACAGCGACTGATGACCGGGTGTGTGGCCGACCGCACGCTTGATGACGACCGAACCGTCGCCGAAGACGTCGTAGTCACCGTTCAACTTCACGAATTTGCTGTCCTTGAGCTTGCCATAGTAGTCCGGATTGAAGCGGTACTTCTGCGGCTCGGAGCCGAACGCCGCGTTATATTCCTCGGTCTGCATCAGCACCGTGGACTTGGTAAAGGAATTGCCGTTGCCGGAGTGATCCGCATGCATGTGCGAGAACGCGACGTAACGGATATTTTCGGGTGCGTAGCCGAGCTCCTTCAGCTGCGCGGTCAGCGGCTTCTGCACGCTCAGCGTAAACGGCCCCATCTTCGTGCCGTTCGGCATCTGCGCAAGCGCGTCGGGAAGGCCGGTGTCCCAGAGCAGCGTGCCGTTCTTGTGCTCGATCAGGTAGCACGAAACGGTGAACGGCTTGGTCTTGCCTTTGTCCTGTTCCTGTCCGGTGAAGACGGAGATGTCCCCGACATCGATGTGGCCGCAGTCGAACACATACATCTTCTCGACGGCGGCCTTGGGCGCCGTGGGTTGCGACGAACACGCCGCGATGAACAGTACGGCGATGCCGGCACCGGCGAAAGACGCATAACGTTTCGTTCTTGTCATAACAATCCTCATAGTTGGTGTTGGTTGTTAGTGCAGCTCCAATGACGGCGGGGTGAACGCTTCAGGTCGCTGGCCTCTGCATGACCGTCCGGCGCGGTGAATTTATTCCCGATCCGCGCCGTGAACGCGAACGAAGATCGAGCGCCGCGCGGGCCGAATGGCGAGACTTAGCTACAGCGCTTCCGAGGCGTAGTCCGCGAGCCGCGAACGCTCGCCGCGCGTCAGCGTCATGTGGCCGCTGTGCTGCCAGGGTTTGAAGCGGTCGACCACGTACGTGAGGCCGGAGGTCGTTTCCGTCAGATACGGCGTGTCGATCTGCGCGATGTTGCCGAGGCAGACGATCTTGCTGCCGGGCCCGGCGCGCGTGATGAGCGTCTTGATCTGATGCGGGCTCAGGTTCTGCGCTTCGTCGATGATGAGGAACTTGCGCAGGAACGTGCGCCCGCGCATGAAGTTGAGCGACTTGATCTTGATGCGCGCGCGCAGCAAATCGTTCGTCGCCGCGCGGCCCCAGGCGCCGTGTTCCTGGTTGGAAGTGTCGTGCAGCACGTCGAGGTTGTCTTCGAGCGCGCCCATCCACGGTCCCATTTTTTCTTCTTCGGTGCCGGGCAGAAAGCCGATGTCCTCGCCGACCGGCACGGTCTGGCGCGTCATGATGATCTCGGTGTAGCGGCGTGCTTCGAGCGTCTGCGCGAGCGCGGCGGCGAGCGTCATCAGCGTCTTGCCGGTGCCGGCCTGGCCGAGCAGCGAGACGAAGTCGATCTCGGGATCCATCAGCAGGTTCAACGCGAAGTTCTGCTCGCGATTGCGCGCGTTGATGCCCCACACCTTGTGCTTTTCGTGCGTGTAATCCTTGACCACTTCGATGATCGCCGAGCCGCCCTCGATGCGGCGCACGATCGCTTCGAACGAGCGATCGTCTTCGGTGTAGACGAACTGGTTCGGCAGCCAGGTGCGTGCGCGCGGGCCGGTGATGCGGTAGAACGTGCGGCCTTCTTCCTTCCACGACTCCATGTCGCGGCTGTGCTTCTCCCAGAAGTCGCCGTTCAGGCGCTCGACGCCGGTGTAGAGCAGATTCGCGTCGTCGAGCACCTGGTCGGTCGTGTAGTCCTCCGCCTTGACGCCGAGCGCGTGCGCTTTGATGCGCAGATTGATGTCCTTCGACACGAGGATCACCTCGCGCCCCGGGTGGCTCTTGCCGAGGTCGAGCGTGACGCCGAGCAGCATGTTGTCCGGCCGCTCGGGATCCATGCCGTCCGGCAGCACGCTGTGCACCGCTTCCATGTGGAAGTGCAGCCGCCCGGTTTCGATCGACGCCGTCACCGACGGAATTTTCACGCCGCTCGAAATGTCGCCGTTCGCCTTCTGCACCAGGTCGTCGAGATAACGGCTGACCTGGCGCACGTTCCGCGCGACTTCGGACATGCCGACCTTCGCGTGGTCGAGCTCTTCCAGGACCACGATCGGGAGATAAACGTCGTGTTCCTGAAACCGGAGTATCGCCGTGGGATCGTGGATGAGTACGTTCGTGTCGAGGACAAAAATCTTGCGCTTGGTCGCCATCGTGCGCTTAGAGTCTCCGGACCTCCTCGAGGATTTGATCGACGTGCCCCGGTACGCTCACGCCGCGAAATTCCTTACGCAGCGCGCCGGTCTTGTCGAAGATGAACGTCGAGCGATCGACGCCCATGTACGTCTTTCCGTAGTTCGTCTTCTCGCGTATGACACCGAACGTGCGGCAGAGTTTTTCCTCGGGGTCGCTGACCAGCTCGAACGGGAAGTTGTACTTCGCCTTGAACTTACCGTGCGATTCGACGGTGTCGCGCGAAACGCCGAGCACGACGGTGTCGAGGCTCTGAAACTGACCGTAGTTGTCGCGCAGATCGCAACCCTCGGCGGTGCAGCCGGGGGTGTCGTCTTTCGGGTAGAAGTAGATGACGACGTTCTTTCCTTTGAGATTGCCGAGCTGGATCGGACCGCCGGTCCCTTGTACTTCGAGATCGGGCAACTCTTTCACGCTCGCCACCGGCGCGGCTGCCGGCGCCGCCGCCTTTTTCGCGGTAGCGGCCGGGCGCTTCGCGGCGCGCGCCTTCGACTTCGCCGGCGCGCGTTTCGCCTTCGCCTTCACGGCGCGGCCGGTACGCTTCGCTTTGGCTGTCTTCTTGGTTTTTGCTTTGGCTTTCGCCTTTTTGCTCGTTTTCTTCTTGGCCATGGTGCCTCCTGTTGAACTCGGGAATTGTAGCTGCCCGGACGGTGCGCCTAAAGCAGCGAGCATCCGGAATTTCTCCGCGTCCGGCGGTCGTCTCGCCCGTCGGCGGCCGCTTCCGGTTGAGTGCCGCGGGACGTAGCGCGCCGGTATGATGAGGCGATGGGCTACGACCTGATCGCGCTCGAAAACATCGAAACGGAAGCGTTCGCCGACTTCTACCGCGCAGCGCCGCCCGCCATGGTTTCGGCGCACGCCATCGACACCCGCAGTGTGGCCGGCGCCCGATGTTTCGTCTGCCGCGACTTCAATCCGACGCTGATGTTCCGCCGGGTCGCCGGGCTCGGCGTCGCGCGGCCGGCGACGCCGGCGGACGTGGATGCGGTCATCGCGCACATGCGGGGCATCGGTCAGCCCTATGCGATCGCCGTCGGCCCGCACACGCCACCCCGCGATCTATCCACCCAGTTGGAAGCGCGCGGCTTTACCGCGGGCTATGCCTGGATGAAGTTCGCCCGTTCGTGCACCGCGCCGTTCGACGCGTCGACCGACGTCGTCGTCCGCCCGGTCGGTGCGGAATTCGCGGAGGCCTTCAGTCGCATCGTCGTCACGGGATTCGGGTTGGCGCCGGCGATGGCGCCCTGGATCGGCGCGTTGCCGGGCCGGGACGGCTGGCTTTGCGTCGGCGCGTTTCTCGGGACGGAGCCGGTCGGAGCGGCGGCGGCCTACATCGCCGCCGGCTACGCGTGGTTGGGTTTCGCCGCCACGCTTCCGGAGCATCGCCGACACGGCGCGCAGCAGGCGATGCTCGCGCTGCGCCTGCGCGAGGCGGCCGCGCGCGGCGCGCATACGGCGGTCGTCGAGACGGGGGAGCGACTGCCGGACAAACCCAGCAACTCCTATCGCAACATCCTGCGCGCCGGGTTCGAAGAGATTTATCTGCGCAAGAACTATTTGTCGCCCGCGCCGCGCTAACGGCGCGCGGCGCCGAGCAATTCCTTCACCTCGTCGGCGGAGCGGGTGTTCGCGACGCTTGATGGGTCGAGCCAGCCGCGTCGCGCCTGCGCGACGCCGAAGCGCAGCCGGTCGAGATCGGCCGGCGTGGATGCGCTGCTCGTGACGGCGATCGGTGTGCCTTCCTCTTTGGCGAGCCGGCAGTAGCTGTCTGGCAGATCGAGCCGGTCCGGTCGGCTGTCGAGCTCGAGCAGGCACCGGCGCTCGCGCGCGGCGCGGATGATGCGCGGCAGGTCGAGATCGAGCGCGTCGCGCTCGGGGATCAGGCGCCCGGCCGGATGCGCGAGCAGCTTGAGGCGCGGATGCTCCAGCGCGCGCAGCACGCGCTGCGTCTGCTTGGCGCGCGGGAGTGCGAACGCGCTTTCGATCGCGCCACCGAGGAAATCGACGTCGTCGAGATCGATCGCCGGCAGCGCGAGCGCGCCGTCCTCGTCGATGTCGGCGATGATGGCGGCGAAGAGCGTAAAGCCGCGGCAGCGAGACCTCGCCGCGGCGACGGCGGCGAGGTCGCGACCGATCTCGGCGGCGCTTCGGTTCCGCGTCCGCACGCGGACGGCGAGATATTGCAGACTGGCGCGGCGCGCGGCGTCGACGAGGCGGTCTAGGCCGTCGTTGAAATCGGGCGGCGCGACGCCGAGATCGCCCTTCAGATCGCCCAAGGCGACGAGGGCGGGCAGCGTGCCCGCTTGCGCAGCTTCGATTTCGCCGCGGTTCTCGCGCAGCTCGGGCGGAATGAAGCCGAGACCGATGCTCTCGAACACCGACTCTTCGGTCGCGCCGGCGATGCGGCGATTGCCGCGGAACACGCCGTACTCGTTGATCTTGAGCTTTTTCTGCTGCGCGATGCGGCGCACGGCGACGTTGTGCGTCTTCGAGCCGGTGAAGTAGTGCAGCGCCGCGCCGAAGCTCTCCGCCGGCACGACGCGCAGATCGACTTGCAGCCCGGACTTGAGCACGACGGTCGCGCGCGTGTCGCCCTTGGCTTTCACCTCGGCGACTTCGGGATACTCGCAGAAGCGGTCCATGGCCGCTTCGCTTCGCTCGGCGGTGACGACGATGTCGAGATCGCCGACCGTCTCGCGCGCGCGCCGATAGCTGCCGCACACGACCGCGGCGGTGACGCCCGGCGTCTGCGCCAGATACTCGCGCAGCGGCTCGGCCGCCTGCGCCGCCGCCGCGAGCGTGAAGCGCCCGCCGGCCGCCATCTTCGGGCCGAGCGCCTGGCGGATCGCGGTCTCCGTTTTTTCGCCGAAGCCCGGCAGCCCGCGCACTTTGCCTTCGGTGACCGCGGCGTAGAGCTGCTCCGGCGTGCTGATGTCGAGGTTGCGGTAGAGCGCCTGCACGCGTTTCGGCCCGAGGCCGGGAATCCGGAGCAGCGTCGTGATCGTGGGCGGCAGTTTCTTGCGCAGGTCTTCGAGCGCCGCGCAGGTGCCGGTCGCGACGATCTCGCCGATCTTCTTCGCGAGATCCTTGCCGATGCCGGGCAGCTCGGTGACGTCTTCGCCCTTCGCGATGATCTCGCTCACCGAGTCGCCGAGCCCCTCGATCAGGCGTGCGGCGTTGCGGTAAGCGCGGACGCGAAACGCGTTCTCGTCGAGGATTTCGAGCAGATCGGCGATCTCGTCGAAGACCTTGGCGATGTCGGCGTTCGAGGCGGCCATGGCTAGCTTTCGCGGCTCAGGTCCGCGAGCCGCGCGCCCTCGCGCTCCCAATGGCGCCCGTCGAACGGCTTCACCGTAAGCCGTCGCGGCGGAGGTTCGAGGCAGCGCACGTTCACGCTGTAACCGTCCGGATTCGAGCGCGGCACGTAGAACGGCTTGATCCCGCAGGCTTTGCAAAAGGTATGCTTGGCGACGCCGGTATTAAAGGTATAAGTGGTAAGGCTTTCCGTCCCGCGCAGAAGCTTCAGCCGCGAGCGCGGGACGATCAGATGCAGATACCCGCATTTCGCGCACATCGAGCAGTTGCACTCAAACGCTTCTATTTCCCCCGGCGCGTCGACCTCGAACCGCACCGCGCCGCAGTGACAGCTTCCGTGGTATTGCATGGCGGATGCTCCGCTTGGAAGGGCGCATTATGCGGCGTTTCGGGGGCGCGCGCTGCGGGCGTTCCCAGTCGGCCACCGGACCGGGCACGATGCGAAACAGCGGATGCGCCGCCGGACGGCGCAGCCCGCGCAGACGCCGGTAGACGTGCGGCGAGCGCGCGCGCAGCCTCGCTTTGAGTTGCCGCCATTCATAGCGCAGCTGACCCGATCCCACGGGAATCGTGGCGTCGAAACGCGCCGGCCGGATCTTCGCGGCGTTGAAGCGGTAGCCGCGCGCGCACGCCTCCTCGTGCACCACCGCCAGGTAGCGGCGGATGGCCGCGACCGGCGCGTGTGTTTCGCGAAAACGCGCGAGCTGCGGATGATGGCGATAGCCGCGGGTGCGCCCGCGCAGCACGCGCTGCGCGAGCAAGCCTTCGCGCCACAGGGCCGTCAGCCCTTGGGCGTCGAGGTAGCGCGGATGCAGCGTCCACAGGCGCAAGACGTCCGCCGTGGTTCAGTATGCCTGCCGTTCCCGAATTTCGTAGTGTTGCGCGCGCTCGTCGAAGCGCGCGAGCACCGCCCGTGCCTTTGCCGGCACAACGGCCCGCTCGTAGTCCTCGCCGGCGAACGCCTTCACCTTGTCGATCGAGTCGAACCACATCAGCGTTACGAACTCGGTTTCGCCGGCGGGCAGCGCGCGTCGAAGCAGTTGGAAGCCGCGATAGCCGTCGATCCGTTTCGCGGCGATGTCGGGGAAGATTTCATTGCGCACGAGGTGCTCGTAAGCGTCTGCGTTCGCACCGGTAGTCCAGCCATGCCAAAGCCGCACGATCATGGGAGTTGTCGATGTTGAGATGGAATCTTTACGTTACCCGACTGGACGGCGGCGGAGAACGTCGGATCGCGGTAACGTGCGGTTCCATCGCTTAGAAAAAAATAGGAGTATCGAATAAACGCTCGCGCCGAACCGCTCGCAGCACCTTATCCGCCCGAATTGCAGGCCATCTTCGATCGCGTTCTGCCGCCCGGAATACCGCCGCTCGCGTTGTTCACCACGCTCGCGCGCGTTCCGCGCATCTTCGAACGGTTCCGCGCCGGCAGTCTGCTCGATCGCGGGCCGCTTTCGTTGCGTCAGCGCGAGATCGTGATCAACCGCACCTGCGCGCGCTGCGGCTTCTCGTATGAGTGGGGCGTGCACGTCGCGATAATGGAAATTTGTGTTCACCGCGAAGGACGCCAAGGACGCCAAGGAAAAATTTAGGTTGGCGTGCTTGGCGGCTTATCTTGATATTCGTTTCGCCGTAGCGCGGTAGATTTGACGGCATCGAACAATTATCGCGGGAGAGGAGGTCCACTGCGCAGGGCAAAACTCTTCGCCTTCCTTTGCGTCCTTCGCGTCCTTGGCGGTTCGTCTGAACTTTCGCGCTCGTCGGTTTCTATCACACCGTGTCGTTCTTCGCGAACGGGCTCAAGCTGCCGAAAGAGTCGTTCGCGGCGACGTTCCCGCCCGCATGACGTGAGCGTTATACCGGAATCTCGTTCTCACCGCAGAGGGACGCGGAGGACGCAGAGGAAATAAGACTCGATTAAAACTCTGAGTTCGAATCGCGAGGCAGCGATCGAGCGCGCCGGCAAAGCGGGGGAGGGATGGGAGAGAGGGGAAGTTTTGAATTGCGTTCCTATGCGGTTCTCGTTTTTGTCTTCCTCTGCGTCCTCCGCGTCCTCTGCGGTTTATTCAGAAGCTCGTAGCCCGGATGAAGCGAAGCGGAATCCGGGAATGCACGGTTCGTTCAGCAATAAACTTACGTGCCGGACGCCAACGCCACGAAGTCGCCGGCTAGCGCGCCGACTTTTTCACCGTTGCAGTACAGCGCCACGCCGACCGCGATGCGCGCGCGGCCGCGCCGGCGCAGCATCTCCAGAAACTTGCGCCAGGCCGCCGCGTCGGCGAGGGCGGCGGTCGCGGTGAAATCCCCCGTGATCGGCCGATCGTAGTCGATGGTGTTGTACTGCACGACCACGCGCGCGTTTATCGACTCTGCGCGCAGCCGCACGTAGAGCAGCGTCCAAGCGGCGAGCAGCGCGACAGCCGAAGCGCTTCCGCCGAAAACCGTTTCACGGTGATTGATGTTCGGCGCGAGCGGCGCGGCGAGCGTGACGGCGTCGGGCGCGGCGGCGCGTACGCGGACGCCCATGTGCTGCGACATCGGAATATGCTGGTGCAGGTATTGCGTCAGCTCGTCGGTGCTCATCGCGTGCGCCGTCCGCAAGCGCCGGGCATTGCGCGCATCAGTGCGAGCCGTGCGCGTGCCCGCGGTGCGGCGCGGCGGCGCCGTAGCCGCGAAGCTCCGCATACTTCGCGATCTGCTCCGGCGTGAGAATCGCCGCCTGCGCGAGATGCGCTTCGAGATGCGCGAAGCGCACTTCCGCCTGCCGCTCGGCGGCCTCCCGCACGGTGCGTCGCACGCCATCCACCGTCGCCGTCTTCGACGCGAACAGCCGATCGAACGCGTTCTCGGCATCGACGAGCGCCCGGCCGGCCGCCGCCGCGCGCCGGCGCGCTTCCGCATGGAGCGCTTCGGTGCGCGCGCGCTGCTCCGGGCTCAGCCGCAGCTCGGCGGCGAGGTCGAGCACATGCGCGGGGCCGGGATAGCCGTTCAGCTCGGCCGCCTTGGCGAGCCCCATGCCTTTGCCGGCGAGGTAGTCGCCGATTTCCTGCTCCGACAGCGCCTTGATGGCGCGCGTCTGCTCGCCGGCGTAGGAGGACGGCTCGGCGAGGCTCGAAGCGGACAGGAGCAGGGCGGTGACAGCGACGGCGTAACCGAGGGGGCGCATGGGATGCTTCTCCAAAGAGGCGGCGGAGGGTCGCTCATGCTAGGAGCGGCGCGCGCGGGAAGTCAAACGTGGCATGCCGAACGGGAATATTTTCGCGGCCGCGCGACGCGCGCTTTACGGCCGTAGCTCGGTTAAAATTCGCGCCCGGCCCTGAGCGCGGGCGGTGGAAGGTCCCGCGCGCTTCGCCGCAGACGCAAACAAAACATGGAACCTCACTTCAGGAGAAGAATATGAAGTCTGTCCGTTACTCCCTGGCACTCCTTCTCATCGCCGTCGCCGGCATTGCGGTCGCCGCCGATCAGCCCGCGTCGCCGTCCGCGCCGCAAACGCCGCCGACGCGCGTGCGCGGCACCGTGCAAAAGCTCGATGGCAACATGCTGACCGTGAAGACACGCGAGGGCAAGACCGCGGAGATCAAGCTGGCCGATAACTTCGGCGTCATCGGCGTGGTCAAGGCGAAGCGTTCCGACATCGCGAGCGGAAAGTTCATCGGCTCGGCCGCCAAAGCGCAGCCGGACGGGACGCTGCAGGCGCTCGAAGTAGTGGTGTTCCCGGACAACATGCGCGGGTTCGGTGAAGGTCACTACCCCTGGGATCTGCAGCCGGAAAGCACGATGACGAATGCGACGGTGTCGGATGTCGTCAAGGACGTAAAGGGCGATGTGATGACGGTGCGTTACAAGGACGGCGAGAAGAAGATCGTCGTGCCGAAGAAGGCGCCGATCGTCACGCTTGTTCCGGCCGACAAGAGCGCGCTGAAGAAGGGCGCGCACGTGTTCGTCACGGCGCAAAAACAGCCTGACGGCTCGCTCGGCGCGCAGCGCGTCGCGGTCGGCCTGAAGGGCGTCGTACCCCC
Organism: Sulfurifustis sp.; assembly: GCA_045810625.1. GTDB lineage: Bacteria > Pseudomonadota > Gammaproteobacteria > Acidiferrobacterales > Sulfurifustaceae > JACQFZ01. The sequence goes on from JBJMVQ010000049.1 coordinate 17,686, forward strand.
GATGTAGAAATTGCCGCGCCGCGCGGTTGCATGTCGCAGCCGAGCGGCGCGGAACCCGCCGTCAGAAGTGAGCCGCGGCTGGGCCGTTTCAATATGACACGGCTGAACTCTCGATCGATCGCAGCCGATGGCCGAGAAGCGCGGCAACCGTACCGCGATGTGTCATGTCTTCACCTCGATTCAAAATCATCAGCGATTCGTCGTTTCCCGAGCGCTCGAGACGAGCGAGGACTGATTCACGGCGCGCGGCAATCGGTAGAATGTCGGGAATGATTCGGCGCGAACGCGCGTAATTCCAACAGGCGGAGGAGGGTGGCAATGGCGGGGCGACTGAACGGCAAGGTGGCGATCATCACCGGCGCGACCAGCGGGATCGGCGAAGCGACGGCGCGGCGTTTCGCGCAGGAAGGTGCGCGACTCGTGATCGCCGGCCGCAACAGCGAGAAAGGCGAGAGCCTCGCGCGCGAGCTCGGCGCGGACGTCGTGTTTCAGCGCGCGGACGTCACGCAGGAAACGGACATCGCGGTGCTCGTCGACACTGCCGTGAGCCGGTTCGGCCGGCTGGATTGCCTGTTCAACAATGCCGGTGCGTCGAGTCGCGGCACGCTCGAGACGGTCACGCAGGAGGATTTCCACGACAGCATGCAGCTTCTCGTCGGCAGCGTGGTGTTCGGCATCAAGCATGCGGCGCGCGTGATGAAGCCGCAGGGTAGCGGGAGCATCATCAACAATTCGAGTATCGCGGCACACCGCTTCGGGCAGGGCGGATATCTCTATTCCGCGGCGAAGGCGGCGGTGAGCCACCTCACGCGGATCGCGGGCGTCGAGCTGGGCGCTCATGGTATTCGGGTGAACGCGATCTCGCCCGGCGCCATCGCGACGCCCATCTTCTGGGGCGGGTCGGCGCGCGCGCAGACGCTGAGCGACGCCGACAACGAGCGCAAGCTCGCGAAGCTGCAAGGCAATCTGGCGCGTGCGACGCCGCTGCCGCGCGCCGGCTTTCCCGACGACATCGCCAACGCCGCTGTCTTCCTCGCGTCCGACGAAGGCAGCTTCGTCAATTGTCACGACCTCGTGGTCGACGGCGGCCGCACCTCGCTCTTTTTCGAGCGGCCGAAAGAATCCTAAGAAGTTTGTCGAAAAAGTCCGGCCCGGCACTTTTTCGACTCGCTTCGCCGCGGCGCATGTCCGCGGCTCGCTTCGTAGCCAAACGCTTGCGCGTTTGATTTTCGATGCGGCCATCCCTGTCGCGCTTGGCGGCCTGTCGTCAACACTGCGTCAGCACTCGACTACCCGCGTATCTCGTCGCGCCCGAACACCGCCATGAGCGTCCCGGTCATCGTGGCGACGAGCTTTGCGCTGTCGCCGTTGAGCGCGTACGCCTCGCCATGGCACACGGTGATGCTCTTGCCCGCGCGAACGACGTTGGCGTTGAAACGAAACCGTTCTCCTTTGGCGGGCGCGAGCAGATTGATCTTGAATTCGACGGTCAGTACCGACGAATCGCTCGGCATGAGCGTAAACGCGGCGTAACCGCACGCGCTGTCGAGAGCGGTGGCGATGATGCCGGCGTGAATGAAGCCGTGCTGCTGCGTGAGCGCGTGCCGGTGATCCATCGCAAATTCGATCGCGCCCGGCGCGATCCGCGTTACCGAAACACCGAGGGTCTTCATCGCCTCCTGGCGGCCGAAGCTCGCGCGGACGCGCGTTTCGAAGTCCGGATCAACCGGGGTAAAAGTGGGGTTAGTCATAGCCTCCTCGTGTGTTGGTGCTTTTCGCAGGCGGACAAGCCGTCGTTGCCAGCGTCGCTATTTTATTCCACGCCGGCTGCGCGGAACGCGATTGACTCTGCCGAGAACGCGGCGCTAGGCTCGCTTCACCCGCCCTTCGGAAACTATAACGGAAACGGAGGAGTTCCCAATGTCTAAACGTCTGCTCTACGTCGGCAGTCTCGTCCCGCTGTTTTTTCTGCAAAGCCTGCCTGCCGCAGCGTCGATGCCGAACTGCACCGTCAATGCCATCGCGGCGCTCAATGTGCCCGACGTGACGGTGTCGTCGGCGGTCGATGTGCCGGCTACCGCCACGGTCCCGGAATTTTGCGAGGTCATTGGTACGGTTCGCACGCACGGCTTCGGCGCGCCGGATGGCTCGGCCGGATTCCGCGTGCGGCTGCCGGTCGCCTGGAACGGCAAGTTTCTGTTCCAGGGCGTCGGCGGTCTGTCCGGCAGCTTCAACAGCTCGACCAACGGCATCGACCTCGCATTAGCGATGGCGCGCGGTTACGCGACGGCGATCACCGATACCGGGCACCAGTCCGCGCTCGGCGCTACGGATGCGAGCTTCGGGCTCAAGCCCGATGGCACGCCCGATCGCGCCAAAGTGTTCGATTACTACTTCCGGGCGACCCACGAAGTGACGACCGCGTCCAAGCAGCTCGTCCAGGCGTTTTTCGGCTCGTCGATCCAGCGCGCGTATTTCGACGGCTGCTCGAACGGCGGTCGCCAGGCAATGGTCGAAGCGAGCCGATTCTCGAACGACTACGACGGCATCATCGCCGGCGCGCCGTTCATGGATATGCGTTCGGTCCTGGCCGGCATCGGGTTCCAGAAACGCCAGCTGCAGTCGGTCGATACATACGTTCCGGCGAGTAAGCTTGCGATGATCGACCAAGCGGTCTACGCGAGCTGTGACGCGGCCGACGGTGTCGCCGACGGGCTCATCCAGAATCCGGCCAAGTGTGCGTTCGATGCGCACACGCTCGTGACGCCGAGCTGCACCCAGAGCGACCCGACCTGCCTCACCGCCGATCAGGCCGACACTGTCAACGCGTATTTCACGGCGCTGCGCGACGAGCGCGGCCGGCTGGTTTATCCCGGCAGCTCGGTCACCGACTTGAGCGGGGCGGGCGGCGCGGCGCTCTGGTCGACCGGCTTCGTCTCGCCAATCGACTTTGCGGCGAAGGAACCGTGGGGCGACAGCGGCTTCAATCCGGCGCCGCTCTCGTGGCAATTCGTCGATCACATCACTCAGTTCCTGGTCGAACGCGACCCGAACTTCAACGTGCGCGATTACGGCGTGAACGACGGCGTCGTCGACGACGCGGCGTTGCGCCTGTACGTGCGCCGCACCGAGCTCGGCGACGGCGATGTTCCGCAGTTTCTCTCGCCGTTCATCGCGCACGACAAGAAGCTGATCATTTATCACGGCTTCAGCGACCCGGCGTTGCCGCCGTTCCGGACCGTCAAGTATTACGAGGACCTGGAGCGCATCGTTCCGGGTGCTTTCGATCGCCTGCAGCAGAACGTGCGGTTGTTCATGGTGCCCGGCATGCAGCACTGCGCCGGCGGCCCGGGTCCGAATCGTTTCGATACGCTCACGGCGCTCGAGAACTGGGTCGAGCACGGAGCCGCGCCGGACGCGATCATCGCGACCAAATTCGTCGGCGACAATCCGGCAAACGGCGTCGCGCGCACGATGCCGCTTTGCAAGTTCCCGGAAGAGGCCCGCTACAACGGCGCCGGCAACGTCAATGACGCGGCGAACTGGACTTGCTCCGAACAGGATCGGCGCATGCTCGAGGTCGGACCGGACGGTGAGCGCGCCGGGCTCGGCGCGCCGGCTCATTTCGCCCGTCCTTGAGTCCGGTCGCAACAAGTCGCGTGAAGTGCGAGTACCCGCTGCCTGCGCATGCAGGCAGCGGCCTTCACGTTACTTGATCCAGCCGTCCGATCGCGCCGCCGCTTCCCAGTTACGCCCGTCGAACTCGGTCACGGGCAGCCGCGTGAGATCGAGGTCAGTGAGGCACCGCACGTTGGCACTCCAGCGACTTGGATCGGTGCGCGGACGGTGGAACGTGTGAATGCCGCAATGTTTGCAGAAGTAATGCGTGGCCGTTCTGGTATTGAATTGATACGCCGTCAGCTCCGACTCGCCTGCCGTGATCCGAAGCGCCTGAATCTCCCGTATCGGCATATAGAGCGCGCCCTTGGCATGACAAATCGAGCAGTTGCAGCGGGATAGTCGGGTCGGGGTTGCGTCGATCTCGAAGCGGACACGTCCGCAATGACAGGATCCGTGAAAGAGTGGCATACCGAGTCCTCATACGACTTTTATTGGCGCGAAAGAAGCGGGTCCCCGAGGGACAGTCAGCGTGTGTTTGTGTTCCACCGTCTGACGCTTTCGAAAAGTGCCGCGCTGCACTAGCGTACACCTCTGGCCGCCGCCGCGCTTCTTCTGCAATACTGCGCCCTCCGGTCCGTCCGCGCCTGGACGGTTAATGCGGCGAACGGCTGCGCGGAACCCAGGGTGGGGGGTTGCGGACCGGGAACGGCGGCTCCAAGCGCGAGCCGGTCTATGCTTTTCAATGCTATTCATCTTTCCGTAACGACCAACTACGCACGGAGGAGAGTTATGCAGCGCAGATCGTTTCTGAAAAAAGCGGCCGCCGGTGTCGCGGCCGGTGCCGTCGCCGCGCCGGCGATCGCCGAATCGCAGCCGACCATTCAGTGGCGTATGGCGACGAGCTGGCCGAAGAGCCTCGATACGGTTTTCGGCGGCACGGAAGTCATCGGCAAGCGCGTCGCCGAAATCACCAACGGCAAATTCCAGATTCGTACCTTTGCGGCGGGGGAAATCGTTCCCGCGCTGCAAGTGCTCGACGCCGTGCAGGCGGGCACGGTGGAGATGGGCCACACGGCGCCGTATTACTACTTCGGCAAGGACGCGGCGTTTGCGCTCGCGACCGCCGTACCGTTCGGCATGAACACGCGCCAAAACAACGCCTGGTGGTACTACGGCGGAGGTTCCGACGCGATGGCGCCGCTCTTCAAGGACTACGGCTGTATCGCGATTCTGGCCGGCAACACGGCGTGCCAGATGGGCGGATGGTTCCGCAAGGAAATCAAAACGCTCGCGGATCTGAAGGGTCTCAAATTCCGTATCGGCGGCATGGCGGGCCTCATTATGGCGAAGCTCGGCGCGGTGCCGCAGTTGATCGGCGGTCCGGACATCTACCCGGCGCTCGAGAAGGGCACGATCGACGCGGCCGAGTGGGTGGGCCCGTACGATGACGAGAAGCTCGGCTTCAACAAAGTGGCGCAGTACTACTACTACCCGGGCTTTTGGGAAGGTAACGCAGGGCTTTACGCGCTGGTCAACGAAAAGAAGTGGAACGAGCTGCCGAAGGAATACCAAGCGGCGCTGAGCGCCGCCTGTGCGGAAGCCAACTTGCTGATGCCGGCCAAGTACGACGTGCAGAATCCCGCGGCGCTGCGCCGTCTAGTTGGAAGCGGCACGAAGCTGCGTCCGTTCCCGAAGGCGATCCTGGAAGCGGCAGAGAAGGCGTCGTACGAGCTGTACGATGAGTTGAGCGCGAAGAGTCCGCACTGGAAGCGGATTTATCCCGGCTGGAAGAAATTCCGCGACGAGCAGTTCCTGTGGTTCCGCGTCGCCGAGTCGACCTACGACAGCTACACGTTCTACTCGAAGATCGGCGCCGGCAAGTAGTTCAACTTCATTCGCTGGAACCCACAAACCCCGCTCCGGCGGGGTTTGTTTTTTTGCGATGCGGGAACGGCTGCTACTGGAAGCGGATTTATCCAGGCTGGAGGAAATTCCACGACGAGCAGTTCCTGTGGTTTCGCGTCGCCGAGTCGGACCTGCGACAGCGACACCTTCTACTTGAAGATTGGCGCGGTCGAGTGAAGCCTCGAAGATTCGCGTCCTTCTTCGGCAAAACCAACCCCGCACCGGGCGGGGTTGGTTTTCCCATCACTTCGAAAAGTCGGCCACAATCTGGTTGTGAGAAGGCTGACGCCGATCGTGCGCGCGGCGCGTGCATAACCGGCCGAGGACAGGCGCGGAAGTTTTTGCGACTAGCGGCGTGCGGGCGAATCGCGAGCGCTAGGCAAACGCCCTCGCAACTGGATAATGGCGGTTCGTTCAGGACGAACCGAACTAAGAATAACCGAGCAATGGCAGCTTTCGAGGAGCCGAAAGGGGCGGCGGCTTCCGCCGCGTCGTTAGTCGATCATCCCCTCAAGGATCTGTTCGTTCCGTACCGCGCGGGTGATGCGTGGGACTGGGTGCTGCGTGCCGCCATTGTCGTCGGTCTCGCTGCGATCGTGTTCGCTTCTTTCAAAGGCCGGATATTCGCGCCGTTGCTCGACCTCTCCCGCGCGCACGGTTGGACGCACGTGTTCCTGCGTCCGAGTCTGATGTGGATGGGCATGGGTGTGCTGTTGCTCGTATTCCGCACAGTCGCGTGGTTCTTTTATCGTCCCTTTGCGTCGGTGTCGCACGAAGACGCACCGTCCATGACGGTCATCATTCCCGCTTACAACGAGGGTGCGATGGTGGCGCAGACGATCGAATCGGTGGCCGCCGCGGATTATCCGCACGATCGGCTGGAAATTTTCGTCGTCGATGACGGCAGCCGCGACGATACCTGGGAACACATCGAACGCGCCGCGCGCCGGCATCCGGGGCTCGTGACGGCCGTTCGATTCGAGTGCAATCGCGGCAAGCGTGCAGCGCTCGCCGAAGGCTTTCGTCGCGCACGCGGCGAGGTCGTGGTGACGATCGATTCCGACAGCGTTATCGAGCGCGCGACGCTGCTCGCCATCGCCGGTCCGTTCCGCGACGAAACCGTCGGCGCCGTGGCCGGGAAAGTCGCGGTTTACAATCGCCGCGAAGGCGTGATCCCGCGCATGCTGCACGTCCGTTTTATTTTGTCGTTCGACACGTTGCGCGCCGTGCAGTCGACGTATCGTACCGTGTACTGCTGCCCCGGGGCGCTCTCCGCGTACCGGCTAACACTGGTTCGGCGCGTGCTGGCGCGCTGGGAGGCGCAGACGTTTCTCGGCGTACCGTCGACGTACGGCGAGGATCGGGCGCTCACCAACTTCGTGCTTGATCTCGGTTTCGACACGGTTTATCAGGCGAGCGCCGTGGTCCATACCGTCGTCCCGCAGACGTACACCAAGCTCTGCAAGATGTACTTGCGGTGGGATCGCAGCTATATCCGCGAGGAGATCCGATTCGCGCGCATCGTGTGGAAGCGGCCGCTCAAACGGATGCTGATCGCATGGTTCGACAGCACCGTCACCAACCTGCGTTACCCGGTTGGCTACTCCGTGCTGGTCCTGCTCATCGCGCTTTCGTTCTCCGATGCGATCGTGCTGTTGCGCATGCTGCTCGCGATCGGCGTGATGTCGGGGTTCTACATGCTCTACTACTTGCGCAGCGAGCGCTCGTCCGACGCGCTCTACGGCATTCTTTACTCGTACTTTTCGTTTTTCACGCTTTTCTGGATTTTTCCTTACGCCGTGCTGACCGTGCGCGCGCGGTCGTGGCTCACCCGTTGAGCGCCGAGCGCCGACATCGGGGCGTCGGCGCTATTTCGATCCTTTGAATAGTTTCTCGAGGTCCTCGCCCGCGTCGGTTCCCTTACCCGGCGCCGAGCCTCCCGTCGAATTCTCGCGCTGATCCTGCGGCGCGCCGAAGTCCGGCGGCTGGCGTTGGTCCTGCTGTTCGCGGTCGTAGTCGGGCGTTTGGATGTTGATCTCGATCTTCGAGGCATCCACCGTGCTGCGTTCGAGCATGCCGGTCACGAGCTGCGGGAACGCGATGACGATCGCGACCATGATGACCTGGATCACCACGAACGGTACGGCGCCCCAGTAGATCTGGCCGGTGGTCATCGGCTCGATGCGCTTGCCGTTGACCTTGTCCTGATACGCCTTCGCCGGCGCGACGCTGCGTAGATAGAAGAGCGCAAATCCGAACGGCGGATGCATGAACGACGTCTGCATGTTGACGCCGAGCAGCACGCCGAACCAGATGAGATCGATGCCGAGCTTCGCCGCGACCGGTGCGAGCAGCGGCACAATGATGAACGCGAGCTCGAAGAAATCGAGAAAGAAGGCGAGGAGAAAAACGAGCACGTTCACGACGAGCAGAAAACCGAGCGCGCCGCCCGGAAGACTCGTGAGCAGATGCTCCACCCAGAGATCGCCGTTGACGCCGCGGAAGGTGAGGCTGAAGACGGTCGAGCCGACCAGGATGAAAATGACGAACGACGTCAGCTTCGCCGTCGAATTCATCGCCTGTTTGAGGAGCGACCACGTGAGCCGGCGATTGATCAGCGCCAGAATCAATGCGCCTGTGGCGCCCATGGCGCCGCCCTCGGTAGGCGTGGCGATGCCGAGGAAGATCGTGCCGAGCACGAGAAAGATCAATGCGAGCGGCGGGATGAGCACGAACACGACGCGCGCGCCGAGCTTGAGCCCGCGCAGCTGCCGCGCCTCGGACGGCAGCGCGGGCGCGGACTGCGGTTGCAGCAGCGCGCGGCCGATCACGTAGATCAGATAAAGCCCGGTGAGCACCAGGCCGGGCAGAATCGCACCTTGGTACATGTCCCCGACTGAGCGACCGAGCTGATCGGCGAGCACGATGAGCACGAGCGACGGCGGGATGATCTGCGCGAGCGTACCGGACGCAGCAATCACGCCTGCCGCGAGACGCCGGTCGTAGCCGTAGCGCAGCATGATCGGCAGCGAGATCAAGCCCATCGAGATGACCGACGCCGCGACGACGCCGGTGGTTGCGGCGAGCAGCGCGCCGACAAGGACCACCGCGTAGGCGAGCCCGCCGCGCACGGGGCCGAACAACTGACCGATGGTATCGAGCAGGTCCTCGGCCATGCCGCTGCGCTCGAGGATCAGTCCCATGAACGTGAAGAATGGCACGGCGAGCAACGTGTCGTTCGCCATGATGCCGAAGATGCGCTCCGGTAATGCCTGAAACAGTTCCGTCGGAAGCAGCCCGAGCTCGACGCCCAGAAAGCCGAACGACAGTCCGACGGCGCCGAGCGAAAATGCGACCGGATAGCCGAGCAGCAGGAAGACGACGAGTGCCGCAAACATGAGCGGTGCGATGTTGGCGACGATGAAAGCGCTCATAGCGTCGCTCCCGGTTCGCTGTGGCCGGTTTCGATTGTTCCGCTGCCGGCGGGCGGTTCGCCGGGATCGGGAATCAGACCACGTAAGAAGGCGACGCGCTTGATGAGCTCGGACACGCCTTGCAGGCTCAGCAGGAAAAACCCGAGCGGCACTAGCGCCCGCACCGGCCAGCGCAGCAGGCCGCCGGCGTTACTGGAAATCTCGTTGCTGGTCCAGGCGTTCGCGAATGCCGGCCAAGACAGCCACATGATGTACGTCGACATCGGCAGCAGAAAAAACAGCGTTCCGAAGACGTCGATCCACGTCTGGGTACGGCGCGAGAACCGCCCGTTGACGACGTCGATACGGATGTGGTCGTTGTGCAGCAGGGTGTAGCCGGCGCATAGCAGGAACACCGCTGCAAACAGGTACCACTGCAACTCCAGCCAGGCGTTGGAACTGAGGTTGAACAGGTACCGCGACATCGCGTTCCCGGAGCTGACGAGCACCACGATGAGGATGAGCCACATCAGGACGCGGCCGACCCGTTCATTAACGGCGTCTATCCCGCGCGATACCCGCAACAGAAAAGTCATCATGCCGCTTCGCCCCGTTTCGTTTTAGATTCGTTTTAAAGAGTAGTTACTGAAGCTGCGGTAATTATGAAGGCGGGAGATTCTCGCCGATCGGGGGTCGGCGTGCAAAGCTTGCGGCGTTGCGTTCGTGCACAGGGTTGGGAAGCGAGGTGTATACTCGCAGTCCCACCGCATTCCGCGAACGCCGACTATCATGTTCGAAACCGCTATTGCCGGTAGTCTCCCGAAGCCCGCTTGGCTCGCCGAGCCGCAACAACTCTGGCCGCAATGGAAGCTCGCGGGCGCGGATCTCGCGCAGGCGAAGCTCGACGCAACGCTCCTCTGGGTCAAAGCGCAGGAGGACGCGGGCATCGACCTCGTCGGCGACGGCGAGCAGGCGCGCCAGCATTTCGTGCACGGGTTCCTCGAGTTCGTCGACGGCATCGATTTTACGCGCAAGACCAAGATGGGCATCCGCAACAATCGCTACGACGCGATGGTGCCGACCGTCGTCGCGCCGCTGCGACTGCGCGGGCGGGTGCATGCCGCCGAGGCGCGTCTCGCGCGCGCACACACGAAGCGCCGGCTCAAGTTCACGCTGCCCGGACCGATGACGATCGTCGATACCATCGCCGACGCGCATTACGGCGACAAGGTGAAGCTCGCGTTCGCGATCGCGGAGTTGTTGAACGTAGAGGCGCGCGCCCTCGAAGCCGACGGCGTCGACATCATCCAGTTCGACGAGCCGGCGTTCAACGTGTACATGGACGACGTGACGCGCTGGGGCATCGACGCGCTGCATCGCGCCATCGCCGGGCTGCGCTGTCGCACCGCGGTGCACATCTGTTACGGATACGGCATTCAGGCGAACATCGAGTGGAAGAAAACGCTGGGCAGCGAGTGGCGGCAGTACGAAGAGATCTTTCCCGCCATCGCGCGCAGTCGCATCGACATGATCTCCGTCGAATGCATGAGCTCGCGCGTTCCGGTAAGTCTGCTTCGGCTCCTCGGCGACAAAGAAGTGCTGCTCGGCGTCATCGACGTCGCGTCCGAAAAGGTGGAAACGCCGGACGCGATCGTCGGCGTGGTCGGTGAGGCGATGAAGCATCTGCCGAAGGAACACTTGTATCTCTGCACCAACTGCGGCATGGCGCCAATGCGCCGCGATATTGCCGCCGCCAAGCTCGAAGCGCTCGCGGCCGGCGCGGCGCTGGCGCGCAGCCGCTTCGGCTGACCGCTCAAACGTTCCTTGGAAAGAGCGGCTTTACCGCAGAGGACGCGGAGGACGCAGAGGAAAAGATTTTGAAGCAAAAAGCTTCGCGTCCGGATGTTTCCAGACGCGCAACGCCGTAATCCGGTTATGTGAAAACAGTTTCACCGCAAAGGACGCCAAGGACGCAAAGGAAAGATTAACGAGAAGGTTCGCGTCCCTGAGGTTTCCTAGCACGCAACGCCGTAGTCGGTTGCGTGAACCACGGCTTCACCGCAGAGGACGCGGAGGACGCAGAGGAAAAGATTTTGAAGCAAAAAGCTTCGCGTCTGGATATTTCCAGACCGCAACGCCGTAATCCGGCTATGTGAAAACAGTTTCACCGCCAAGGGACGCCAAGGACGCAAAGGAATTTTGGATCAACGCGGGTCGTTGGCGATTTAACTGGAAGTCGCTGAGCGGGTTTATAGATTTTTTATCATTCCTCCGTGTCCTCCGCGTCCTCTGCGGTAAAAACGAATATTTCAGCTTCCCTTAACGTGTACCCGTGCTGTCGGCGGTTCGCCGTCAGTCGTCGCCGTAGACCGGTTTGCGCTTCTCGATGAAGGCGTTGACCGCTTCGGCATGCTGCTTGGTTTTGTGCGCGAGCGCCTGAAACCCCGCCGACATCTCGAGCAGCGTGTCGAGCCGCGCGTGCTGGCCTTCGCGCAGCAGCCGTTTCGTCATCCGCAGAATGCGGCCCGGGTTCGCGGCGATGCGCGCCGCGACGCGCTGCGCTTCCGGCAAGAGTTCAGCCGGCGCTACGACGCGCGAAACCAGCCCGCACGCAAGCGCCTCCGGCGCCGTCAGCGCGTCGCCGGTGAAGGCCATCTCCGCGGCCCGCGACATGCCGACAACGCGCGGCAGCAGCCACGCGCCGCCGTCGCCCGGAATGATGCCGACCTTGATGAAGCTCTCGGCGAACGTCGCCTTCTCGGACGCGACGCGGATGTCGCACATGCACGCGAGATCGAGGCCCGCGCCGACGGCGGGGCCGTTCACCGCGGCGATCGTCGGAACCTCGAGGTTGTACAGCGCGAGCGTCAGGCGCTGAATGCCGTTGCGATACTCCTCGCGGATCTTTGCGGGCTCGATGTCCTGCTCGAAGAAGCGGCGCATGTCCTTGACGTTGCCGCCGGAAGAAAACGCCGAGCCCGCACCGGTAATGATCACGGCGCGCACCGAAGAGTCGCGCGTGATCCGCTCGCATGCGGCGACGAATTCCACGACCGCGGTGTTGCCGGTGAGCGGATTGCGCAGCTCCGGCTGATTCATCGTGAGCGTCACGATGTTGCCCTGCTGCTCCCATACCAGAAAATCGGCCATTTGTTTCTTCTCCTCAGCTCGGTTCGTCCGGATCGATCGACGCGGGGAACAGCCGCGTGCGAATGAAATCGAGCGCGGTGGCGTTGCCGCGCAAGAGCTCGGCGCCGATACGTTCGTTCCAATACGTGTCCGAGCCGTAGGCGAGGCGCCATTCGTACAGCCGGCGCGTGTGAAGCTGCAGCTCGTACTCGTCGGTGAAGCCGATCGCGCCGTGCACGGCGTGGCCGAGCGCCGCGACCGTCACCGCCGCTTCGGAGGCGCGTGCTTTGCCGACGGCGGCGAGCGCGGTGTCGGGGAAGTGCGTGTGGTTTCGGCAGCTCATCTCGGCCGCCATGCGCGCCGCGAACGTTTGCTCCGCTATCACGCTCAAGTGATGCTGAATCGCCTGGAATTTCGCGATCGGCCGGCCGAACTGCACGCGTTCGTTCGCGTAGCGCACGGTGATGTCGAGAATGCGCTGCATCGCGCCCGCGAGTTGCGCCGCATAAACGCAGGCGCCGACCACGCGCGCCGCGATCGGTGCCTCGAAGTGCGCCGCGGCCGGTGCTTTCGTCCAGCGCAAATCGGCCTCGAGGCTTGCGTGCACGCCGGTTGGCGTCACGTCGGCGTCGCGGATCGGCAGCAATGTCAGCGACGTGGCGCCGATTTGAACGAGCGCCCACTGCGCAACGCGCCCGTACGGTACGCGCGCGCACGCGATGGCGCCGTCCTTTTGTTGGACCGCATCCGCGATCGTGATGGGTCCCTCCGGCATCGGTTGCTCGGCGTGCGCGAGCAGCGCGCGCGCCATCAGCGTCGGCGCGAACGGCACCGGGACCGCGTACTTACCGGCGGCGAATAAAACCGGAAACGCCTCGCGCAGCGACAGGCCGGAGCCGCCTTTGGGCTCGGGGACGAGCGCGTCCATGAAACCGGATTCGTGCAGTGCGCGCCAAAGATCGGCTGCGGAAGCGCCAGACTCGATCGCGCGGATCGCGGGCAGCGTACAGGAATCGGCGAGGAGGCGTTCGGTGGAATCGGCAAGTTCGAGCATCGGCGTTTTCCTCAGCGCAGTCCCAAACCGCGCGCGATAATTCCGCGCAGCACTTCCCGGGTTCCGCCGCGCAGCGAAAATGTCGGGGCGATGCGGGTGACGAGCGCGAGCGTGCGCAGCAGCGAGCCGGGAATCGGCCGATCGGGGTCGGCGCCGAGCAGGTCCGTGATCATCGCCGGGATGATCTGCTCGAGCTCGGTGCCGAGATCTTTGACGAGCGCCGCTTCGATTACCGGGCTTTTCCCTTGCGCAAGTTTGCTGGTCAAGGAGAGCGATAGCGCGCGCAGCACCGCCTGATGGCTCGCGATCCTGCCGGCCGCCGCGACCGCCGCCGGAGTCGTCGGGCCTTCTTCGCGCAAGAATGCGAGCCAGGCGTCGAGCAGTATGATGCTCGAATAAATCCGCTCGGGTCCGCTGCGCTCGTAGGCGAGCTCGGACGTGACTTGCTCCCATCCGGCGCCTTCGTTTCCGATCAGCGCGTCATCGGTCAGCTCGACATTGTCGAAGAACACTTCGCAGAAATGTTTTTCGCCGCTCAGATCGGCGATCGGGCGGATGGTGATGCCCGGCAGCTTCAGATCGACGATGAATTGCGACAGACCTTGATGGCGGTCTTCGGTTTTCCCCGAGGTGCGTACGAGCGCGATCATGTAGTGCGAGCGGAACGCACCGGAGGTCCAAAGTTTCTGCCCGCTCAAGCGCCAGCCGTCTTGCGTTCGCGTCGCCCGGGTGCGCACGCTGGCGAGATCGGAGCCCGACTGCGGTTCGCTCATGCCGATGCAGAAGAAGATTTCGGCGCGGCAGATGCGCGGCACGAAAAATCGCTTCTGCGCCTCGGTGCCGTATTTCAGAATTTGCGGCGCGCTCTGGCGCTCGGCGATCCAGTGCGCTGCCACCGGCGCGCCGGCCGCGAGCAGCTCCTCGACCAGCACGAACCGCGCGAACGGGCTGCGCGCGCCGCCGCCGTATTCCTTCGGCAGCGTGATGCCGACCCAGCCGCGTTCGGCCAGCGCGCGACTGAAGCTCGCGTCCGCGCCCATCCACGTGCGCGCGCGCGACTCGGGCGGCACGCCGCGCAGCCGTTCTTCGAGAAACGCGCGTACCGGCGCGCGCAACGCCTCGTCTTCCCGGGGGATGGACGTCAATGACAGTGGCTCGAGCATGGCGGAATCGCGTCGACCTGTGAGTTCGTGAACGGACGAGAGGATCGCAAGGTCTAGAGGATACCGTCAATGACATAGGTCAGCTTCACGCCGGGCGATTCGCCCGTACCGTCAGCGCGGATAGTGTGGTAATCCGCCGACCGCGGCAGCTTTTCGGGCGCAATGACCGATTCGCGCGGCGCCTCGAGCGCGTGGCTTAGACCGAGTAAAAACGGAACGCCGCCATCGCCCGGCTACACGACGCGCGTCTTCACCGGCTGGCCGGCGAAATGCCGGCGCAGGTTTTCGATTTGCAGCGTGCCCATCGCGCGGCGGGTCTCGGCGGTGGCGCTGCCGACATGCGGAAACAGCACGGCGTTCTCGAGTGCGAAGAACGCCGGCGGCACGCGCGGCTCGTCGGCGTAGACATCGAGCCCGGCGCCGGCAATGCGCTTTTCCTGCAGGTATTTCAGCAATACCGGCTCGTCGATCACCGAGCCGCGCGCGATGTTGATCACGTATCCCTCCGGGCCGAGCGCATCGAGCACCGCGGCGCCGACGAGGTTGTTCGTCTCCGCGCCGCCCGGCGTCGCGATCATCAATACGTCGGAATTCTTCGCCAGCGTGATGGGGTCGGGATCGTAAGGGTAGGGCAGGTTCCGGCGCGTGCGGTTGTGATAGCGAATCTCCATGCCGAACGCTTCTGCGCGATGCGCGATCGCGGCGCCGATGCGACCGAGCCCGAGAATGCCGAGCGTCTTGCCGCCGAGCGACGTCGCGAGCGGATACGGTCCGCGCGCTGCCCAGTTGCCGGCACGCAGATACGCTTCCGCTTGCGGGAATTTGCGCAGCGTATTGAGCACGAGCGCCATCGCGGTATCGGCGACGCAATCGTTCAGGACGTCGGGCGTATTGGTAACGATGATGCCGCGCGCGCGCGCCGCGTCGAGGTCGATCGTGTCGACGCCCACCCCGAAGTTGGAAACGATTTCGAGCTTCGGCAGCGCCTCGATCAAGCGCGCGTCGACGCGAAAGCCGGCGAAGCTCGCCAGCCCGCGCACGCGGGCGCCCACGTCGCGCAAGAACGTCTCGCGATCTTTCGCTTCGTACAATCGATGGCAGGTGAATTCGGCGTCGAATATTTCCTGCATCCAGGGGAAGGTTCGTGTCGTCAGTACGATGTCGGGTTTCATGGCGGTCGATGCTTTTTGTTTTTGCGGATGGGGTCGGCGAGCGTTTAGCTTACTCGCGTTCGGGCGCTTCAGCGCGTCGTCCGCGAATCGCCGTTGCGAAAGCGGCGAGCGCGCTCCGGAGCGGCTGCGCTATTTCCGGCCGTCCGGCGATTTCGCGGGCATCGGGGTTTTTGCCCAACACCGGCACGGTGATCGAAGCGCCGGCGACCACGTATGCGGACATGACCGTTACCGTTTCGAGCAGCGCGGCGTACGCCTGCGTGGCGCGCGGTGAGGCGTTCAGCAGCGCCACCGGCTTGTATACGAATTCCTCGCCGCTCACGAGCCAATCGAGCGCGTTCTTCATCACGCCGCTCACGCCGTGTGCGTATTCGGGGCTCGCGATCAACAACCCGTCGGCCGCGCGCACGCGCCGGCGCAGGTCGGCGACCGCCCGCGGCTCGGCGTCTTCGAGGTCGGGATTGAAGTGCGGAAGCATGCCGAGGCCGTCGTAGAGATCGATTACAACGTTTTCCGGCGCGAGCAGCGCGGCGGCGCGCAACAGCGCGGTGTTCAACGAAGCTCTTCGCAGACTTCCGGAGATCGCGAGGATAGTGATCGGGGAGGCACGCTCGTTCGTCGTCACGCGTTCGTTCGTGTCGGCTTCTGCAATCGATTGCGGATATTAGTGGCTCGGCCGGTTGGAGGGAATGGCATCGAAACGAAGTATGCCGCTTTCCGACCCGTTGTCGTTCTTTGCCGGACGCCGTCATGCAACGAAGGTTTTCCGCCGCCGTCCCCTCGCATCTGTCGTTCGCGCGGGATACGGACCCTCACGCGGCGCTCGCATCGGCTTGCGCCGCCGAGAGTTATTCGCGGCTTTGGAAACGATGCGCCCGCGGTCGGGAACGCCAGAATGGTGGGTGAGAATCTCGACAATCTGAGAAGACTTGGCGGCGGTGCGTTGGCGCCGATTCTCTGCCCGACCGCGATCATTGAAGCCGTCCGGGCAGCGCGGGTCTCGCAACACAGAGCCGAGCGATCGGCCGCGGCTCCGGTGCCTGGGAAAACTTGTCGAGCGCGTTTGCACGGTCTTTCCACCCTTTACAAGTGACCAGGAGTCACTTATAAATGACTGACGGTCAGTCATAATGGAGACGAGGGGCGTGATCCAAAAGGCGCGCGCAGTACGGCAGGTGGACAAGCTCGAGCGGCGGCGCGAGATACTCGACGCGGCGGAGCGGCTCTTTCTGGCAAAGCCCGAAGGCCTTGCGAGCATGGACGAGCTCGCGGTCGCGGCCGGCGTCGCCAAAGGAACGCTCTATCTCTACTTTCCCAGCAAGGAAGAGGTGCTGCTCGCGCTGCACGAGCGCGGCGCACACGAGCTGTTCGATGCGATCGACCGCGAGATCGCTGCAAAAGGATCACGCTTTTCGCTCGATGACCTGTCGGCGCTCGCGCGACGTCTGATCATCGAAAGCCCGATTTATCTTCCGCTCATGACTCTCGTCATCGGCTTTATCGGCCGGTCGATACCCGTCGAGGAAGTCGTGCGATTCCACCAATCGATCCACGAGCGCGTCGCGCGGTCGGGCGTCGGGCTCGAACGCGTTTTCGGTTTGCCCGCGGGCGACGGATGGCGCCTGCTCAAATACTCACACGCGTTCGTCGTGGGTTTGTGGCAACTCTCGGGTTGCGGACGAGTAGTGGCCGAGCACGTGCAGGCGCGCGAGCCAAACGTGGCGCACGTGATGGAGCACGCCGAAATACAGCGCGCGCTCGAGACGCTTTGGAAGGGAGTACTGACACCGGTGCGGTCGCGCGCAGCGGTGTCGCCGGGACGGCAAAAGGTCGAGAAGACGCGAAAAAAAATACGCAAGTAAAGTAAGAACCTTTGGACGACGGCAATGAAGAAGAGCAAGCAACGAGTCGTGGTACACCGCACAAACGTGCGGAGCATTTTCGCGGCACTCGCGATAGTGGCGCTAACCGGCGGATGTGCGAAACAAGAAGCGCCGCCCGACGTGGTGCGCCCGGTTCGCACGACAACCGTATCGCCGGAAAGCGGCGAGATCTTAACGTTTGCCGCCGATATACGGCCGCGCTATGAGACCTCGCTCGCATTTCGCGTCCCGGGGCAGATCGTCGAGCGTCGCGTCGACGTCGGGACGACCGTGCGGGGCGGGCAAGTCATTGCGGTTCTCGACGCGAAAGATCTCGAGCTTGCCCAATCGGCGGCCGCGGCGCGACTGACGCAAGCCGAATCGCAGGCGACGCTCGCCGACGCAGATTTCAAGCGTTACGCGGAGCTGCGTGCGCGCAACTTCATCAGCCAGGCCGAGTTCGATCGTCGCGAGGCGCAGCTCAAGCAGGCGCGCGACACCGCGGCGGCGGCGCGCGCCGACTACGAGCGAACCGCCAATCAGGTGCGCTACAGCGTGCTCGTCGCCCCGCATGCCGGCGTCATCGCCGCTATCAACGCGGAGGTTGGACAGGTCGTCGTCGCCGGCCAGCCGATCGCCCAGCTCGCGCGCCAGGACGAGAAAGAAGTCGCGTTCAGCGTGCCGGAGCATTTGCTAACGGCAGTCAAGACGGCGAAGGATGTTGAGATCCGGCTCTGGTCGAACCCCACGGCGTCCTACCATGGGAAGCTGCGCGAGCTCTCGCCGGTCGCCGACAGTGCGAGCCGGACGTACCCGGCGCGATTGTCGATCGTCGGGAACGCGCGCGATCTCGCGCTCGGCATGAGCGCCGAGGTGCGCGTTCACGCCGATTCTCCAACCGCCATCCGAATTCCTCTGACGGCGCTGTTCCACGACCAAGGCCGGCCGGCCGTGTGGGTCGTCGAGGGATCGCCATCCACGGTGCGGCTCGTTCCGGTCACGACCGGCGACGTGCACGGCGACAGGGTCGAAGTCAGCGCAGGACTCGAGCCGGGGCAGACGATCGTGACCGCCGGTGTCCATCTGCTGAACGCCGGCCAAAAGGTGCGCGTATTGGAAGATGCGACGATCCGGAATGCCGCCAATGGGCGCTGATTACCGGCCGTCGCGTTTCAATCTTTCCGAGTGGGCGCTCAAGCACCGGGCGCTCACGCTCTTCTTTCTCATCGTGCTCGTGCTCGGCGGCGCTTTCGCCTACGCGACCCTCGGCGTCAAGGAGGAGCCCGAGTTCAAGTTCAAGGTCATGGTGATCCGCGTGTTCTGGCCGGGCGCCGGCGCCGCGGAGATCGAGCAGCAGGTCACGGACAAGATCGAGCGCAAGCTGCAGGACACGCCCAATCTCGATTACCTGCAAAGCTATTCGCGCCCCGGCGAGTCGGTCATTTTCGTGGCGCTGCGCGGCGAAACCCGAAACTTCGACGTCGACTTCACCTGGTATCAGGTGCGAAAACGGGTCGGCGACATCCAGGCGAGCTTGCCCGCGGGTGTCGTCGGGCCGTTCTTCAACGATGAGTTCGGCGATACCTACACGAACATCTACGCCGTCTCGGCCGACGGATTCTCCTACGCCGACATGAAGCACTACGCCGATTTGTTGCGTACCGAGTTGCTGCGTGTCGACGGCGTCGAGAAGGCCGATCTTCTCGGCGTACAGGACGAAAAAATCTATCTCGAGTTTTCGAACCGAAAACTGGCCGCGCTCGGCATCGATCCCGCGCAATTGTTCGGCGTTTTGCAGGCGCAGAACCGCGTGACCAGCGCCGGCCGGATCGTCGCCGCCGACAACAACATCGACGTGCGCGTGAGCGGCGGGTTCGATTCGCTCCGTGCGATCGAAGATACGGCGGTGCGGATCAACGGGCGCTCGTTTCGGCTCGGCGACATCGTGTCGGTACGGCGCGGTTACGTCGATCCGCCCGTAACGCGCATGCGGCACGCCGGCAAAGATGTCGTCGGCGTCGGCGTCACGATGCGCAAGGGCTACAACGTCACCGAGCTCGGCCACCGGATCGATGCCACGGTGAAGACGTTGCGCGAGCGGCTGCCGGTCGGTATCGAAATCGCCACGGTCGCGGATCAGCCGCAAGTCGTGCGGCATTCCTCGGGCGAGTTCCTGCGTTCGCTCGGCGAAGCCGTCGCGATCGTGCTGCTCGTGAGCTTTCTATCACTCGGATTGCGCACCGGCGCGGTCGTCGCGCTGACGATTCCGATCGTGCTCGCGATGACGTTCCTCGGTATGAAGATCGCGGGCATCGAGCTGCACCGCATCTCGTTCGGCGCGCTCATCATCGCGCTCGGGCTCCTCGTCGACGATGCCATGATCGCGGTCGAGATGATGGCGCGCAAACTCGAGGAAGGGCTCGATAAGCTCCGCGCGGCGAGCTTCGCGTTCGACTCGACGGCGTTCCCCATGTTGACCGGCACGCTAATAACCGTCGCCGGTTTTGCCCCCATCGGGCTTTCGAAGAGCACGGCGTCCGAATATACGAGCGCGATGTTCTGGGTCACGGCGATTGCGCTCGTGATCTCCTGGGTCGTCGCCATCACCTTCACGCCGTATCTCGGCGCGCTCCTCCTAAAGGAGCAGCGCGCGGCAGGCGGGCACCGCGATCCTTACGCACATGGCTTCTATGCACGCTTTCGCACGTTGGTCGATTGGTGTATTTCTCACCGCTGGACGACGATC
This sequence comes from Sulfurifustis sp., assembly GCA_045810625.1. Lineage (GTDB taxonomy): Bacteria > Pseudomonadota > Gammaproteobacteria > Acidiferrobacterales > Sulfurifustaceae > JACQFZ01. The sequence continues at coordinate 37,751 of JBJMVQ010000049.1, forward strand.
GCGCTGAGCGTCGCGGCGTTCGTGCTCGCTCTCGGAGCGTTCGGCCTCGTGCAGAAGCAGTTCTTTCCGAACTCGAACCGGTCCGAGATGATCGTCAGCTTACGGCTGCCGGAGGACGCGAGCTTCGCGGCGACCGCGGAAACCGCTACGCGGGTGGAAGGCTGGCTCCGCGACGACGCCGACGTGGCGCATTACACGACTTATCTCGGCCAGAGTACGCCGCGCTTCTATCTGCCGATCAATCAGGACGAATTCTCGACGCCGAACTACGCCGAGATCGTCGCGGTGGCGAAGGATTCCGACGCGCGCGAGCGCGTGATGGAGCGGCTGCGCGGTCGCTTCGCCACCGATCTCGCCGGCGTGCGTGCGCGGGTCGAGCATCTGCCGAACGGGCCACCGGTCGGCTATCCGGTGCAGTTTCGCGTGACCGGCGAAGACCCGAAGGTACTGGCGCGCATCGCGTCCGAGGTCGAGGCGGTGATGACGTCGCACCCGGCGACCCGCGACGTGAATTCCAATTGGTACGAACGCCGGCGCGCGCTCGATCTGGTGGTCGACCAGGACAAGGCGCGCGCGCTCGGGCTCACGTCGGCGCAGATTCGCCAGAGCCTTGCGTTCGCATTGAGCGGCGCCACGATCACCGAATTTCGCGAAGGCGACAAGACGATCGAGGTCATTGCGCGCGCCCGCCGCGACGAGCGTGCGGTGGCCGCCGCCGTCGAAGACATGAACATCTATACGCCGTCGGGCCGGTTCGTGCCGATCTCCCAAGTCGCGCGGGTGGCGGTCGGGCTCGAAGAAGCACGCACCTGGCGGCGCAATCGACTGCCGACGATCACCGTGCGCGCCGACGTCGCCGACGGCGTGCAGCCGCCCGATGTGACCGAGGCGCTATTGCCGAAGCTCGATCCGATCAAGGCGCGGCTGCCGGCCGGTTACCACATCGATACCGGCGGGTCATGGTACGAAAGCCGCGTGAACGAGCAGCCGATCCAGGCGCTGTTCCCGCTCATGATCGTTACGGTGCTGACGCTCTTGATGCTTCAACTGCACAGCTTCTCGAAGACGCTGATGGTGGTGCTGACCGCGCCGCTCGGGATGATCGGCGTCGTTGCCGCGCTGCTCGCGTTTCACGCGCCGATGGGATTTGTCGCGCAGCTCGGCATCATCGCGCTGTTCGGCATGATCATGCGAAATTCCGTGATTCTCGTCGACCAGATCCGCCAGGACATCGACTCGGGTCAGCCGCCGTGGGTCGCCATACGCGAATCGGCGGTGCGGCGCTTTCGGCCGATCATGCTGACCGCCGCGGCCGCGGTGCTCGCGATGATTCCGCTGACCCGCAGCGAGTTGTGGGGACCGATGGCGATGGCAATCATGGGCGGGCTGATGGTCGCGACGGTGCTGACGCTGCTCTTCGTTCCGGCGCTGTATGCCGCCTGGTACCGCATCGAGCAACGACCGAGCGAAGAGACGGTCCGGGCTGCTCCCTCGCGCCCGGCGCTCGCGCGCTAACCCGGACACTCAATAAAAGAAGCGACGCCGCCCGCGCGCGCTGGAGGAGTACATGCATTCGATCCGCAGAATTCGCAGGCTTTCGGCGATCGCCGCCGTTGTGCTCGCCGCGAATGCCAACGCCGCCGATTTGCTGGAGGTTTACCGCGACGCAGCGGTCTACGACGCACAATATGCGGCGGCGCGTGCGGTGCGTGACGCCGGGCGCGAGAAGCTTCCGCAGGGGCGCGCGCTGGTGTTGCCGTCGATAAACTTGTCGGGCGAGACGAGCCGGACGCGCCTCGACGCAACGCTCGATACCTTCCCGACGGCGACTCCGGACAAACGTCCCTTCGATACCCGGTCCTACGCGGTGACGCTGGTGCAGCCGCTTTACCGTGAACAGAATTTCGTCCAGTACAGCGAAGCGGAATATCTGGTGCAGCAGTCCGAAGTGTCCTACGCCGCGGCGCGTCAGGATCTGATCCTGCGCGTCGCCCAGGCCTATTTCGGCGTGCTCGGCGCACAGGACGCGCTCACGCTGATTCGCGCGCAAAAAGCGGCGATCGCCGAGCAGCTGGCCCGCGCCAAGCACAGTTTTGAAGTCGGTGCCGCGACGATGACGGACACGCATGAAGCGCAGGCGCGCTACGATCTCGCGGTTGCGCAAGAGATTGCGGCACAGAGTGCGCTCGACGTCGCCGAACGCGCGCTCCAGCAGCTGACCGGCAAGACCTACGACAGCCTTCAGCCGCTGCGCGAGCAGGTCGCGCTCGCGACGCTCAAGCCCGACGAGCTGTCGACTTGGGTGGATCTCGGGCGCAACCAGAGCTACCCGGTGATCCTGCAAAAGGCGCAAGTGGAGTTGCAAACGCTCGAGATCAAACGCAACCGAGCGGGCCATTATCCGACGCTCGATTTGGTCGCGTCGTATGGCGGTGTCGATCAGAGCGGCACCGTGCTCACGCCGATCGGCAGTCGCGCCGCGATCGGAACCGTCGGCCTGCAACTCAACTTGCCGCTCTATGCAGGCGGCGCGGTCACCTCGCGTACACGCGAGGCCGCAGCGCTTCTCGAGAAAGCGCGCGCTGAGCTCGACGGCGTTCGCCGTCAGCAGGCGCTGGCCGTCGAGCAGAATTTCCTAAACGTGATCAGCGGCGTAAATCAGGTGCGGGCGCTCGAGCAGGCGCTCACCTCGAGCGAATCGGCGCTCGCGTCGAACCAGCTCGGTTATGACGTCGGGGTGCGCATCAACATCGACGTGCTGAACGCGCAGCAGCAGGTCTACTCGACGCGCCGCGAGCTCTCGGCCGCGCGCTACGGTACGATACTGAATCAACTGCGACTGAAGGCCGCGGTCGGTTCGCTCGTCGACGCCGACGTGGAAGAGGTAAACCGTGCGCTCTCGCCGGCCGACGCGCCGTCGGGCTAGTCGGGTGTGCCTTGTTTACGAAGCTTCGCTTCTCGAACGCGCAGACATCCATTGCACCGATGGCGTTCAGCTTTCCCTTGATGGAAACGTGCCAAGCACCCGTTCGCACAATAGCGAGTCGCAATACTCCCGTATCTCGACAATCTTGCCGTTGGCGAGTCGGTATATCAGGCAATACTCGTTGTCGTAGCGAACGCCGGTCTTGGTCACCATATCGCCCCGCGCTTCCACGACAACGTAGTCCCCGTCGGCGATGAAGCGATGCGGAATCGTCCGCGCTCCCTTTTCGAGCAGGGTGCGCAGATGGCCGTAAAGATCGCGCAGGAGCGAAGCTTTGCCCATGAACGTCCGGGACCAGGAGTATTGGCCGGTGACGCGCATGACGACGTCGTCGGCCAGGCTTTCGACAAAGAGGCTACTGTCGCCCGCTGCGACCCCGGCGAATATCTTTTCCATTAGTTTCTTGTTTTCGACGGCGCTCATGATTTTGCTCCTTCTCGACGACAGCAGGATCAGCGCCGCACCGGTCGATTGACTTTGTCTGGTGCGGCGGCTTGGGTTAACGGGCGTCAGGTGCGCGATAACGCGCCAGGAAGGCCGACAAGTGTTACAAAGCGAGCGACTAGTATACCGAACTGCGGTGAGAGGGTGGCACCGCTGGCGCTCGCTCTGTGTTCTGTTTCGCCGCAAAGACGGTTGCGCCAACCAAGGCTCGACGTTCGCGATGTATCGTCGGTCGAAGCTGGTATCTCGACCGTTCGTTCGCTTCTATATGGGAGGCGACGAAGCGCCCGTTACAATGAACAGACCCGGAGGATCACATGACGCAGATTACGATCTATCACAACCCGAAATGCAGCAAATCGAGAGAGACGCTCGCGCTGCTCGAGGCGCGCGGCCTGACGCCGCGGGTAATTGAATATTTGCAGACGCCGCCCTCGGCGGCCGAGCTCGAACGCATATTGAAACTGCTCGGCCTCGAACCGCGCGAGCTGATGCGCCGGCAAGAGGCCGAGTATCGCGAGCTTGGACTCGACGATCCCAAGCTCTCGCGGGCGCAGTTGGTCGATGCGATGGTGAAGCATCCGCGATTGATCGAGCGGCCGATCGTGCTCGCGAACGGCAAAGCGGCAATCGGGCGCCCGCCCGTGAACGTGCTCGCGATTCTTTAGCGCCGGCGTGCGCTTAACTAAACATTTAGTTGTTGAACCGCAGAGGACGCGGAGGACGCAGAGGAATGCTTGGATAAAAAGTTTGTGACCGTGCGCTTAAACATTTAGTTGTTGAACCGCAAGAGGGACGCGGAGGACGCAGGGGAACGCTTGGATAAAAAGCTTGTGACCGACCGGAGTCAAGGCTGTGTATCACAGAACGCGTAACCCACTAAGGGCCGACAAAAAATCTCAAGTGCTTTACTCCGTGTCCTCGCGGTTAGACAGCATTCAAGTTTTCATTCCCATTCTTTCCTCTGCGTCCTCCGCGTCCTCTGCGGTAAAACGAAATACCTACAGGTCTTTCAAATACCGCGCCCGCATTTCTTCTTGGGTCTCGATCGGACCTGACGCGCCGATTTGATCGTTGATCATCTTCCCCATCGGAGGAAGTACGCTGCGCTCGACGCGGCGATCCGCGTTCCACAGCTTCGAGCGCATGAAGGCCTTGGCGCAGTGCAGATAGGCTTCCCGGACGGTTATGCGAACGACGAGCTTCGGCGGATTTTCTCGGTCGGCAAATCGGCCGATCATCTCCGGTTCGTCGCCGAGTGCGGCGTCGCCGTTAACGCGGAGCGTTTCGTCGATGCCGGGGATGAGGAAGATCAACCCGACGCGTCCGGTTTCGATGATGTTCATCAGCGTGTCGAGCCGGTTGTTGCCCTTTGCATCCGGCAGCAGCAGCGTTCGTTCGTCGAGTACGTGCACGAAGCCGGGTTCGCCGCCCCGCGGCGATGCGTCGGGCATTCCTGCGCGGCTCGCGCTCGCGATGACGAGAAAGGGCGACAGGCTGATGAATCGGATGCAGTGCGGATCGAGATAATCGAGCTGTTTCTTAACGGCTCGTTCTTTCGGCAACGCGTACAGCGCTCTCAGCTCTTCGAGGGTCGTTATCATTCGTTTCCTTTCGACGCTCTGCCGGTCGATTCGCGGGTCGGTGATGGGTTAAAACGCGCTCTTGATCACGCCGCCTTCGACGCGCAGCGCCGCCCCGGTGGTGGCCGAGGCGAGTGGGCTCGCGATGTACGCGACCATGGCCGCGACTTCTTCGGGAAGCGCCAGGCGTTTGATGAGCGACGTCGGCCGGGCGCGCTTCAGAAATTCCTTCTCGATCTCCTCGAACGGTTTACCCTGCGCTTTCGCCGCGCGCTCGATCGCGCCGCCGACGCCGCGCGACTTCGTCGGACCGGGCAGCACGGCGTTCACGGTGATGCCCGTGCCGGCAACCGATTCGGCGAGGCCGCGCGCGATCGCGAGCTGCGCCGTTTTCGTCATGCCGTAGTGAATCATCTCCAGCGGAATTTGCACCGCGCTCTCGCTCGAAATGAAGATAATTCGCCCCCAATTGCGCCGCTTCATGCCCGGCAAGTACGAGCGCGACAGCCGCACGCCGCTCAGCACATTGGTTTCGAAAAAGCGGCGCCAGTCGTCGTCGGAGATTTCCTCGAACGGCTTCAGCTCGTAGATGCCGAGATTGTTGACGAGAATTTCGACGTCGGGGTACTGCGCCGCGAGTGCGTCGGCCACGGCGGCGGAGCTGAGATCGCCGGCGTACCCAAGCGCGGTCTTGCTGGTGGCGCTTTTCAGTCGGCCGATCGCATCGTCCACGGCCTCCTGCGTACGGCCGTTGACGATGACGCGCGCGCCTTCCCGTGCGAGCGCTTCCGCAATCGCATAACCGATGCCGGCCGTGCTGCCGGTAACGAGCGCGAGCTTATTGGTTAGTTGAAGATCCATGAATGCTCCCTCTGAAATCGATCGTTGTCCGTGCCTATTTTCCGAGCGCTTTCTTTTTCCACAAGTCCCACGGCCGCTCTACTTGAGTGGCCATCGTGTCCGCCGCGCGCTGTCCTTCTTCCGGCGTCAAATAGTTGATGGGCCCACCGAGTGCGATCGCTTGCAGCTGCAGGCGTGCATTGGTCTCGGTGTAGACCGCGCGAAACACGGCGAGCGGCATGGACGGCGCGATCACGACGTTGCCGTGCCCGCGCATCAGCACGACGGTTTTGTCGCCGAGCGTGCGCGCGAGCGCGCGTCCGAGCTCGCGGTTGCCGATGAGCATGTTCGAGGCCGCGACGTCGCCGCGGATGTCATAAATCGGCACGCCGCCGTAGAGGAACGCGCTCATGTGATACACCGGTTTCAGCGGCTGGCTTGCGACGACGCCGAACGGTATGACCGACGGCGAGTGGCTGTGCACGACCGCGTTCACGTCCGGACGATTCTTGTAAATCTCGCCGTGAATGAAACGCTCGAGGAAGACTTTGCGGCCGCGCGCCTCGACGGGTTCCGATGTTTCCACGTCGAATTCCATGATGTCCGCCGCCGTGACGAGCGCGGGCGCCATGTTGCGCGACATGAGAAAGCGCTTTGGATTCGTCGGGTGGCGCATGCTCGCGTGGCCGAAGCCGTCGAACACGCCTTCGTTGACGAGAATGCGGCTGGCGGCGACGAGATCGTCGAGCGTCGCGGCGTCGACGCCGGCGATCGGCGAAGCGCTTGGCGTTTGCGCGCACGCCATTGATGTAGCAAGCATCAGCGTCAGCGCGCAGAACACCCCCTCCCACTCCCTCCCCCGCGTGCGGGGGAGGGTTGGGGTGGGGGAAGTCGTTGCCGGCGCAGGTGTAGATGTCATTGCTTAGCTCCTCCAACTCAATGGCGGGTATCGAGAAATGCAGCCAACGCATCGAGAACTTCGTCCGGTTTTTCACCCATCAGGTTGTGGCCGCCGCCATCGAGCGTCACGACCTTGGCGCTCGAAATCGTTTTCGCAATGTCCTGCGCCGCGCGCGCCGGCGTCATCGAGTCGCGGCTGCCGAGCAGCAGCAGGGTGGGACACTTCACCTGCGCGGCACGCTCCAGCCCGGCGGCGTAGTTGTTGCACGCGGCGAAGTCGGCGTGCAGCACGCCCGGCTTCTGGCGCTGCATGAGACGCAGGTTCTCGCCGATCACCCAAAAACCGGGGCCAGGGTTGCTCGGGTAATGCGCGTACGCGGCGTGCGACCAGACGTTGATCATGTCGTGCGCCGCCGGTTCGTTCGCGCGCGTCGCATCGAGCAGCTCCGCCGAAACCCGCATCGGAAACGCGGTGCCGAGCAGAGCGATGCGACTTACGCGTTGTGGATAGCGCGCCGCCGCATCGAGCGCGGCGAGCGAGCCCATGCTGTGGCCGACGAGCGCCGCCGTGGAAACGCCCGCCGCGTCCAGCACGGCGACGAGCCAGTCGGCCATGTCCTCGATGCGCTCGAGCGGCGCACCGAGGCTCCGCCCGTGCGCGGGCAGATCGAGCGCCAACACACCGAAGCCGTGATGCGCCAGGTAGCGCGACTGCAGCGCCCAGACGCTATGGTCGTGCTCGCCGCCGTGGAGAAATACGACGGTCGGCAACTTCGGATCGAACGGCTTGCCGCCGGTGTAGGCGTAAACTTTGTCGTTGCGAACGATCAGATCCACGGAACCTCCTAGAGCGATTTAACCGCAGAGGACGCGGAGGACGCAGAGGAAGGATTGTAAACGACGCGCCGTATGCCATTGCGGAAGTGGACGACGTTGAAGTTAAGCAGCAGCCCGAGTCGGTAATTTCCGAGCTTTAGGTAGCTAAGGAGTTGCGCGGTATGAATGGGTTCGAAACGCTCCACCGTTTTTAGTTCGACCACGATCTTGTTCTCGATCAGTAAGTCAAGCCGATAGCCTGCATCTAGTTTCAAGCCATCGTAACGGATTGGCATTGTCACCTGTCGAGCCACCGTCAACCCGGCCTTCGTCAGCTCATGAACCATACATGTCTCATAAGCGCTCTCTAACAGCCCAGGGCCGAGTGCGGAATGAACGCGCATCGCACGACCGATTATCTTTTCCGTGATCGAATCAAACTCTTCGCCCAATTCCATTTTTTGTTTTCCTCTGCGTCCTCCGCGTCCTCTGCGGTTAGGCTTTCTGCGCCGCGCGCAGCCCGCGCGCGAGATCTTCGATCAGATCGTCGGCGTCCTCGAGTCCCACCGAGAGGCGAATCGTGCCGGGCCCGATGCCCGCCTGTGCGAGCGCCTCGTCGCTCATGCGAAAGTGCGTCGTGCTCGCCGGATGAATCACGAGCGAGCGCGCGTCGCCGACGTTGGCGAGGTGCGAAAATATTTTCAACGACTCGATGAAGCGCCGCCCGGCGGCGCGATCGCCCTTGAGATTGAAGCTGAACACCGCGCCGCAACCGCGCGGCAGCAGCTTTTTCGCGAGCTGATAGTCCGGGTGCGAGGGCAGCTCCGGATAGGCGATCGATTCGACGCCCGCCTGCTTGCCGAGAAAGTCGACGATCTTGCGCGTGTTCTCGACGTGACGCTGCATGCGCAGCGGCAGCGTTTCGACGCCCTGCAAAATTTGAAACGCCGTCGCCGGGCTCATGCAGGCGCCGAAATCGCGCAAGCCCTCGCGCCGCGCGCGCAGCAGAAACGCGCCGACGGTCGATTCCTCTTGGAAGTCCATGCCGTGGAAACCCGCGTACGGTTCCGTCAGCTCCGGAAATTTGCCGGACGCTTCCCAGTCGAACGTCCCGCCGTCGACGAGCACGCCGCCGATGGCGACGCCGTGGCCGCCGAGAAACTTGGTCGCCGAGTGATAAACGAGATCGGCGCCGTGATCGAACGGTCGCAGCAGGTACGGCGTCGTGAACGTGGAATCGACGAGCAGCGGCAGCTTGGCGTCGTGCGCGATGGCGGCGACGGACGCGATGTCGAGCACGTCGAGACCCGGGTTGCCGAGTGTCTCACCGAAGAGGAGTTTGGTGTTCGGCCGAATCGCCCGTTTCCAGGCATCGAGGTCGCGCGGATTCACGAACGTCGTTTCGATGCCGAAGCGCGGCAGCGTGTAGGAGAGCAGATTGTGCGAGCCGCCGTAGAGCGCGCGTGACGCGACGATGTGCGAACCCGCGCCCGCGATCGTCGCGATCGCGAGATGCAGCGCCGCCTGGCCGCTTGCCGTGGCAATGGCGCCGACGCCGCCTTCGAGCGCGGCCACGCGTTCTTCGAGCACCGCGTTCGTCGGGTTGGAGATGCGCGAATACACGTGGCCGGCGCGCTCCATATTAAAGAGCGCCGCGGCGTGGTCGGCGTCGCGAAAGACGAACGACGTCGTGAAGTAGATCGGCGTCGCGCGCGCGCCGGTCACCGGGTCGGGGCGCTGCCCGGCGTGCAGGCTGAGCGTGTCGAACTGGAAGTAGCGGGGTGCGGCCATGGATGTCCTCCTGCGAGTCCGGTGATTCTACCAAGAGAACTCGCCGGGCCGTTGCGTCGAGACCGCCCGCCAACCTCCGCGCTTACCGCGCGCTACGATCTCGGCTACACGTCGAGGCGATACGCATTCCCGTCACGCACGACACGTCCCGCAGTCGGGCCCGAGAAATGTGTGCCGATGACGAGTGTCGGCCGACCGGCGAGCGCGTCGAACATGTTGCGCCGGGTTTGTGTCGACTGCGCCGCGTCGTAGTCGGCCGCCGACGCCCAGTCGGGCCGCGCGAACTGGCACGGATGATGGATGAAATCTCCGGTGATCAATGCTTCTTCGCCGCGCGATGAGATGCGCACGCTGACGTGGCCCGGGGTGTGGCCGAGCGTCGGGACCAGGCTCACCTCGTCGCACAAGCGATGATTCGTGTCGACGAGATCGACGAGGCCGGCATCGAACACCGGTTGCACGGAGTCGGTCATCACGGTTTGCTGCGCGGCGTCGTCCTTTTCCGCCCGCCAATACTCGAACTCGGTGCGGCCCAGGAGATAGCGCGCGTTCGGAAACGTCGGCGCCCAGCGCCCGTCGACGAGCATCGTATTCCAGCCGACGTGATCGACGTGCAGGTGTGTGCACACCACGGTGTCGATCGTCTCGCGCGGGAAACCGGCAGCGGCGAGATCGCGCAGGAACGGCCCTTGGCGCATCGACCAGACGGGAACGTTGCGCGGCTTGTCGTTGCCGAGGCAGGTATCGACCACGATGCGCCGGCCGGACGCTTCGATCACGAGCGCATGGATGCTCATCTTCAGTCGGCCTTCTTCGTCCGCGAAATGCGGATAGAGCCACGGAATCGCTTTCGCCGCCTCGCGCGTCGCTTGCGGCAGTATGAACCGCGTGCCGCCGGCGATGTCGAGCTCGACGACCTTAGTGACCGTCACATCTCCGATACGCCATTTGAGCATTGTTCGATCCCTGTTTGTGCGTTAATGCGTTGAGTGTCGCTCCGCGGTCGCCAGTCACTCGACATCGGGCAGATGCGCGTGGACGTCATCCACGGTCTTGTTTTCCGTGAGCGCCCGGATGACCGACGGCAGCGGTGCGTGCCGGATGCCGGGCAGGTCCTGCTCGCCGGCGTTCAAAATCGGAAACGCCAGCTTCTCGATCGGTGGCGTGAACTCCGCCGCCACGCCGGGTTTGTTGCCGCGCGAATCGATGCGGTACCAGCCGAAACGTTTGAGGTACACGGCGTTCAAGCCGTGCAGGCTGAACGGCGGTCCTATTTCCTCCACCGCGAGCCGCTGATAGCACAACCCGGCCGGAATGCCGTTCGCGCGCAGCAGCGCGGCGAGAAGATGGCTCTTCGCGTAGCACCATCCGGTGCCGGAGCGCAGGACGTCGGAAGCCTTGCATGTCACGGGATTCCGGCGGTAATCCCAGCTGTGCTGAATTTCGTCGCGTACGAATTCGAAACAGCGCTTCGCGATGTCTTCGTCGCAAGCGCATCCCTCCGCCAGCTCGCGCGCCTTGGCGGCGACGGCCGGGTGCGTCGAATCGATGTACTCGCTGCTTTCTAAGTATTGTTCCATCGCTTACTCGGGTTAGCGCACCGGCAATGTCAATAACATAACGCCGAAAGCGACGGCGCACGAGGCGGTGAGGCGCTGCAGGCCGAACGCTTCGCGTAGCTTATACGTTCCGATGAGCGCGGCGAAGACGACGCTCGTTTCCCGCAGCGCGGCCACGGGCGCGATCGGGAGGTAGACCATGGCCCACAGGGCGATCACGTACCCGCTCACCGATAGCACACCGGCGGTGAGGCCTTGCCGCCAGCATGCGCGCACGAACGGCCGAATCGTCGCGCCCCGGCAAGTGAGCGCAACGAGCACCATTCCGATGCCCGTCGCAATTTCCAGCCAACCGGCGTAGGCGAGGGGCGATTCCGACAGGCGCACGCCGACGCCGCTCAGCGACGTGTAGCCCGCGATCGCGGCGCCGGTCGCGAGCGCATACGGAACCGCGCCGCCGCGCGGCGGACCGTGCCGGAACGCCAACGATAAGATCCCGATCGATACCAGCAACACCGCGGTGACTTTCCACGGACCGAGCTGCTCGCCGACAAAAAGCGCCGCCAGCGCGGCGACGATCAACGGAGCCGTGCCACGTGCCAGCGGATACACGAGATTCAGATCGCCCACGCGGTACGCCTGGAGCAAGAAGCCATAGTAGGCGTAATGCACCGCCGCCGCGGCGAGCAGATACGGCCAGCTCTCTGTATGGGGCAAAGGTGTGAACGTGACAACGACGACGCCAAACAGCATGCCCACGCTGCGGATCGCGGCGATCATCAGCAGGCGGTCATGGCTCGCCTTGACCATTGCGTTCCAGATTGCATGTGCGAGTGCGGCGAGGAGGACGAGCGTGTAGAGCAATTCGATGCGCATTGGCGATCAGCCGGATATGGCGCCGCGGATGATCTTGGCGTCGACGCGTGCGCTACAACCACCGCCGCACGGTCTGCTTGTACTGGCGGTACGCTTCGCCGAATCGTGCTTCAAGCGCTCGTTCTTCCGGAACAATTTGAAAACGGTTCAGGTAGCCGAGGAAAACTACCACCCCAAGCAGAGACAAGACATTCGATAGAAAAATTCCCCAGCCGACCAGCACGAGCGCGAGGCCGAGATACATCGGATTGCGCGTGATGCGGTAAATGCCGCCGGTGACGAGGGCGGTGGTGCGCTCGGGATGCCTCGGGTCTTTGGTCGTATCGACGCGATGGAATGCCCGCGCGCCGCTCACGCTCACTGCGATACCGGCGATCATGAGCACGATCCCGACCGCGCCGGCCCCCGGCGCGACAAAGGCGAGGTTTGGCGCGTAGCGCGCGGCGAGCCACATCAGGACGCCGGCGATGACGAGCAGGATCGGCGGCGGGATTTTCAGCTCCATGCGCGACTCTCGAACTACCAGGCGAGTTCCAGGATTTCTCTCACGTCCGCGGCACTCTTGATCGGCCGCGGGTTCATGCGTACGGGCGGATAGGTGAGCGCGCGCTCGGCGATCTCATCGAGGTTCTCGCGGCGGATGTGGACGGCGCGCAAAGACCCGGGCTGATCCAGGCGGGCGACGAGCTCGGCGACGAGATCGGCCGCCGGCCGTCCGGGTGCGCCCATCGCTTCCGCCAGCGCGCGCTGGCGTTCGCCGTTCACGGCCGCGTTCCAGCGCAGCACCGCGGGGAGCATGACGCACGATGTGTGGCCGTGCGCGACGCCGTATGTCGCACCGAGCACGTAGCCGATGCCGTGGCTCGCGCCGGAGCCTGCTCCGGCCGCGGCGGCCGCGATCGCCTGCCACATGCCGAACTGCGCATCGAGCCTCGCCTTCAGATCGCGCGTATCGGATTTGATTTTCGGCAGGGCGTCCGCGAGCAAGCGCAGTCCCTGGAGCGAGAGCGCTTCGGTCGCGGGGTTGGCGAGCGGCGAACAGTAGGATTCGACCGCGTGGTCGACCGCGCGAATGCCGGTGCAGTAAAGGAGCCAATCGGGCGTATCGAGCGTCGCCGCTGGATCGAGCACCACCGAGCGCGGCACGAACAGACGATGCATGAATGCCTGTTTGGTGTTGCTGAGCGTGTCGGTGACGCCGGCGTTCGGCGTGAACTCGGAGGCGGAAAGCGTCGTCGAGACCGCGATCATGCGGATGGGGTCGGCCGGTGCGTCGATCTTGCGCGCGACGTCGGCGCGCGCATTCGACAGATACGGCTCCATCGACTGCGGGCTGTCGAGGCCGAGCCACAGGCACATCTGCACGGCTTTCGTGGCGTCGATCACGGAGCCGCCGCCGACTGCCACCAGCAGATCGGCGCCGGCGGCGCGCGCCGCCGCGGCCGCTGCGATCACGTCTTCGCGCGGGCTGTGCGCGCGGATTTCGGCGTACGTCCCGACGTGACGCGCGCCGAGCGCGGCGACGATCCGTTGCACCGGACCGTCGGCGAGGCGGGCGAGCGATCGCGTAGAGGTGACGAAGACGCGCTTCGCGCCGTAGCGTTTCGCCTCGGCGTCGACGGCGGCGCCCGCCGGCTGCCCGAATACGATGCGCTCTTGCGCCTGAATGATGAAATTGCCGGCCGGAAGATCAGGGTAACGCTCGCTCATAAGTCGTCCTCTGCGACACCGGCGCCGCGTGTTAGCGCGCGCCGAATCGCGGTTTACGTTTTTCCGCGAACGCGGTAAGGCCCTCTTTGCCTTCCGGATGCTCGGCGCACGCCGAGAGCGCCGCGCGCTCGCGTTCCATATGCGTTTCGAACGAGCTGTCGAACGAATCGAGCAGCAGCTGCTTCGACAGGCCGAACGAATGCAGCGACTTGTCCGCCAGCTCGCGCGCCATGTCCATCGCCGCCGAGAGCGCCGTGCCGTCCTTCACTACCTTGGTCGCGAGCCCCCACGCCAGCGCCTGTTGCGCAGAAATGGACGGATCGAACGCGGCGATTTCGAGCGCGCGCGCGAAACCGACCAGCCGCGGCAGCGTGAAGCTGCCGCCGCCGTCCATCGACAGCCCGCTCGACGTGTACGCTTGCTTGAGCACGGCCGACTCGGCGATCACGCGAAAGTCGCAGGCGAGCGCGAGCGAAAAGCCGCCGCCCGCCGCCGGTCCGTTGACCGCCGCGATGACCGGTTTCGCCATGCGCCGGATGTCGGTGACCGCGAGATGGAAGCGCCCCGCGAGCTCGTGAAACCCGGCCGCCGGGCCGTGCGGATATGACAGAGCCCATTTGAGATCGCCGCCGGCGCAAAACGCTTTGCCTTCGCCGGAGATGACGATTGCGCGCACGTTCTTGTCGGCCGCGAGCGAAACGATGCCCGCCATGAAGCGATCCATCAGGTCCATATCGAAGGCATTGAACGCCGCCGGCCGGTTCAATAGGACGGTCGCAATCGCCCCTTCGGTCTTCACCATTACGGAATCAGTCATGATCGGCTCCTATGCCATCTAAAGGAACGTCTGATTTACTATTGTCTAACCGCAAAGCACACGCCAAGGACGCAACGGTTTTCTTGTTCGTTAAAATCTTTTCCTTTGCGTTCTCCGCGTCCTTTGCGGTTAAAGCGATATTAAGGAATGTCCTCGATGCCCGCGCGCTATTTTCGTCCCGGCGGCCATTCGGGAAAACTTTTGATGCCGCCTTCGAACTTCAGCCAGTCGACCTCGTGCGAGCGCCAGATGTGCGCGACCGGTTCGGCGTGCGGTGATTCGTCGAGCGTCGCGACGCGCAGGATCACTTCGTCCTCGTGATCCCATGCGGCGATCAGGTGACTCCCGCACTTCGGGCAGAAATAGCGTTTCTTGCCGGGACTCGATTCGAACGCGACGAGGCGATCTTCACCCGCGAGCCAGCGCAAGTGCTTGCGCTGCACGCGCGCCGTCGTGGTGAAAGGGGCGGCATGTGCTTTTCGGCAGGTCCGACAAGAGCAGTGCCCGATCGGACCGTCGAGCTGATCGACTTCGTACCGCACCGTACCGCAGAGACAACTGCCTTTCATGGCTTCATTCCTCGCTCTTGCTCTTGGTTAGTTCCGGCGTGCGTCGGCTCGCAATGAATTTGCTCTTGCGATTTCTTCCGCGGTCACGCGATCACGTCGCACGCCGTTGGTGATCGCTGCTGTCTCGCGTCAGTCGGTACTCGGGGTCGCGGCATAAAGTCTGCGCTCGACCGGAAGCATCAACAGCAAGAGCAATCCGGCACCGGCCCAAACCGCCGTCGGCGCCCAACTGAGCAGCGCCGCGAACGTGGGATCTTTGTTGAATCCGGCGGCGGCGATCGCGATGCGTGCGAATGCCGCGAGTGCAAGCAGCGCGAACAAGCCGCCGGTCACTTTGCCTTCGCGTCCGGTGTGTCCCACGGCAAGCGCCGCGGTCATCGCGCTCATCAGCACCGTGCCCCATGCGCCGCCTGCGATGAATTGCAGCGTTATCAGCACGCCGAGACTGCCGGCGTGCTGCGCGAGTAGCGCCGCGAGCGCCGCGATCAGACCGCCCACCCCCATCACTGCGAGTCCGCCGTAACGGCGGGTCGCGAGACTGGCCGGCAGCATGAGGAGATTGAAGCCGACCATGAAAACGGGCAGCAGATAGGGGAGGTCCCCGGGCGCGGCGTAACGCAAATACAGCGGGGCGCTGTTGAGCGAGACATGGACCTGGTAGCCGCCGGCGAGCAGCGCGACCGCGACCAGAAATCCGGCCGCGATGCCGGCGGGCTTGCCGCCGGCCGGCGCGCCGCTCGTGGAGACCGTCGGTGCGGCGCGCGCGAGGGTGCGTTCGGCCCAGAGGATACCGAGCGTCGCGGCAGCGAGCGCGACGCTCGAGAGCACGAACGGCAGACGCGGGTCGGTGTTACGCAGCGCGACGCCAAGGTACGGCGCAATCGCGCCCGCGGCGCCGAGGCCGAACAATAACAGCGCCGTGAGCCACGGCACCGCCGGCCGTGCCGCATACTTGCCGAGGAGCACGAGGGGCGGCGCGCGCAGTGCGGACGAGGTTACCGTCCATACGAGCGTCAGCGCGAAGAACAGCGCCGCCGAAGCGTGCGGTGCGGCAAACGGCAGCAGCAGGAATGCGAGACACGACAGCAGCGTCACGCCGAGAATGAAAGCGCCGAGCTTGCCGACTACACGTACCATGCGATCGGCCATGACGCCGACGCCGAGATCGGAGAACGCGAATACCACTTGATCGAGCATCAGAATCCAAGGTATCGCTTTCGCCGGAACGCCGGCTTGCGCGGCGAGCTGGGGTAGATAAAGAACGTAGAGCGTCCAGGTGCTCACGAAGAAAAACTGCACGACTGCCAGATATACGCCGACACGATGCGCCGTGCTCGTCACGGTTGGCTACCCTCGGAACGGTGCGATGGCTGCAAACCGTGCGCGATCCGGAGCGTGTCGCTCGTGCGCGCAGGCGGCGGAATGGTGGAAAGCGTTGCGGTTTTCATTGTGCTCTACGTTTGCGTGCGCCAGCGCTCGAACTGCGGCAGGCCGTCTGCGATCTCGACCCACGGCAGTCGCTCGGCAGTCCAAATATGAAACTCCGGCTCGAGGGCGGCCGGATTGTCCAGCGAGGCGAGCGTCACGTCGATCTCGTCCGGACGTTTCGCATTGAAATAAGTGAGCGACGTGCCGCAACTGCCGCAAAAGCCGCGCGACACCGGTGCTGACGAACGATATTCGTGCAGGCGGCCGCTCAACAGAGCGAATAGCGCGACCGGGAACGTGCCCCACGCCACGAACGGGGCGCCGCTGGTACGGCGGCAACTGTTGCAATGGCAATAGCAGAGGTCGCGGGCGTCACCGGATACCCGGTAACGCACGTTGCCGCAATGACAGCCACCTTCGTACGTCAGTGTGCTCACCGGTTCTCCTGACCCGTCATCCTTCCGGCTGCTGCGGAAGGCCGTCGCGGATTTCGTACCAGGGTGCCTTGGACGCGACGTACTTGTGTATGCGCGGCGTTTCGCCCACGTCCGTATCCAGCGTGCCGCAGCGTACGGACACGACGTGGCTGGTTTTGCGCGAATGGCTGTAGACGGGCGATCCGCAGACCGAACAGAAGTAGCGGAACTTTTCCGGGCTCGATTCGTAGGCGCTGAGCTTGTCGCCGCCCGCGAGAAGGCGGAACGCGGCGTGCGGGACGATGATGTTCGTCGCGAACGTCGAGCCGGTCGCCTTGCGGCATTGCCGGCAATGGCAGTAGTACATGCCCATCGATTCGCCTTTCACTTCGTATCGGACGGCACCGCACATACACGAACCGCGCCGCATGATGTCTCCTTCTATGCGTACACAATGAATTCGAGCAGGTTCCGATCGGGATCGCGAGTGTAAACGCTCATGCCTTTCGCGCGACCCGCGTCTCGCGCGCCGACGCGCTCGACCGGGCCCGCCTCAATCGCGGCGCCGGCGTCGCGCAGCCGCTCGCGCAGCGCATCGAGCGAGCCGGACCACACGAAGCAAAAGTCGCCGCACCCGGGCTGCGCGGAAGGGCCGCGCAGCGTGAAGGCCGGGTCTTGCCACCGCGCGGGTGCGTGCACGTTGATTTTGTTTTCGCCGAACTGAATGGAGAACGCGGGGCGGCCGGACGCTGCCCACTCTTCGGGGCTCGGTGCGTCAAACCCGAGCGCGCGGTAGAACCGTAGCATCGCGACGGGATCGGCGGTGGGGATTGCGACGTGATCGAAGCCGGCGACAGTCATGGAATGCTTTCCTCGGGCCAGAATGCAGAAGGAATCATCGTAGGAGCGCGCGCGGTGTTGCGTCAAACTGTACGCATGTCCGCGCGGCGCAAAGCCCGTATTGTTCACGAACCGCCTACCGGGTTTCGGCTACTTCCGGATTTCATTACGCCCGGCGAAGAGGAATGCCTGATCTCGGCCATCGAGCGGCTGCCCTTCGAGCGCGTGGTGATGCGGGGCCACGAGGCGCGCCGGCAGGTCGTGCACTTCGGCGTACGCTATGCGTATGACCACGGACCGCTCGCGCCGGCGCCGGCGCTGCCCGATTTCCTGACCGACCTTAGTACGCGCGCCGCGCAGGAGGCGCGCTTCCCGCGCGATACCCGGATGGAAGCTTTGGTCACGCGCTACCCGCCGGGCGCGCCGATCGGCTGGCACCGCGACGCGCCGCCGTTTGGACCGAGTCTAGCCGGCCTGTCGCTCGCGGGCCCGTGCGAGCTCCGGCTCCGCCTGGAAACGCCGAGCAGTTACGACGTGTGCAAGCTGCGGCTCGAGCCGCGTTCGTTGTATGTCATTTCCGGCGTCGCGCGCTTTCACTGGCAACACGCGATTCCGCCGGTTCCGCGGCTCCGTTATTCGGTCACGTTTCGTACGATCCGGGGGGATGCGAAGGCTGCGATCGTTGACCCTCGGACAAGCGCTTCGTGAGGGTCGGAGACGCTGAAGCGCGCGGCGCGTCAGTCGGCGCTGTCGCATCGCACCCGAACGGTTTAGCCGGAGCAGCGCGGCCTCTTGATATGATCGACGACATATTATCCGAATGGAGTAAATTCCCGAGCCCTGGTCCGGGGTAAGTGCACCCACTCTTATTCAAACAAGGACCAGCGGGCGCCTGAGGGGCGCCCGTCACTATAAAATAAATCTATATCGGGAGTGAAAATGGACCTCGAACACGAGGACAAGTGGTTGCTAATAAAATTTTGGACGTTCGTATTCCTCTTGCTCGGACTTTTTGTCGCCTCGTTCTTCTGGCCCTAGCGGCCGTTTGAAAATAGCAGGTACGTCGCCGTGAACCGCCGTCGTCGCGCTGGGCTAACGCCCCGGCGCGCTCGCGCGGTTACCATCGGCGAACGCCACCGGCGTTAACGGCTCACGGTTCACGTGCAGCTGAAAAATGTCGGGGCGCGCGTAGTGTCCGGCGACGTCGAGCATGCGTTTCGCAGCGGCGACCCGATCGAGATCGATATCCGCGTACAGCACGCCGACCTCGCGGCGCAACGGTCCGGCGACCACACTTCCGCCCGGATCGACGACCAGCGAATCGCCGAGATTCACCCACTCCTCGGCGTCCGGATAAAGCTGCGCTCGCGCGGGGAAATCGTCGGGGATGTCGCTCCCGCGTACTGCGGTGCCGGCGGCCAGCACCCAGCAGCCGCCTTCGCGCGCGATGTGGCGGAACGTCGCGACCGAGCGGTCGCCGCAGTCGTACGTCGGCGCGATGTATATCTCCACGCCTTGTGCATACAACGCATAACGCGCGAGCGGCATCAGGTTTTCCCAACAGATGAGTGTGCCGACGCGCCCGCACGGAGTGTCGACCACGCGCAGCCCGCTCGCGTCACCGAAGCCCCACACCATACGTTCGGGATAGGTCGGCATGAGCTTCCGGTGGCGGTTGACGATCGCGCCGTCGGCGTCGATGACGACCACGGAGTTGTAAAGCGTGCCGCGGCTGAAGTCGGTATCGCGTTCGTTGACGCCGCAAACGATCGTGGTCTTGTGCTCTCTCGCCGCGATGCAGAGCGGCTGCAGGTCGCCGCCCTCGATGTCGACCGCGTTCGCCATCAGCCGCGCGTGCAGGTGCTCCATGACCCGCGCGTCGGTGCCCGGACGCGCACGCCAGATCCAGACCGGATAGCCGGGCACGTACGCTTCGGGAAATACCACGAGGTTCGCGCCGGCGCCGGCGGCATCGCGCACGGCGTTGACCGCTGCGCGCACGGTTGCGGTGCGGTCGAGCAGGATGGGCGGTTGTTGCACTATGGCGGCGCGGATCATGGGCGGCTCCTTCGTCGTCTTGCGGTTTCTGGCGGCTCCGGCGATGCGAACGACCACCTATCGGCAGCCGGCTCGCGCGCCTCTTCCTTCAGTACGTTTCCTTTGCGTCCTCCGCGTCCTTCGCGGTTGAGACGATATTTCAAACTCGGCGTCGGATCAGCCGCTAGCCCGACTCGTCCTCCGGTGTAATCTGCAACGCCACCAGGAATCGCGACACCATATTGTACGCCGCGATCACTCCGGTCAGCTCGACCATGTGCTCCGTGCTCGCAAGCGCCGCCGCGACGCGGGCAAAGGCGGCATCGCTCACCGCGACCGCACGCGTCATTTCGAGCGTGTAGTCGATGACCGCGCGCTCGGTCGCATCGAAGAGCTTCGCGTCCGCGGGTGACGCGTCGAGCCGCCGCAACGCCTCCACTTGCTCGCGTGTCCCGCCGGTCGCGATGAGCTGCGGAGCGTGATGGTGGAACTCGTACTCGGCACGGTTCAGCACCGCGACGCAGCAGATTGCGAGCTCGCGCAGCTTCGCGGGTAGTGCGAGGTCGTTGCGTACAGCACCGAGAAACGTGTTCCAGCCGCGCGCGTAAGCGGGACTGTGCAACAGCATCCGATCGAGGTGCAGCAATCGCCCGCCGCGTCGTGCGCGGATGGCTTCCACCAACTGGCGCGGTTCGGTGCTATCGGCCGGTTTGTACGGTATGCGCGGCATGCTTTGCTCCGGCGATGTTCGTTATCGGTTGTGGGCGACGCCCATTTGCTTCGGTTTTGCTTCTTCCGGTTCGGCGCTCGGAAGGCGCACGATAAATTCGCTGCCGCGCCCCGTGCCGTCGCTGAACGCCTTCACGGTGCCGCCGTGCAGCTCGACGAGGCCGCGAACCAGGCTGAGGCCAATGCCGAGGCCGCCGTCGAAACCGGATTTGTCCTGGCGGAACAGCTCGAACACGTGCGGGAGCGTTTCCGCCGAAATGCCGCGGCCGGTGTCGCGCACGCGAATCACGATCTCGCGTTCGCCGCGCTCGACGGAGAGCCAAATGCGTCCGCCTGGTTCCGTGTATTTCGCCGCGTTCGTGAGCAGGTTGATGAGCACCTGTTCCAAGCGGGTGGCGTCGCCGTAGAGCGGCAGCGGACCGGGAGGAAGTTGCGTTTCCATCCGATGGCAGCGTGACTCAATCAGGTGCCGGGTGCTTTCGAGCGCGCGCGCGACGATCGTTCGCGCGTCGACCGCCGCGAGCGCAAGCTCGATTTTTCCCTGATTGATGCGGGCGGTATCGAGGATGTCGTCAATGAGCCGCGTCATGTTGAGGAGCTGGCGATCGATGACGTCGCTCGCCTGCTCGACGGCGGGGTCGTTTGTCCCGCGCAGCCGGATGACCGTCGCCGCGTTCGAGACCGGTCCGAGAAAATTGCGCAACTCGTGACCGAGCACCGCCATGAATTCGGTCTTGCGACGGTTTTGCTGTTGCAGGACCAGGTTGAGGCGGCGTTGAATTTCGGTCAGGAAGCTGATGAGAACCGCGACGACGACGAACACGCTGAGATCGATCCAGGTCGCCGGCCCGAAGTCGACGGTGTGATACTCGGGGATGAAGAAGTAGTCGAGCGCGAGAACCGCCACCGCGGTCGCGAGCAGCCCCGGCACGAGACCGCTGTACCAGACGACCGTTGCGACCGCGGCGAGAAACAGCACTTCCGGCGTGTCGTTCAGGTCGGGAATGAAGAAGTTTACGCAGATTGCCACGGCCGGCAACGCAACGGCGAGACCGTACCGCAATAACAAGAGCAGGGGCCTGCGGTTCATGCGGCGAACCCTTCGGGGATTGGACGTCGTGCGGGGGCGTTTGGGATGCTGACCGCGACGCCGGACGACATTCACCATACCAGAGTGCACGCGGTACGTGGAGGGGCATGAATGTGCTCGTCTGCTGACGAGCAACGCGCTGCGGTCTTCGTCTGCAAGCGCCGCGGCGCTACGGATGCCCTCAGGCGAGCGGAAGCGCGCGCTATTTTTTCTTGCGCGCGGTGCGCTTGCGCGTCGACGCTTTCTTCGGCGGCACTTTGGCTCCGGCGCGGCGCGCTTCGGCGAGACCGATCGCGATCGCTTGCTTGCGGCTCTTTACTCTTCTGCCCGAGCGGCCGCTGCGCAGACGGCCGCGTTTGCGCTCCTGCATCGCCTTCTTAACTTTGGCTTGGGCTTTCTTGCCGTACTTGGCCATGGTTGCTCCCCGGTGTTATCCGCCTCAGGGGCGCGGTCTCCTGCGCCGTCGGTCGCCCGGTTCGGCGGAAGATCGCGGCCGCGGCCGCCGCGGCGGCCGCGCTTGCCGCTTTCCTTTTCTGGCGATTTAGCTCGCGAGACCGCGAGCAGTCTTCGGCGGATTGGTCATCGTACGCGGCTTGCGCTTTGCGGCGCTCGCGGGCTGCTTGCTGTTTTTGCGTGCGGTGCCTTTCCGTTTGGTGGTTGCCATGATGCCCTCCGGTTGTTGTTGGGTGTGCATTGCCTTGCATAAAGGCGCGTCGATATTAGCGGAGGGACGGAACGAGAGTAACGAGTGTTTCTCTGTAGTTCCGTCTGCCACGCAGTTGACGGTGTCGAGGTGGAGGCGCGCGGCTCGCAACCGCTACGAAGCGCTCGCCGACCACAGCATGACGACGCCGGAAGCGAGCATGAGGCCGTCCATGAGCAGGCGGAAACGCTCGGGCTCGAGCCGGATGACGAACCGTTTCGCGACGAAGGAGCCAACCATGAGCGACGAACCGGTGATGAGACCCTTCGCGATGATGTCAGCCGGCAGCGCGCCGAAAGTGCGGAACACGGCCGCTTTGCTCAGGTAAACCGCGAGCGAACCGGCCGCTTCGGTGGCGAGAAACGCGCCTTTCACGAGGCCATACATGAGAAAAACCGGCGCCGTAATCGGGCCGGTGGACACGACGATTCCCGTAAGGTACCCGACGCCGGCGCCGATGACGGCGAGATGCCAACGGCGCAGAGTGAGATCGTGGCCTGCCAGCCAGCGCCGCACGCCGATCATCAGGATGAAGAAACCGCCGAGCGCGCCTTCGACGAGCCGCGGCGGCAGGACGAGCAGCGTCCGTGCGCCCAGCGCCGCGGCCGGCGCCGCCGTAAGGGCGTACGTGGCGCAAGTCCGCCAATCCACCTCGCGCCACCAGACGAGGATGCGTGAAAAATTCACCATCACTGCGGCAAGCGCCATGACGGGCACTGCCTGTAACGGGCCGAATGCGACGACGAGCACCGGCATCAGCATGATCGACGAGCCGAAGCCCACGATACCGCTAAGGGTTCCGGCGACGAGGCCGACGAGCAGGATGAATACGAATTCCAAAGTAGGTTACGGCAGTTAAAAGCTGCTCAGGCGGCCTGCGCACGCGTTAAGGCGCAATCGGCGAAATCGGGGAAATAGGCTCGCAGCATCCGAGTCGCGTAAGCGACGAGATTCGGCCGCGCTTCGGCCGCCGTGCGAACCGGTGTGTCGAAGCGGGGACAGAGGATGCCGAGCACGAACGGGAAGATGGCCGCATCGGCGCCGGTCGGTTGCGCGCCCATGAAGTAGGGCTTGTCCGCGAGGAAGGTGGCGATCGATTCGAGACTGCGACTCGCGAGCGCGGCGATTTCCTCGGGCGCATGCCGGCCGATGCCTTGCCCTTTGAGATCCCGCCGCATTTTTCTGCGGACGATGCTCTTGATCAGCGGACGCACCGGTGGGGGCGCCGCGCGGAAGAATTGTGCGATCCCTCTTTCGAGGTTACGGTCGTCGAGCCAGCGTTCGCGCACCAGCGCCCAATACAAATTGTCCTCCGCGAGCTTCTCGAACGCCCAGGCGATGCTGCGCTCGGTGGCCGACAGCTGCCCGTCGAAGTCGATCTTGTATTTTTTCTCGATATGCCAGCGGATGAACGTCGAGTCCGCCACGATCGTTCCGTCGTCGTTGATGTAGGGCAGCTTGCCTTTTGGCGAACGCAAGAAGCCCTTCGTGCTGGTTCGGTACGGCAACCCCGCGAGCTTGAGCAGCATCATCGCTTTGGTGACGAAGGGGCTCGGGTCGGGGAGATCGAATGCGGGTCCGAAGGTGTAGAGCGTGATCATGGTGGTCCCTTTTGTTCCGGCGGCCCTTCCGCGTGTATCGGGTATCGCGGTTGATCGGCGTTACGCGTGCGCGTGCTCGGTGTCGTGCTTCGGAACGCCAGCGTAGCGAAAATCCCCGGGCAAGGGGAGATCGCCCGACGCCGAGCCGGCCGAACGCTCGACATTATTCATTGCGGCGTTCGTGCAGATGCTGCGGCGGTGGCAGGGCAGCCCGTGTTGCGGTTTATCAGTTTTCGCTTCGCGTCATGACGGGGCGGGCAAACGCCCGCTCCGTCCGCGACGGCGAGCCAGAACGACTAGTTGGGGGTAATGACCAATTCGGGTTTGATGTTTTGCAGTTGTTTCAGGTTCTCGCGGATATTGTCGAATTGCACGTTCCCGCAGTGGTGCTTGATGTACTCGTCGGTCGCCTTCTTCGGCTGGCGGTCGACGCAATTTCCATACGCGCTGCCGACGCGTTTCAGCTGTGCCAGGGCCTGGTTATGTGATGCGACCAACGCGTTGCGATCGGCGTTGTATTTTTTTGTCTTCGCCGCCCAGTCGAGCGTCGCTTGATTCAAATCGTTGCGGCGATCTTTTAGTCCCTTGGCGTAGTCGTCGAGGTTCGTCTTTTCCTGCTTGAGGCTCGACTGCAGGTTTTTCAGTTGCACGAATTCCTGCTGAAACGCGTCCGCCTCGGCGTCGAGCTGCGCCTTTTCGCGATTACACGCGTCGACGTACCCACGGTCGCTGAAGGTGCCGCTGCAGCGCCGGTTGTAATCGGCAGTGCGGCTATTGAACGGCGGGATCTTGGCCTGGTGCGCGGCGAGCTGTGCGGAGTAGCCGTTCGGTCCGTTTACCCGGTCGGCCCAATTGTCGTACTTCCCTTGCAGGTTCTTCTCCGCGCCTTTGAGCAATTGATCGGTGTCGGACAAGCGTGCCTTTTCGGCGGTGAGCGGCTGGCCGATGTCTTTGTCGAGATCGTCGATCTGCTTGTGCAGATGATTGATGTTTTCGTTCGCCGCGTTGAGCTGATCTGACAGCTCGTTTGCCAATGCATCGGTCCACGCTGACGCGCCGGTCGCGAGCAGCGCGGCGCACAACAGGGATCGACCAAGAACGGACTTCAACAATGTTTCGAATTTCATGTGCCCCCCTTTGGTTTCTCGGAAATAGTGCATGCACGGTCCGTGCCATCGACCGTGCGCGGCTCATCATCAGATACCAAAAACGGGCCGACAATGATCCGTTAGTGCCGACGGGAACGCCGGGTGCGGTGGGTGGAGGCGCGTGCGGGTACCGATCCGGTTCGGTCGGAAGCAACTTCGGCGCCGTGGTCGCGGAGCAGCTCGCGCAGCAACGAACGATGACAGCGATCTTCCCGCTCGCAATAGCAGCCGACCGAAAAATCGGTGTCGCACGAAAGTCGCGCGAGCAGCTCGAGCAAGCGCTGTGCGCTCGGCGCCTGCATTTCCCGGCGATAGGCCTTCGCGAATCGCGACCAGCGCGCGTCGGTCCAGGGTTCGGAAAGCGCCCAGCTCACGAGCTTCGCGCTCGGCGCCAGCTCGGGCAGCCAAACGTCGAAGTAATCGCGTTTCGCGTACTCGCTCTTGCGCACGCCGCGCGGCAGGTGGCGGGCGGTGCCGAGCCGCGATCCTTCGCGCGCGTCCCGGGGGCTGCCGAGCCGCACTACGCGCACCGGCATCGTTGTGCCTCGTGCTTGCTTAACATCGGCTTTCTCCTCGCACCCCGGCTATCGATCGGGCGACGGGGTGGGCGCTGACTCAGCGCAAGCATGGTCCCTCTCTTTGGACAGGCGCGAGTGCGACGACCGCCAATGCGGCCATCGATGATGCGGCATACGTAACGGTTCGGCAACGCGTTGCCGTCCTAGCACCGCTGGAGGGTACGGACGTTCCTGCGCCGAAGCTGGGGTCAATCTATCAGCGTGTGCCGCACCCGATGGGAACAGATGTGCGCACGGTTAACGATTCTTTGTATCAGCAGCCGCGATCAAGTCGGCCATGAGCAGCGCGTCCGCTGTGCCGATTTCTTTGAGTCCTGCGATCACGCCGGCGCGATTTTCTGCAGGCTGGTTTTGGCTGACTTTCCACTTTCCGATGAGTTTCGTGATGACGATCTCGACGCCGACGATGTGCGAAACCATGTTCTCGATGTAGTCCGCCGGCGCGTCGCCGACGTTCCACGGCGTCGCAAACGACGCTTCGTGATGCGTGGTCAGCGCCTCGATCTGCGTGCGCAACCACGCGCGGTCCTCGATGACGCGAAGCGCGCCGTAGGCATGCACCACCGCGTAGTTCCAGGTGGGGACGACTTTGCCCGTCCGTGGTTTCGTCGCATACCAGGAGGGCGTGATGTACGCGTGTGGCCCGTGAAATATTGCAAGCGCTTCGACGTCTTTCGAGAAATCCCGCCAGATCGGGTTGGCGCGCGCAACGTGGCCCTGCAACGTGCCGAGCGGCGCCGGATCTTGCGACACGACGAATGGAATGTGGTTCGCGTTCAGACCGCTGGACGACAGCGTCACCAACGTGGCGAACGGGCGAGCGCGCATCAGCTCATGCATCGTCCCGACGTCAGGTTGTTCAAAGTGACTGGGAAGATACATGCGGGGCAATTCGCAGACGCGCGTTACCGTCAAGAGGCCTGCGTAAGTGTAAGCTTCGCGGTACCGACGCGGCCGGAGCCGAAAAACCACCTCACGGATACCCAAAGGCCGACGAACGAAATCGCGATCTGCAGCACCAAACCCGCCCAAGGGGAGACGGCGATGAGCTCGCGCAAAAATAAGCCCGGAAGCGCACCGAGCAGCACCCAACGCCAGAAGAGACCGAGGGTTACGGAAAGCGCCAGCTCCCAGCTAAATCCCACTTCGTTGTTCTTCATATGAGATCCCTTTTGCAGATTCGAAATTCAAGTCGTTGAGTGGATGCGTGCGATTCGGTGTGGGTACCGATCGTATCAGTTTGCCCGTTCTTTGGGGACCGTTACGCGTTAACGCCGCGTGAACCAAGGACGGGGCGCCGGCACTCGAATATTTGTCTTCCCGAACGCGAGCAGCGCAAACGACGCGCGCGCGAACCGTCGCGACGATTGGCGCCGTCGACAAGCGGGTGGTTATTGCGCTTCTCGCCGATGCGGTATGCTACGCCGATCGAAGGAACGATATTGGGAGGGATTCCCGAATGTCCAATACGGAAATTGGTTTCCTCGCGTTGCTGCTCGGCGTATTTCTCGCTTTGACGCATTGCCTCGGGTATCTGGCCGAGCGCCTTCGTCAACCGCGATTCGTCGGCGAAATACTCGCCGGCGTGTTGCTCGGCCCTTACGCCTTCGGCCAGCTCGCTCCGTGGCTGTTCTCGAGCATCGACACCTGGACGTTGTCGGGCACGAGCAAAACCACCGCCGCGCTCGATTTCATCTACTGGGTCGGTCTCTTTTTCCTGATGTTCGTCTCCGGCAGCGAAACCCGCCGTTTCATGGCTCCGGAAAATCGGCGCGAGATGGCGTGGCTCGTCGGAATTGGCACGCTCATCCCGTTTTCCGTGGTGCTCGTGGGCGGCCTCGCAGCGCTGGTTCCGCTGGACCTCATCATGGGGCCCGCGGCGACGCCGATGTCGGCGTTGCTCGTTCTCGCGATCGCGGTGTCCGTGACGTCGGTCCCGGTGATCGCGCGAATTTTCTACGACTTGAGAATTCTGCACACGCGGTTCGCGAGCCTCGTATTGGGGTGCGCCGTCGTCGAGGATATCGTGCTCTGGGCCGTGCTCGGGGTCGCGACCGCGATGGCGACTTCCCGCGGCGCCGATCAAGGCGCGATCCACGAAATCGCGAAGCATGCCGCATCGACACTCTTATATATGATGATCGGGCTCGCAATCGCGCCGGCGCTGCTCGCGCAACTCAACAACGCCCGATGGAACGTCCTGCTCCGCGCGAGCCCGATCGCGTACATTGTCGCGATACTCTTCGCCTATATCGCGGTCGCGTCTTTTTTCGGCGTCAATTCTGTGTTCGCCGCATTCTTGGCCGGATTCGGGATTGTCGGCGGGTTCGGCGGGCGGGAGCGAAGCCGGTTTACCGATTCCCTCGACGCGCTTTCGAAGGTGTCGTTTTCGATTTTCATTCCGCTGTACTTCGCGTTCGTCGGCTACAAGCTGGTTTTCGGACAGGCCTTCTCGATTTCAATGGTCGTTGTTTTTCTCGTCGGTTCCTCGCTGCTCGTGCTGTTCGCACGCGGTGTCGCCGCCTATCTGGCCGGCTTCCGTGGGCTGAATGCATTGAATCTTGCGATCACCACCAACGCGCGCGGTGGCCCGGGGATCGTGCTCGCGACGGTCGCGTACGACGCCGGCCTCATCAACGCCGGGTTCTATTCGGCTCTGGTTATCACGGCGGTGCTGACGTCCCAAGCGGCAGGCACCTGGCTGCGCGCGATCATGAGCCGCGGCGTTCCGATCCTGGGATCCTCCGTGGACGCCCGCGGCTATTCAACCGTGGACTGAAAACGCTGCGTGCGGCTTAGGCCCGTTTTCGCCGCCGCGCGCTTCGCTCCACGTCCGACGATGACATCGAGCGTCACGATGAATCCGACGCTCGCTTAGCTGAGCGTCAGCGTGAGTCGGCGTGGACGGCGAGTGCGTGCGACAGGTGGAAGAGCTGAGCGGCGTTCGCCAACAATACGATTGCGATGATCGCGCCGACTGGCGACGTGACTCTGCGAATCGCATCGGCACGGCGCGCGCTCACCGGCCGGCTCGGGTATTCACTCCGCGAGGCTTCCCGGCGCGAACGAGCGAAGCGGGCGGATCTCGAACGCGCCCGATTCATCCACCATGCCGCGCGCCGCTTCGATGACTTCGTCGAGCGTCTCGCAATCGACCACGTAGAACCCGAGCAGCTGCTCTTTCGTTTCCGCAAACGGGCCGTCGAGGACGATGGGTTCGCGGCCGGCGCGTACCGTGACTGCGGCGCTCGTCGGCATCAAGCGCGCGACCGGGCCGAGCTTGCCCTGCGCCGCGAGCTTTTCCTTGACGACCGCGCGCTTCGCGAGAACCGCGTCGTCTTCTTCTTTAGTCCAGCTACCGACGACGGTTTCGGAGTGGTAACAAAGGATGGCGTAGAGCATGTCGGTCCCCATCGATTCTCGATCCCAAGGACGAAGGAGTATGCCCGATTCGACGCGGCTGTGCGTGACAATAAGGGGAATCGCAATCCGACGCGGCGCGAAAAATGCAGGGCCGGAGCGAGCAGTACCTCGCTCCGGCCGCTTATTGCGAATCGATCGGACTTACGCGATCGCCACGGACTTCCGGAGCCCGACGTACTGCAGCTCGGCGAACGCCACGACGGCAATCGCCTGTACGGCGATGAAAGCGTAGCCGAGCCAGTTCGGTGCGACCCAGCCGCTCAGCATGACTAGAACACAGGCTGTCGCCCAAAGGACATTGCCGGCGATCACGATCGTGACGATGCCGCGCGACAGGCGCTCGCGCCGCGCGAGGACAGCGATGAAAGCGGCGTAGGGGATCAGGACGAGACCGGCGTAGAAGAGCAGCGACGGCGGCACCTGCAACAGACCGTCGAGGAAACCGGAGAGGAACACCATCAACAGGCCGGTCGCGCCGCTCACGGCGGCGTCGGCGGTCAATGCGAAGCGAAGAACGTTTGAAGGACGGGATAGCGACATGATCATCTCCTTTCGTTGAATGGCGGAGAGATGATCGAACGCGGCGTGTAAGGAGTCGATTACGTCGCAGGTAATTAAAATGGCGCCGGCGGAAATCACGCGGCGTATTACTGCGCCGCGACGGCGCTCGTGCGCGATTGCTCCAGACGTCGTACGGTGTCCGTCGTTGCCGCGTCGGCGGGGAAGAACAATTCCAGCGCCAACTCGGAAAGCGTGACATCGACGGGCGTGCCGAAGACGGTTGTGGTGCTGAAGAAGGAGAGCGTTCCGGCCGGTGTCGTGATTTTCAGCGGAATCGCCACGGCATGTTCGTCGACGGCGGGCGGCTTCGCGTGTTCGCCCTCCGGCGTCGTGTACGCCGAAACTTCGCGCAGCAGCGCGACCAGCGTCGGATCGGCGGTGAGATCGATCTGCCGGCGCAACCGTTGCAGCAGGTGCGCGCGCCACTCGGGCAAGTTGGCGATGCGCGGCGCGAGGCCGTGCGGGTGCAAGCTCAAGCGCAGCGCGTTGACCGGCGGGCGCATCAGCTCCTCCGATACGCCGACGTACAATTCCTTAAGCGCGCCGTTCGACGCCACGAGGTTCCAATGCCGATCGAGCGCGAACGCCGGGTAGGGTTTCTGCGCGGTCAGCACGATCTCGATCGCCTCGCGCACCGCCGCGAGCGCCGGATCGTTCAGCGACCGCTCCGGGAAGATCGGCGCGTAGCCGGCGGCGACGAGCAGCACATTGCGCTCGCGATTCGGAATCGCGAGCTGCTCGGCGAGATGCAGGATCATCTCGCGGCTCGGCACCGAACGGCCGGTCTCGACGAAGCTCAGGTGCCGCGACGAGATTCCGGCTTCGAGAGCGAGATCGAGCTGCGTCAGGCGGCGGCGCTGGCGCCATTCGCGCAAATAATCCCCCACGGGTCGGACTACGGCGTTCATCGAGACGCTCATGCTCCAGTTTTGCGTGCCACGCTCAATTACCTCCGAGGTAATGCGTGCGGTCACGTGCCGCCGAAACAGCTGCTCACGGAACGCGGCCATTAAGTTAGCACACTCGTTCGCATGCCCCGCCCGGTGGCTGCATCACGAAACGCATACGTTCGGGATGTAAGAAGAACCGGCGGCACTACGACGGGTGCGGCTATTTTCAGCACGACACGGCGGGTTACAGATTGAATCGGCATCGCACGGCGCACTGAATCAAAGCCAACGCCGGAGGGCGTAAAATTATTCGGGCTCATGGGCAAGATTCTCATCGGCACAACATCCTGGACCGACAAGACGCTGGTCGACTCCAAGCTCTTTTATCCGCGCGGCGTCAGCACGCCGGAGCAGCGCCTGCGCTACTACGCAAGCCAGTTTCCGATCGTGGAGGTGGACAGTACTTATTATGGTCTGCCGTCCGAGCACAACGCGCTCATCTGGTCCGAGCGCACGCCGCCTGGTTTCATCTTCCACGTAAAAGCATTCCGACTCTTCACGCTGCATCAAACTCCGCCGAACGCGCTTCCGCCCGACCTGCGCGCGCGGCTCGGCAAGCCTGCGAAGAAAAATTTCTACTACCGCGATCTGCCGCCCGAGATCGTCGACGAGCTGTGGCGCCGCTTCACGCTCGCGCTCGAACCGCTGCGTGCCACCGGCCGCCTCGGCGCGATCGTTTTCCAATTCGC
The DNA here is from genome assembly GCA_045810625.1 of Sulfurifustis sp. GTDB lineage: Bacteria > Pseudomonadota > Gammaproteobacteria > Acidiferrobacterales > Sulfurifustaceae > JACQFZ01. Next base: position 68,835 of record JBJMVQ010000049.1, read on the forward strand.
ACCGTGGCTGCAGTACGGCGAAGAGGGTTTCGATCACATCGAACGCTGCGCCGAGAGGCTGCGCGACGATTTGCTCGCCGTCGAGTTTCGCAACAAGTCCTGGTTCTACGAGGGCACGCGCGACAATACGCTCGACTTCGAACGCCGGCTCAAGCTCGTTCATGTCGTCACCGACGAGCCGCAAGGTTTCCCGAACAGCGTCGAGCCAATCTGGGAAGTGACGAATACGGAGTTAGCGCTCGTCCGCTTTCACGGCCGGAACGCCGAGACGTGGCGAAAAGCGACCGCCACCGCGGCGGAGCGGTTCGACTATCTGTACACGGATGATGAGCTGCGGGAATTCGTGGAGCCGATAAAGCAGACCGCCGATCAAGCGAAGGTGTTGCACGTGCTGTTCAATAACTGTCGGGACAACAAAGCGCAGCTGAATGCCGCCACGCTCGCCAAGATGCTCGGTCAGCTCGGCCCAACGCCGCTTCCTAACCCGTAACGCCGTTGTTTCAATGAAAGGAGTCGCGCATGAAACCACGAGTCACACTGATTACGCTTGGCGTGGAGGATCTGGAGAGATCATTGAAGTTTTATCGCGACGGCCTTGGGCTCAAGACCGATGGCATCGTCGGCAAAGAGTTCGAGTACGGCGCCGTTGCTTTCTTCGACTTGCAAGCGGGACTCAAGCTCGCGATCTGGCCGCGGCGGAGCTTAGCGCATGATTCCGGTCTCAAGCCGGGAGCGCCGAGCGCAACCGAGTTTTCGCTCGGCCATAACGTCGCATCGGCGGAGGAAGTGGACGCGGTGATGGAGCAGGCGCGCAAGGCGGGCGCGACCATCGTCAAACCGGCGCAGCGCACGTTCTGGGGCGGCTACGCCGGTTATTTCCAGGACCCGGATCAGCATCTGTGGGAAGTCGCGTGGAATCCGCAATGGACGGTGTCGGACTGAACGACGCGGCCGTGTCGATCCGGGGATGACCGGAACGTCGCGGTTCGCCGAACGCGGCTAAGCAGCTCCATTTGCGTCGGGACGTCGAAAACGCCGGCGATGTTCCGGCATGCCCGTGCGTCTAGACTCTTAGCATGTACGAGCTGCTCCTCGGCCCGGCGTTTCGTTCGTTGCCGAAGGCCATCCGCGCGTTGCATCAGTCGCCCGGCACCTATCGGTTCAGCGGTGCTTGCATGATACAACGCGGCGATTCCTGGTTATCGTGTCTGCTGGCGCGCGCCGCTTCGCTTCCGCCCGCCGGCACGACCGCCATCACCGTCACGATCGAATCGAACGGGGCGCGCGAAGTCTGGTTGCGCGAGTTCGGCGCCCATCGCATGCGCTCGGTCTTGCGGGCGAAGCGCAATCGGCTGTACGAGTCGTCGGGTCTTGCCAGTTTCGTTTTTGCGCTCGCGATCGAAAATCATCGCATCCGCTGGACGCTCGAAGCGGTTCGTGCCCTGGGCGTAAGCCTGCCGATACAGTGGTTCGAGCTGGACGTGTGGGAGGGTGAGCGCGACGGGCGCTATCACTTCAACGTTCGCGTCAATATTCGCGGTCGCGGTCTGCTCGTACACTACGCAGGGTGGCTCGAATGAGCGCGAACCAATCGGTCGTCGTCTTCGACGGTGTTTGTCATCTCTGCAACGGCTGGGTGCAGTTTCTGCTGAGGCGCGACAAAGCCGAGCGCTTCGTATTTGCGCCGATGCAAACCGAGATGGGCCGGCGCCTCCTGCGACAGCACGGCCTTGATCCGGATTCGCCGGTGTCGTTCCTGCTGTTGGAAGAGGGCGTTGCGTATACCGACAGCATCGCCATTCTTCGCGTCCTGCGGCAGCTCGGCCCGTTCTGGAAAGCGATTGCGGTCGTGCTCGCCGCCGTCCCGCGCCTGCTGCGCGACCCGGCGTATCGATTTGTCGCGCGCCATCGGTACCGGCTGTTTGGCCGACGTGCCGAATGCATGATTCCGGCTCCCGAGGACGCCCGCCGGTTTATTCGTTGATGTCGCGCTCATAACAACAGAGACAAAGTATGCGGGTCGTTGTTCTCGGCGGGTACGGCAACTTCGGCGCGCGCATTTGCCGGGCGCTGGCGCAGGACGGCGTCGAGGTTATCGCGGCAGGGCGCGACCCCGAGCGCGGTCATCGCAAAGCGAATTTCGACGGCAGAGTCGGGAAAGCACGCATCGATCTGTCGGACAGTCAGCTGGCGTCGCGTTTGCGGGCGCTTTCGCCGAATGCGATTGTCCACTGCGCCGGCCCATTTCAAGGGCAGGACTATCGCGTCGCGTTCGCGAGTCTCGACGCCGGTGCACATTACATCGATCTCGCGGATGGGCGGTCGTTCGTCGCGCGCTTTGCCGAGAATCTGAATGCGGCAGCAAAGGCGGCGGATCGCATCGCGATCAGCGGCGCGAGCACGCTGCCGGCACTTTCTTCCGCGGTGGTCGATGCGGTCGCGCACCGCTTCCGCTCCATTGAAGCAATCCAAATCTATATCGCGCCCGGTCAGCATGCGCCGCGTGGGGCGGCGACGGCACAAGCGGTGCTGAGTTATGTCGGGAAGCGCTTCATGTGGTGGAAGGAAGGATGCTGGCAACCGGCGCATGGCTGGCAAGAACTGCGGCGTGTGCATATCGACGGCGTTGGCAGCCGCTGGTCGGCCGCGTGCGACGTGCCAGACCTCGAACTCTTTCCAGCGCGTTATCCAAGCGTGAAAACCGTCCAATTCCGCGCGGCGCTCGAGGTGGGGGTGCAGCACATCGTCTTGGCGGGAGCCGCGCAGCTGCGGCGATGGGGAGTCGCCGTTCCCCTCGAACGCTGGGCGCATCGCCTCGATCGAGTCGCCACTTGGTTGGATAGATTCGGTTCGGACCGCGGCGGCATGCTGGTCGGCGTTGCCGGTCTCGCCGCTGACGGCGGCGCGCGCGGGTGCATCGAGTGGCATCTGGCGGCCGGCAGCAATCACGGCCCGGAGATTCCGTCGATGCCGGCGATCCTTCTCATACATAAGTTGGCGCGCGATGAAATTAAAACGCGCGGCGCGATGCCGTGCGTGGGATTACTTTCTCTCGCAGACTTCACGACGCAATTTACGAAGTGGAATATTCGAGCGGAGTTCAAGGAATATCGTTGAGTGTTGCCCGCTGTTCTGCGTTCGCATCAGCCTTTCCATCAGCAACATGAACCAACCGTGGGCCGGTTTTGAGCGCCGTACCCTTTTGCAATGCGAGATGAAAAAAGGGCCGGCGATACCGGCCCTTTTTGCGCAGTCCGCGTTGCGTACAAAACCGGCTAAGACACGCGTTGCCGCTCACTTTCCGCAGTTTGTTCGACGGTGCCGCGGCTCGGTCTCGGCAGCAGCATCCCGACCTGCCGGCGGTAGCGAAGATACTTTTCGCCGAACTGGGCGATGAGGTCGCGCTCCTCGAACCAGATGCCGATCAGGATGTATCCGGTTGTCGCGACTGCGAAGAGCAGATGCCCGCCCGTCATCGTTGGCGTCGACCAGAACGCGAACAGAAACCCGAGGTAGATCGGATGCCGCACGTACCGGTAGAAAAACGGCGTCCTGAACTCGGGCGCAGCTGTCGGACGACCGAGCGCACGCGCGATTACCTGACTCAGTCCGAACAGCTCGAAATGGTTGATCATGAATGTACTGACGAATAGCAGCGCCCAGCCGAGCCAGAACAGGCCGTTGAGAATCGCAACGCCGGTCGGATCGGCGACGGTCCAGATCGGTGCGGTAATCGGACGCCATTGCCAGTAGAGCAGCAGCAGTGCGAGGCTCGCGAACAGCACGTACGTGCTGCGTTCGACGGCGTGCGGCACGATCTTCGTCCACCAGCGCTTGAAACCGCGGCGCGCCATGACGCTGTGCTGAATGGCGAAAACACCCAGTAGCAGTACGTTGACGATCAGCGATTCGGCGAGCGAGCCGGACAACCCGCTGTCGATTGATTTCGGCACAGCGATGTTGCCGACGAAGCCGATCGCGTAGAGGATCGTGCCGAAGAAAACCGCGTAAGCAATCAAACCATATAAGACGGAAACTAGGGCGGCCATGAGGCTCTCCTTGGGCTCGGGTTAATTTAAGTTGAAGTTGCAGAGTTGCTTTGCTATCTCGTTTCGTGTATTCGCCCGTCGTAGGGTCCCCTCCCCGTCAAACGGGGAGGGACGGGGAGAGGGTGATCAGAATTGTTTTTCCGCATTTCGGTCCCCCTCTCCCCCGCCCCTCTCCCGCCAGGGGAGAGGGGAGACAACGCAGCGTGCTATGACCTACGCCGAGTTCCCCTTCCGGATCGCTCTCGACTTCCTGTCTTCCGCGATCGTTGTGCGTCGATGCACGTCACCGCACCGGAGAAGGGTTAGGGTGGCAGTGCGACGACAACCGCTCGCTCCGTCGAATCGAATCGGACGCGAACGCAGGTTCCGACATCTGCTGTAGAAACGTCTCGATCGGATTGATAACGCGTTCCGGATGCGTGATCGGGCCGAGATGGCCGAGGCCGTCCAGCTCGATGACGTTTGACCGCGGCAGCGTGTCGCCAAGCAGCCGCAAAGCGCGGCGAGCTGCGCGCGTGGACGCGGTGCCGGTGAGGAGCAGGCACGGGATGTCGAGCGCACGCAACGCCTCCGCCGTCCAGCGGTCGGAGAAGGTCGCGATCCAGCCGTGGCGCAGGGCGCCCATTGTCGCGAGCAGTTTGGGGCGACGATCCGCGGGTATGGCCGACCAACTGCCGGCGCCGCTCCAGTAATCGATGAAGCGTTCGGCGGCGGCATCGATCCGGTCGGCCTCGATGAGACAAATCGTATCGTCGCGCAGCGTTTCGATTTCGCGCGTTGCCGCTTCGTCCGGGCAGAGGTGCGCGAGCGTGCCCCAGATAGCGGGTTCATAGAGCACCATCGCTCGTATGCGCGTGCGGTTCGCCGCGGCGATACGCAGCGCGACAGCGGCGCCGTACGAATGCCCGACGAGATAGGCCGGCGAGCTGTCCGCCAGCAGTGCTTCGATCGGAGCCGCTTCGTCGGCGAGCGTGAAGCGTCGAGCGGCGTCCCACGCCGGGCTTTGCCCGTGGCCGTAGAAATCGGGGGCGATCACGCAGAAACGCGACGCCAGACGATCCATAAGGCCGCGATATTGCCGCGAGCTGCCGGCGGTGGAGTGAAGACAGAGCACGCGGGGGGCGGCCCCCGCTCGAGCGCAATACATCGGATTACCCATCGTGACGTTGATTACGGTGCTCGACACGAGCGTCGATACCGTGGCACACGCTGTCACGTTGAACGGTCTAGGCGTTCAGCGCTGTACCCAATGCCGGTTTTCGAGCACTTCCGCAATTTGCCGCGCGGCGCGCGCCGCGCCGTCGACCTCGACCGGCTTGTATGCAATGCGCGCGTGCATCTTTGCGAGCGCGAGATCCGCGAGCGTCTCCGGCGTCACCTCGTGGTAGTGCACGGTGTTGTCCGCGCCGTAGTTGGCCAGCCGCCGCCGCACATGTACGTTCTGCTCGAAGTGCCGCGCGAGCGGGAAGCTCAGAAACGGCCGGCGCGTGGCGACGAGCTCCATGCACGTGCTCAAACCGCCTTGCACGAGCGCGAGGTCGCTGCAGGCGAGATGCTCGAACAGGTTGTGCACATAGGGACGTATTTCGAGGCCGTCCAATTTCGGAAATGCGTCGGGCGACAGGCGCGGCCCGGCGACCAGAATCATGCGGAGCTCCGGCACTTGCCGCTTCATGCGCGGAAACGCCTGCGCGATCTTCTTGAGCAGATGACCGCCGACGCTCGTGCCGCCGACGGCGGCGATGGCGATGCGCTCATTCGGGCGATAGCCGAGGCGGGCGCGCAAGCGCTCGGTGTCGGCGAACGCGGCCGGATCGAACGGCAAGGTATAGCCGGTGTACGTGAAGTTACGATCGGTCCACGCGCGAATGCTCGGCAGCCCGGGGCCGAACGGATCTTCCGTCACGTCGTCCGGATTGCCGACGAAAATCGCCCGGTCGCGCACGTACGGAAAACGCTCGACGTGCTCGATATCGTCGGCGTTGCGATCCGCGCAGAGGTGCGCCTCGCGTTCGTCGTTCTCCATCGGCAGACACCCGACGAAGTCGGTGAGAAACACGAACGGCTGGCGCTTGGCGTCCGGGTTTTCGTGGTAGTAGTAATCGACGTCCCACGCCTCGTCGCCGATGACGAGATCGTAATGCTCGTTCTCCATCAGATCGCTGAACGTCATGTAGTTGTGCACCATGATCTCGTCCATGGTGCGCAGCGCGAAGAACGCCGAGAGATCATGCTCGCCCGCGACGTGCTCGAAGTGCCGGCTCTCGTTCGCCAGGCGTTTGGTGATCGGATGCAGGCGCTCGCCTTCCTGCGTGAGATAGCGCGCCGCCGGATCGACCGTAAACCAGTCGATGTCGAGATCGGGATGAAGCTTGCGCAGCTCGCGTGCAATGGCGAGGTCGCGCTGCACGTGACCCAAGCCGATCGGGCTCGAGATGAACAACGCTTTGCGCTTGCGGCTCATCGCGCGCGTCCAGGTCGTGGTGCGCGGTTGGCCTTCGACGAAGTCGCGCAGCGATTTATTGAAGATCACCGGATCGCGCACCGCGGTGAGATGCCCGCCGCCGCCGATGGTGAGCATCTGCGAGCCGGGTACGAGCTCGTGGATCTCTTTGCCTTTCACGTACGGAACGCGCTTGTCGCCGTCGCCGTGAATCACGAGGGTGGGGCAGCGTACCTGGCGCGCGAGGTCGCGCACGTCGTTGCCCATCCAGCCGCTAAAGCCCGCGCTTACCGCGGCGCCGTTCGACGCCCAGCCGTAGCGGACCGCGTCCTCGAACGGTTTGGTCGAATGCGGCTCGGTGAAGCAGATCGAAAAGAACCAGTGGAGATATTCCGGCCAGTTGCTGCGCGCCAGCTCGGTCTGGGTGCGCACGTGCTCGGCGAACTTCGGGTGGTCGAGCCGCGACTCGGCGAAGCCGCCCGCGATGACCACGTGCGACACGCGTTCCGGCTGCTCGGCCGCGAGCCGCAGCGCCGTCATGGTGGTCGCCGAGATGCCGACGACGGCGCACTTGTCGACGCCGGCGGCGTCGAGCACGGCGACGAAGTCGTGGTAATACTCGTCGAGGCTGTACGCGGCTTGTCCTTGGGGCCGGTCCGAGCGGCCGTTGCCGCGGCAGTCCATGGTGACGACGCGGAAGTGGTGCGACAGGTACGGCACCGTGGTTTTCAACATCTGCGAGTGCGTGATCTGAAAGACCGGCGCGAACGCGATCCACGGCCCGCCGGTGCCCCAGACGGCGTACCAGATTTTCACGCCCGCGCGCTCGACGTAGCCGCTGCGCACCGGCTGCACGGTTTCGAACGGGGACGTCCGATAAGGCTCGGGGACTTCTCCGGCGGGCTGCAGCTCGCCGACGATACGGCGGAAACTTTCCGGTAGCTTGTCCATGTCAGCTCCTCCGGCGCTTGGTTGTGCGGCGCTTGGCGATGCCCGAAGTACGCCTGCCGGTTTGCGCATCGAGCATTCCGAGCAGTTTCTGCATGGCGTCGAGCGCGGCGAGGTGGTTGCGCCGTTCCTCTTGCTCGCCGATCAAATCCGAAAATTCCATGCCAAGCCAAAATTCCGAGATCCAGGTGGCGACGACGTCAGGTGTAAACATGGCGGGAAGCGTCACGTCGTTCGCCGCTAAGGCCGCGAATGCTTCGCGTACACCGCCGCGCACGACCTCCTTCCATGCGCGGACGCGCGGAAGAAACTTCTCGCGCAGCTCGGCGTCGGCCATGCTCGCCGCCCAGAGCTCGGCCTGTACCCGCACGAATCCGGACGCTAAATCGCTCTCATAAAATCGCCGCGCCTCGGCCCATTTCTCTGCGAACCCTCCGGGACCGCGGTACATCCGCTGCTGGCGTTCGAGCAGTTGCCGGTTCGCCTCATCGAGCACGGCGATGACGAGCTGATCCTTCGTGCGGAAGTGGTAGTTGATGAGCGCATGGTTGACGCCGGCGTCTTTGGCGATTTCGCGCATGCTGAGCGCGGCGTAACCCTCTTTGGCGAGCCGGCGAAACGCGGCGTCGAGGATCTTGACCTTGGTACTGTCGAGATCGGCGGCGGCGAAGAGCTGCGGGCGCTCGGCTTCGGAATCCGGTCGCTTGCGGGGAGAAACGGCGGGCACCAGATGCTCCTTGGTTTAAACGTGCGTTTTAAACGACTGGTTAAACTTTACTCTCGCGAGCGCGACGCGTCAAGCACGACGGCGCAACGCAAATTTGTGCGATGCCGGGAGCGCGGGCGCAGTTCTTCCGCTACGGCGTCTCGCCGGTCTGACCGAAGCCGATTGGGAATTTCGGCGGGCAAGCGCCGTCGCCCGTCCACGGGAACGCTGCGCCGCAGGCGGCGAGAGAACAGCGAGGGCGTTATCGTCCCGTAGCGGGCGGAGTCTGAACGGTGTAGTGAATGGTCATGAGCTGAACGCGATCGTTTCGGATCAGCAAGCTGTCCGCGCCGTCGCGAACGACCGCGTTCTTGCCGGTCGCGGTCCATTCCAGGAACGCCACGTCGCCGAACGTCGTTCGTTGCGTATAACGATACTTTGCGTCGGGCACCTGCTCGGCGAGTAGCGCCGCGGCCCGGCGCACGCCCGCGTGACCGTCGAACCGGCCGTAGGTGGTCAGCAAAACGCAATCGGGCGCAAAGTTCGCGGCGATGTCGCCCTCGACGTCGCCGCGGTCCGCGCGGGCGAGATGGTCGTTGAAAATTTCGGCCGTGCTCCGTGCCATGCAATGCTCCTTGCGTTCATGGATTAACTAGGATCGCGCCACGCAATTGTTGTTCCGCCCATCCGCGGTTCATTGCGCCATGGTTTTGCGGGCGTTTAGTATCTGTCCGTCAACGGCCTGGCAGGAAATCGACAAATGAATTGGATCGTAACGGCTCTTGTATTAATCGGTGCGTGCTTCGCTGGATCGGTCGCCGCACAGACGCCGCCGACGCATCAGCACAGCTTCGGCAACGCCGAGCATTGGGCGCACGTCTTCGACGATCCTCGGCGCGACGAGTGGCAAAAGCCGCACGAAGTGATCCAGGCGCTCGCGCTCGAGCCCGGCGCGGTGATCGCGGACATCGGATCGGGCACCGGCTACTTCGCGGTGCGACTGGCCAACATGGTGCCGCAAAGCCGGGTGTATGGCGTCGACGTCGAACCCGATATGGTGAAGTACCTCGCGGCGCGCGCGAAACGCGAGAAGCGCGACAACGTGATTTCGGTAGCCGGCGCCCCCGACGATCCGCGCCTGCCCGAGAAGGTCGATTTAATTCTTCTGGTCGACACGTATCACCACATCGATCAGCGCACGGCCTATTTCAAAAAAGTACGGGAATCGCTCAAACCCGGCGGCCGCCTCGCGATCATCGATTTCCGCATGGATTCACCGCAAGGTCCGCCGAAAGCGGCGCGCATTGCGCCGGAACGCGTAGTCGCCGAGCTGAAAGACGCGGGCTACACGCTCGATCAGGAGCAAGGCTTCCTTCCTTACCAATACTTCCTCGTCTTCCGACCGACTTCGTAGCCGAGCGTCATCGAGTCAGCGAACATTCCCCCTACGCGGTTCGACGCTTTTAACGCACCGCTATACCACTGCGCATATCGCGGCGACTGCGCAGGCCCGAGTGGCGAAAAGTCGCGCTGTGCTTTAACTTGCCCGCTTCAACGCTCACCAGGGAGAAGGTCGATGGCGTTGCTCCGAAGCATTGGAAGCCCTGTCACGATCGCGCCGGGCGCGACGCACTATTGGCACTACTGGTTCGGCATCGGCTTGGACGTTGGAGTCGCCCTCGTGACGCCGAACCTGCTCGAATCGAATATCAACGTGGAGCTCGACGCCTCCGACAACGGCGTGGTTGCCGTGCAAAGCCCGGGCGAGGGCGGGCCGTTGATTCACTATACGGTCCGGATTCACAACCGCGGCGCGACGCCGATGCTCTACAACCTCAACATCGGGAATCTGTTATGAAGAAAACCAAGAAGAAGAAAACGTCGAAGGCGCGGAGAGAGCCGAAACCCCAGGTAGCGATCGTTCAGAAGCTGCTCGTGATCACCGAAGCCGGTCGCGTCGTCGGGACGCAGGTTCTCGCGGAACCACCCAGTCGTCCGGCGCGCGCGACGGCGATGCTACAAGCGGGACCTGGGCAGCAGGCACATGAGCTGGAGATCGAGGTGCCGGCTCGGCTTGGTCCCGAAGAGATTCACCGGTTTCATGTGTTAATCGCGGAGCGATTGCAGCTCGGCAGGTAGCGACCGAGCTGGCGTTAGCGCAGTGCGCCTGCACGTTGTTCGAGTGCTCGCGGGTTGCGATGAATTGGGCGACTACTTGCGACGCTGCATGGGTAACGGGCGAGTGGCGCTTGCCAAGACCGACGTGGCAACGTATTCGTGCGCTGCGCGCCGATCGGTTAGTGGCAGACCGTGTCGAACAGACTCGTGTTCGGGCAGAAGTCCCGGTAGCTGCCGGCGGCCTTGCCGTCGAGCCAGCGCGTGCAGGTCTGCGCCTGCCGGCACCGACACTACGTAGCCGCGTACCCCTCGTCATCGAGTTCCAGTCGATCGAGCATTCGCACCACCCGGTCTGCACGTGCTTCGTGCCCGCGAGTCAGTTCTGGAAGAATCCATCACGGCCGTCCTCCGCCGCTTGATCGTGTGTTAACGCTAGGCGGGTCGAGTTCGGACGGCCTTGATTTCGGTCAACGTACGCTCCAAGCGCAATATTGCTGCACGATGCTTGAGCCGGGAATGGGCGAATCGTCCCGATTTTTATGGCTCGGCTAAGATCTGGAAGCGGAAAGAAATAACGGATCGGTGGATTCGTCCCGACCGGGTGGCGGATTGTCCCAGTCGTTCGCTTATCGGGCTATCCCGATCTGCGGTCTCAACAGGGATAGGGAGCAACGTGCTTCGGCGCTGTTAAGATATGCACGCACCGGGTCGCGAGGGGCGTCCCGGCGAGTGGAGGGCGGTCGGCTGCTGCCGCCATGCGACGGGTCGCGAAAGCCAGTTTAACGGTAACAAAACGCAACAATAAGATATCGGAGAGCGGTTATGAGCGCGGTGATGAACGAGTTGGAAGCATTTCGTCGGGAAACGCGGGCATGGTTGGAAACGAATTGCCCGCAGAGCATGCGCGGTCCCATAACAAGCTATGCCGATGTCTGCTGGGGCGGACGCAACTTTAAGTTCGCGAGCGAGGACCAGCGCCTGTGGCTCGAGCGCATGGCGAAGCGCGGCTGGACCGCGCCCGAGTGGCCGACGCAGTACGGCGGCGGCGGGCTTTCGAAGGAACAAGCGAAGATCCTGCGCGAAGAGATGGCGCGCATCGGCGCGCGCCAACCGCTTCATAGTTTCGGTCTTTCGATGATCGGCCCGGCGATCCTCAAGTACGGAGCCGAGGCGCTGAAGCGCCAGCACATCCCGCCGATCATCCGCGGTGAAATCCGCTGGTGCCAAGGGTACAGCGAGCCGAACGCCGGCTCGGATCTCGCCGGCCTGCAAACGCGCGCTGAGGACAAGGGCGATCACTTCATCGTCAACGGCCAGAAGATCTGGACGTCCTATGCCGACAAGGCCGACTGGATGTTTTGTCTCGTGCGCACGAACTCGACGGCGAAGAAGCAGCTGGGTATCAGCCTCGTGCTGTTCGACATGACGTCGCCGGGCGTTACGACACGCCCCATCAAGCTCATTTCCGGCGCGTCGCCGTTCTGCGAAACGTTTCTCGACAACGTTCGCGTCGGCAAGGACCAGGTGGTCGGCGAGATCGACGAAGGCTGGACGGTCGCGAAGTATCTGCTCACGCACGAGCGCGAGATGATCAGCGGCATGGGTCTCTCCGCCATCGGCGTCAAGTCGCTCGGTGAGCAAGCGGTCGACGTGTTGGGGCTCGAGGACGGCCGGCTCGCGGACGAATTCATGCGCGCCGACGTCGCAAAGTTTGAAATCGACGCCAAGGCGTTCGAGCTGACGCGCGAGCGCGTGATCGACGAGGCGAAATCCGGCCAGGGTGTGGGGAACACGTCGGCGATGCTGAAGTATTACGGCACCGAGCTGAACAAGCGCCGCCACGAGCTGACGATCGCGCTCTACGGCAGCGACGCCATGGTGTGGGAGGGCGCAGCGTGGAACGAAGGCACGCGCGCGCGCGAATGGCTGCGATCGAAAGGCAACTCGATCGAAGGCGGCACATCCGAAATCCAGCTCAACGTCATCGCGAGAAATATTCTCGGCCTCTATTGATTGCGCTCGCGCACGCGTCGTATGCATAACTAAATAAATAAGGTACAGCCAATGACACTCTTGGTACTGACGGAAGAACAAATCATGCTCAAGGACTCCGCAAAGGAGTTCTTGAAGGAACAGGGTTCGGTCAAAGAGCTGCGTCGCCTGCGCGACGAGCGCGACGCCACCGGTTTTTCGCCGAAGCTGTGGCAAAGCATGGTAGAGCTTGGGTTTGCGGGCACACTGATCCCCGACGATTTCGGCGGTTCCGGGTTCGGCCATGTCGGCATGGGCCAGATCATGGAAGAGTGCGGACGCAACCTGACCGCCTCGCCGTTGTTCGCCACCGCCATCCTCGGCGCCTCCGCGCTTCTTCTTGCGGGAAGTGAGCAACAAAAGCGCGAGCTGCTGCCGCAGATCGCCGGCGGTCAGCTGCTGCTCGCGCTGGCTGCGGATGAAGCGGTGCGGCACGCGCCCGCCAATGTGAGCGTGCGCGCCGAGAAGAAGGGCGACGGCTTCGTCGTCAACGGCCGGAAGACGTTCGTTGCCGACGGGCACATCGCGGACAAGCTTATCGTGTCGGTCCGTACATCGGGCGAGCGCAGCGACAAGCGCGGCCTGACGCTCTTATTAGTTGATCGGACGGCTAAGGGCGTCGAGGTCGAACGCACGGTGATGGTCGACAGCCGGAACAGCGCCATCGTCAAGTTCAACAACGTCCAGGTGCCGGCCGCCGCCGTGCTCGGCAAGGTGGACGAAGGTCACGCCGTGCTCGCACGCATACTCGATATCGGCAATGCGCATCTCGCCGCGGAGCTGCTCGGTATCGCCGAGGAGGCGTTCGACCGAACCGTGCAGTATCTCAAAGAACGCAAGCAGTTCGGCGTCTACATCGGCTCGTTTCAGGCGCTGCAGCACCGCGCCGCGCATTTGTGGAGCGCGATCGAGCTGGTGAAGTCGAGCGTGCTCAAGGCGCTGCAAGCGCTCGATGCCAACACCGCCGATGTGCCGATGCTCGTCAGTGTCGCCAAAGCGAAAGCCTGTGAGACGGCGGAGCTCGCCACCAACGAAGCGGTGCAAATGCACGGCGGCATCGGCATGACCGACGAGTTCGAGATCGGCTTTTTCCTCAAGCGCGCGCGGCCGGCGCAGCAGTTGTTCGGTGACTATCGATATCACGCCAACCGCTTCGCCGAGCTGAGCGGGTACTAGGAGAAAGTGGTCCCCGCTGGAGCGAGTGAAGCCATCCGAGCCCTTCGGAGCGTGTCCGAAGGGCTTTGGCGAGTCGAACCTTCTCGCTCGGCTTACTCCTTCCTCGCTGCCTGCGTGCGGTCTCGTTCTGTCTCCGCGCGTCTTTTGGCAGAGTCGTGCGCGCCTTTCGCCTCGGCCATCGTCTTGTCATGGTTGGCCTTGGCGTCGTCTTTGCACGCGTCGCGCGCCTTGGCTTTGAACTGCTGATCGCATTGCTTCTTCGCGGCGTTGTAGTCCGTGTCGGCTTTTTCTTCGCCGATTTGTACTCGGTGTCCGCCTTCGCGGGCCGACGAACTCCGAGCGAATTCGTTAGTAAGCGAGAATCGGGGCGCGGCTCGACGGCGCGCACAACATCGCCGTGCCTGGCAATCGACGCCCGCCCGTCGCTACATTTCCGCGTTTGTCGCCGACCATGCTCTGACCAACGACAGCGCCCGGTTTGACTCGTGCCGCGTTGCGCCCCTAGCATGATCGCCACAAAATCCGATAACTCCCAGGAGCGGAGAACAATGAGAAGAATTTACTCGTACGTCATCGCGTCGTTGCTCGCCGGATGCACCACCGCAGGTTCGCCTCCCGCCGGCGACGCCATGCTGTATGGAGCGCGGACGCTGCCCGTCGCGGACTACGCGACCAAGAACCTTCGCGTTACTTTCATCGGCGTCGCCACGCTGCTCTTCGACGACGGCGAAACCGCGATCATGACCGACGGTTATTTCACGCGCGCACCGCGCGAAGCGCTGACCAACGTCGCGCCCGATCGCGATCGGATCACGCGTGCGCTCGCGCGCGCCGGCGTCAAATCGCTCGCTGCCGTCATTCCCGTGCACTCGCACTTCGATCACGCGCTCGATTCGCCGATCGTCGCGCAGCAAACCGGCGCGCTGCTGGTCGGCTCGACCTCGACCGCAAATATCGGCCGCGGTTACGGCCTCCCCGAAAACCGCATTCGCGTGCCGCGCGACGGCGAGACGCTGAAATTCGGCCGCTTCAATGTCACGTTCCTCAAGTCGGCGCATCTGCCGAACAACTTCGCGATGGGCGAGATCGAGGCGCCGCTCGCGCCGCCGGCCAAGGCGACCGACTACAAAGTCGGCGAGGCCTACACGCTGCTGGTCGAGCACGACGGGCGGACGATCCTGATTCAAGGCAGCGCAGGCTTCATTCCCGGCGCCTTGAACGGAAGCAAAGCGGACGTCGCGTACCTCGGCATCGGCGGCCTCAACACGCAGGACGACAAGTACCGCGAAGGCTACTGGCACGAGATCGTGCGCGCCGTCGGCGCGCGCCGCGTCGTGCCGATCCACTGGGACAATTTTTTCGTCACGCTCGATGAAGACCTCAAACCTGGCACCGGCCTCGATCAATCGATGCGGTTCGTGCTCGCGAGCGGCCAGCGCGACGGCGTCGACATCCGCATGCCGGTCGCGTGGCAAGCAGCGGATCCGTTCGCGGGGATGAAGTAGATCGTCGAAAGACAAGGGGCCGGTGCGCAGGCGCTGGTCTTTTGTCTATTGTGCGGCACGTGTCAAAACCGAAACTTGCGGCCGACGGCGCAGGGGACGAGCACGTTGTCGTCGAAAATCTTCGCGAGCGCAGACACCGCACGCCATCCCGTGCAGTGACCGGGCATGATTCGTTTGAGCCCAAAGCTCCGAATGTCGGTCACCGTCTGCGGAATGACGGCTTCCGGCCCGGCACCCGAAAGATGGAATCCGCCGATGACGCCGTAAAGCGGGATGCCGTCGAAGACATTGCTCGCATGCTTCAACACATTCACCACGCCCGCATGCGAGCACGCCGTGAACACGATCATACCTTTGTCTTTGACGCGCGCCGCGACGTATCGCTCATCCAAGAGCAGCGGGTCCGCTTCCCATGAAGCATCGGGCGCCGTCCGCTTCATGTGACGCGGCAGGCCGCGCTCGTAGCTGGTTACTCTCGGGATCTCGCCGCTCAAATAGAAGAGGTCGTCGAGCAGCAGACGCGGTTCCGCATCGTTCACAACCGTCGCTCCGGCTTCGGTCAGCGCGCGGACGCTCGGTATGTCTTTGAACGGCATATAGCGTCCGTCCGCGAGTTGCGCGGCGCGCGACACGAACATGCCCGGGTTGACGTGACACGCCACGGCCTTCCCGCCGTTCGTCGACACCACTTTGCGCACCGCTTCGAGCAGGCCGCCTGCGTGGTCCCAGTGTCCGTGCGAAAGCACGATGGCGCCGACGTCGCCGAACGGGATCCTCAGACGTTCGCCGTTGCGCGCGACGGCGTACGCTTCGGGGCCCGCGTCGAAAAGGAGCACATGAGACATGTCGCCGACGCGAGCGGTGACGACCAACGACAACCCGAACGCGGCACAGCAGAGCGCTTCTCCCGACAGGACCAGATCTTCGTGTTGCCGCAGGTGCCCCCACTCATGGAGCACATCTTGAGGAACGCTCGACAGGCTGTCGGTGACATTGTCGACGAGGACGTGTACGTCGAGTGCGTCGACGGGACGAAGATCCCGAGCGAAAGGAGCGACCATCGTTCTTTCCTCCGCCTGCAACGGTGACGAGAGACTTTTGCCGCAGCGCGACTGCGCGCTCGAAGACGATCCGATCGCACTGCGGATCGCAACAGCATGCTCCCGATATTCCGCCACACCAAGATCGAATGGCACGCATAGTGCGAGGTTCGCTCTTGCCTCCACTATCGTTGCGCCTATAACGAGTGGCTCGAAGGAAACTTCCGTTGCTGAACTAACACACCGCATGTTGGTGACGCGCGCGGCGCGCTTCTCTTGTGGCGCGCACGGAGCGGGGTGAGAATGCGTTTCCGCTTTTTTCAGCACGCCGTTTCCCGAGAGAGCTGACCGGCGGACGGCAGTGACTCCCGGGCGCACGGCGCGCTACTCAAGGAGGATCTGCCATGCCCGCACTAATGCGTCCCGATCCGACGTTTTACCCTTCGCCTCGCCTCGCAATGGAGGCTCCCGACGAACAGCACGCGTACGTCGCGCTGCTGCGGCCGGACAAGACCAAGCCCGACGCGATGGCCGTCGTCGACACGAAGCCCGGCTCATCGACTTACGGCAAAGTCGTGCACAAGGTCGAGTTGCCGAACGTCGGCGATGAGCTGCATCACTTCGGCTGGAACGCGTGCAGCTCGATGCTCTGCCCCACGAACCCGCATCCTTTCACCGAGCGGCGCTATCTGATCGTGCCGGGTATGCGCTCCTCGCGTTTGTACATCATCGATACCAAGCCCGATCCCACGAAAGCGAAGATCGTGAAAGTGATCGAAGCGGAGGAAGTGATCTCGCGCACCGGCTACTCGCGGCCGCACACCGTGCACTGCGGGCCGGAAGGCGTGTACATCAGCACGCTGGGCGGGAAGGGCGCCGACGGGACCGACGGTGCACCCGGAATTTTTCTGCTCGATTGCGAGAGCTTCGAAGTGCTCGGGCGCTGGGAGTTGGATCGCGGCGATCAGCGCCTGAGCTACGACTTCTGGTGGAACATCCCGCACGACTACATGATCTCGAGCGAATGGGCGCTGCCGCCGCAGTTCGAGAACGGTTTGGTCGGTGAAGATCTGCTCTCCAACCGCTACGGGCATCGGCTGCACTTCTGGGATCTGCACGCGCGCAAGCACATGCAGACGATCGATCTCGGCGCTAATCATCAGATGGCGCTCGAGGTGCGGCCGGCGCACGAGCCGACCAAGGACTACGGCTTCCTCGGCGTCGTGGTCGACACGACCAATTTGGAAGCGTCCATCTGGACGTGGTGGAAAGAAAACGGGGAGTTCAAAGCGAAGAAGACCGCGGTGGTGCCGCCGGAGCCGGCCGATCCTGCGAAGTTGCCCGATCTGCTCAAACCGTTCAAAGCCGTGCCGCCGCTCATCAGCGACATCGACTTGTCGCTCGACGACAAATTTCTTTATGTCTCGTGCTGGGGAACCGGCGAGATGCGCCAGTACGACGTTTCCGATCCGATGCAACCCAAGCTGTCCGGGTCGGTACGGCTCGGCGGCATCGTCAACCATACCGCGCATCCGAGCGGCAAGCCGTACGGCGGCGGACCGCAGATGGTCGAGATCAGTCGCGATGGCGAGCGCGTTTACTTCACCAACTCGCTCTACAGCACGTGGGACCGCCAGTTCTATCCCGACGGCGTTCCGGGCGCGATGGTAATGGCGAAGGCGAAACCGGGCGGCGGCATCGAGCTCGATCGTAATTTCTGCGTCGAGTTCGAGAAAGGCTACGGCTCGCATCAGGTGCGATTGGCAGGCGGTGACTGCTCGACCGATTCGTTCTGCTATCCGTCCGTGTGAAGATGCGGAGGTGGCCGGCACAGGCGTGGACCCATTCGACTTGTCGACGCGAGCGGTCGGTGAGTAATGATGCGCCGACTGCGCGCTGAGATGCGAGCTTCCCCCTCCCAGTCCCTCCCCCGCGGTGCGGGGGAGGGTTAGGGTTGCGGGCAAAGCGTTCGTCGTTCTCCCTTCGCTTAAGTGACTGGTGCAGCAGCTGACGGAAATCCTCGGCCAACATTCGTGGGCTTGGTGGACGATCATCGCCCTCGGGGCCTATCACGGTTTAAACCCGGGAATGGGGTGGCTGTTTGCCGTCTCGAACGGCATGCAGGTGCGGCGCGCGAGCGGAGTATTCCTCGCGCTGCCGCCAATCGCCTTGGGACATTTGCTCGCGATGGCCGCGGCGCTGTTGCCCTTCGCGCTGGCCGGCTTCTATCTCGAAAAACTCGACGCCATCCGCGCGACGGCGGCGCTGCTCCTCGTCATCTTTGGCGTCTATAAGCTGCTCTCGCAACGCCATCCGCGTTTTCTTGCCCGCATCGGTCCGTCGCATTTGACGTTGTGGTCGTTCCTCATGGCCACCGCACACGGCGCCGGGCTGATGCTGGTTCCGGTCGCGCTTAGCTTGCGTACACACGCCCACGCCGCCCACGCACATCACGCGCTTGCCGACTCCGCGGCCGATGGTTTGACGCTCACGCTCGCGGCGACGATTGTGCACACGGCCGCGATGGTGCTAACGGGTGGCGCGATCGCGTGGGTGGTGTATCGCTATGTGGGGCTCGGACTGCTGCGCCGCAGTTGGCTGAATCTCGATCTGCTTTGGGCCGTGCTGCTGATCGTGGTCGGCGCGATCGCACTCGCGACGACGCTCTGGAAGTAGTCGGTCAACGAACGCGCCACATGATCAGCAATGCGGCAACGGCGACTGCCAGGATAAGGGAAACGCTTTTCCAGAAGACGACCGGGCTGCGCTCGATGAGCGGCGCGCGCGCCTTGTTCAGATAAGCCTGGCTCGGATAACGCAGGTCGTACGTGAACTCCGACAACTCCTCGTAACGCTTGGTCGGGTCGGGATGTACCGCGTTGCGGAGTACCTCGTCGATCCACGCCGGAATTTCACGGTTTTCATCGAGCACCGACTTGTACACGAGTTTTCTTTGCGCGGCTCTGGTTCTTGCTTTAGGCACTTGGGTGCCATACGGCAGTTTGCCGGACAACATTTGATAGGCAATAACGCCGAGGGAAAACAGATCCGAGCGCGTCGTCCCGCTTTCCCCTAAGAAATATTCCGGTGCGGTGTAGGCGGCAGTACCGACGAAATTCGGCCGCTCGATCGGCGATTCGATTTCCATCACACCGGCGACTCGCGTCGAGCCAAAGTCGATGATCTTCACCGTGCCCGTGCTGTCGATCATGATGTTGTCGGGCCGCAGATCCTGATGCAGCATTTCCAGCCGGTGAAAAGCGAGCAGTCCTTTCGCAATCTGTTCGATGATTCCGCGCACGGTTTCGAGATCCGGCTTCGGGTTATCGATCATCCACTGCGTCAATGTCTGTCCGTCGACAAATTCCGTGACGGTGTAGAGATAGTGGCGCTTGCGGGTTTGCTCGCAGGGTTTCAGTACGTGTGCACTGTTGATTCGTCGGGCGATCCAGTCCTCCATCAGAAATCTTTCCAAATACGCCGGATCGTCCTGTAGCGCAATGGAAGGTGTTTTTATGACAACACGCGCCTTGGTTTCGTCGTCGACCGCGAGATAAATGTGGCTGCGATGGCTTGCATGGATTTCCCTGACGATGTGGTAACCGTCCAGCGTCGTTCTTGCCTGTCGTATCGGCGGAAAGGGCAGCTCGGTCAGCTTCTGGTACGCCTCCTTTGCGTCCTGACGCGGCAGCTCTTCGACGCGCACGACCTGCACCGTAAGGTTGTCCGTGCTGCCGCGCCGATAAGCTTTAGCAACGATAAATTTAGCTGCGGTGTCCAGGTCGTTCTCGTTTGCGCGGATGGCGTTGAGGAAAAAGTCGGCGTCGACAAATTCGTAAACGCCGTCCGTGGCAAATAAGAAAATGTCGCCTTCGTCCACTTGCAGTGCTTGATAATCGATCTCGAGATGAGGATTGATGCCGAGCGCGCGGCTGAGATGGCTTTTTTCCTGGGAAACCCAGATTCGATGATCGTGCGTCAGTTGCTCCAACGCGTTTGCGTGCAACCGATAGATTCGTGTATCACCGACATGAAAAATATGCGCGGTGGTCGATTTGATCACCATCGCGCTCAGCGTGCACACGTAGCCCCGGTCTTTGTCGAAACGGTACGGGCTTTGCTGCGTTTGCGAATGCAGCCAGGAGTTGGCGGCCATCAACACGCGCTGGGCCGACTTCTTTACCGACCAGGCGTCTGACGTGCAGTAGTAGTCTTCGAGAAAGCTCTTAACCGCGACTTCACTGGCCGTCCGGCTCAGCTTGCTGCTGCTGATGCCGTCGGCCAGTGCAATCGCGATTCCTTTCGAGCTCAGCTGCGGCTCTTCGGGTATATAAGCGCCGTGAAAATCCTGGTTGGTTTCCTTGCGGCCTTTGTCGGAATGTTGCCCTACGGATATTTTCAACTGATTGGGCATTTTTTCCCGTCGAAAGCGAGAAGCCCCGGCCTAGGCGGCTTTCGTGACCCGCAGGGTTCTTTTCGGAGCGGTTCGGACGTGCGTGGCGTACAAAGTCAGTCCCGTAAACGCTATTCCACCCACCAGGTTCCCGACGACCGTGGGAATCTCATTCCAGATGAAGTAGTCCATGATCGAGAAGTTTCCGCCCAGGATCAAACCGGATGGGAACAGAAACATATTAACAACGGAATGCTCGAAGGTCATATAAAAGAAGACCATGAGCGGCATCCACATGGCGATCACTTTCCCGCTCACGGAAGTGGAGATCATGGCGCCCACGACGCCCGTCGACACCATCCAGTTGCAAAGCATGCCGCGGATAAAGAGCGTCAACATTCCCGCTGCACCGTGCGCTTTGTAACCTACGGTGCGGGCTTCGCCGATGCCGGCGATCATTTTGCCGACGGGACTGGGCTCGGTCGTGAAGCCGAACGTGAAGATGATCGCCATCATCACCGCGACGGTCAGCGCGCCGAGGAAGTTGCCCACGAAGACGAGCGCCCAATTCTTCAAGACGCCCCCGAGTGTCACGCCCGGGCGTTTATCGATCAGTGCAAGCGGCGTTAAAACAAAAACACCGGTCAGGAGATCGAAGCCCAACAAATACAACATGCAAAATCCGGCCGGAAACAGAACTGCGCCAATAATGGGCTGCCCGGTCTGCTGATTGATCGTGATAGAAAATACGGCAGCTAACGCCAATATGGCTCCGGCCATATACGCCCTGATGACCGTATCCCGGGTTGACATGTAAACTTTGGATTCGCCCGCATCGACCATCTTCGTCGCGAATTCGGTCGGGACCAAGTAAGACATAGTTTCTTCCTCTAGCTTTCGATTGATCGGGAGTGCAATTCAAGAAGCCGAATTTGGCGGCTCCTGCCGCGATGCAAAATATGAACCAAAACGGCGAAATTTTTACCCACTATTTTTGGTAGTGTCCGCGCAAAGCTTGCGCAGCGTCTTGGGCCGACGTGGTGCATCTCGCTTCATGCCTGCGCAATTGAAGGGCGAAAATAAGAGACGGACTATTGCGCGGAGCCAGCCGTCAACCGGTAACGCTCGCGGCCCCGGTGAGACTTGTCCACGTTTGCGTGATGGGTGCGCGGTTGCGCGATGGAATCGTGCGCGGTAATCCGGCGGCTTGAGGGGAGCGCCATCAAAAAAACTACCACACACTACTTACTCTGTTCTCCCGATGCGCCGCAAAGAAGCAGTCACGTAAGGTCAGATCGCATTGTGTCTTGTCGAACTTTCTCCTGGAGACCCGCAATCGGGACGAGCCTCAAGCAGCGGCTGATTGCCGCGCGTCGACGCGTTGTCCGCCCGCTGGCCCCCGCCATCGATTGGTTGTATTACCGCCACATTTTCGGCCGCCCGCTGCCATTTGCGACACAATTCGCCGAGCGGTTTCTGGCGTGGGAGCAACGACGCTTCAAAGGTGATGTGCCCATTTCGCGGGAGGCGTGGGAGCGGCAGTACCGCAGCGGCAGCTGGACGCTACTGACGCGGCTGGATGAACTGGCGCACTACATGGTGCTGGTCGGCTACCTGCAGTACCTGAAACCGAACGCCGCCGTGCTGGATGTGGGTTGCGGCGAAGGTCTGTTGCTGCGTCACTACCGCCCGCATGGCTACGGGCGTTATGTCGGCATCGATTTTTCAAAAACGGCGTTGGCAAAAATTCAGGACGCGGAGGACAAAAAAACAACGTTCATTTGCGCGGACGCGGAAACCTACGAGCCGACCGAACGGTTCGACGCTATCGTTTTGAACGGCATTCTCTGCTATTTCTACGACCCCATCGGCACCGTTGAGCGCTACGAGCGCGCGCTCAATCCCGGCGGCTTGCTGCTCGTCTGCGCGTATATGCCATCGAAACGCGACGTGGCCTCGCTGCGCGCACTCTCAATGCGCTATCCGGTTCTAGACGAAACGATCATAAAAAACGGCAACAAGACTTGGGTGTGCAGCGCGCTGCAACCGAAGGTTGAAGCGAACTGCCAGCGCGCGAAGTCGAGCGCGCATCACTTGGTGCGCTAACCCGAACGTGTAGCCTGCCAGGCCGCAGGCTCCCGGCGCGACGCGATGCCGCGGCGATTTTTAACGGCCCTCTGCACTCATGAAGTTCCTGCCGTGAACATATCGGACTCCCCGACCTGCCATTTCGCCGTTCCCCGGCCGATTTCCCTCGACATTTAGATAGTCCCAGGCAAGCGAACCGAGCGCGCGATGCATTAAGTCGCGGTGTAGCGGTGCCAGCGGTTGCGGGCAAGGCATTGAGCGAAACGAGCCGGCGGTGGCAAAGTGCGCCTTGCGGTTACCGCCGCGGTAAACAATTCCGTCCGGCGCAACGAACACTAATAATTAATCAACACGCTTATGAACAAAGAGACTAGATCTCGCAATTCGCACCTCGTCAAACTAAATCGCTTCGCCGCAGGCCGCTAATTCGTCTGCGCTATTTCGCAAAGGGGTTCAAATGAGCTCATCGCTATTAGAGGGCGTCACGGTCCTCGATTTCTCCGAATACATCGCCGGGCCGTATTGCGCCTCGCTGCTCGCGGATTTCGGCGCGCGCGTCATCAAGATCGAGCCGCCCGACGGCGCGGAGGAGCGTCGTCTGGGCACGTGGGCGCGATATCGCGGCAACAGCCGCATGTCGCTCGCGTTCAATCGGGGCAAAGAGAGCCTGAGCGTCGATCTGCGCCAACCCGCGGGGCGGGAGATCGTGCACAAGCTCGTCGCGCACGCCGATGTCGTCGTACAGAATTTCGTGCCGGGCGCCGCCGAGAAGCTCGGCATCGACTACGAAACGCTCGCGCGCATCAACAAGGGAATCATTTTTCTGTCCAGTACCGCGTTCGGCGACGTCGGGCCGTACCGGAAGCGCAAAGGCTTCGACATCATCGGGCATGCCGCGTCCGGCGTAATGTCGAATTACGCCGACGAGGAGGGCACGCCGCGCGGCCCGGGCGCGATTCCTTACATCGACCTCGGCACCGGCATGATGAACGCGCTCGCGATCGTGAGCGCTTTGTACTATCGCAACCGGACCGGCGAGGGGCAGAAGATCGAGACGTCGCTCTTCAGCACGGGGATGGCGCTGCAAGCACAGAACCTGATTCACATCGATCAGCTCGACGCGCATCAGCATCAAGAGGAGGTGCGGATCCTGAAGACCGCGCACCAGGAAGGAAAGAAGCACACCCACATCATGGACGAGTTCGCCGAGATGCGTCTGCGCGCGGACCTGCCGGACACCGCGCGGCCGATCGAAGTGCCGGATTGTTTGCACCGCCCGACCGACCGGCAGGTTTATGCCTACTACCGCGTCTACGAGACGGGCGACGGTTATTTGAGCATCGCCGCGCTCAATCGAGGCCAGCGCGAGAAGATGTGCGCGGCGCTCGGCGTCGTCGACAAGCACGTTGCAAAGGACGTCGGCGATCTTTCCGACGAAGCGTACTTCGAGCAGAAGGCGGTGATGCACACGATCGCGGAGCACCTGAAACAAAACACAACCGCGCACTGGCTACAGGTGCTCGAAACCGCCGGCGTGCCGTGCGGACGAGTAAATTACCGTTCGGACCTCTACACCGACCCGCAAGCGCAGACGCTCGGAATGATCTGGGAGCTAAAGAACCGCGACCTCGGCACCTACAAAGCGAGCGGCAATCCGATTCGATTCAGCAAAACGCCCGTCGCGCCCGGCCCCGGCGCGCCGTCGCTCGGCGAGAACACGGAAGCGATTTTGCGGGAGTTGGGGTATGGGGCGGAGGAGATCGAGCGACTATTGACGGTAGCTGTCGCCAAATAGGGATCAATCCGACAGGTTAGCCCTAACAACTCGGCCTGACGCCATAAAGTTGCCAGCGATTGGTCCTGCATAAGTCCCCGAGGTAATCGCTCGCATTCTTAACGCGAATGTCGTTTTACGTGCCTTCGCGCCGTTGCGTTATGGTCACGATCAACTTTAACCTGCCCTACACTCGTAATGCATATTTATAAGAACTAACTGATCTGCGCGTCGTGCGATGTGCTGTTACACAATGGAAATTTTCACTGTACACGAGCTAGACGTAAGAACTGAGAAAGAGTTTCTCGCTGTTGTTAAGCAGCTATGGCGAGAAAACTCGGCGACGCTCGGCTTTTTCCCTGAAGGAGCCTTTGACGAGTACGCCGCAAAGCGACAAATACTCATTGCGACTACGCCCTCTGGTAAGTGCGTTGGGTACCTGTTATATCGCGTATCCCGCAACTTTGTAGTCATCGTTCATCTTTGTGTACGCGCTTCATACCGTAGTCAGCACGTCGCCCGGAGTCTGATTGAGAAGTTAAAACAGGTGACGCACACGTTGCGCGGTATCCGATTGAGCTGCAGACGTGATTTTCATGTATCGAAAGTCTGGCCAAATTCGGGTTCGTGGCCCTCGCAGATCGTCCCGGAAGAGGCTCGGACGCAAAAACTCTTACCGTCTGGGGTCTCGACTATCAGCATCCAGATTTATTTTCCAAAGTTTTCGATCCCACACTCTCCGACAAGATTCTTGTAGTAATAGACGCAAACATATTCTTCGATTTCGTTAGTGAAGATGATATCGATAGCGAGGAGTCTCGGGCGCTCATCGCGGATTGGATGTTAGCGAATATCGAGCTATGTGTGACTCCCGAATTACTGAACGAGATAGATCGACAGGACGACGCGGCCGTGCGTCATCGCGAACGTAAGCGCGCGATGAATTTTAGATTGATCGAGAGTTCACCCAGCGCACGTGAGGAAGCGGAAATCGTACTAAAAGGACTGCTTCCTTCGCCCCTTGGTCCCCAAGATGAATCGGATCTAAGGCAACTTGCTTATGCTATAGCGGGCGACGCCAAGTTTTTTGTGACAAGGGACGACTATCTATTGTCTTTGGCGGATCCTATCTACGCGAAGTTTGGCGTTTGGGTACTAAGGCCGGCGGAATTGGTCATCCACCTAGACACCCTGGAGAGCGAAACAGACTATCTTCCGGTGCGGCTTGCGGGAACAAGCCTTTCAACTCGTTTGATCACAACCGGAGAGTTGGAACGACTGGTAAACGTGTTCCAGCAAAGCCAGGCTGGTGAGACCCAGGCAGATCTTCGCAGAAGAATACTGCGATTCATGGCGGACCCGCATCGATACAACTGTCGAGTGATACAAGACGAGAACTCGGATCTGCTTGCCTTATATGTTCAGGCCACTGAGGGCGCAAGAACTGATATCGATGAAGTGCCGATTTTTAGGGTAAAGAGATTCACTCTCGAAAAAACATTGGCGAGGTGTCTACTAACACAAATGCATCTTTCACGTTGTAAAGACGGGCTGAAACTGACCGTTATTTCAGACCCTTTTCTTCCGCCAGCTTCCATCGCAGCTCTTAGTGATTCCGGTTTTGTCTCATCGGATGGTGCATGGATTAAGGTCGGGGTTCCAGCCATAGGAACGTCAAGTGACGTTGCCCGGTTCCTGCTGCGGTTCGCAAAAGATTCGTTAACGTCTACTAATAAGGAGAGAATCGAACAGGTCGCTACGAGGGTGGAAGCGATAACAAGGGACCAGCCAATTCTCGCGGTGGAGATCGAGAAGGCACTTTGGCCGGTCAAAATAACTAATTTCCCAATGTCTAGCTATATTGTGCCTATTCAGCCTGCATGGGCGAAGGATTTGTTTGACGAACAGCTCGCGAGGCAGGACTTATTTGGTGCGCGAATTGATCTTGCCCTGCAACAAGAAGGCGTGTATTACCGCAAGAACTATTTTGGAGCGCCGATCGTACCGTCCCGAATTCTTTGGTACGTGAGTCATGCGGATGGTTTTGGTGGATCGGGGATGTTGCGAGCGTGCTCAATTCTGGAGGAGGTCGTGACAGGAAAACCGAAAGACCTCTTCCGCAGGTTTCGACGGTTGGGAGTGTATGAATGGAGGGACGTGTATGAAACAGCGGGCCGAAAGATCGATACGAATATTATGGCTCTTCGTTTCGGACATACGGAGACGCTCGAGCAGCCAATTGCGTGGACTGCGCTCAAAGAGGTTCTAACGCGACGGGGAGTTAAAACTAATGTACGTTCTCCCGTTTCGATAACGATAGACACCTTCGTGGAGCTTTACCGATTGGGTAGGCCTTATGCCAAGCATATTTAGAACCGTTGACCGAGCGCTGTTGTTGTCTGTGCGACCAAAATATGCAGAGAAATTGTTGCGTGGCGAAAAGCGAGTAGAGCTTCGACGGACTCGCCCCAAAGTAAGTCGCGGCGACTTAGTCTTGATCTACGAATCTTCGCCGACTATGGCGCTAGTGGGCTATGGAATAGTCAATAAGGTGATGTCTTCCGCATCGGCGAACCTTCTATGGCCTCGCGTTCGCAATCGGGCGGGGATAGTACGAAAGGAATTCGACTGGTATTTCTCTGGTGCAACCAGAGTCTTTGCAATCGAGTTCAGTGAAATAAAAACTCTACGAGAACCAGTCTGGCTGAACAAGCTTCGGAGACTATGGAACGGATTTCATCCGCCTCAAACCTACCGGTACGTTTCTAGGGAGCAAATGAATTTAGTTTTTGGTACTTAGGCCCGATTGTCGACAAAACGGTCAAAACGAGACGTTGAAGCTCACCAACTGCGCACTCCCCCCGTTCCGTATCGCCGCGACGCCAGCCAGTACGTTGACCCAGTAGTGCAGCGCCGCGCCTTCGCTCGCCTCGTAACCGTTGCGCTGGTGCAGCCAGCCCAGATACACGCCGGCGAGGGTTGCCTGCGCAGCGTTCGCGGTCTGTCCCTGGCCGCTGTGCGACAGGCCGAAGATAACGGACGAAATCGCTAAACCCCAGTTGTCGCCGTAGCGGTCGCTGAACTCGTTATTCAGAAAGCCGCGAAACATCGCTTCCTCGCCCACGGCGGTCATCTCGTTCGCAATGAAGGTGAAAGCGTAGAGATCGTTTTTGCTCACGTCGTTGGCGCGATCGACGCGGTAGCGGTTGCTTCCGCTGAACGCGGCGACGGCTTGAATGGCGATGGGGATGAAGGTCGTCGGGCGCGAGAGATACTGAAACGAGAACGGCGCGGCGGCGAGATCGGTCAACGATTCGCGCGGCGCGGAGAGACGATAGCCGGAGTTGTCGCGGGCGCGTGCATCGCGATACGCCGCGTAGGAGGAATAGAGCGCCATGTCGGTCGCGATCCGCGCGGCGTAGTCGTACTTGAGCGTCGTGCGGTTGATGAATTCACGATTGTTGGCCTCATCGAAACGCTCGTTCGTATCCAGGTAATCGTCCTGCTGGCTGTAATGGACCGCGCCGAGCGCGGAAACGGCGAAGATGCCGAAGTGTGTCGCGGCCTCGTCGTAATCGCCGTTGCTCGCCTGCCCGAGCCCCGGAACCAGCAGACTCGCGAGTCCGGAAAGCGGAGGGTTCGCCGCGTTTGCCGAGCCGAGGCTGACGAGTGCAAGCGCGGCGGCGAGCAGCGCTCGAAGGCTGTTGATTCGTTCTCGTAAGCCGGTAGTCAAACGACGTTCGATGTCATGCATCGAGAAATTCCATTTCAGTTTCGGTGGTTCGGTACGTCTACGTGTCACGGCATCAATTTATTTTGTAACAGTAAGGCAAAAGCGGCCAAGTTCGATTTCTCCTACGGCTACGCTCGATCGGGTCAATACGCAAACCGGGACAGACCGTAGTCGTATAGCCGTGTCGCTCCTAAAGCCGGCGCGGTAAGCTCACGGGACATGGCATTCCATCCGAAGCATCGCCCCGCCCTCCGCATTGACGGGCACGTGAGCGCGGGCTTTGAGCCCATGCGCGCCGTGTTTGCCGAGAACTTCGGGTGGCGACACGAACTCGGCGGCGCATGTTGCGCGTATTACCGAGGCGAGAAGGTCGTCGATCTGTGGGGCGGTGTGCGCAACAAATCGACGGAAGAGCCTTGGGAAGAGGACACGATGGTGCTGGTGTACTCGGCAACCAAGGGCCTCGCCGCGATGACGCTCGCGCTCGCTCATTCGCGCGGCTGGCTCGATTACGACGAGCGCGTCTGCACGTATTGGCCGGAGTTCGCTCAGCGGAGAAAAGAGCGAATGACGGTTCGTCAACTCCTGGCGCACCAAGGCGGTCTATTTGCTTTCGACGAGCCGGTGGACAAAAGCGTGGTTGCCGATCTCGATCGTCTGGCGATCATCATGGCCCGGCAGCGACCGACGTGGGAGCCCGGCACACGGCAGGCTTATCACGCGCTCACGCTCGGCTTTTATCAGAGCGAGTTGCTGCGCCGGATCGACCCGCGGCATCGCAGCCTCGGGCAGTTCTTTCAGGACGAAATCGCGACGCCGCTCGGGCTCGATTTCTACATCCGTCTGCCCGAATCGATCCCGAATGCGAGACTGGCGACGCTCGCGAAACCCAGCGGTCCGTGGATGCCGCATGGGTTTCCGATCCGACTCATGATCACGATGTTCAATCGGCACTCGAACATCCATCGGGCGCTCGCGGTGAATCCCGGTTCCGAAGTGGTTCACGACGCGCGGCGCATCTACGCGCGCGACTTTGAAGTGCCGTCGGGCGGTGGTGTTGGCACCGCGCGTGCTATCGCGCGCGCCTACAGCGTGTTCGCGACGGGAGGACGGGAACTTCAGTTGCGTCCGGAAACATTGGAGGAGTTGGCGGCACCGCCGATTCCTCCGACGCACGGTTTCCAAGACGAGTGTCTGAAGGGCGATGTACGGTTTTCACTCGGCTTCACGAAGCCGAGTCCCATGTGGCCTTTCGGAACCGAAAGCTCGTTCGGAGCGCTGGGAGCAGGCGGCGCGATGGGCTTCGCCGACCCGAGGACCGGCATCGGCTACGGGTACGTCACCAGCCAGATGGGGACGTCGCTCACCGGTGATCCGCGGGACGTGGCACTTCGAAACGCGCTGCAGGCGATCATCTCATCGAAACGACATAGTGTCCTGTAGAGATCTTTCCAAACCAGGTAGCGCCAGGCGATGCGTGTGTCGACCGAGCCCCGATCGTGCGTTTCGCGTCGGTGCGGGCCACAATCGTCGTTGGCGCACCTTGCCTATACTGACAAGAACATTAAAGCACGCAGCGAATGACGGTAGGAAAGATCACTTTTCCACTCACCACCATCGTCTTGATAACGATCGTCAGTACGATCTATCAAGTACTGATTACATGTTATGGAGGTGAGGTATCGCCGAATGCCGCGAGACTTTACGTGATCTCGTATTCGTTCTTGGTCGCATGGTTCATCGAACTGGACCGTAAACAAAGAGCGGTTTCCGCACCCTTCGAATTCGCTGCCTTCGTCTTTTTTGCGTGGCCGGTCATCGCTCCCTACTATTTGTTCAAAACGCGACGCTGGTTCGGCCTGGGGCTGGGGCTCAACCTAATCATGTTTTCATTCGTCCCTGACATGGCCGCCCTCATCACCTATTTCCTGAAGGTGGGGTGAATTCGTCTTCGACCGCATCGCCTCCTTGGGTATGTGATCGGCGCGGGAAAAAGGAAGGCATCGACCGGCGGGCGGTGCCGTTATGCACCGATGCCGGCGATGCGCAGGATTCGCCATCTCACGGGAGCAACAAAGAGGTCGAAGTGCTCGAAAGCTGTGGAGTTCGTCACCCCTCGACCTTCATCTTTTTGCGGCGCGCTAGTTCGGCCTCCGTCGGCGGTTCCAGCTGAAACGATCCGGTACGAACTTCTCCGGCCGGCACGTACGTGTTGATCGCGACGCCTGTCGTCGACACTTTGCTGTCGACGAGCTGCAACGCGACGGGAACCGTGCCGGTGCCGAACAGCCGCTTGCCGCGGCCGAGCACCACCGGAAATATCAAGAGTTTGAACTCGTCGATCAGCTGGTGGGCCAGCAACGTTTGAATCAGCTGGCTGCTGCCTTGAAGAAGCAGGGTGGGGCCGTCTTGTTGTTTGAGATACGCAATTTCGGCCGCGACATTGCTGTCGATTGCAATCGAATTTTTCCAGGTGAGCGGTTCCGTCGACGACGTGACGACGTACTTGTTGGTGGCGTTGAACGCTTTCGCGATGGGGTCGTCGACATAGGGCCAGTGCGCGGCAAAAATCTCGTAGGTCTTGCGGCCCAGCAGCAGCTCAAACGGCGCGGAAAATACCTCTCCCATGGCCTGCCCCATGAGTTCGTCCCAGTAGTGGAACGTCCAGC
The DNA here is from genome assembly GCA_045810625.1 of Sulfurifustis sp. GTDB lineage: Bacteria > Pseudomonadota > Gammaproteobacteria > Acidiferrobacterales > Sulfurifustaceae > JACQFZ01. The sequence continues at coordinate 99,508 of JBJMVQ010000049.1, forward strand.
CGCCGAAGGTGAAGCCGCCGGTGGGGTCCTCTTCGGGTCCGCCCGGCGCCTGCATCACGCCGTCCAAGCTCATAAAAGTCGCAGCGACAATCTTTCTCATATCGGCACTCCGGTGATGGTCACGGTAACTCAAGGACGAATGGATCGTCTCCGATCCGACATCGCGAGAATCCGAAGCGCCTATTATCCGGTGCGCACCGGTTTGGGGGCCATTGGGGAGAGATTTTGCGATGGGGCGCACGCTCTGCGGCGGCTCGGCTTTGCCTCAAGGCGGCTGGGGGAGGCACGGGACCGCGAGAGCGTGGATGCGCGCAGCGAACACGAAGCAGGATGAGGGGTACCATAACGCTATGCGTCACTCCGCCCGCTTCTCCATAATTGTGCTCGTCTTTGCGGCGGCCTCGGTCTTCGCCTCAACGAATTCGAGCGCCGATGCCGACGGCCAAGCACGGACCGCACAGGAGGGCAAACGAATGGTTGCGCTAGTCACCGGTTCCACGTCGGGGCTCGGTCACGAAGTGGCGCTTCGACTCGCCGCGCGCGGCATGCACGTCATCGTGCATGGACGCGATAGCGAGCGCGGCGAGGCGGTCGTGAAGGAAATCGAAAAGCGCGGCGGTAGCGCGCGCTTCTATTCGGCCGACTTCGCCCGGCTCGCTGAAGTTCGCCAATTCGCCGAGGACATCAAGCGGGATTACGAGCGGCTGGATCTGCTGGTGAACAATGCCGGAATCGCGCTTTCCGGCGCGCCGCGCAAGCTCAGCGCCGACGGCTACGAGCTGCACTTCCAGGTGAATTATCTCTCGCATTTCCTGCTGACCGACCTGCTCCTGCCGCTGCTGAAGAAGAGCGCACCCGCTCGTATCGTGAACGTCGCCTCGGGCGCTCAGGCGCCGATCGATTTCAACGATCCGCAGATCGAGAAAAATTACAGCTCCTCGCGCGCCTACGCGCAGAGCAAGCTCGCGCAGATCACGTTCACCGTGACGCTTGCCGAGCAGCTAGAGGGCAGCGGCGTTACAACGTACAGCCTCCATCCCGCGACCTACATGGACACCAACATGGTGCGTAAGTCGGGAATCAAACCCTGGACCACCGTCGATGAAGGAGCCGACGCGGTGATGCAACTCGTTACGCGGGATGACCTGAAGAATGGCGCCTACTTCAGCGGCATGACGCCGGCGAGAGCGCACGCACAGGCTTATGACCAAGAGGCGCGCGAGCGGCTTTGGGAGTTGAGCCGGAAACTCGTGTCGAAGGTGAACTGACCGGCGGGTCGCTGTTCCGTCCTCACGACAGAGGGTAAAAATTCGCAGAACAGGAATCGCGGTCATGCAGTGTCGGAAGCTGGCCGAGACTCCGGATTCCAGACCAGCCACCGCTCTGCGCTCTCTATTTTTGTTGACGCGCGCTCCTCACGCCAAACCCCCTGCCTTCAACGCTGCTGTACGCCGCGCGCGCGGCGACGCGGTTCATGTAGTCCGCAAGCACGCGGGGCACTGTTACCCCCGTGAAGTTGGACCAGTTCCGCGATGCACACCTTCGATGCAAGAAAGGCGCGTGCGATCGAAGACCGCGTAGCCGAGGAGCAAAGACCGGCACGACCGATCGTGCTGCTACTGAATAGGAGCCGACGACAAACGCGCACAATGGCATTCGATCGAGGTCGGCTAAGGAAAGCGCGACTTCTTCCACAGACTGTTTTGAGAAAGGAGCCGTTTGTTCCCGACAGCTCTTGCGACCCGGGTGTCAGCCGGCTGCCGCGAGCGGCGATCCCGCACTTTCCCGCCCGGTCACGGTGCCGATCGCTTCGTCGATCAGCTTGCGCGCGGCGACGAGCGCTCTCATCTGGATCTGGCCCGTGATCACATTCAGCGGCGGCAACCGGCACGCGCCGGGGATTTCAATCGGGGTCTGCGCGACCGCTTCGCGGATTCGACGCGCCACCGCGGCGGTGGCCGTAACGTCGGCGTCCGGCAGCACGACGATGAAGCGATCCGAGTCGTGCCGCGCGAGCATGTCCGTTGGACGCACATTAGCGGCGATGACTCGCCCGACCACCGCCAATGCGTGATCGGCCAGCTCGTCGCCGAATTCCTTTTTGAAATCGGCGAAGCCGGGGATAGCGACGACCAGCACGGCGAGCGGTTTGCGATCCGTGGCCGAGCGCACCATCTGTCGATTCAGTACTCCCTCGAGCCAGCGCTGGTTGTACAAGCCCGTGACCGGATCGACGTTCGAGTTTTCCTCCATGCGCTTTTGCAGCTTGCCGCGCTCGGGCGCGGCGGTGTTCTTTCCGCGCAAGTACTGCATCACCATCGCCAACACGTTTCGGGCGATGGCGTTTGAGCTGTTGACCAGCGCGAGAAATCGCTCCTCATCGATCACGAGCAGCCGGCACGCCTGTTTCGCGACGATGTGTACGCGGCACGGTTCCTGATCGATCAGGGACATCAGCCCCACGCACTCGCCTTTTTGGATGATCGCCAACGGCTCTCCAGTGGGCTCGCCGGCATACACGTGCAGACGCCCGAGGAGCACGAGGTACAGCACGTGATTCGATTGTCCGGGCTCGATGAGCGCCGCGCCTTCGCGCAGCGTGAGGGCGGGGCAGTCTTGCAGCAGCGATTCGAGCCCCACCAGATTGACCTGCCGAAATAGCTGCTGGCCGCCAAGATCCGCGACGTTGACGGGTTCGTTTTCAAAGACAGCGACGGTTTTCTTGGACACCGGCCACCTCGTTGCACGACTCCTTCGTGTCTATATAAGCAGGCTCCGTGCCAGAAAAACCGGGCGGTTGCCAGAATTCGGCCGCGATCACGGCTCTACGAACCTCCAGTTGTTTCTCACCAACTGCCCCGATCTCAATGAAGGTGCGCGGTGTGGCGCCGGCAGGCAGCAATTTTCGCCAAGTTCGCATTCACGAGTCTCGATATCGTGCGCCCACATTCCCGCCATGCCGGCGGGCGAACACACATCGATCAAACGAGGAGCACCATGAAACTGTACTTTCACGCCGCCGCCTGTTCTCTGTCGCCGCATATCGTCTGTCGTGAGCTCGGCATCCCGATCGAGCTGGTCGAGGTCGACCGGAAAACCCACAAAACGCCGACGGGTGAAAACTTTCTAGAGGTCAACGGGAATGGCTACGTGCCGGTGCTGGAGCTCGACGACGGCCGGCACATCATCGAAGGACCGGCGATCGTGCAATATCTCGCCGACCTTCGGCCGGACGCGGGTCTCGCGCCGCGGCCCGGCACGATGGCGCGCGTGCGTTTGCAGTCCTGGCTCAACTTCGTCACGTCCGAGTTGCACAAGCCGATGGCGATGATGTTCAGCCCGGATTACGCCGCCGCGAAGGAGGCGCTGGCGAAGCACGTCAACAAGCGGCTCGATTGGCTCGCGCAACAGCTTACGGGCCCGTATCTGATGGGCGAGTCGCTGAGCGTCGCCGACGCGTATTTGTTCGTCGTGCTGAATTGGTCGCCGTGGCTCAAAGTCGAGTTGGATCGTTGGCCGGTCTTGAAGGATTTCGTGGTTCGCATTTCGGCGCGACCCAAAGTGCAGGAGGCTCTCGCAGCGGAAGGGCTCGTGCGCGTCGGCCGCGGGGAAGGAATCTTCTACGCACCCGAGGCGTTGGCCGCCGGCGCGCAACAGAGGTAGTCATGAAGAAAACCACGGATCAGGAAAACGAGACCGCCGAGATCATGCGGCGCTTCAATGACGTCTTTCTGTGCCGTGACCCGAGCGCGTTGCCGGAGCTGATTGCCGATGACTGCGTGATCGAGAACATCCGGCCGGTCCCGAGCCCGCGCCTCGTCGGCGGCGTAGCGTGCGTGGAGCGATGGCGTGAAGTCGCGACCATGCCCGGGACGCGCTTCGAGCTGGAAGAGACGATCGTCGCGAAGGACCGAGCGATCGTCTTGTGGAAGCTTCATCAGGCGGATGGCGCCATGCAGCGCGGCGTCAACATCATGCGAGTGCGCGACGGACGCATCGTCGAAGGCCTGGGCTACGCCAAGAGTAGGTAAAACAATTGAACCGCTTCAGGCGGCGAGGGCAGCGATTTGCGCTTGCAGGACTTCGCGGTCGCCTTTCGCCGCCTGACGAAAACGGCGCGGCGACACGCCGGCGGCGCGATGGAACGTACGCACGAAATTCGAGACGTCGCCAAAGCCGACATCGAGCGCGATGTCGGTGATGGAACGGTTTTCCTCGATCAGCGAGCGTGCGGCCTGACGCAGGCGGGCGCGTATCAAATACTGGTGCGGTGTGACGCCCAGCACTTTGGTGAAGAAGCGCAGGAAGTGAAACGGGCTGAGGCCCACCGCCTGGGCGACATGCTCGAGCTCGATCGGCTCTTGCGAATGCGCTTCGATCCACTGCGCCGCTTCGACCGCGCGATGGCGATCGCGCACGCCGACGCGCAGCGGCTTTAGCGCGCGCCCGGAAATCGCCTTGGCGAACGCGCTCGCGAGCGCGATGCCCGCTTCATCGATGCCGATATCGCTCTTGCCGTCGGCGACCGCGCGCGCCAACTCCCCCAGCATCATCAGCTCCGGCAACGCCGGAACACGGCCGATTCGCCAGAGCTGCGCGTCGTGCGCGCCCATGCCTTCAACGAGCGCCGGCGCGAACCGATAGATCAACGTTTCATCGCCCCAGACATGGCGATCGTAGGTGCAGGTGTATTCATCGCCGGGATGCCCGACGAGTATCGAACCCGGCGACATCTCGTGCGAATAGCCCAACGCGTGATACGTGAAGCTGCCGCGGCGCAAGTAATAAAGCGAGTACGCCGTGTGGACGGACGAATGCGGCTTCTCGCCCGGGCCCTTGTCGCATTGATAATCGGTTGCCGAGAGGGAATCGCTCTGATGAAGAGGCGTGACCCGCATCGCAACAGTCTAGCGCGAGCATCGTCGTCTGCCCATCCCAGCGTCGACGTTTTTATCGCGCGATCGCAAGGCGTCGCGAGAGCAATTTTCTCCAAGTAATTTGTCCGACCAAGCGGGACGCGTGGGAGTACTCGACTCTCGGCGTCATCGTATTGCGTCGATCGAAGAGACGGCGCGGCCGCGCGCCGCGACGATCTGGATCACGCGCTAGAGAACGCCGAGCTCTTCGAGCTGGCCCGTCAGATTCTTTGGATCGGCGGCAGCGCCGTCGATTCGATGTCGCGTCAGGATGCGGAAAAGCTTCGGCACATGCGGACTGAACGCGCCCCCGCACTGTTTGATACGGGAAGGACAAGCGCGTTCGGTCGGTGCAATTAGTATCGACCCCAACTCGTACGAATTTATCGCTGCCCGCAGCCGGATGTTAGTTTGTTGTCGCGCGGACGAAGCCGCTTCGCTAGACTCGCCGCCCGCGCTCGAAGCGCAGATGCTCCAGGAGGAGTCATGCAAAATGGAATTGTTCGTGCGGTGCCCGTGCTTTTCGTTCTATCCGCCGTCGCTGTCCTGCCTGCTGTGCTCGCCGCCGACACAACGTCTTTCGCAACGCCGCGTCTCACGGGATACGAAGAAAACCCGGCGCGGTCGAGTCCCGCCAGCGGCGAATTCCGCGCAACCATTAACAGCGCGGGTACGGCAATCGACTACGAGCTGACGTACTCCGGATTTACGACGCCCGTGCGCGAGGCGCACCTCCATCTCGGCCGGGCGCGCGTCAATGGCGGCATTATGGTTTTTCTATGTTCCAACCTGCCGAATCCACCGGCCAATACGCCGGCGTGTCCGACGCCCAGCGGAACGGTAAAGGGATCATTGACCGCCGCCAGCGTGGTCGGTCCGGCGGACCAAGGCATTGCGCCGGGCGAGTTCGACGAAGTGCTGGCCGCGATACGCGCGCGGGCGGCGTACGCGAATGTCCACACCGAGCAGTTTCCGGCAGGTGAAATCCGCAATCAGGTGCTCCGTAGCGGCGACGTAACCGACAATGAAGACAACGACGACAATAACGATTCCAAGGAGACCAAATAAAAACTGGAAGCACCATCGAATGCCGCCGGCCTGGTAGACCGCATTTCAAAAACGGATGTTGGCCCTCTTATTCCCTCCCCCCGCAAAGCGGGGGAGGGTTAGGGGGAGGGATTTCGCGAAATACGTCTAACTGTGGGCACGATCGCGTTGTAGTGGTGCGAAGAGCGCTTCGTACGTGATCGATTCGGCTTTTACTGCGACCAATCCCCAAACTCGCCGCATGTCCACAACGTAAAGTCCGCCGTCGGATGTTCCCATTTAGATGCGCATGACCAGCACGTCGCCGCTCAAACTCTGCTCGCTGATTTCACCCGTGCCATTCGGTATTGCGTGTCGGTGTCAGCGATCACTTTCGCCGCTCCACCGCGTTTTCGATAAATCGCCTTTTTCCCGTACTTACTTGTGCAACGAACGCGAGGTTGGGGCCGCTGATCGCCGGCGCGTCGATAACGGAAAAAGTGCCGCGGCCGGGAACGGCGTCGCCGGCCCAGACGATTTTCGAGTATTCGAAATTGTAATTAAATGGCGGCCAACGAAAATCGATATCCCGCAGTCCTTGCTCGATGACTTGTTCCCTACTTCCGCTTCACAGAAATGCCTTCGCTCCGCGAAGTTCCTTGCCGCTCGGATGCGGCTGCGCGGTCATTTTATGGACGCCTGCTCGATCGATGTTGATGCGGATCAAGAATCTGTCGCGGAGAACCGTTCGGTGATGGCGGAAAAATCAATTTCGGCGGCCGCAGCGCCAAACCAATTTGGCGTGCGGTGGGAGTGACACGATATGTCGAGAACCTGGTCCACTTTGTTCAACGACCGCGAGAACGATCTCCTGGAGCGCGCTCGCCGGTTCCGGGAGTCGTTCGTTGTTACGAATGCCGCCGGGTGGGAGGCCGCGCACGAAGTGCCCGTGGCCGCGCTGCGCGCCGCGGCAGAACAAGGTCTGCTCGGAGTCGAAACTCCCACTGCACTCGGCGGTCTCGGCCATCGCTACCGCGTCAAATTGGCGCTCGCCGAGGAGCTCGCGCGCGGCGATATGGCGTTCACGTTTTCGTTGATCAACACGCAGAACGTCGCGGCGCGGCTCGCGGCAAGTCGGACCGCGCGACACCGGGAGGCGCACGTTCCGGCCTTAATTCGCGGCGAGGTCTTTGGCGCGACGGCGCTCACCGAGCCTCACGCGGGCAGCGACTTCGCGGCGATCGCGACGCTCGCGCGTCGCGTCGAGGGCGGGTGGATATTGAACGGCGAGAAGGCGTGGATCACCAACGCGTCCGTTGCCGATTTGTTCATCACATACGCGCAGACCGATCCGGCGGCCGGGTATCGCGGCATCGGCGGGTTTCTCGTCGACGCCCGACAGGGCGGTTTCGAGCGCAGCGAGGCGTATCGGCTGTTGGGCGGCCATGCGATCGGCGCCGGTGGGTTCCGGTTGCGCGATTACTTCGTGCCGGACGGGGACGTGCTGTCGGCGCCGGGCGAAGGATTCAAGCAGGCGCTCGCGGGCGTCAACGGCGCGCGGGTCTACGTGGCGGCGATGTGCTGCGGCATGATCGCATCGAGTCTCGAAACCGCGCTCGATTATTGTGCCGAGCGAAAAACGTTCGGGCGATCGGTCATCGAGCATCAGGGCGTGAAGTGGTCGCTCGTCGACGTGGCGAACGATCTGGAAGCGCTGCGCGGGCTGACGTGGTCGGCCGGCGAGCTGATCGAAACCGGCGAAGACGCGGTGATGGCCGCCGCGCACGCGAAAAAGTATGCGGGTCGCGTAACGGTTCCCGCGGTTACGGCCTGCATTCAGGCGATGGGCGCGGCGGGGCTGCGCGCGGAGTATCCCCTGGGACGCCACCTGGCGTGCGCGAAGATCGCGGCGTACACCGACGGAAGCACGGAGATGATGAACGAGCGCATCGGCGCCGGTTTGCTCAAGGATTATGGGCGCGATTAAAGCGGCATCGCCCATCCGCGAGGTGATTTAAGGTCAGGCCCTGCCGCAAGCGGGAACCCGTCGTATTAGTCACGATCCGATCCGATTCACGAATGCCTCGATCGAAGGAGTCACATTATGCCGAAGGATATTCTGCCGAAATCAACGCCCGAGCTCGCTGCAACGCGGAAAAAACTTGCGCCGCACATTCACGAGAGCTTCACCGCCTTCAGTGAGCGGGTCTTCGCGGACGGAGCGCTTCCGACTAAAACGAAACAGCTGATCGCTGTCGCGGCCGCGCACATCACGCAGTGCCCTTACTGCATTCGCGGTCACACCAAAGCCGCGCTGCGGCACGGCGCCACGCCCGAGGAGATCATGGAAGCGATCTGGGTAGCCGCCGAGATGCGAGCGGGCGCGGCGTACGCTCATTCCCTCGTCGCGCTCGATACCATTGATGAGATGGCGGGCCGGCGAGCAGCCACGGAGTAAAGTCGAGGCAGGAATAACGGAGCGGAGCGGATACGGCTCCGATCCGCGCGACTATTTTCTGATCGCATTTTGAAATTCCTTGTCCGCAAACAACGCGGTGACGAGCTTCTTGACCGTCGTATCATAACCGCGTTGAGCGGCGGGAATAGCAATGGCGCCCACGAACGACGATTCCCACTCGTGCATCGTGAGCTTGTTCAATTCGTCCTGCAGTTGACTTAAGCCTATGACGGTCTCGGGGTCAAATCACAGTCCGAGTGTCTCGACGCTTATCGGTGCCGGCTAACCGGACCTTTCAAACACCGCTTCGTGAGCGATATAGCTCACAAAACGGAAATCGCGGATGTTAACAATCCGATCATCGACGAACGTAAGCTCGACGAAGTAGCTCGGGTGGTTGTCCTGTGCGTTGTTGTACATCGCAAGCATTTCGCGGCCATCGAGCAGGCCCGGCTCCACCCGCCAATTCTGGACCGCGTCGTAGTTGATGAAGTAGTTGCGCACGTACGCGCCGCGCGCCTTCACGCGCGTGACGAGATCGAGCTTCACGTCGTCGACGAGCATCGTGCGTATGCCGTCCCAATCGCGCGCGTTGAAGAGAGCGGCATAACGTGTCAGCGCTTCCGAAACCGTGCGCGATCGGGCTTCGGGCCCCGGAGCTTCCGCCAGCTCCCGCAACCGCGCGCGTCCGCGGTGCAAGCCCGATTTTGCGGCGGGCAGCGTGATGTCGAGTGTTTCGGCGATCTCTTCGAGCGAATGATCGAGCACGTCCTTCAAGATCACGCATGTGCGCGGCAGCGGCGGCAGTTCGAGAAAGCGCGAGATGGCGGCGCGCATCGCCTGATCGCGCGCCAGTGCATTGTCTGGGTTGGCCGGTTCGGCGCTCGCGATTTCCATCGCCGCCTCCAAGGGCTCGCTCATGCGTCGTTCGTAACGGCGCAGGTAATCGAGCGCTCGATTGTGCGCGATCCGGAACAACCACGGACGAAGCGGCGGCAGCTCTTTGTGCTCGGATAGCTCGTAGTACGCCCGTGCGAGCGTATCCTGCACGATGTCTTCGCCGTCGGTGATCGATCCGACCATGCGAGCGCAATAACGGTGGAGCTCCGGCCGAACGTTTTCAACCAGCGCGAGAAATCGGCGCCGGCCGTCTTGCAGATCGCTCAGGATCGAATCGGGTGTCGACATGACGTGTTAGTTCTGCCGCCTCAACGGCCGAAGAATTGATAGGTGCCGACCTCGCGCATGGTGCTGATCACCGGTTGTTCCTGGCACCGATCGCTGATGCCCTCCAGATACGCCTTGAAGGTCGGTAGCTCGCGTAGCGCGCGGTTGCTGTCGTCAGTCTCGAACGACGCAATATGAACGAAGCTTACGCCGTCCTCGAGCTTGAACGAAGCGTAGTGAACTTGCGGCAAGTGTTCGCGCTTCAGCTGCTCGAAAACGGCCGCGATGTAGCGCTCATTTTCCTCCGCGCGATCGGCTTTCACTTTATATCGAACCATAACTTGTCTCATGACTTGGCTCCTCTTGTGCGTTAGTAGGTAACTACGCTTTCTCGGCGGCGGGCAGTGCAGTCTTAACCACCAGAGCGTCCAACGACACCATGAAGGCGGCGATGACGGTAAGCGCCAATATCCACAGTTGCAGCGATTTGTCAGCCGGCCGGCTCATCTCGTCTCTCCGCAAGCTAGTACTGCTACGACGATTGAGCCGACCAAAAGGATTCGCGTGCGCCCTTCAAAACGTCAAGACCGGCTAGCCGGCATACGCCTTTTTCAGGGTCGCTATATCGATCTTGACCATCTTGAGCATGGCTTCCATGGCGCGCGACGCCTTGGCGGTGTCCTTGTCGACGAGCATCTCCTTGAGCGCGACGGGGACGACCTGCCACGACAAGCCGTATTTGTCCGTCAGCCAGCCGCATTGCACCGGCTTGCCACCGCCTTGCAGGAGCTTCTCCCAGTAGTAGTCCACTTCCTGCTGATCCTTGCAGTCGATCTGCAGGGAAATCGCTTCGGTGAAATGGAACGCCGGACCGCCGTTGAGTGCCACGAACGTCGTGCCGTCGAGCTCGAACGCCACGGTCATCACCGCGCCTGGTTTTCCACCGTGGATTTCTTGGCCCGCTTCCGTGTAGCGGGCGATGTCGAGAATTTTCGAGCTTTTAAAAATGCTCGTATAGAACTTGGCCGCCTCTTCGGCCTGGTTGTCGAACCACAGACAGGGCGAAATCTTTTGCATCGTCATTCTCCTTAATGCGGGTGGATAAAGGTGTTTGACCCAAGGACGATTGGCAACCGCGCGGCCCGACAGCGCGCGCCGGTGGAGACCCGTTTCGACACGCCAACGCTCAGGTTTGCTGCGTTAAAACCCTATTGGCTTCGGCGGAAAGGACCGGAAAACGTGCTTCAAGATCGAGGGTCACGTCGGCGATATCGTGAAGAACGGTAAGCTCGCGCCCGCGGCAGACGCGCAGCTGCACGTCGTGCTCGGAAACATCCCGCAAGGAACGGAGGCGCTGAGGCGCCACGAGCAGATTTACGGCGACCAGCGCTAGGACGACGACGTAGCGAAACAGATGCAGGTAGAAGCGGCGCAACCCGCGCGAACCAGCATTTTCAATCTCCCGTTGCTACGACCGCGCCAAGATTCGCATAGAGTACGGGAGCCGCCCACGACAGCAAGCCGACAGCAGCACGACAAGAGCCGGCCAGTTCGACAGGCTGCTAGGGCACGCCGCCACTTTAAAGGCGTCGGTGCGGCGGTTCGCGGCGAATTGCATGGCGGCGTTTTCATCTTGTGGGATCGCTGCTTCGGCACGTTCAAAGACGAGCGTCCCGATGCCCCGTGCGTCTACGGCATCACCACCGGCTTGAAAAGTTTCAATCCGTTGTGGGCGAACGTTCACTTTTGGATCGATACGTGGCGATTCGCGTGGCGCACGCGGCGTTGGGCCGACAAAATTAAAATCTGGCTCATGCCGCCCGGCTGGTATCCCGCCGATGTCGATCCGCAGCAGACGAAGGACTGGCGCTATCCAAAGTTCGATCCGCCGGTGACCGCGTTCGCCCGCGGTTACAACTTCGTGCAGTTGTGGCTGGTGACGGGAGGATCGCTGTGGCTGCTCAAGGCGCAGAGCCAATTGCCGGTCGCATTCGTGCTGTCGGCGTTCGTCTGGATCTGCTTTTCGCTCTACGTGCAGGGCGCGTGGCTCGAAGCACGCGCGTACGCGAGACGTCTCGAAGGGTTGCGCATCGCCGCGGGTGCCGCGCTCGCGGTCGCGATGCAATGGCTCTGGCCGGAGACGCTGAGCCCGTTCGCGTTGCTGGTCGGCGGTTACTGCGTCGCGAGCGCAGTGGCCGTTGGCGTCGAACGCCTGTTCCCCGCAAACCACGTTCAGGTCAAAGAAGCGTAGCGCTCCACACCGGTCAACGCACCCCTCATCAAAGTTTCCACTTGCCGGCGCTTCGGCGCGCGCGTGGTATTGGGGGGTGAGTTCTTCGACGACGCTCGCCGGCAGGCGAAGTTTCGCTTCCTCCACGCCTGCCGCTGAGGAACGGATCGGATGCGATCAATTCGGCCGCGCCCTTAAGTCGCACGCGCGAAATATGAGGTGCGCGAGCGCGAATCAACGCAGAAGCAAAGGTGAATCCCCGAACGGTAACAACGTAGACGCTACCGTTATTGGCGGGGAAAGACGCGTGCGGTTAGCGTGGCCCGTCAGTGCGCTGCACGCGAGTGTTCCACACGAGAAGCACGCCGCTCCGATAAGGTTGCGCGAATTCGGGCGATTGCGCGGTGAAACCCTGCGCGGGCGATCGGTAAGGTTCCACCGCTTCCGGTGCATACGAAATGATGTGTGCATCTGGGTGTACCGCTATCCAGCTCTCGATTTCGTTTTCTTTGAGAACGTCGATCGGATGGCGTAGTCGTCCCAGAAAATTTAACTCGCCGTGGTACGAACCGACGTGACCGATCGCCGCGCCGGAGCGCTCGAGCCCGGCGAGATAAGTAGCGACCGGGCGCAAATCGTTGGTCGGTTCGAGTGTGCGGGCGGTGGTCGCGAGCAGTGTCGCGACGACGGCCACGGTGGCGAGCGCGAGGCGGCGGGCACCGTGCACCGGGTCTCGAGGCGGGACGAGTAGGGCGATTCCGATGGCGGCGAGGAGCAAGGCCGGCAGCCAGGGCAGCGGCGGTGCGAGCGGAACCGTGAACCCTTTGAACGCGGCGATGGCCGAGACGACCGCGAGCGCGAGGATGGCGACCGCGGGCGGGAGCATGTGTCGCGTTCCCACGTGCGGCGAATGAGCGTGAAGGCTGAATGCAGCGAGTAAAGCAAATCCCGGGAAGAGCGGAAGGAGGTAGTGAGGCTGCTTACCGCTCAGCAGCGACAACACGACGAAGGGAGGCACGATCCACGCGAGCAGCAGCCGAACGCCCGCGTTTACCGGGACGCGCCGCAGCGCTGCCCAAACCGTCGGCCAAATCGTCCAGGGAAACAGCAGCACCGGCAGAAGCGCGAGATACCACCACCACGCGCGCGCGTGCGAGAACGAGGCGACGGCCCGGCCGGCCGTTTGACGCCAGAAGATCGCGTCGCGATACGCGGGACCGCCCGCCCATGCCGCCCACCCTGCCCAGACGAGAGCTGCCGCGCCGCCGCCCAGCATCGCGAGACCGACGCCGACGTACCAATCGCGACGCGGTTTGTGCGGCATCCACCATCGCGCGGCGAGCGCGACCGGCAGCGTACAGATAAGAACGAAAGGGCCTTTCGCAAGGAGGCCGAGCGCGAGCGCCGCGCCGAAGCCCGCGAAGCCGTGCGCCGTATCGCCGCGTGCGGCCGCGAGCAGTCCCAACAGCGCGAGCAGCGTGAAACCAACCACCAACATGTCGAAGAAGACGAATGTCATGAACGCGGCCCAGAAGAGCGTGCCGAAGAGGATCCAGCACGCCGTTGTCGCGATTTCGCGCTGTTGCGGCCAGAGGCGCCGCGCGAGCTGCGCGCTGAGCGCGACGCTTCCCAAGGCGAACAACGGTGGGACGAGGCGCGGCCACCACTCGCTGACGCCGAAAACGGCCCAGCCGAGATGGATGATCCAGAAGAGAAGGGGCGGTTTGTCGCTGTACGGTGCGCCGTTCAGGTAGGGAACGAGGTAATCCCCTCGGACCCACATCTCCCACGCGACGGCAAGGTAGCGCGTTTCATCCGGAGGCCACGGCGCGCGCAGGTAAATCGCGCCGAGGCTCAGTATCGCCCACAGGATGGCGAGCGGCGGGAGCCAGCCGCTGTACCCGTTTATCGCCCGGCGTGATGCAGGACGCGCGCGGAACGCGCCGTGTGCTCCGGTTTGTGTGCGCGCCAATATCGACCGTACAGCCATACGCCGAGAGCTCCCGAGATCACGAACAGTGCCGCACCGAGACCGATACGAACCAGCGGATCGATGCCGATGCCGCTCCCCGCCAGCGCGAAGACGATCGTTTGCGGCGCGTAACCGATGACCGAGCCGAGGAAGAACGGCAACGCGCGTATGCGGCTCACGCCCGCCGCGACGTTGACGGCGAGGTTGTTGCCGACCGGAAGCAGGCGAATGAACAATGCCAGCCAGAACGGATCGCCGTGCGTGGCTTCATCGAAACGCCGCATGCCGTCGGCGAAGCGCGCGCGAATCGCGCGGCCGGCGAGCAGCCGTGCGTAATAAAAAGAAACGACTGCGCCGATGACGGTGGCGAGCAGCGCCAACGCGGCGCCGAGCGCGAGCCCGAACGCGTAGCCGCCGAGAAAAGAAAGCGTTTGACGCGGGGCGCCGAGCGCGACGCACAGCGCAGCGACGCCGACGAACATCACCTCACCGTTCAATCCATTTCCGCGAATGCGGTTGTCGATCCAGCTCTGGTCGATACCGGCGGCCGCGAGCGCCCAGTCGAACGCGTAGCCGATCGCGACCAAAGCCGCCAGCAACGCAAGTCCGCGCAGCCAAGACCACCGGTTCATCGGTTGTGCGCGGTTTTCCACGCGATCGATTCTTTGGCCGGACGTCCTTGGGCCCGGACGAGTGCGGGGAGTAAACGGTGCATAGGTGCGAAGTGGTGGCGCGAGTAATCAGGACGGAGGAGCGTAGCGCGCGCACATCGTGTGGGCTATCGGTAAAAGGCCGCGCTTGGGACGCCCGTGCGCGCGACGCTCGGTCGGCGTCGGTTCGGTCTAACCGTCATCGCAGTCAGTCATGGCCTCGGAGAAATCGTGGCTGCTCCCGCTCGTCGTTGTCGGTCGCGAGGCTCGTGCACAATTCGCGTAGCATGATCGATCGAGTCAGCGTTTGAAAAAGAACGACGCGAGGAGCAGCGCGAACACCGCCATTCCGCACAGGAGCCGCCCCCGCTCGACCCCTCTGGTTCTAAGAGAATCGAGAACGTGACATTACGATCTACGGCTGCGGAGCGTCGAAGGATGCGAGCAACGTCCTCGTGCATCAACGCCTCGATCTCGCGAAACCGAAGTCATCCCGCCGAACGCCGCTCGCTCCCGCGCATCGTTATCTCCGGTCGGTGCGCGCGCTTCGCGTTCGACCATTGCCCGATGACGACACGTTGGTCGCTCTTCAGCGATGACCTGTTACCCGAACGATGTTCCCGACTGGTCGTACGCCGCTTCACCCCACCGAACCAGGTCGGTACCGCCGGGTTGCTCGTTCCGAACGTTCATCGAGAAAAATCGACCGCCGAGTGTCGGCGCGCTTTGCGCCGGCATTTTGACGCGCTGTTTCGGGCGGATCTCCGCAAAGCCCTTGTACGGCATGACCCTTGCTACTAATAGTTATTAAGAACTACCCGAAGCGTCTCAAAACGGGGCGGGCCATAACTTGAAATCGTTTTACAAGCTGGCGTTCGCGCTGTTCAAGCGCACCCGCATGTTGACGAACTACGTCCTGATCAGCATGACGTTGCTGATCGCGCAGCTCGGCGCCGCGGTGCTTTTCCTCGCCCTGAACCAGGACACGTCGCAGAGACCGACGACGCTCGTGCTGGCGGGCTGCGCGCTGTTCCTGTGCGGGCTCTACATGTCCTGGTCGGGAGGGCTTGGCCATCAGCGATCGCTCTCCGCGCTCGCACGTTTGCTCGATCGTTTCGCCAGCGGTGACCTGTCGTTGCACTTCCTTCCCGGATGGGGCACTGCGAGCGAAGGCCAACGCGTCTGGAACGCGCTCAACAAAATGAACAAAGAGTTTCCCGCGATCGTTCGACAGGTCCGGGCGAGCGCGGAAATGATCGCGAGGGGCTCGGGCGAGATCGCCGGCGGCTACGCCGATCTTTCGAAGCGTACCGACGAGCAGGCGTCGACGCTCGTGGAAACCGCCGCAAGCATGGAGCAGCTGTCGGCGACGGTGACGCAAAATGCCGCCAATTGCCGCGAGGCGAATGCCGCGGTGGAGAAGGTGGGGACGGCCGCCGAAGAAGCGTCCCGCGCGATGCAGCAGGTGACGAGCACCATGGCGCGCATCGCGGCGAGCACGAAGAAGATGAAAGAGTTCCTCGGCATCGTCGAAGGCATTGCGTTTCAAACGAACATCTTGGCGCTGAACGCCGCGGTCGAGGCGGCCCGCGCCGGCGAACAAGGACGCGGTTTCGCCGTCGTCGCGGCCGAAGTCCGCGCCCTGGCGGAACACAGCGCCGAGGCGACGACGCAAATCAAAGCGCTCATCAACGCCTCGGCCGGCAAGGTGAACGACGGCACGGCATTGGTCGCAAAGGCGGAGCAAGCCGTGGAGCGCGCCGTCGCGGGAATACGCAAAGCGGTGGACCTGATCGCCTCGGTTGCGGCCGCGTCCCAAGAACAAAGCGCGGGCGTGCTCCAGATCGAAAAAGCGCTGACGCAGCTCGATGCGGTCACACAACAAAACGCCGCGCTCGTTCAGGAGGGCGCCGCCGCTTCGGCGTCTTTCGAAGAGGAGTCGCGCCGGCTGGTGGAGTCGGCCGGCGTGTTTCAATTGCAGGAGGCGATCACGCCGGACCATGCGCTTACGATCGGCAGCGCGCAGACGGTCGTACGTAACTTCAATCTGGGACCGATCGAGCGTTACTTTATTATGCCGTCCACGGCGGTGAGCTCTCATATGAGCTATGTCACCAAGTCCGTGGTCTTTGGCGTGCCGTTCCTGGGCGGACCGGCGTTGACATTCATCGCGGCGCTCCTGGCGGCGCACTCGAGCGCGTCCGGAGCAGCTCCGTCATGGTTCGCGACTACCGCCCTTTCAGCGATCATCGTGGCCGCCAGTCTTGCAGGAGGATACCTGTATTTCGGATTGACCGAGTGGCAGAAGATCAGTGCGACCTTCATGGAACGCGTTTGTACGAAATTGGCGACCGGCGACCTCACGTGGACGGTGAAAGTGAGCACGTCCGCGGAAGCGGCGCGTCAGGAAGGCTTCATCGTCAATCGCGCTCTCGCGAACATCAACAAGAACTTCAGCAACATTGTGCGTCAGGTGCGTGCGAGCGCCGACGGCATCGTGAACGGCGCCCGCTCGATCGTGCAGGGCCACAACAACTTGTCGCAGCGAACGGAAGAACAGGCGTCGACGCTCGAAGAGACGGCCGCGAGCATGGAAGAGCTGTCCGCGACCGTGAAGCAGAACGCGGAGCATTGCCGTGAGGCGAGCAGCGCGATCGAAGAGGTGGGCGCGCGCGCCCAGGAAGCGGCGCAGACGATGCAGGACATGACGCGCACGATGGCCGGCATCGAGGAGAGCGCCAAGCGCATGGCGCAGTTCGTCGACGGTATCGAGAGCATCGCATTTCAAACCAATCTGCTCGCGCTGAACGCGGCGGTCGAAGCGGCGCGTGCCGGCGAACAGGGTCGCGGTTTTGCCGTCGTTGCCGCCGAAGTGCGCGCGCTCGCGCAGCGCAGCGCCGGCGCGACGGTCGAGATCAAGGCGTTGATCGCGGAATCCGCCGCGCAAGTGAGCGAAGGCACGGCGCTGGTCGCGCAAGCCGAACAAACCGTCGTGGCCGCCGCCGCGGGAATACAGCAGGTGGTGGAGTTGATCGGTCAGACGGCGGCGGCGTCGTCCGAGCAAAACGCCGGCACGCAGATGATCGCGAAAGCGTTGAGCCAGCTCGACAGCGTGACGCAGCAGAACGCAGCGCTCGTCGAAGAAGGCTCGGCTATCGCTGCCTCGTTCGAACAGGAAGCGCTTCGGCTGGGCGAGTTGGTCGGACTATTCAAGGTGTCCGAGTCGGATGGCGGGTCCGAGCGCACCCGACATTCCAATGCGGCCGTAGCGGCAACGTCGGCGCTCGCGCGCGGCGGCGAGATCAAGCCGCTTCGCTTGGTGTCGTAAATCGGTTTTAACCGTCGCGGTGGCGCGATGCCCTAGATCGCGTGCCCGCGCCAGACTCGTCCCCGGCCTGCGCGCGACTTTCTTCGCCGTATCTCTCATGCGCCACCGCCTCCCGGTATTGCGCCATTAAATCTCTGGTTGTCCGCTACACGCTTTTAGGTGCGTCGTTGAATGCGCGGCGCCGTGACAGTGTCGGGATTTGTGCACGGGTAAATATCCCTAACGCCGCGCGGTGGCGCGAACTTCGACGGTGAGCGCGAGTCGCAACGAAAAGCCAACCGACAAGGAGATGATCATGACGAAGGAAATACTCGGCGTTGTTACCATCGTCGCGCTCTTTGGCGCCGCAGGTTGTGCGAGCAAGGCGGGAAATGTCGCTCTTGGTGCGGGCGCTGCGGGCGCCGCCGGCGCGGCAGCCTACGAGCATCAGAACAGGAAAGACCTCGATCAGCTCGACAAAGACTTAGCCGCCGGCAGGATTTCCCAAGAGGAGCACGACCGGCGCGCGAAAGAGATCAAAGACCGCTCCCTCACGAAGTAAAGGCGTTCGATTCTCCGGAGCCCACTCATCCTCGCCCTCGGAGGCGGTTGCCCTTGGGCGTCGATGAGCGGCCCCGTAATGCACGTTCAAAAAAGCCGATGAGAGCGGCGACATCGCGCGCGCCAGACGAAGTTTCGGTGTCCGCATGTGGCCACCGCACCGGTAGAGCAAGCGTCGCGGCGAGCATTCGCCTCGGGCCGCGCCGTTGAGCGCGCGAATGCGAAAATGGGGCGGCTCGGGTAGCGACGTGTTCATCGAGCAGCTCGAGGGGCGGCGCGTCGGTGCGCGCGCGTGTTATTCAGCCGTCCCAGCACGAATCGCCCCCGCATGCACCATCCTTTCGGATGGGTTGCGGCCGCAATTTCGGCGGATCTAACCGTACGCACCGACGGTTCTACGCTTCAATCCACCACGGCGTTGCGACACAATGTGCGCTTCTCAGACCTCTTGCGAACTATGCGTACAGAACATTTCGACGTCCTCATCGTCGGCGCCGGTCTTTCGGGTGTCGGCGCCGGCTACCATCTTCAGACGCTGTGCCCAACGCGCAGCTACGTGATCCTCGAAGCGCGCGAGCGGATGGGCGGGACGTGGGATTTGTTCCGCTATCCGGGAATTCGTTCTGACTCGGATATGTACACGCTCGGATATTCGTTTCGTCCGTGGACCGACCCCAAGGCGATCGCCGATGGACCGTCGATTTTGAAATACGTGCAGGATACGGCGCGCGACTACGGCATCGACCGCCACATCCGCTACCGCCATCGCGTGAAGAGTGCGTCGTGGTCCACGCAGGACGCGCTGTGGACCGTCGAGGTCGAGCGCGGCGACGCAAGAGAGATCGTGCGCTTCACCTGCAATTTCCTTTTCGCGTGCAGCGGCTACTACCGTTATGACGAGGGCTACACGCCGGAGCTGCCGGGCGTCGAACGTTACCGCGGCCGCCTGGTACATCCGCAGAAATGGACGCCGGACATCGACTATGCGGGAAAGCGCGTCGTCGTCATCGGGAGCGGCGCAACCGCGGTCACGCTCGTGCCGGCGATGGCGCGCGCCGCCGCGCACGTCACCATGCTGCAGCGCTCGCCGACGTACATCGTCTCGCGCCCCGCCGAAGACCGCTTGGCCAATTGGATGAACCGCCGGTTGCCCAAGTCGATCGCGTACCACCTTACGCGCTGGCGGCACGTGCTGGTCGGAATGTTTTTCTATTGGTTGAGCAAGCGCCGACCCGAGCTGGTCCGGCAGCTGATACTCAAAGGCGTGCAGAAGGAGCTTGGTCCCGATTTCGATATCGATACCCATTTCAAGCCGCGATACAACCCGTGGGACCAACGCATATGCCTCGTGCCCGACAGCGATCTCTTCCAAGCGATCAAGGACGGGTGCGCATCCGTTGTCACGGATCACATCGAGACGTTCACGGAGAACGGCATTCGGTTGCGCTCCGGCAAGGAGCTGACGGCCGATATGATCGTGACGGCGACCGGCCTGAGCCTCGTAGCGCTCGGCGGCATGCAGCTCACCATTGACGGTCGGCCGGTCGATCTGAGCAAGACGATGGGGTACAAGGGCATGATGTTCCGCGATATCCCGAATCTCGCTTCCGCTTTTGGCTACACTAACGCATCGTGGACGCTCAAGTGCGACCTGACGTGCGAGTACGTTTGTCGTCTGCTCAATCACATGCAGAAGCACGGCGTGCGCCAATGCACGCCCCGGTTGCGTGATCCATCGGTTACCGAGCAGCCGTGGGTCGACTTCAACTCCGGGTACGTTCTGCGTTCGATGGAGATGTTTCCAAAGCAGGGGTCGAAACGGCCGTGGCGGCTCTACCAGAACTACGTGAAAGATCTCATTACGTTGAAGTTCGGTGATGTGGACGACGGAGTGATGGAGTTCTCCAATCCGCAGCCCGTCGCGGCGACCGTGGCGGCCTGAATCGACTGGAACTCGCCGGGCGTCTACGGCGACCGTTGAGTACAGGACGGCGGGTTAGCGAAAGCGGCCGCCGTTTTTTATTTCGCCGCAAAACGGTTCGTCGTGGCGGCGGGTTCCGTTCTTCACGAGCGGTTGCGCAGAATAAGCTCAATCCAGCTCGCCAGCGTGTTCAACGTTTCCGCGATGATTTCAGAGTCCTTGCGGCCGGTGCGCGCCGGAACGTGAAAGGAGTGATCGGCATCCGGAAGTAGTTTCAGTGTGGCGCGGGCGCCGATCCGGGCGACGAGCGGCTGAAGCAGCTGCACATCGGCGAGCGCGTCGCGTGTGCCTTGCAGGAAGAGCATCGGGACGTGCACGTCGAAGAGGTGCTCGGCGCGGTCGTCGGACGGCTGTCCCGCGGCGTGAAGTGGAAAGCCAAGAAATGCGATGCCGAGTACACCCGGAAGCGCCGCCTCGGCCTGCGCCTGCGATGTCATACGGCCGCCGAAGGATTTGCCGCCGGCAATCAGCGGGAGGTTCGGGAGACGACGCGACGCCTCGGCGACCGCCGCGCGCACGGTTGCTTGCGCGAGTTTCGGCGCGTCCGGGCGCTTCGAGCGGCGCTCCATATACGGGAACTGATAGCGCAGCGTCGCGGTGCCGCGTTCCGCGAGCCCATTGGCGACCGCGGCCATGAACGGATGCGTCATCCCGGCGCCGGCGCCGTGCGCGAGCACGTAGCACGCACGGGCATCGGGCGGCGCTTGTAGCAGAGCCGAGACGCGCTGAGCGGCGTTGACGCTGATGCTCAGCGACTGTAAGTCATCCTTACTCATGGCGCGTCCGCTGAAGCATGTTCACCCTCGATTAAGCGCGTAATCAGCCGTCGATACTGCGCGCGCCCGCCATTGCCACTTGTCCATCTTGAACGGACTGTGCGCCGGATACGCCAACGGCGCCGATTATTTTACCGTTGCTGACGAGTGGAACTCCGCCTTCCAACGGACAAAGATCCTCAGTCGAGAGCAGGCGCAAACCAAGGCCACCGGCGGCGACGGCGTCCTCGAACACCTTGGAGGGCCGTTTGAAGTTCACAGCCGTTTCGGCCTTGGCTTGGGCGATCGCGATACTTCCGAACTGCGCGTGATCCATCTTGTGAAGGGCCACCAGATGCGCGCTGCTGTCGACAACCGCAATAACCATCGCCCAGTCGTTTGCCGACGCCTCGGCTTCCGCCGCGTCGATCACGCGTTTTGCGAGCGCAAGTGAAATCGGTGGACCGTACTCCAGTATTGGCACTTCGTACTCCTCCTAGAACGGTTGATGTCGCTGGCTGCACCGGAGTCGGCGTTTCCCGAGAGGGCTTCATCGCCGACTCCACGGCGGCAACTTAAATTCTACCAATGCTGACGGCGTCGAGACCTCGTGCTCATCTCTAGTGCATTACTCGCGTTGCGCTCACTAAACCGGAGCAGCTCGCCGCGCTGTGACGACGACGTTCTTCACGATGGCCGATGAGCTGACGCGGAGCGGGGATTAGCCCAAGTTCGACTTGGAGATTCCGAATCGAGCCAAGCGATGGCAAATGATGTCATCGGGTGCACCCGGCGGACGTTCCGCTCCATATCCAGCAGCACCCGGCGGACGCGAGTGTCTGTCGATGCTTCCGCTGAAATCGTCGGCTTCGGGAGGCTCGTTGCCGCGCGTCGCAATCGTTCGAGTGACCCGTGTAACGGTTGCGATCCGTGGCATCGGGTCGAATTCGGGGCGCGCAAACCGAAGATGGAAGGATCACGCTCGGACATGCGAGGCGTTATCCTTTAACGCAAATCATCGGCTCCAGCCGCGCCACTTTGCGCGCAAGGCCGGCGGCATCCGCGGCGTCCACCACGGCGGAGACGTCTTTGTAGGCGCCCGGCGCTTCTTCGGCAACGCCGCGCGACGAGGGGCTGCGGATGAGGATGCCGCGCGCGGCAAGCTCGTCGATCACCTGTCGGCCTTTCCATGTCTTGTACGCCTGATGCCGGCTCATCGCGCGGCCGGCGCCATGGCACGCGGAGCTGAACGAACGCGTTTCGGCTTCTTTGGTACCGGCGAGTACGTACGACGCGGTACCCATCGAGCCGCCGATCAGCACGGGCTGACCCACGGCGCGGTAGGCGTCTGGAATGTCGGGATGACCGGGGCCGAACGCGCGCGTCGCGCCTTTGCGATGAACGTAGAGGTTGCGCTTGCGTCCATCCACTTCGTGCGTTTCGACTTTGCAGGTGTTGTGCGATACGTCGTAGAGGAGCGGGAGGCGCGCGTCCGGCAGGACGTGCGCGAACGCTTCGCGCAGCAGGTGCGTGAGAATCTGCCGGTTCGCGAGCGCACAGTTGATACCGGCGCGCATCGCGCCGAGGTATTCCTGTCCGATGCGCGAGTTGATGGGGGCACAGGCTAATTCGCGGTCGGGCAGGCTGATGCCGTGCGCACCCGCCGCGATCGCCATCTTCTTCAGGAATTCGCTGCCGATCTGATGACCCATGCCGCGAGAGCCGCAATGGATCGAAATGACGACTTCGTTCTCGCGTAGTCCGAAGGCGCTCGCGATGGTGGAATCGTAGATTTCCGCAACACGTTGCACTTCGAGATAGTGGTTGCCGCTGCCGAGCGTGCCCATTTCGTCGCGCTGGCGTTTCTTCGCCTGCTCGGAGACGTTGTCCGGCTCCGCGCCGCGCATGCAACCGTACTCCTCGATGCAATCGAGGTCGGCTTCGCTGCCGTATCCGCGCTTCACCGCCCACTGTGCGCCGCCCGCGAGCATCTGGTCCATCTCGGCGATGCTCAAGCGGATCGCGCCGGTGCTGCCGATGCCCGCCGGAATCTTGTAATACAGCACGTCGGCAAGTTCCTTCTGTACGGCACGGATATCGTCGGCGGTGAGATTGCTGTGAAGACAGCGGACGCCGCAGGAAATGTCGTAGCCGACGCCGCCCGCCGATATCACGCCGCCCTCGTCCGGGTCGAATGCCGCCACCCCGCCAACGGGGAAGCCGTATCCCCAGTGCGCGTCCGGCATCGCGTACGAGGCTTTGACGATCCCGGGCAGCGTCGCGACGTTGGTGGTCTGGTAGTAAACCTTTTCGTCCATCTCACGGACGAGAGTTTCGTCCGCGTAGATCACGACCGGTACTCGCATCGCGCCTTCCGGCGGAAGTTCCCAGGTGTAATTCGATTGTTTGATGAAGCGTGTCGGATCCATGGCGCTATTTGATTGGACCTCCATCAATGAGACCTTATCCCAAAAAAAGCCGTCGCGCCTCAGGATTTGGTTCCGGAGCAGCGGTGTGCGTCCGGGCGTCGCCGCGGTACGGCCGTTCGGCGAATTCCGACGACGGCAGTCAGCTTCTTCGCAAAAGTAGGGAGGGTGAGATCTACGAGCCGACCGTATTAGATGCCGTGCGCGAGCAGGCTCGGCATGGGACGTGGTCGGTTAGGACGCGGTTCTCTATACATCCACGACGCACTGAGCCGTCCACGTGCCGTTTTCCTGCGCGACCCGCAGCGCCGTATACGTGGCGGCTTTGACTTCTACCGCCGGCTGATGGCGCTTGCCGACGACCGGCTCGCCCCACGCAATTCCTTCGAGCCGGTGGTCGTTGATGCGAACCTCGAAGCGGGAGAAGAGGAAATGGCGCGTGGCCATTTCGTAGATCACGGCGTTGAGCCAATCGACCAGGAGTAGCTCATCGTCGGGCGCGCTGCACTCGAAGGAGACCGGCTCGACCGAGCGCACGTTGGCGGGATCGGTAATGACGGCGATGAGCGCGAGCGCCGCCTGCTCGAACGCTTCCTCCCGTGTGCGGCCGATGCCGCGCACTCCCATGTCCGCCTCGTGGGCGAAGTGCTCCCAGCGTCCCTTCATGATGCTCAGTATCTCACTGAATACGTCGGCAAGGCACGCGCGCGGGTACCGCCGCGAGGTGATGCGCGGTCGGGAAACCGGGCGGCGCATAATCACTTTAGCTTACGTTCGTCCAGGTCGAGCGATCGGCCGATGATCTCTCGCATGATTTCGTTCGAGCCGGCGAGGATTCGGCTCACGCGCGCGTCGGTGTACATGCGCGAGATGCGGTACTCGTCCATATAGCCGGCGCCGCCGTGCAATTGCACGCACTCATCCATCACCCGGTTTTCGAGCTCTGTCGTGAGAAGCTTCGCCTTGGAAGCGGTAACCGGGTCGAGGCGGCCCGCGTTGTGCTCGATCACGCATTGATCGACGTAGAGCTGAATCGCGTCGAGTTGCGCGCGCATGTCGGCCATGCGGAAGCGCAAATCCTGGAAGGTGCCGATGGGTCGGCCGAAGGCCTTGCGCTCTTTTACGTACCGGAGTGTCAGGTCGAACGCGCATTGCGCGTGCGCGATCGAGCCGGCCGAGGTAATGAGACGCTCTTCGGCGAGAAACGTCGTGAGGTAGTGAAAACCTTTGACCGGGTCGGCGAGCACATTGGTTTTCGGCACTTTCACATTCGAGAAGAACAGCTCGGACGTGTCCTGCGCCTTCAGCCCCATCTTCTTGAGGTTGCGTCCGCGCTCGAAGCCCGGCATCCCGCGCTCGACCAGGAACAAACCCAGGCCGTGCGAGCGCGCGGGATCGGTGCGCGCGACGACGATGATCAGATCGGCGATCTGGCCGTTCGAGATGTACGTCTTCGAGCCGTTGAGGAGCCAATGATCGCCCCGGTCTTCCGCGCGCGTTTTGATGCCGGAGAGATCGCTGCCGGCGTCGGGCTCGGTCATCGCGATGCCGAGAATCATTTCTCCCGCCGCGCACTTCGGAAGGATGCGCGCTTTTTGTTCTTCGGTACCCAGGTGCCCGATGTACGGCGCGACCAGGCGCGAGTGCAGCGTCATGAAAAAGCCGCGCTCCCCGTACCAGTTGTTCTCTTCGATCAGAATCTGCTCGTAGCGAAAATCGTTGACGCCGCTGCCGCCGTACTTCTCGTCCGCCCACATGAGCAGATAACCCAGCTGGCCGGCTTTGCGAAACGCATCGCGGTCGACGAATCCCTGATCGCACCAGCGCTCGCTGTTCGGGCCGATCTCGGTTTGAAAAAAGCGACGCGCGGACTCGCGGAATTGTTCGTGCTCGGGTTCGAAGATGTGGCGGCGCATTGTTTTACGAAGTTTCACCGCAGAGGACGCGGAGGACACAGATCACTTCTCGTTTTACCTACTTTCCGCTCTTCGTCCTCTGTGTCCTCTGCGGTTGGTATATGTAGGGTGGGTTGAGCGAAGCGAAACCCGCCGAAAT
This sequence comes from Sulfurifustis sp., assembly GCA_045810625.1. Lineage (GTDB taxonomy): Bacteria > Pseudomonadota > Gammaproteobacteria > Acidiferrobacterales > Sulfurifustaceae > JACQFZ01. The sequence goes on from JBJMVQ010000049.1 coordinate 125,012, forward strand.
ATCATTCTGTTGGGTTACGCCGCTCACGCGGCTAACCCAACCTACATCAAATTGAACGATCAACGCGCTTCGACAAGCTCAGCGCGAACGGTTCCTTACTTCAAGGGCCGTTCGGTTTAAGGGCCGTTCGGTCTGAGCCTGTCGAAGACCGTCTTACAACCGCTCGATAATCGTCACGTTCGCCATGCCGCCGCCTTCGCACATCGTCTGCAGGCCCCAGCGCTTGTTGCGATGATGCAGCGCGTGCACGAGTGTCGTCATGAGCTTGGTGCCGCTCGCGCCGAGCGGGTGGCCGAGTGCGATGGCGCCGCCGTTGACGTTCAGCTTCTCCGGATCCGCGCCGGTTTCCTTGAGCCACGCGAGCGGCACGGACGCGAACGCCTCGTTCACTTCGAAGAGATCGATATCGCTGATGTTCATGCCGGCTTTCTTGAGGGCGCGCTTGGTCGCGGGGATCGGCGCTTCGAGCATGATGACGGGATCGTGTCCGATCACCGACATGTGATGAATGCGCGCGAGCGGTTTGACGCCGAGCGCCTTGAGCCCTTTCTCGTTCACGATCATCACGCCCGACGCGCCGTCGCAGATCTGGCTCGACGTCGCGGCCGTGATGCGGCCGCCTTCCGCGAGGAGCTTCACGCCGCGGATCGCGTCGAGGTTGGCGTCGAAGCGAATGCCCTCGTCGACCTTGTGGATCGTCTTCGAGCCGTCCGGCAGCGTGACCTCGATCGGTACGATTTCGCGCTGAAATCGCCCGGTTTCGGTCGCGTCAATCGCACGCTTGTGCGAAATATAGGCGTATTGATCGAGCGCCTCTCTCTCCAGCTCGAATTTCTTCGCCATCATCTCCGCGCCCAAGAACTGACTGAATTGAATCTCCGGGTAGCGGCTCTCCATCCGCGGACTCTTCGGTTTGCCGAGTCCGTTTTGCGCCGGCAGCGTCGAGGACGTACCCATCGGGACGCGCGTCATCGATTCGACGCCGGCGGCGATCACCACGTCCATCGAGCCCGCGAGCACCGCTTGCGCCGCAAAGTGGACCGCCTGCTGCGAGGAACCGCATTGCCGGTCGACCGAGGTCGCCGGAACGCTTTCGGGTAATTTGGATGCGAGCACCGCATTGCGTGCGATGTTGCTCGCCTGTTCACCGACCTGGCTGACGCAACCCAGGATCACGTCCTCGATCAACTCCGGATCGGCGTTTACACGCTCGATCAACGTGTCGAGTAGGCGTCCCGCCAGATCCGCCGGATGCCAACCCGCAAGACGTCCGCCTTTACGACCACCGGCCGTGCGCGCTGCCGCTACGATGTATGCTTCCGCCATGATATTTCCCCGCAGTAAAAGGATGGATTTGGCTGCGTTCATGGGCCATCCCGGCCCGTGCCACGCTTGCCAACGATCGCGCCAATAGACACCATTGTCCGTGATTAATCAATCCGGCCGCGGAAGCCGTTGTTTGTGCGAGCCGCCCGGCTCAAAACAATCGGGGCGCCCCATGCATCCGTATGTCCATGCCCGCACTACGCCCGACAAACCCGCTTGCATCATGGCCGGTTCGCGCGAGGTCATCACGTACCGCGATCTCGATGAGCGTTCGAATCAAGGCGCGCACTTGCTTCGGGCGCTCGGGCTGCGGCGCGGCGACGTCGTTGCGCTCTGCATGGAAAATCATCCGCGTTTGCTCGAGATCGCGTGGGCGACGCAACGATCGGGGCTGTATCTCGTTTGCATTTCGTCGAAGGCGACCGCGGATGACGTCGAGTACATCGTCAACGACTCCGGCGCCAAGCTCTTCATAACCTCGGTCGGGATGGGTGCGCTCGTCGATGAGGTCGCGCCGTTGCTCGCCGGTCGCATGCGTTACATCGTGGGCGGCGAGCGCGCGCCGTATACACGCTGGGAAAGCCTTTGCAGCGAAATGCCTCGCACACCGATCGCCGATGAGAGCGCGGGCATCGATATGTTGTACTCCTCGGGCACAACCGGCCAGCCGAAGGGCATTCAGCCGCCGCTGCCCGATGGTCCGATCGATGCGCCGACCGTACTCGGGCAGCTCGCCCAGGGGCTGTACGGTGTCAACGCCGAGAGCCGCTATCTCTCTCCCGCGCCGCTCTATCACGCGGCGCCGTTGCGCTGGTGCATGACCGTGCACCGCCTCGGCGGTACGGTCGTGATCATGGAGCGGTTCGAAGCCGAAGCCGCGTTGGCGCTAATCGAACGTTATCGCATCACCTGCGCGCAATGGGTGCCGACGCACTTCGTACGTTTCCTGAAGCTTCCGCCCGAGATTCGCAAGAAGTACGACGTGTCTTCGCTCAAAGTGGCAATCCACGCGGCGGCGCCGTGCCCGATCCCCATCAAAGAACGCATGCTCGAATGGTGGGGGCCGGTGTTATACGAGTACTACGCGGGTACCGAAGGCAATGGCATGACGCTGATCACGCCGCGCGAATGGTTGAGCAAAAAAGGCTCGGTGGGGAAGGCGGTGTATGGCGAGCTGAAGATCTGCGACGACGACGGCGAGCCCGTGCCGCCGCTCACGGAAGGAACGGTCTATTTCGCCGGCGGGCGCGAGTTTGCGTACCACAACGCGCCGGAGAGGACCGCGCAGGCGCGCAACCAATATGGCTGGACCACGCTCGGCGACGTCGGTTATGTCGATCGTGACGGCTACTTGTTCCTGACCGACCGCAAGGCATTCACCATCATCTCGGGCGGCGTGAACATCTATCCGCAGGAGGTGGAGAATCTGCTCGTGACGCATCCGAAAGTGATGGATGCCGCCGTCTTCGGCGCTCCGGACGAGGAGATGGGCGAGAAGGTGGTGGCGGTCGTACAGCCGGTAAATCCGATGGATGCCGGCGCACCGTTGGCCGAGGAGTTAATCGCCTTCGCGCGTGCGCATCTGAGTCACGTGAAAGTACCGCGCCAGATCGACTTTATCCACGAGTTGCCGCGCCATCCGAACGGGAAGCTGTACAAGCGGCTGCTGCGTGACGCTTATTGGGGCAAGTCCGCCGGTAAGGGGCTGACTGCACCGGCTGCCGCAACGGTGCCCGCTGCTGGCGTTTCGCGGCCAATTTAAATTGTTTTTGTTCACCGCAGAGGACGCGGAGTACGCAGAGGAAGGATTTTGAAGACGGAGGGCAGCGGCGTGCAAAAAGCTTAGAAGATGACTTTCACCGCAAAGGACGCCAAGGAAATTTGTAAATATCCTTTTTTGCCTTCCTCCGCGTCCTTTGCGTCCTCTGCGGTTCATCAATCTCTAATTTAATTGAACGGATCTATGCCGCGCTGTCCGCGAGTTCGTAGCCTGGATGGAGCGAAGCGGAATCCGGGGTTTTTCCGACGAGAACGAACTTCACTGCAAAGGACGCCAAGGAAATTTGTAAATATCCTTTTTTGCCTTCCTCCGCGTCCTTTGCGTCCTCTGCGGTTCATCAATCTCTAAGCCGCGCTGTTCGCGAGTTCGTAGCCTGAATGGAGCGAAGCGGAATCCGGGGTTTTTCCGACGAGAACGAACTTTCACCGCAAAAGGACGCCAAGGAAATTTGTAAATATCCTTTTTTGCCTTCCTCCGCGTCCTCTGCGATTCATCAATCTCTAAGCTGCGCTGTTCGCGAGCCGTACCGGCAGGCGACGGGCGCCCCATGCACCGGGGCGGGATTCGAAGACGCCGGGGAGCGGCGTGCCGCACGAACGACAGTTGCCGTTATCGTCCAGATTCCACGCCGTCAACACATACCAGTCGCGGCCGATAAGCTGGGCGTTGCAGTGATGGCAATACGTCGAGCCGCCGCCCTCGTCGTGCACGTTGCCGGTATAGACGTAGCGCAAGCCGTTCTTCATCGCGATGCGCCGCGCGCGGGCGAGCGTCGATGCGGGTGTCGCCGGAATGTCGGTCATCTTCCAATCGGGATGAAACGCGGTGAAGTGCCAGGGCACGTCGGGGCCTAAATGCTCGACCGCCCACTGCGTCATTGCTTCGATTTCTTTTTCGGAATCATTTTGGCCGGGAATCAGAAGCGTCGTGACTTCGAACCAGACGTTCGTCTCGTGCTTCAGATATTCGAGCGTTTCCAGCACCGGCTGCAGGTGGGCGCCGCAGATCTTCCAGTAGAAGTTCTCCGTGAATCCTTTCAGGTCGACGTTGGCCGCGTCCATATATTGGTAAAACTCACGCCGCGGCTCGTCGCACATATAACCGGCGGTGACGGCGACCGACTTGATGCCTTGTTCGCGGCACGCCAGCGCGATGTCGATCGCGTATTCCATGAAGATAACAGGGTCGTTGTAGGTGTAGGCGACGCTTCGGCAACCGAGCCGACTCGCGGCGCAAGCGATCGTCTCCGGCATGGCGCTGTCGGCGAGCGTGTCCCATTCGCGCGACTTGCTGATATCCCAGTTCTGGCAGAACTTGCACGCCAGGTTGCAGCCGGCAGTGCCGAACGACAGGATCGGCGTGCCCGGAAGGAAATGATTGAGGGGCTTTTTCTCGATCGGATCGACGCAGAAACCGCTCGACCGGCCGTAGGTCGTGAGCACGATTTGATCGTCCTGATTGCCGCGCACGAAGCACAGGCCGCGCTGGCCTTCGCGCAGCTTGCAGTAGCGCGGGCACACGTCGCATTGGATGCGTCCGTCGTCGAGCTTGTGCCAGTACCGGGTCGAGCTCGCGCTTTCGAACTTTTCCGCAGTCATGATGGAGCTTTAGAGCGTGCTCGGGTGAATACGTTCGCGTGGCGCTTGAAAAACTATCGTTGCCGTACCATTTTAGAATCGTAGCCAACGTGAGCAACTCTTATGAGCACCGTGCGCAAGCCTGCCGTCGCCGGTTTGTTTTATACGGACGATCCGCGCACGCTCCAGGCGGAGATCCAACGCCTGCTCGCCGCGGTGCCGCCGACGCAGGTCGCGCCGCCGAAGGCGATCATTGCGCCACACGCAGGGTACATCTATTCCGGTCCGATCGCCGCTTCGGTCTATGCGCGACTGCACGCCGTACGCACGCAGGTGAAGCGCGTGATCCTGCTCGGTCCGGCGCATCGAGTGAGTTTCCACGGCATCGCCGCACCGAGCGCGACGTACTTCGAAACGCCGCTCGGGCGCGTGCGCGTCGACACCGCCGCGCTTGCGGCTCTGCGCGACCTGCCGCAGGTCGTGACGCTCGATATCGCGCACGAGCGCGAGCACAGTCTCGAAGTGCACGTGCCGTTTCTGCAAATGCTCTTCGCCGACTTCACGCTCGTGCCGCTGGTCGTCGGCGAAGCGGGGCCGGAGGAAGTCGCCGAAGTCATTGAACGGCTCTGGGGCGGTCCGGAGACGCTGATCGTCGTGAGCTCCGACCTCAGTCATTACCACGACTACGCGCGGGCGAAGCAGCTCGACCAGGCCACGTCGCAGGCGATCGAACACCTGCGCTACGAGGACATCGATTACGACGACGCGTGCGGGTGTCGGCCGGTGAGCGGGCTGCTTTGCGTGGCGCGCCGCCGCGGCTTGCGCGCCGAGACGATCGACTTGCGCAACTCGGGCGATACGGCCGGCCCGCGCGATCAGGTGGTGGGGTATGGCGCCTATGTCTTCCACTGACGACCTGCTCGATGCCGCCGGACGCGGGACGCTGCTCGATATCGCGCGCGACGCGATCCATGGCGGGCTTGCCGGCCGTCGTCCGGAGCTGAACCCGGAAAATTTTCCGGCGCCGCTTCGGGAACTGCGCGCGACGTTCGTCACGCTGGAGATCGGACGCGCGCTGCGCGGCTGTATCGGCACGCTCGAAGCGCATCAGCCGCTCGCGCTCGACACGGCGGAGAACGCGTATGCGGCGGCGTTTCGTGACCCGCGCTTCCCGCCCCTGGCTCATCCGGAGTTCGAGCGGCTCGAGCTGCATATCTCGATCCTCAACCCGGCGGTGCCGATGCGCTTCCTGTCGGAGCGTGACCTGCTCGGGCAGTTGCGCCCGGGAATCGACGGCTTGATCCTGAGCGAACGCGGCCGGTGCGCCACATTCCTGCCCGCGGTCTGGGAGTCGTTCGGCGATCCGTGGGAGTTCCTGGCGCACCTCAAGGTGAAGGCCGGGCTTCGGCCCGATTACTGGTCGGAGACGATCGAGATCTCGCGCTATACGGTGACCTCGGTTTCGTGACCGCCGCGGCGGTTGCGCCGCTCCGTGTCACTAGGCATGGGCGGCTGACCATGCGAAAATCCACACTTTCCCAGCACGTCCGCAGGTCCTATGTTCCAAGGCAGCATGGTCGCAATCGTCACGCCGATGCGCGAGGATGGCTCGCTCGATCGCGCGGCGCTCGAGCGGCTGGTCAATTTCCATGTTGAGAACGGTACGGACGCGATCGTCTCCGTCGGCACCACCGGCGAATCGCCGACGCTCGACATGGAAGAACACTGTGAGGTGATCGAGCTCACGATCAAATACGCGCGCAAGCGTGTGCCGGTGATCGCCGGTACCGGCGCGAATTCGACCAGCGAAGCCATCGAGCTGACCCGTGCCGCGCACAAGGCCGGCGCCGACGCCTGCTTGCTCGTGACGCCGTATTACAACAAGCCGACGCAGGAAGGCTTGTACCGCCATCACCGCGCGATCGCGGAAGCGGTTCCGATCCCGCAGATCGTCTATAACGTGCCGGGCCGAACCGGATGCGACATGCTCGCCGAAACCGTCGAGCGGCTCGCGGCGATACCTAATATAGTGGGCATCAAGGAAGCGACCGGGAAAGTCGAGCGCGCGCGCGAGATCATCGAGCGCTGCGGCAAAGAGTTCGACGTCTATTCCGGCGACGACATCATTGGCCTCGATTCCATGCTGCTCGGGGCGAAGGGCGTCATCTCGGTGACGGCGAACGTCGCGCCGCGCCTGATGCACCAACTGTGCGCAGCTGCACGTAGTGGGGACGTCGAGCGCGCGCGCTCGATCGACCGGCAACTGCGCGCGCTGCATCGCGACCTGTTTGTTGAAACCAATCCGATTCCCGTGAAGTGGGCGCTCCAGGAAATGGGTCTCATCGAAGGCGGCATCCGCCTGCCGATGACGCCGCTCGCCGAGCGTTACCACGACACAGTGCGCGCCGCGCTTCGCGCGGCCGGTGTACTGCATTGATTTCACCTCGCTATAGCAAACGCACGGCTCTCTTGGGCGCCTGCGTTCTCTTCGCCATTGCAGCGAGCGGCTGCAGCACGATTACGAACGGGCGCAAGATCGACTATCGCAATACCACGACGTTGCCGCCGCTCGAAGTGCCGCCCGATCTCACCAACGTTCCCGACGCGCAGACGACGGCAAGCGCCGCCCCCGGTTCGACCACGTACTCGGGCTACGCCGGCGAGCGCCGCACCGCGGCGCCGGGCGCAAGTCCGGTGCTGCCGCAAAATCCCGACGTCAAGCTCGTGCGCGAAGGACAAACGCGTTATATCGTCGTGCACGCCGAGCCGACCGTGGTGTGGGACCAAGTGAAGGAATTTCTTTCCCGCGCCGGACTTTCGATCGCGCACGAAGACGCCAAAGCGGGTCTCATCGACACCGACTGGGCCGAGAATCGCGCGAGCGTCGGCGCGCGCGAGGGCGGCTTTTTTGCGCGCTGGATCCTGAGCACCCAGTCGACTGCGATGCGCGACAAGTATCGCATTCGGCTCGAACGCGGCGTGGCGCCCGGCACCACCGAGGTTTACCTGACGCATCGCGGTATGGAGGAAGTGGCCCCCGATACATCCGGCGCGGCCCGCGTCGGTTGGCAGCCGCGACCGAGCGACCCGGAGCTGGAGGCGGAGATGCTGCACCGCCTGGTCGCGCAGCTCGACGACATGCGGCCGGTAAAGACCGCGCCGGTACAAACCGCCGGGAGCGGGACGCCGCAAGAGACGCCGGTGTCAACGCCGAGCGCTCGGCTGACGCGCAGCAACAACGGCGTGCCGCTCCTCACGCTCGAAGACCGCCTCGACCGCGCTTGGCGGCGAGTGGGATTGTCGCTCGACCGCATCGGATTCACCGTCGAGGACCGCGACCGTTCGAAGGGGATCTATTACGTTCGCTACATCGACCCGGACACGGTCGGCGATAAACCGGGTTTCTTTACGCGTATGTTCCGGAGCGAAGCGGCGCCGCACAATCAGTTTCAGGTGCAGGTCAAGCCGGTCGAGAGCGGATCGAGCGTCGAAGTGCTGGACAAGAACGGCGCCGCCGAAGGGTCCAAGACCAGCGAACGCATTCTCAGTTTGCTCTACGAGCAATTAAAGTAATTGAACCGCGCACAGGCATTTCCGCTTGCACCCGCCCGTTGTGGTCGGGCCTCGAAGTCCTATTACGTCCGCAACCTTCGTTCCGGTCTTCTCGCGTCGCAAGGGGCCGGGGCAGGCCTGAAGAAAAATGAACCGTAATCTCTCCGACGCGTCGGCAGCGGCACCCGTGACCGATAATTTGCAGATATTGCGGCTGGCGGGAGGACGCGCGCTTTCCGACTTTCGGCGCGAGCGGCTGCTTGCGCCCGCACGCGCCGCGGTGCCGCGGTTGCGCGACATCGAAGCGCGCTATTGGCATTTCGTCGCCGTAACGGCCGAGTTGACGGCGGCCGAAAACGCAACGCTCGCGCGCTTGCTGCACTACGGCCCGCAGGACGAGGCGACGGATGCGTCGCCCGCCGGCGAGCTGCTGCTCGTGGTGCCGCGCCTCGGCACGATCTCGCCCTGGTCGAGCAAGGCGACCGATATCGTGCACCACTGCGGACTCGCGAAGGTCAAGCGCGTGGAACGCGGCGTCGCCTGGTATCTCGCGACCGGGGACGGAGCGCCGCTCACGGCGGACGAGCGCGCCGCGCTCGCGCCGCTGTTGCACGATCGCATGACGGAAACGGTGGTGTCCGCGCCGGTCGCGCTTTTCGACGACGCGGAGCCGGCGCCGCTGCGCGTCATCGACGTGCGCGGCGGCGGGCGCGCGGCGCTCGAAGCGGCGGACCGCGAGCTCGGGCTCGCGCTCGCGCCCGACGAAATCGACTATCTGCACGACACCTTCGCGCGCCTCGGGCGCAACCCGACCGACGTCGAGCTGATGATGTTCGCGCAGGCGAACTCCGAGCATTGCCGCCACAAGATTTTCAACGCCGAGTGGGTGATCGACGGCAAGGCCCAGGAGCACTCGCTCTTCGGCATGATCCGCGAGACGCACGCGCGCAACCCGAAGGGCACGCTCGTGGCGTACCGCGACAACGCCTCGGTCATCGAAGGCGGGCGCATTGCGCGCTTCTTCAGCGATCCGGCGACGCGCGAATACGGCTATCGCGAGGACGACACGCATATCCTGATGAAGGTCGAGACGCACAACCATCCGACCGCGATCTCGCCGCATCCGGGGGCGGCGACGGGGTCGGGCGGCGAGATCCGCGACGAGGGCGCGACCGGCCGCGGTGCGAAGCCGAAAGCGGGGCTCACCGGGTTCTCCGTTTCGAACCTGCGGATCCCCGGCGCCGAACGGCCGTGGGAGGTCGATCACGGCAAGCCGAATCGTATTTCCTCGGCGCTCGACATCATGCTGGAAGGGCCAATCGGCGGTGCTTCTTTCAATAATGAGTTCGGCCGCCCGAACATCGCCGGCTATTTCCGGACGTACGAGCAGGCCGTCGGCGATGAAGTGCGCGGCTACCACAAGCCGATCATGATCGCGGGCGGCGTCGGCAACATCCGCGCCGAGCACGTCGCGAAGCGCGACGTGCCGCCCGGTGCCAAGATCGTCGTGATCGGCGGGCCGGCGATGCTGATCGGCCTCGGCGGCGGCGCGGCGTCGAGCATGACGAGCGGGGCCGGTGAGGCTGACCTCGACTTCGCGTCGGTGCAGCGCGCAAACGCCGAGATGCAGCGGCGCTGCCAGGAAGTGATCGACCAGTGCTGGGCGCTCGGCGACGCCAATCCCATCCTCTCCATTCACGACGTCGGCGCGGGCGGGCTCGCGAATGCGGTCCCCGAGATCATCCACGCGAGCGGTCGCGGCGGGCGCTTCGAGCTGCGCGCGATTCCGAACGATCAGCCGGGCATGTCGCCGATGCAGGTGTGGTGCAATGAATCGCAGGAGCGTTACGTCGCCGCGGTCGCGCCGGAGCATCTCGCCGCCTTCGAGCAGCTTTGCGCGCGCGAGCGCTGCCCGGTCGCGGTGATCGGCGAAGTCACCGAAAGCACGCAGCTCGTCGTCGAGGACAGCTACTTCGCGAAAACGCCCCCACCCCAACCCTCCCCCGCTGGAGCGGGGGAGGGCAAGGGAGGGGGTGCTCGAACGGCGAGCGGCACCGATGCCGTCCGCGCGGCGCGTCCGATCGATCTCGATCTCGACATCGTGCTCGGCAAGCCGCCGCGCATGCGCCGCGACGTGAAGCACGTCAAACGCAAGCTCGCGGCGTTCAAGACCAAAGGGATCGATCTCAAGGACGCGGTGTACCGCGTCCTCAAGCTGCCCGCGGTCGCGGACAAGACGTTCCTTATCACGATCGGCGATCGCACTGTCGGCGGACACGTTGCGCGCGATCAGTTGGTGGGTCCGTGGCAGGTGCCGGTCGCGGACGTCGGCGTGACGGCGAGCGGCTATCAGGCGTACACCGGCGAAGCGATGGCGATGGGCGAGCGCACGCCGCTCGCGCTCATCGACGGTCCGGCGAGCGGGCGGATGGCGATCGGCGAAGCGCTGACGAACATCGCTGCCGCGCGCATCCGCGCGTTGCCCGACGTCAAGCTCTCCGCCAACTGGATGGCCGCGGCCGGCCACCCGGGCGAGGACGCGGCGCTGTACGACACCGTCCGCGCCGTCGCGCTGGAGCTTTGCCCCGCGCTCGGCATTTCGATTCCGGTCGGCAAGGACTCGATGTCGATGAAGACGGTGTGGCAGGAAAACGCCGAGCGCCGCGAGGTGACCGCGCCGCTCTCGCTCATCGTCTCGGCGTTCGCGCCGGTGCTCGACGTGCGGCTCACGCTCACGCCGCAGCTTCGCACCGATCGCGGCGACACCGATTTGATTCTCATCGACCTCGGCAAGGGCAAGAACCGCCTCGGCGGCTCGGCGCTCGCGCAGGTGTACGGGAGCCTCGGCGATGAAGCGCCCGACGTCGACGATCCGCGCACGCTCAAGCTCTTTTTCCACATCATTCAGGCGCTGAACGAGCTTGGATTCGCGCTCGCCTACCACGACCGCTCGGACGGCGGTTTGTTCGCGACGATCTGCGAGATGGCCTTTGCCGGGCACACCGGCGTGCGCATCGATCTCACCCCGCTCGGGCGCGATCCGGTCGCGGCCCTTTTCAGCGAGGAGCTTGGCGCGGTGCTGCAGGTGCCGCGCAACCGCCGCGACGGTATTCTCGGCGCGCTGAAGAAAGCGGGGCTTGGGCGGCAGTCGTACGTGATCGGCACGACCACAACGGACGATATCGTCAGCTTCTCGCACGAAGGGAAAGAGATTTTCTACGACGCACGCGTGAATCTGCATCGCGCGTGGTCCGAGACGAGCTTTCTGATGCAACGCCTGCGCGACAACCCGAAGACGGCGCAGGAGGAGTACGACCGCCTGCTCGACGCTAAAGACCCTGGCTTGTCGGCGCAGCTCACATTCGATCCGAACGAAAAAATCGCGGCGCCCTACATTGCGCGCGGCGTGCGGCCGCGCGTGGCGATCCTGCGCGAGCAGGGCGTCAACGGGCAGTCGGAAATGGCGGCAGCGTTCGATCGCGTCGGCTTCGCAGCCATCGATGTCACGATGAGCGACATTCTCGAAGGCGGCGTGGACCTCAAGGACTACCATGGCGTCGCCGCCTGCGGCGGATTCTCTTACGGCGACGTGCTCGGCGCCGGCGAAGGCTGGGCGAAATCGATTCTGTACAACCCGCGTGCGCGCGACGTGGTCACCGCGTTCTTCAACCGCAGCGACACTTTTGCGCTCGGCGTCTGCAACGGCTGCCAGATGATGTCGAATCTGCGCGAGATCATCCCCGGCGCGGCCGCGTGGCCGCATTTCGTGCGCAACCTCTCGGAGCAGTTCGAGGCGCGTTTCGTGCGCGTGCAGATTCCCGACAATCCGTCGATCTTCTTCGCCGGCATGACCGGCTCGATGCTGCCCATCGTCGTCTCGCACGGCGAGGGCCGCGCCGAGTTCGCCTCCGACGCGCAAATCCAGCAAGTCATTCTCGAAAAACAGGTCGCGCTCTGTTTCGTCGACAATCGCGGCGAGCTTGCGCGCACGTATCCGTACAACCCGAACGGCTCGCCGCACGGCATCACCGGTCTGACTACGCCCGACGGCCGCTTCACCATCCTCATGCCGCACCCCGAGCGCGCCTTCCGTACCGTTGCCAACTCCTGGCATCCTGACGATTGGGGCGAAGACAGCCCGTGGCTGCGGATGTTTCGCAATGCCCGGGCGTGGGTGGGATAGCGTTTGTCGTTCGCAAGAACGGGCTGATATTCTGCGCCTTCCATAACGCAGCCGGACGCATTCACGCGTCGGGCCCACGGGGGAGGGAGCGCAGATGGATTGGGATGAGGACGACCGGCGCGAGCGTAACACCAGCAAGTTTCCTGAGATCGGCAACAAGCCGCGTCCGGGTTCGAGCAAACCGGTCGAGATCAAAACGCCGAAGCTCTATCTGCACGCGACCAAAGACGAGGCGAACCTCGCGCCGATCAGCCGCGGAGGCCTCAAGGCCGGCGCGAGCCAAGGCATCGGCGATCCCGACACTCAGAAGCCTTTCCCGAATCAGGTGTTCGTCGCGAAGCGCCCGGCCATGAAGTTCGTGAGCCAGGAGGCGAGCGGCGGCAATATCGGCGTGATCTCCGGGACATCGCCCGATCCCGATTACAACTATAAGGGCGGAAGGCTCACGTTTGGCGACGCCGGGTCGTTCTATCGTGAGACGATCCGGCCGTTGCGCGATGTGCAGCAAGGAAGCGAGATCGGGCGCGAACCGTTTTCCTTCACCTTCCCGATGACGCCGCGGACCGCGAGCGGCGCCAAGAAGGTCCTCGAACATTTGAATCCGGGCAAGACCTTCACTCCCGGCGAAGCCAAGCAGACGCTGACCGACGCGTTCAAGCGCGAATTCACCCCGCTGTATATCGAATCGTCGCCGCCCGCGTCGCCTCGCGGGCGGAGCCGGACGCGCGATGATTCTTCGCGCGAGTCGTCGCCCGCGCGCAGCCGAAGTCGCTCGCGCAGCCCGTCGCCGAACCGATCGCGCAGCTCGTCGTTCGAAATGGGTGGCGCCTTCGCCGCGTTTCGATTCGACGAAGAGCAGGCGGAACAGAGCGGTTCTCCATCGCGCTCGAACCGTAACGATTCCCCGAGTTTTAGGCCGCTGAGCTTCGGGTCGTCGCCGACGCAGCAACCGTCGCCGACGCAGCCGGCGCCACAGCTCCACACGACGACGACCACGCCCCGTATCGCACCGCCGACGCCTGTCATCGGATTCACGATCCCCACTCCGACGCCGAGCGCCAATCCGTCCATCCCATCGACGAGCACGCTGCGGTTCGAGAAGGCTGATATATCGCGTAACTCACCGCCGCGCACGTCCGGCTTGAGCGAGGACGTGAAACGTTTCTTTTCGAATCAAGGTCCGCGAAAGCCTCAGGACAACAAGTAGCAGAGCAATTTCTAATGACAGACGACAAGGAACTCATCACGCGGACCTATAACGACTATATTCGCGCGTTCCACACGCTCGACCCGCGCGCTTTCGCTCCTTATTACCATTTACCGTGCCTGGTGATTTCGCCGCCGAAACCCGTGGCGCTGGCGAGCAGCGCCGAAGTCGAGGCGTACTTCGAGAGAGTGATGCGCGGTCTGAAGGCGCGCAATTACGCACGCACCGAATTTACGGAGTTGCGCGTGCAGCCGTTGTGCGCCGAAACCGCGTTGCTGCACGCCCGGGGTGCGCGCTACCGAGCCGACGGCGAGAAGCTGCAAGCGCTGGCCGCGACCTATCTATTTCAGAGGACGGGGTCGGATTGGAAGATCGCCGTCATCGTAATGCACGATCCGGCGACGCTCGCGCCACACTCGACCTGAGTCCTTCGAAGTGAATCGCAAGTCCCCGGTCCCAGAACAA
>JBJMVQ010000050.1:0-2535 GCA_045810625.1 Sulfurifustis sp.
TCCGAGGAAAGTCTTTCCGAGGAATGAAACGGGAAGCCGGTGCGCCCAGACAGCTGCAGTCGCTGTCGCGGCAATTCCGGCGCTGCCCCCGCAACGGTAAGCGAATCAAGCGGATCAACCCGCCACTGCGCCGACTGACGATGACCAGCCGCGCGCGGGAAGGCGATCCGCCGCTCTCGTAGAGCGATTCGCGAGCCCGGAGACCGGCCCGAAGCGACCGAAATAGTGTTGCGGCGGGCGACACGCGCGGACTCCATCTTTCCTTCCGCACGGTTTCTCTCCGCACGCTTGAACCCACACTGCGCGGGTGCGCGCAGTCAGCGGAGAAAAATAAATGTACCGATCGGCTCGTGCGCTCGTGCTGGGCGCATTGTTGTTACCTCCTCTCGCGCTCTACGCAGAAGAACCTCCGGAGACGATCATCGTCACGGCGACGCGCACCGCACAGACTGCGGACGAAACACTCGCTGCAGTGACCGTGCTGACACGCGCGGACATCGAACGGCGGCAGGCGCGATCGCTCGATGACCTGCTCCGCGACGAAGCGGGGATCTCGTTCTCCAACAGCGGCGGACCGGGGAAAGCCACCTCGCTGTTCGTGCGCGGCACCAACGCCGATCATGTGCTGGTGCTGATCGACGGCATCAAGGTCGGATCGGCGACGCTCGGCGAAGCGCCGATCCAGGACATTCCGGTCGAGCAGATCGAGCGCATCGAGATCGTGCGCGGGCCGCGTTCCAGCTTGTATGGATCGGAAGCGATCGGCGGCGTGATACAGATTTTCACCCGCCGCGGCGGGGGCGCATTGACGCCGGCGGGCAGTATCGGCGGCGGCAGTCATCGCTCCTACAACGCGTCGACCGGGGTTTCGGGCGGCGGCGATCATGCCTGGTTCAATGTCTACGCCAGCGGCGTCGGTACGCAGGGCATCAACTCCTGCCGCGGCTCGCTGACCACCGGCGCGGGTTGCGGCACGGATGAACCGGACAACGACGGATACTGGAACAACTCCGGCTCCGCGCGCGCCGGCTACCGCTTCGCCAACGGCACGGAGATCGACCTCTTCTGGCTGCGCGCGCAAGGGCGAAACGAATTCGACGCGCCGGACGCCTTCGATCCCGTGACGTTCCAGGCGTTCGAGCTCGGGCCGAACGAAACGCGGTTTCTGCAGGAGACCATGGGATCGACGTTGAAGTTCTCGCCGCTGCAGAACTGGCGCGCGACGCTGATCGCGGGGCGCAACCGCGACGACTCCAAAAACTTCAACGCCGGTGGAGTCTTCGACAGCCGCTTTGATACTCAACGTGACACGATTTCGTTCCAGAACGACTTCGCGTTGAGCACGCGCCAGCTTCTCACGCTCGGCCTCGACTATCAGGAAGACCGGGTCTCCAGCACGACCAATTTCGCCGTTACGTCGCGCCAGAACCGGGCCGTGTTCGGGCTCTACCAAGCCAAGCTCGACCGGCACAGCTTTGAGGCGAGCCTACGCGAAGACGACAACGAACAATTCGGCACGCACGACACCGGCGCGATCGCGTGGGGCTATCGTATGACGGAGAAGTTGCGCGCCTTCGCATCGTACGGTACCGCGTTCAAAGCCCCGACGTTCAACGACCTCTACTTCCCGGGCTTCGGCAACCCGAATTTGCTTCCCGAGACGTCGCGTAGCATCGAGGCGGGGCTCGGCGGCAGTTCGGCGTCGGCGCGCTGGAGCGTCAACGCCTTCCAGACCGATATCGATGATCTCATCAGTTTCGACGCAAGCTCCTTGGCGCCGATCAATGTCGATGTGGCGCGCATCCGCGGACTGGAAACGACGTTGGCGACGCGCGCGGCCGGTTGGGACGTCAACGCGGCGGCCACACTGCTCGACCCGCGCAATCGCGGCAGCGCGTTCGACGACAAGCTTCTGCCGCGGCGCGCCCGCGAGCTGCTGCGGCTCGATCTCAGCCGCGCCGTCGGTCCCTTCCGTTACGGCACTGTGGTGCGGGCCGAGGGCCCGCGCTTCAACGACCAGGCCAACACGCAGCGACTCGGCGGCTTCGCGACCGTCGACCTGATCGGCGAACACGCGTTCGCGAAGAACTGGCTGGGTCAGGTGCGGGTCGGAAATCTTTTCGACAAACAGTACGAAACGGCGCAATTCTTCAATCAGCCCGGCCGTGAATTCTTTTTTACGGTGCGTTATCAACCTCCCATCGTTCAGTAAGGAGACTGCTCATGCCGTCACTCTCGGTTCGTTCGCAAGCTGCCGTCGGAGTCGCGCTCATCGGGCTCATCGTGCTCACGCGCGGCTATCACGTCACGACCCTCGCTCATGTCCTCCCGGAAGCGTCGTGGGCGGCGTTCTTCCTCGCCGGCGTTTATCTGCGCGCCGTGTGGGCGCCGGCGCTGCTCTTTGCGGTCGCTGCGCTCCTCGACTACACCGCGGTGACCTGGGGCGGCGTCAGCGATTTCTGCATATCGCCCGCTTACGCTGCGCTACTGCCCGCGTACGCCGCGCTCTGGCTGGCGGGTCGCTGGTATGCCGGC
>JBJMVQ010000051.1:0-2512 GCA_045810625.1 Sulfurifustis sp.
TCCGAGGAAAGTCTTTCCGAGGAATGAAACGGGAAGCCGGTGCGCCCAGACAGCTGCAGTCGCTGTCGCGGCAATTCCGGCGCTGCCCCCGCAACGGTAAGCGAATCAAGCGGATCAACCCGCCACTGCGCCGACTGACGACAACCAGCCGCGCGCGGGAAGGCGATCCGCCGCTCTCGTAGAGCGATTCGCGAGCCCGGAGACCGGCCCGAAGCGACCGAAATAGTGTTGCGGCGGGCGACACGCGCGGACTCCATCTTTCCTCTCCGCACGGTTTCTCTCCGCACGCTTGAACCCACACTGCGCGGGTGCGCGCAGTCAGCGGAGAAAAATAAATGTACCGATCGGCTCGTGCGCTCGTGCTGGGCGCATCGTTATTGCCTTCCCTTGCGCTTCATGCAGAAGAACCGCCGGAGACTATTGTCGTCACAGCGACGCGCACCGCACGGACTGCGGACGAAACGCTCGCCGCCGTCACCGTACTGACGCGTGAGGACATCGAACGCAGTCAAGCAAACGACATCGCCGAGCTGCTGCGCGGTCTCGCCGGTGTACATATGACTTCGACTGGCGGTTACGGCAAGACGAGTTCGATGTTCTTGCGCGGCACGAATCCCGGCCATGTACTGTTGTTGGTCGACGGCGTGCGCATCGGCTCCGCCACCGCGGGCCAGCCTACGTGGGAATTCCTCCCGCTCGCGGAAATCGAGCGTATCGAAATCGTGCGCGGACCGCGCTCGAGCCTTTACGGATCGGAGGCGATCGGCGGCGTCGTGCAAATTTTCACGCGCCGCGGCGGCGGTCCGCTCGAGCCGAACGCGCGAGTGATGGGTGGATCGTTCCATACGTACGATGCGAACGCCGGCGTCACGGGCGGGGGCGATCAGGCTTGGTTCAACGTCCACGCCGGCCAGTTCGCCACACACGGCATTAATGCCACGCGACCTGAAAACGCCGTCTTCGATCCGGACCGCGACGGCTTCGACAATCGCTACGGTAGCGCGCGTGTCGGCTACCGGCTGGGGCAACAAACCGATATTGAAATATTCGCCCTGCATGCGAAAGGCAACACCGAGTTCGACAGTTTTCCGGGCGCCGCGAACGAAACGGATTTCCTACAGGATTCGGGCGCCGTCAGGCTGCAAAGCCGGCTGACGTCCGTGTGGAACACGACGCTACAAATCGGCGGCAATCGCGACCACAACTTCACGTTCCTCTCGGGCAACCCGAGCACTTCGTCGCAATTCAACACAAACCGGCGCTCGCAATCCTGGCAAAACGATTTCGCCCTGACCGAGCATCAGCTCCTCACGCTCGGGCTCGACCGTCAGGAGGACCGCGTGTCGACCAGCGCCAACCTCGTCAAAAACTCGCGCGACAACAAAGCCGGGTTCGCACTGTATCAGGGCGACTTCGGTGCGCACTCGCTGCAGGCGAGCTGGCGGCGCGATGACAACGAGCAATTCGGCACGCACGACACCGGTAGCGCCGCGTACGGGTATACGCTCACGCCGCGGTACCGCCTGTACGCGTCGTACGGCACCGGATTCCGCGCGCCGAGCTTCATCGACTTGTACTGGCCCGATCCGGTCTTCAGCACAGGCAATCCCAATTTGCAGCCGGAGGAATCCAAGAGCGCGGAACTCGGTCTGATCGGCCGTACCGGAAACGTGCAATGGATCACGAGCGCGTTCCGTACGCGCATCGACAATCTCATTGTCCTCACGGGACCGACGTTTCTGCCCGTCAACCTCAACCGTGCCGTCATCAACGGACTGGAGCTGAGCGGCGCGACGCCCCTCGCCGGATGGAACGTCGGGGCAACGGCGACGCTGCTCGATGCGCGCGATCAAGCGAGCGATCGATACTTGCAGCGCATCCCTCGCTACGCCACCCGCTTCGACGTGAACCGCACGCGCGGCCACACTCTGATCGGCGCCGCTGTGGTCGCCGAGAGCGCGCGCTATAGCGATGTGGCGAATCAGCAGCGCCTCGGCGGTTTCACCGTCGTCGATGTACACCTCGAACAACGACTCGCGCCGGATTGGCGTGTGCGCGCACGCGTCGAGAACTTGTTCGACAAGGACTATCAAACCGTGGCCGGGTACAACAGTATCGGGCGCGCGATGTTCGTGTCGTTGTCGTATCAGCCCGGTACCAAATGACGTCGTCCATCGACAAAACTGCAAGGAGACCCAACATGCTGCGTCTAAGTCCTCGTGCACAAATCGCGGTGGCACTCGCCCTCGTGGCGCTGATGGCCGTCAGTCGCGGCCACCATTTCGCGACGCTAAACCACTTGCTGCCAAGCGCCGCATGGGCGGTGTTTTTCCTCGCCGGCGTTTATTTACGCCCTGTGTGGGCTGCAGCACTGCTCTTTGCGGTCGCTGCGCTCCTCGACTACACCGCGGTGACCTGGGGCGGCGTCAGCGATTTCTGCATATCGCCCGCTTACGCTGCGCTACTGCCCGCGTACGCCGCGCTCTGGCTGGCGGGTCGCTGGTATGCCGGC
>JBJMVQ010000052.1:0-2500 GCA_045810625.1 Sulfurifustis sp.
TTCTCGCCTTGCGAGTTCTATCCGACCGCTATAATTGGGGACATCAATAATCAACGCTCTGATGCGCGAATTCGGTCCGCGGGGTCATGTTTTTTAAACGTCGGACGACTGGCCACTTAGTCGTGAAGCCGCGGCTCTCGCCGCGCACAAAACTGCTGATCGCGGTGGGCGTCGTCACGACTGTGGTGCTCGGCGTCGGTTGGATATACAACTACGGCGTGAGCATGGCCGGCTTCGAGCGCTCTTCCGCAGCCATCGAGCAGCAGCGGCTGCGGGAGGAAATTCGTCGACGTGAAGCGGAGGTTCAGGAGTTGCGTGAATCGGTGGCACGCGCTGAGCGCAGCCTGCAGATGAACGAAACGGCGTTCCAGGAGCTGGACCGATCGCTCAAAGCGTCGGCGCAAGAGATCGTCAAGCTTCGGGAGGAGCTGAATTTCTATCGCAACATCATTTCGCCGGCGGACAAGAAAAGCGGATTGCGCATACAAAATCTCTTTATTGAGCCGGCGGGGGGAAGCGGTCTGTTTCGGTACAAGCTCGTGCTGATACAGGCCCTCAAGCACGAGCAGACCATTATCGGCTCGGCTTCATTCGAGATCAGTGGCGATCAGGCCGGGCATGATTCGACGATCACGATCCCCGGGAACGGCGACAAGCCGATTCGGGTGAACTTCAAATATTTTCAGGACATCGAGGGTCGGTTCGAGCTGCCGAAAAACTTCCGGCCCCGACGCGTGAAGGTCAGTGTCACGCCGAGCGGCGGCGCACAAATAGTCGAAGAAAGCTACGCTTGGCCGCAGGCGTAGGCGAAACAACGAAACATCTTAGGAGAATCGGATGCTAACCGCGCTTGGCAAAAATCCCAACGAAAAGCCATGTAACACGATCGATACCCTCATCGGCGCCCGGACCGAGCTTAAGGGGGACGTGACATTCGCGGGCGGCTTGCGAATTGACGGGAAGCTGAAAGGCAATGTCACATCGAAGGGCGAGGGCAACAGTACGTTGATCCTGAGTGAGAACGCCGTCATCATTGGCAACGTTTCGGTCCCGCACATGATTGTTAACGGCACCATCAAAGGTAACGTGCGCGCGGCGGAACGCATCGAGCTTCAGCCGAAGGCTGAGATCACAGGCGATATCTTCTACAAAGTGCTCGAGGTGGCGCCGGGGGCCATCATTAACGGAAACCTGGTGCGTGAAGTGTCGGAAGCGGTCAAAGACAAAGCGACGGTCGCTCAATTGAAGCCGTTAACGGCGGGGGAGACCGAGCAGGAAGGCGACCGTTGACGCGCTACGAGCGCACTCCGATAATCTCGACATCTCGACCGATTGAAGCCGTGAGGTCCCGCGATGACAGCAGCCGTTCCGCAGATGCCCGACCCGCTCATCTTTACGGATAGTGCGGCAACAAAAGTGAGGCAGCTCATTGCGGAAGAGAACAATCCCGCACTGATGCTGCGCGTTTTCGTCTCCGGCGGCGGTTGTTCGGGCTTTCAGTATGGTTTCACCTTCGAAGAAGCGGCCAACGAGGACGACACGCGAATCGAAAAAGGCGGCGTCACGCTGCTGATCGACCCGCTTAGCTACCAATATCTGGTCGGCGCCGAAATCGACTACCAGGAGGACCTGCAAGGCGCGCAGTTCGTCATCAAGAACCCGAACGCCAAGACGACCTGCGGGTGCGGCTCTTCGTTCACGACCTGACGCGTTCAGCCGGGTACCGTCACGCAAAAAAGAGGCGCTTGCCTCTTTTTTCGTTTTTGGTCTCAGCGCGAAGCCAAGTAGCGGCGGGTGATTAAATCGAGGCGGCTCGCCCAGCTCTGTGCCGCCTCCATGAATTGTCCGTGAAGGGCCGGTGCGATCATTTCACCGGGCGGTAGGTGAAATGTCAGCGGATTGCGGTACTGCCCGTACACCTGCAGCTCGTAGTGTAAGTGCGGTCCGGTCGCGAGACCGGTCTGTCCAACATAGCCGATGATCTCCCCTTGTTCGACGCGCTGGCCTAACCGTAGACCGCTTCGATAACTGGAGAGATGGGCGTACAGCGTGCTGTAAGGGCCAGTGTGTTGGATTAAAACGCTGTTTCCGTATCCACCGTTCCAGCCAACCGAGATGATGCGTCCGCTGGCCGTCGCGCGGACGGGCGTTCCGACCGGTGCAGCGTAGTCGACGCCGTTGTGCGCACGCCAGGTTTTCAGAATCGGATGATACCTCGCTTGCGAAAAGCGCGAGGTCACGCTGCTGAACTGCACGGGAGTACGCAGGAACGGGCGGCGCAAGCTTACGCCCGCCGGGGTGTAGTAGTTCATCTTGCCGTCACGACCTCTTGCCCCGATAGCCCGGTACACGCGCCCACGGTTGGAAAATTCTGCAGCGAGAATCGGACCCTCCGCAACCTTGCGGCCAAACCAAAATTTTTCTTCATAGATGACGACAAAGCTGTCGCCCTCTCGCAGATCAAGGGCGAAGTCGATGTCCCACCCGAAAATTTCAGTGA
>JBJMVQ010000052.1:7500-32458 GCA_045810625.1 Sulfurifustis sp.
GCCAGTCGATCTATCCATGTGCAGGGTGAAGGCCAGGTAACACTGGCTGGAGGCCCGAACGAACCACTGTTGCAATAGTGCGTCGATGATGTGTGGATAGGAGTGAAAGGCTAATCAAGGCTGGCGATAGCTGGTTCTCCCCGAAAGCTATTTAGGTAGTGCCTCGAGCGAATACTCTGGGGGGTAGAGCACTGTTAGGAGAAGGGGACCACCTCGGTCTACCAACTCCTTGCAAACTCCGAATACCCAGAAGTAATACTCGGGAGACACACAGCGGGTGCTAACGTCCGTTGTGAAGAGGGAAATAACCCAGACCATCAGCTAAGGTCCCAAAGTTTCGGCTAAGTGGTAAACGATGTGAGAAGGCATAGACAGCCAGGAGGTTGGCTTAGAAGCAGCCATCCTTTAAAGAAAGCGTAATAGCTCACTGGTCTAGTCGGCTCGCGCGGAAGATTTAACGGGGCTCAAGCCGAGTACCGAAGCTATGGGTTTGCATCCTTCGGGGTGCAAGCGGTAGGGGAGCGTTCTCTAAGCCTGCGAAGGTGAACTGTGAGGTTTGCTGGAGGTATGAGAAGTGCGAATGCTGACATGAGTAACGTTAAAACGGGTGAAAAACCCGTTCGCCGAAAACCCAAGGTTTCCTGCGCCACGTTAATCGGCGCAGGGTGAGTCGGTTCCTAAGGCGAGGCCGAAAGGCGTAGTCGATGGAAAGCAGGTCAATATTCCTGCACCAGGTATCACTGCGATGGGATGACGGAGAAGGCTAGGTTAAGCGGTGCATGCACCGTTCAAGGTCGTAGGGATTGTCGGTTGGAAAATCCGCTGACATTTATCCAGAGATCCGAGTACGAGGGAACTTCGGTTCCCGAGTTAGCTGATGCCACGCTTCCAGGAAAAGTCTCTAAGCTTCAGGTGATAACTGACCGTACCGTAAACCGACACTGGTGGGTGAGCAGATAATCTGCTTAGGCGCTTGAGAGAACTCGGGTTAAGGAACTCTGCAAATTGATACCGTAACTTCGGGAGAAGGTATTCCTTTGGTTGTTAGTGGACTTGCTCCACGAAGCAGTTAGAGGAGGCACGAAATCGGGGGCTGCGACTGTTTACCAAAAACACAGGACTCTGCGAACACGAAAGTGGATGTATAGGGTCTGACGCTTGCCCGGTGCCGGAAGGTTAATTGATGGGGTCAGCCGCAAGGCGAAGCTCCTGATCGAAGCCCCGGTAAACGGCGGCCGTAACTATAACGGTCCTAAGGTAGCGAAATTCCTTGTCGGGTAAGTTCCGACCTGCACGAAAAGCGTAACGCTGGCCCCACTGTCTCGACCCGAGACTCAGTGAAGTTGAAATCGCTGTGAAGATGCGGCGTAGCTGCGGAAAGACGGAAAGACCCCGTGAACCTTTACTACAGCTTTACACTGAACTTTGAACTTGTTTGTGTAGGATAGGTGGGACCCTATGAAGCGGAGGCGCTAGCTTTCGTGGAGGGGACGTTGAAATACCACCCTGACAATTTCGGAGTTCTAACCTCGGCCCGTTATCCGGGCTGGGAACAATGTATGGTGGGTAGTTTGACTGGGGCGGTCTCCTCCCAAAGAGTAACGGAGGAGTGCAAAGGTACGCTCAGCGCGGTCGGTCATCGCGCACAGAGTGCAATGGCACAAGCGTGCTTAACTGTGAGACGTACATGTCGAACAGGTGCGAAAGCAGGTCATAGTGATCCGGTGGTTCTGTATGGAAGGGCCATCGCTCAACGGATAAAAGGTACTCCGGGGATAACAGGCTTATTCCTCCCAAGAGTCCACATCGACGGAGGAGTTTGGCACCTCGATGTCGGCTCATCACATCCTGGGGCTGTAGCAGGTCCCAAGGGTTCGGCTGTTCGCCGATTAAAGTGGTACGCGAGCTGGGTTCAAAACGTCGTGAGACAGTTTGGTCCCTATCTTCCGTAGCCGTTGGAGATTTGAGGGTGAGCTGTCCTTAGTACGAGAGGACCGGGATGGACGTATCTCTGGTGTTCCGGTTGTCACGCCAGTGGCACTGCCGGGTAGCTATATACGGACGGGATAACCGCTGAAAGCATCTAAGCGGGAAGCCCCCCCCAAGATTAGTTCTCCCTAGACTCTTGAAGTCTCTAAAGGGCCGTCGAAGACTACGACGTTGATAGGCTGGGTGTGTAAGTGCAGTAATGCATTGAGCTAACCAGTACTAATTGCCCGTGCGGCTTGACCATATAACACCCAAAACGCGGGTGTGCTGGTCAGGCCACGCAACTATAGAGATGTTGAAAAGGTCGTCCTGACCTTTTCAACTCGCGCGTCGCGGCGCATGTCCGCGCCGCGCTCCGATTGCGCAAAGTCGCGCAACGGGCGGCACGTCCGTGTGCCGCTAACCCGAAACCTTACTTCTAACTTCCTGGATTCTTGTCGGCGCTCGAGTTTGAGCGACGACGAAAACGGTTTGCCTGGCGGCTATAGCGAGCGGGAACCACCCGATCCCATTCCGAACTCGGAAGTGAAAACGCTCAGCGCCGATGGTAGTACGGGGCTTCCCCGTGCGAGAGTAGGACACTGCCAGGCTTTGATACTCGAAGCCCTCGGTTAACAGCCGAGGGCTTTTTTATTTTCTTAGCGGTGCCGCTCCGCGTTTGGGCGGCGTCGACGGCGAACCATATTTGGTTTTGTCTCTCCAGCGACGTCGACTTGTCGTCATGCTCTTTTAATCAGAAGCGCACGAGCGTAGAAAGAAGTGTCGCGTGGACTCACCATGTGAACGTAAGTCGCGGTTCGGTAAGCAAACGCGCGAGTCATGTATAATGCGCTACCATCGGGCTTGCGGGATCACGAAAATTGGCTACTTTAGGAAATGGATAAGACTAACCATTTCGATTCACGCCTCACTCAAGTGATCGGCCCGCTTCCTACCCGCACACCCCCCGTTTCTGTTTTCGGGTCGACGCAGCATCGGCTTCGCCTGCTGAGCTTCAACATTCAGGCCGGCATCGCGAGCAGCAAGTATCACCATTATTTGACCCAGAGCTGGAAACACGTGCTCCCGTGCGCAGAGCGGCTCGAAACACTCGATCGTATTGCCGCGTTGGCCGGCGATTTTGATTTCGTCGGCATACAGGAGTCCGACGCGGGGAGTCTGCGTAGCGCCTTCATCAATCAAACCGAGTATCTCGCCACGCGCGCCGGGTTTCCGTACTGGTACGACCAAACGAATCGCAATTTCGGGCACTTCGCGCAACACAGCCTCGGTCTTCTCAGCCGCTTCCGTCCGAACGACATTACTGAAGTTCGCCTGCCCGGAATGATTCCCGGCCGCGGTGCGCTATGCGTGCGCTTCGGACGCGGTGATGATGCGCTGTTGCTGCTCATCGTGCATCTGGCACTTGGGCGCAGAGCGCGCGAGCGCCAACTCGGCAGTCTCGCCGAACTGATCGCGGGTCACCGGCACGTGATTCTGATGGGCGATTTAAACTGCCGGTCGGAGAGCCCGGAGATGCAATGGCTGCTTCGCGGTACGGACCTGCGCGAGCCCACGCATGGCCTCTACACATTTCCGAGCTGGCGCCCGCGGCGGAACATCGATCACATTTTGGTTTCTTCATCGATTGTGGTCGACAGCGTCCGCGTTCTGAATCAAACGATTTCGGATCATCTCCCGATCGCGATGGACGTTACGCTCCCCGCCGATGCCGGGCTTGCCGCGACGCCACCGGTTCCCGAACGGCGTGCGGCCGGCTTCTAACCCCTTTACTCTCGCCCGCCTGCAAATTCCTCGACGTGTGTCGTTCGAGCACGCCGAGTTTCACTTTCAATGATCGCGTTGCTGCAGCGCGTGACGACGGCGTCGATCGACGTTTCCGGAGAACGTGTCGCGGCTATTGATACCGGCATCCTGGTGTTCTTGGCGGTCGAGCCGACGGACGGAACAAACGAGGTCGAGCGGCTGAGCGATCGCGTGCTCACGTACCGCTTGTTTCCTGACGAAAACGGAAAGATGAACCGAAGCGTGCGCGACGTGAGCGGCGCTTTGCTCGTCGTACCGCAGTTCACGTTGGCAGCCGACACGAGCAAAGGAACGCGGGCGAGCTTTACGACCGCTGCAGAGCCGCATGTCGCGGCACGGCTTTTCGACAGTTTCGTGGCTCGCGTTCAGGCCGCAGGCGTTACGGTGAAGTGCGGTCGGTTCCGCGCGGATATGCAGGTTTCGCTGATCAACGACGGGCCGGTGACGTTTCTGCTTCGCACTTGATCAACTTGCCCTGGGGGGAATCTATGCGACGCAAGTTTTTGTCGATGGCACTGCTGCTGCTCGCGACCTTCGCGTTTGCTGCACATGCGGGAGTAAAGGATTGGTTGGAAGAGCAGATTCGCAAGGCCTCACCGCAAAAGGTGGTCGATCCCACCACGGTGTCGGCGGGACTTCGCGAGGCGCTGGAGCACGGTACCTCGCGCGCGGTGCGCGAGCTAGGTCGTGAGGATGGCTTCTGGAAGCACCCACGGCTGCGCATCCCCATGCCGGAAAAGCTGCACACCGTCGAAAGGGGTTTGCGCCGATTGGGGCAGGATAAGCTCGCGGACGATTTTGCGCTGTCGCTCAACCGCGCAGCCGAGCAAGCGACGCCGGCAGCGCAGAAGATTTTCGTCGACGCGATTCGAGGGATGACGATTCGCGACGCGATGGACATCCTGCGCGGGCCGCCTGACGCGGCGACGCGCTATTTCCGTCAGCATACCGAAGGCACTCTGGCCGAAGCGTTTCGGCCGATCGTCGCGCGTTCGACCGATGCGGTCGGCGCGACGGCGAATTACAAGAAGATCATCAAGAAAGTGGAGCCGCTCGGCTTGGCGAACGCCGCGTCGCTCGACATCGATGAATACGTGACCCAGAAAGCGCTCGCGGGATTGTTCGGCCTCGTCGCTGAGGAAGAGCGCCGCATACGCGAGGATCCGGCTGCGCGCACGACCGAGTTATTGCGCAAAGTTTTCTCGACGCCGCACGACTAGATTTCGCATGTAGAGCGAGCAGCGCCGACCGCGCGCGACGGAACGCGCGCTACGCGCGCGGTTCCGGAAAGGCGACCACCTCGGAGATGTGTTGCGCACGGACGGCCAACATGACGACCCGATCGAACCCGAGCGCAACACCGCTGCAGTCCGGCAACCCGTGCGCGAGCGCCGCGAGTAAGCGTTCGTCCGTCCGCGGTGTCGCGGTGCCGCCTCGGCGATCGATATCCCGCTCGAATCGGCGAAGCTGTTCACCGGCATCAGCGAGCTCGCGAAATCCGTTGGCTAACTCCATTCCGTCCAGATAAAGCTCGAAGCGTTCCGCGAGCGGAGGATCGCCCGCGCGCACGCGAGCCAGGGCGGCGGCCGAGGCCGGGTAGTCGTAGAGGAAAGTGAGCCGGTCTCGGCCGAGATGCGGTTCGACTAGATGCGTTAGCGCTAGGTCCCGCCAACCGTCGGCGTCGTCGGCCGGTAGCCCCTGCGCGCGCACGCCGTGATTTTCCGTTACCCGTCGCAATTCAACCGCGGTCGCCGTGTGCGGATCGGTTCCGGCGTAGCGCATGAACGCTTCGCGGTAGCTCAGTTTCTCGGTCGAATCCAGTGTACGCGTTCCCTCTAGAAGCTTGGTAACGAGCGCGGCAACCTCGTCCATTAGCTCGTGCTGATCGAACCCGACGCGATACCATTCGATCATCGTGAACTCCGGATTGTGCCGGCGTCCGCGCTCGCCCGCCCGGAACGCTTTGCAGATCTGATAAATCGATCCGCTGCCGGCGGCCAACAGACGCTTCATCGCGAACTCCGGCGAAGTGTGCAGATAGCGGGGCGCGGGATCGTCGGCCGGCGCGAGCGAGCGCGCGGCAAAACTATGCAAGTTCGGGTCGGTCGTTCCCGCGGCAGAAAGGATAGGCGTTTCGACTTCAAGCACTCCGCGCCGCGCGAAGAAGTCGCGCGCGCGGTCGAGGAGCTGTGCTCGCCGTCGGAGCGTTTCGAGAGATGCGGTGGGGCGCCACTCGTCGTTGAACTCCGGCGCCATAGGCGGATCGCTTACGCGCGCGAGATGTACTCGCCGGTACGTGTGTTGACTTTGACGCGCTCGCCCTGCTGGACGAAGAGGGGAACACGCACCACCGCCCCGGTTTCGAGCTTCGCCGGTTTGCCGCCGCCGCCGCTCGTGTCGCCGCGAACACCCGGATCGGTTTCGACGATCTGTAGCACCACGGTGTGCGGCGGCTCGACGGTAATCGGCGCGCCGTTCCAAAGCGTGACGATGCACGTATCTTGTTCTTTGAGCCACTTGGCGTTGTCGCCGAGCGCGTTGGCGTCCGCCTGGACTTGCTCGAATGTTTCCGGCTGCATGAAGTGCCAGAACTGGCCGTCGTTGTAGAGATATTGCATTTCGACGTCGACGACGTCGGCGGCCTCGATCGTGTCGCCCGACTTGAACGTCCGTTCGATGACGCGGCCGGTCTTGAGATTACGAATCTTGACGCGGTTGAACGCCTGGCCCTTGCCGGGCTTCACGAATTCATTCTCGACGATCGACGCGGGATCGCCGTCGAGCATCACCTTCAAACCGGCGCGGAATTCGTTGGTACTGTAAGTCGCCATGAACCACCCTTGAATAAAGATAAAAGTTTCCCTCACCCCTCATCCCCTTTCCCGCTTCGAGCAGGAGAGGGAGGTAAGTCGAGCGCGCGATGCGCGACCAAGGTAAGATTGGAGCGCCATGATACCCGGAACCCTTCCATTACGGCAGCCAGCGTCCTGGCAGCAGGAACTGGCGCGCGCCGTCACTGATCCGGCCGAGCTCGTCCGGCTATTGAGGCTCGACCCAGCGCTTGTCGAACCGGCGCGCCGCGTGGCCCGCGCTTTTCCCCTGCGGGTTCCGCGCGGCTACGTGGCGCGCATGCGGCCCGAAGACCCGACGGATCCGCTGCTGCGTCAGGTGTTGCCTCTCGAGGCCGAGGAGCTTCAAGTACCGGGCTTTATGCGCGATCCGGTCGGCGATCGCGCGTTCGCGATCGGACCCGGCTTGCTGCAGAAGTACGAGGGGCGGGTCCTGCTGACGACCACGGGTGCCTGCGCGATCCATTGTCGTTATTGTTTTCGTCGACACTTTCCGTACGCGGACGAAAATCCAGCGTCCGACGGTTGGGCGCGCACGCTCGCGCAGCTCGCGGCTGACGAGTCCGTCAGCGAAGTGATCCTGAGCGGCGGTGATCCGCTGACGCTCTCCGATCCGCGATTGGCGACGCTCGTCGACGCGCTCGCCGGTATTGGCCATCTCAAGCGCTTGCGGGTGCACACGCGCCTGCCCATTGTCCTGCCGACCCGCATTACAGAAGAGTTATGCCGATTGCTCATGGGCACTCGGCTCGCCGCGGTCGTCGTCGTACATGCCAATCATCCCAACGAGATCGATGCGCAGGTGGACGCTGCGCTGGCGCGGCTGCAAGACGCCGGCGCAATCCTGCTCAATCAGTCCGTGCTCCTGCGCGGTGTCAACGATGATGCAGCAGTGTTAACCGCGTTGAGCGAGCGGCTCGTCGGTGCGGGAGTCGTGCCGTATTACCTGCACCTGTTGGATCGCGTCGAGGGTGCGGCACACTTCGACGTCGACGCGCAGATCGCGACGCGAATTTGCGAGGAGCTGTCGAGGCGGCTGCCCGGCTATCTTGTGCCCCGGCTGGTTCGCGAAGAACCGGGCGCGCCGGCGAAAACCGTTATCCGTTAGGCCGACCGGAAGCAAGCGGCTGTGCTCACGAAACTGATGTCCCCGTGACCCCTGGCGTTGCCGCCGCGTTCTCGGGTTAAACTAACTGCGCGCTGTATGCCGATGCGTAAGGCAGCGCTTATCGGCGCATATCCCAGGTGCGACATGGAATTAGGAGGTCCAATGGCCATCAAGGTTGGTGATCGGCTGCCCGCCGCGACCCTTTATGAGTTAACCGACGACGGATTGCAGCGGCGCCCGGTGGAGGAACTGACGCGGGGCCGGCGCGTAGTCATCATCGGACTGCCCGGCGCCTTCACGCCGGTTTGCTCGACACGCCACGTGCCGAGCTACATCGAACGCTATCCCGAGCTCAAGGCCCGCGCCGTCGATGAGATCTTATGCGTTTCCGTTAACGACGCGTATGTGATGCGCGAGTGGAATAAGAGCTTGGCCGCTGCCGGCAAGATTCGTCTCCTCGGCGATGGCAATGCCGAGTTCACGAAAGCGTTGGGTCTCACCAATGATCGCTTCGAGCACGGGATGGGCGTGCGTTCGCGCCGGTATTCGCTGTATGCCGAGGACGGCGTCGTCAAGGCGCTCAATCTCGAAGAGCCAGGGAAGTACGAAGTGAGCGACGCCGGCACGATGCTCGCACAGTTGGAACGAATGGTGTCGCGGTAAGCGCCCGGCCGCGCGCCGCGTATCCGTTGATGCAGTTCGTCACTTCCGTTGCCGTCGGTTTGTCGGCGCTCTATTGCAGCGACCAATAGTCACCCATCTAATTTAGTAATACTATAAACGCGCCCCAGCTTCTGGGTTACCGAAATAAACCGGAGGTGTCATGGCTAATCAGAGAAAAAAGCGACATAAAGCAATCTCCTTACCTAAAGCTTCGAAGCTTTCGCGTCGTAAGTTTCTTGCCGGTGCTGTTGCCTCTGTGGGCGGCGCCGCCACTGTCGGGTTCCCCGCAATCGTGAAGGCGGCGGGCCCAGTGAGCTTCCGCTTTCAGAGCACCTGGCCGACCAAGGATATCTTCCACGAATACGCTCTCGA
Organism: Sulfurifustis sp.; assembly: GCA_045810625.1. Classification (GTDB taxonomy): domain Bacteria; phylum Pseudomonadota; class Gammaproteobacteria; order Acidiferrobacterales; family Sulfurifustaceae; genus JACQFZ01. The sequence continues at coordinate 16,288 of JBJMVQ010000052.1, forward strand.
CTACGCCAAGATAGTGAACGACATGACCGGCGGGGAGCTGAAGATCGAAGTGCTTCCCGCGGGCGCGGTCGTCCCTGCGTTCGGTCTGCTCGAGGCGGTTTCGAAGGGAACGCTCGACGGTGGTCACGGCGTGCTCGTCTACCACTACGGCAAGAGCCACGCTCTCGCGCTCTGGGGCTCCGGCCCCGCTTTCGGCATGGACGCCCAGCAGCTGCTCGCCTGGCACAAGTACGGCGGCGGCAAGGAACTGCTCGATAAAATTTACAAATCGATCGACGCGAACGTTCAATCGTTCCTGTACGGGCCCATGTATACGCAGCCGCTCGGCTGGTACAAGAAGCCGATCACGAAGGCCGACGACTTCAAGGGCCTGAAGTTCCGCACGGTCGGCATTTCGATCGACATGTTCACGAACATGGGTGCCGCGGTAAACGCGCTGCCGGGGGGCGAAATCGTTCCCGCTCTCGACCGCGGCCTGCTCGACGCGGCGGAGTTCAACAACGCAAGCTCGGATCGCGCGCTCGGATTCCCCGACGTTTCGAAGGTATGCATGCTGCAGAGCTACCATCAGAACGCCGAGCAGTTCGAGATCACGTTCAACAAGACGAAGTACGACGCGCTGCCGGGACAGATCAAGAACATCATCGCCTACGCCGTCGACGCTGCATCGCAAAATCTCACCTGGAAGGAAATCGACCGCTATTCGCAGGACTACATCACGATGCAGGTGAAGGACAAAGTCCGCTTCTACAAGACGCCGGACTCGGTGCTTCGCGCGCAGCTCGATGCGTACGACAAAGCGGTTGAAAAGCAAGCGGCCGACAATGCGCTGATGAAGGAGATTCTCGATTCGCAGCGTAAGTTCGCCGAGCGTGTCGTCAAATGGGACCTCGACACGAACGTGAACCGATTGATGGCGTACAACCATTATTTCGGGCGCAAACCCGCCGCGAAAAAGACCTGACGCCGCGGAAAATTGGGGCACCCTCCGGGCGCACGCCCGGAGCGGTGCGGCGCGACTATTAAAACGACTGTCCCGGCTGCCAACCCATGAACGTAAATAAACTCCTGCTCACGGCCGACCGCATCAGCACTTGGACCGGCAAGGCGTGCGCGTGGCTGATCATGATCTTGATGTCGGTCGTCTGTATCGAGGTCTTCAAGCGCTACATCCTGAATGCGCCCACGGCGTGGATATTCGATCTCGACAACATGCTCTACGGCACGTTGTTCATGATGGCCGGCGCCTACACGCTTTCACAGGACGCGCACGTGCGCGGCGATTTTCTCTACAGTTCCATGCGCCCGCGCGTGCAGGCGGGGTTCGACCTGGTGCTGTACGTCGTGTTTTTCATCCCCGGCATCATCGCGCTCGTGTACGCCGGCTACGACTACGCGGCCTACTCCTGGAGCATCAACGAGCACTCGAACGTCACCGCAAACGGGCCCCCTGTCTATCAATTCAAAACCGTTATTCCGATCGCCGGAGTGCTCGTCATGATTCAGGGGCTCGCCGAAATCGTGCGCTGCGTGATTTGCCTCAAGACCGGTCAATGGCCGGAACGGTTGAAAGACGTCGAGGAAATCGACGTCGTCGAAGAGCAGCTCGCGCACAGCGAATACGTCGACGAAGAATCGCGCAAGCGTGCGCTCGAGAACGTGCACGATATCGATGAAGCCGCCAAACAACGCAGCACCAAGGGAGCCGAACGATGAGCGATCCCGCACTTGGCCTGACCATGCTCGCGCTCATTGTGGTCGTGATCATGATGGGCTTTCCGACCGCGTTCACGCTGATGGGCCTCGGCATGTTCTTCGGCTTCATCGCGCTTTACGACCCGTCGCAGCCATGGACGCAGAACCGGGTCTTCGACCTCATGGTCGAACGCACCTACGGCGCCATGAACAACGACACGCTGATCTCGATTCCGCTGTTCGTGCTCATGGGCTACGTGATGGAGCGCGGAGCGCTTGTCGACAAGATGTTCTACAGCATCCAGCTCGCGTTCCGCCGCGTGCCGGCCTCGCTTGCGGTGGCGACGCTCATCGTCTGTACATTCTGGGGCATCGCGAGCGGGCTGGTCGGTGCGGTCGTGGTGCTGATGGGCGTCATTGCGTTCAACCCGATGCTGAAGGCCGGGTATGACACGCGCCTCGCATCGGGCGTGATCACCGCCGGCGGCACGCTCGGCATTCTCATTCCGCCGTCGGTGATGATCATCGTCTACGCCGCAGTCGCGGGACAGTCGGTGGTAAAGCTGTACGCCTCCGCCATGTTCCCCGGCTTCTTCCTGGCTTTCCTGTACCTGGTGTACGTCCTCGGCTGGGCGATGATCAACCCGAAGATCGCGCCGCCCTTGCCGGAGGATCAGCGCAAGGTGCCGGTATCCGACTGGGTACGGAAGTTCCAGCAGGCGTACTCGCGCAACATGTTCGTCGGTCTGCTCGCGTCCGTGATTTCGCCGCGCCGGGCGCTTGCGATCGACAACGGCGGCAAGCACCTGACGTACTGGACGCTGTGGAAAAATGTGTTCGCGGTCGTATTCCCCGCGGTGCTCGCCGGCGCGACGCTTTGGGGTACGTGGTGGTATGTGGTTATCCATCAAACCGAGGGCGCGCGCGCCGCGGCCGGCTATGTCGAGGAGATCCAGCCTGCGCCCGCGGCGCCGGCGGCGCCGCTCGATGGGGCTTCGAACGCCGTCAAAGGCGATGAGCCGCCGCAGGAGCTGGGCACCGGGCTCTCGGAACCGACGCAGGACGCCTCGAAGAATGAAGCACAAGGCCCGGTCGAGGTCGGCAATCCCGATCTGCTCAAGGAGGGGCCGGCCGCGCCGGCGGAGGCGGGACCGGCGCCCGAGTTCTACGTCTGGTTCTGGATCGCGGTCGCGGCCACGGCGCTTTTGCTCGCCTGGTATTACTTCCGGATGGGCGCCGAAGAGTTCGAGCTGCTGAAATTACTTACCGCCTCGGTGATGCCGCTCGGCATTCTCACCATCGTCGTGCTCGCGGTGATTCTGTTCGGAATCACCACCGCCACGGAATCGGCAGGGATCGGCGCCGCGGGCGCGTTCCTGCTCGCGCTGCAAGCGCGCACGTTCAACTGGCAACGGCTCAAGGAGTCGGTGTTCCTCACCGCGAAGACCACCGCGATGGTCTGCTGGCTCTTCATCGGCTCGGCGTTGTTCTCCGGCGTCTTCGCCATTCTCGGCGGCCAGCAGCTTGTCGAAAGGTGGGTGCTGGCGCTCAACATGACGCCGGTCGAGTTCATGATCCTGTCGCAGGCGATCATTTTCCTGCTCGGCTGGCCGCTCGAGTGGACGGAAATCATCGTCATTTTCGTGCCGATCTTCCTGCCGTTGCTCAAGCACTTCAACATCGATCCGGTGCTTTGGGGAACGCTCGTGTTCGTCAATCTGCAGGCGGCGTTCCTGTCGCCGCCGGTGGCGATGTCGGCGTTCTATTTGAAAGGCGTGTCGCCGCCGCACGTCACGCTCAATCAGATTTTCGCCGGCATGATGCCCTACATGCTGATCGTGATTCTGTGCATGGTCATCATGTACTTGTGGCCGGGTATGACGTTGTGGTTGCCGAACTACCTGTACGGCGGTTGATCGGCTGCGAGCAAACCCACCGACGGGGTCGGCAGACGATGAAGCCGAAGGTTCTCGTCACGCGCGAGGGTGAAGCGGGGGTTTCGCGAATGCATTTAACATGCATTCGCGCCGCTGAACGCGCGCACACGGAAGTGCGGGCCGGCGCGTCCGCGAGCCAAAATCGCTGCGCCATGGATGGCAGACGGTGAAGCCCAAGATTCTGGTGACCCGGGAAGTATTCGAAGACGTCCTCGAGTACCTCGCACGTCATTTCGACGTGACGCACAATCAGGCCGACGTTCTGTTCACTCCGGAAGCCCTTGCTGACGCGCTCGCGGATAAAGACGGCGCGGTCATCGCGCTGACCGAGCGTATCGACGCGGCGTTGCTAGCGTGCTGCCCGCGGCTCAAAGCCGTGTGCAACATCGCCGTCGGCTACAACAACATCGACGTCGCCGCCTGCAGCGCGCGCGGCGTGCTGGTAACGAACACGCCCGGCGTGCTCGATGACGCCACCGCCGACTTCACGTGGGCGCTCATTCTCGCGACGGCGCGGCGCTTGACCGAGGCCGAACGCTGGCTTCGTGCCGGCGAATGGAAAGGGTGGAAGCTCAAGCAGTTCCTGGGCGCCGACGTGCATGGCGCCACGCTCGGAATTCTCGGCATGGGCCGCATCGGCCAGGCCGTCGCGCGCCGCGCGCGCGGCTTCGCCATGACGGTCCTCTACCACAATCGCCGCCGGGTCGATGCCGACATCGAGCGCGAGGTCGATGCGCGCTACGTGAGCCTCGATGAGCTGCTCTCGCAGAGCGATATCGTCACGCTCAACGTTCCGTATTCGCCGGCGACGCATCATTTGATTGGCGCGGAGCAGCTCGCGCGGATGAAGCGTTCGGCGATCCTGATCAACGTGGCGCGCGGCGGCGTCGTCGACGATGCCGCGCTCGTCGCGGCGCTGAAAGAGCGCCGCATCGCCGCGGCCGGACTCGACGTCTACGAAAACGAGCCGAAATTGCTGCCGGAATTTCTCGAGCTCGAGAACGTCGTCCTCGCACCGCATATCGGCTCCAGCACCGAGTCGACCCGGCATAGGATGGCGATGACGGCCGCGCAGAATCTCGTCGCCGCGCTCACGACCGGCAAGCCGCCGAATCTCGTCAATCCCCGCTGAGGCGTCCGGGCATCGTCGTACTTTTGCCGTAGCGCAAAAAAAGCCGCGGGGATGCCCGCGGCTCAACCTTACAAACAAAATCGTTACAGTGAGCGCAGGAAGTCCAAAACCGCCTGCTTATCGCTGTCGGACAAGCGTTGAAGTTATCGACACGTTGTTCGCTGCTCATTCGAAACGGTCCATTCACATTGATGAATGAGGGAATAGTGTTATAGGCACCGGCCTTCGTAGCCGCGGCGAACTGCGGATCACTGGAAAAACTGCGCCTTCGGATATCGAGCGTGCCGCACCCGGCTTTTCCGCCTTCTGTTCGTTCAAATTATTGATTTCGGCGGTGTGCGGAGCATTGCAGCCATATCAGGTCAGCCTCGATATTTTTTCTTAAATGTGTGTTCGGGTTGGATGAACAATCGTGACCGTTTTTGAATACTGGCTTCCCTTATTTGATAATTTCTTGATGGAACGTCGGAGCGACATATGACACGTAGTCTGCATGAAGGGATCGACGCGATCGCACGCGGGCAACTAACGAGCGAGCAGTGGACGCGTGAATGCTTGGCGCGTATCGCTGCACTCGAGCCACGCATCGAGACGTTCGTATGGCTCGATCCAGAGGCGGCGTTGACGCAAGCCGCGATCGCGGACGCGCGCACTGCGGGCGCACTGCGCGGCGCACCGCTCGGGGTGAAAGACATTATCGACACGCGCGGCGTACCGACACGTATGGGCTCCCCGGCCTTCGGCGACAACACCCCGACCGACTCTGCGACCGTGGTGAAACACCTCGATCGCGCGGGCGCGTTCGTGCTGGGCAAGACGGTTACCGCCGAACTCGCCTTCTACACGCCGGGAAAGACGCGCAATCCATGGAATCCGGCGCACAGCCCGGGCGGATCGTCGAGCGGTTCGGCGGCTGCAGTCGCCGCGGGTTTCGTGCCCGCCGCCCTCGGCACGCAAACGAACGGCTCCATCATCCGGCCGGCGGCGTACTGCGGCTGCATCGGCTTCAAGCCGTCGTTCGGTCTCGTGTCGCGTGCAGGCGTCTTTCGCTTCAGCGCGACGCTCGATCAGGTCGGCTTCTTCACGCGATCGGTCGAGGACACGTGGCTCTTGCTCGCGTGCTGCGCCGGCGCCGATGCCGCCGACCCCGCGAGCGTCGACGTACCACTGCCTGGGGCACTGCCGATGCGCTCGAACCCGCCGCGCCTCGTCGCCGTGCGTAGCCCGGTATGGGACCGTGCCGAGCCGGCGGCACAGTCGCATTTCCTGGCAGCCATCGAACGGCTGCGCGCGGCGGGCGCGCAGATCGAGGAGCGCGAGTTACCGGCTGCGTTTCAAAACGGCCACGCGATTCTGCGGACCATCATGTACGCCGAAGGCGCGCGCTCGTTGAATGAGCTGAAGAAATCCCACGGAGCGCTGTTGAGCGCAATGGTCCACGCGCTCATCGACGAAGGCTCGGCGGTCTCCGAGCAGCGCTTGCGCGAGGCCCTCGAGAGGCGTGCGCAGCTGATCGACGCGTTGCGAGAGTTTCTCGGTGGCGTCGATGCGATCGTCACGCCGCCCGCGACCGGCGAAGCGCCCGCAACCCTGACGCATACGGGCGACCCGAGCTTCTGCACACTCTGGACGTTGTGCGGCGCGCCGGCGGTATCGCTACCGAGCGGGCGTGGGCCTCACGGGCTTCCGCTCGGAACGCAGCTCGTCGGGAAGCCGTACGGGGATGCCGAACTGCTCGCAACCGCGCGCTGGTGCGACGACGTGCTCGGCGGCGCGTTGCCGCGTACCGCCTGCGAACGGCCCGTGGACAGGCCTATTGGGCACGATAAGAACGTACGGAGTTAAGAAGTTTCGGGATGCCTTTCTCGCCGAATCTGCTACGCGTCGAACTTCAACTCGCCGTTGCGCCCGCGCGCGAACGCGACGAACCAATCGATCGCCGACGGATTCGCCGTCGAGTCGCGGTTGACCGATTTTTCGACGGGGTGTCCGAGCAGAATTTTTTTCACCGGCACTTCCAGTTTTTTGCCTGACAGCGTGCGCGGCACTTCCGGAATCGCAAACACTTCGTTCGGCACGTGCCGCGCCGAGAGTTTGGCGCGGATCGCATCGAGTAACTGCGTGCGCAGCGCCGGGTCCACGCCCGTCGCTTTTGCCGGCGCGCTCGTGGCCGCCGATGCGCGGCCCGCGGCTTCGGCGTCGGGCGCCGGGCCTTTGGATCCGATGCCGGCAACGGGGCTTCCCGGCTCGCGCAGCACGACGAATAACGCCATGAACGAGGGCCGCCCGAGATATTCGAGATCGACGACGAGCGAGTCGGCGATTTCGGGGAACGATTCGACGACACGATAAAGCTCCGCCGTGCCCATGCGGATGCCGTGACGGTTGATGGTCGAGTCGGAGCGGCCGTAGATGATGCCGGTGACGGAGTCGGGCCGCGGCAGCAGGCACAGCCAGTCGCCGTGCCGCCAGACGCCGGGGTACGTCTCGAAGTAGCTTTCGTAATAGCGCTTGCCGTCCTTATCGCCCCAAAAGTAGAGCGGCATGGACGGAATCGGCGCGGTCATTACCAGCTCGCCGACCTCGTTCAAGATCGATTTACCGGCGTCATCGTACGCGTGCGTGGCGACGCCGAGTCCGCGGCATTGCATCTCGCCGGCGTATACGGGCAACGTGGGGCAGCATGAGAGGAAAGATGTGCCGGGGTCGGTGCCGCCCGAGATGCATGCGAGCATCACGTCGGGGTGCACGCTTTCGTAGACCCAGCGGAAACCTTCGGCGGTGAGCGGCGAACCGGTGCTACCGACCGCGCGCAGCGCGGACAAGTCGAATTGGCGGCGCGGAACGAGTCCTGCTTTCATGCAGAGGCCGATGAACGCCGGACTGATCCCGAAGAACGTCGCGCGCTCGCGCTCGGCGAGGCGCCAAAGCGTCGTGAGATCGGGAAAGCCCGGGTTGCCGTCGTATTGCAGGATGGTCGAGCCGGCTTGCAGCGCGCCCACCAGACAGTTCCACATGATCCAGCTGGTCGACGTGAACCAGAAGAAGCGATCGTCGGGCCCGATGTCGTAATGTAGCGTCGTGGTCTTGACGTTCTCGATCAGCGCACCGCCGTGTCCATGCACGATGGGCTTGGGCATTCCGGTGGTGCCGGACGAATAAACGATCCAAAGCGGATGATCGAACGGCACCGGCGTGAACTGCGGCGCCGCCGGCTGGGCGATCGCTTCGCTGAAGGGGACGATCGACACGCGCCGTCCGCCGGTGTCGCTCGCATCGAGGGTCGCCGTCGAATTCAGGTACGGAACGAAGATCACCGCTTCGACCGTGGGCAACTGCCGCACCAGCTCGCGCACGATGTCGCGACGATCGAAGTCTTTACCTGCATAACGGTAGCCGTCGACCGCGAACAAGATTTTCGGTTCGATCTGCCGAAATCGATCGAGCACGCTCACCGGTCCCATGTCGGGCGACGCGCTCGACCAGATCGCGCCCGCGCTGGCCGTCGCGAGCAGCGCGCTCACGCTTTCGGGAATGTTCGGCATGTACGACACGACGCGATCGCCGGGTTTGACGCCGAGACGTTTGAGCGTCGCGGTGAGCGCACCGACTTCACCGGCGAGCGCGGACCAGGACACTTCGCGGCGCGGCTGCGTTTCGGACTGAAACACGATCGCCGGCTCTTGCCTGCGGTCGGCGCGGCGCGCATGCAGGAGCGAATGCTCGGCGTAGTTGAGCGTCGCACCTTCGAACCATTTGGCGCCGGGCATCACGCGGCGGTCGAGCGCGCGCGTGTACGGGCGATGCGCGATGACGCCGCAGAATTCCCAAATCGTCGACCAAAAATCCTCGATGTTAGTCGCCGACCATTGCCATAGCGACTCGTAGTTGTCGAAGCTCAGTCCGCGCCGATCTTTCAACCAGGCGAGATAGCGTGTGATCGCGGCGTTCTTGACGCGCGCGGACGACGGGGTCCAAAGCGGTTCAGATGTTTTCATGCCGTAAGCGACTCCGGGTCGAGCGGCGTGCGGCCGCGGTGGCAGACGAACGGTTGTCTTGAAGACTTCGGGAATATATCGCGGAAAAAAGTATATCCGTTGCTTCTGTAATTGGCAGGATGTACTGGTAGCGAACGGAACGCCCGGCGATCGAGGCGAGCCAACGTGTCCCCTTCGTGGACGGACATGCGGTTATAACAATCCCACTGAAAGCGCGACCGGTCTACCGCGATCGTGATCCGGCCAACGTGGGCGGCGGCGATGTCTGGCATTGCCGTACCATGAAGATAACCGAGGAGGATGCGGCCGTACGTCATGGCCCATCAAATAGGATCTTCTTGCTCGGCGAGGAGGCGGCCGCGATGGAACGGCACCTTTGTTCTTCCGGCCTCCGCGGGCGATCTCCCTGTCCCTTCCTCTTTCAACCGGCCAGAAGATGGCATATAACCGCCGGAACGGAAAAAGGTCTGGAGGCAACATGGCGATGAACATCGGATTCATAGGGCTCGGCATCATGGGCCGCCCTATGGCGCTCAATCTGCGTAAAGCCGGACACAGTCTGTGGGTACACGGCCGACGGCCTGAGACGATGAAGCCCCTCACCGACGCCGGCGCTACCGCCTGCGCGTCCCCGGCCGAGGTGGCGGCCAGCTCCGACGTGATCTTCGTCATGGTTTCCGATACCCCCGACGTCGAGCACGTCGTGCTCGGGAAGGGCGGTATCGTCGAGCGTGCGCGGCGCGGCGCTGTCGTTGTCGATATGAGCACGATCTCGCCGGCGGCGACGCGGCGCATGGCCGGTGATCTCGCCGCGCGCGGCGTCGAGATGCTCGATGCCCCGGTGTCGGGCGGCGAAGTCGGCGCCATTAATGGAACGTTGTCGATCATGGTGGGCGGCAAGAAAGAAATCTTCGAGAAAGTCCTGCCGCTGTTTCAGACGATGGGCAAGAACATCGTTCACGTCGGCGAGAACGGCGCGGGCCAGGTGGCGAAAGCGTGCAACCAGATCGTTGTCGCCGTCACCATCGAAGCGGTGAGTGAAGCGCTGACGTTCGCGCGCAAGAACGGCGTCGATGCGGCTAAGGTGCGCGCGGCGCTCATGGGCGGATTCGCCGGCAGCAAGATTCTCGAAGTGCACGGTCAGCGTATGCTCGACAAGGATTTCAAGCCCGGCTTCAAGGTGAAACTCCATCAAAAAGACTTGCGCATCGTCATGGAAGACGCGGGCAAGCTCGGTTTGGCCCTGCCGGGGGCAGCGTTGGTCGCGCAACATTTGAACGCGCTCATGGGCGCAGGCGACGCCGAGCTCGATTCGAGCGCGATCGTGAAAGCGGTCGAGCGGCTGAGCGCGGTGTAGCGGTTTCGACATGACTCCCGACGACTGCCTCAATACGCGCGCGCGGATTTTGCGCCTGCTCGCCGACGGCGCGCTGCACTCGGGCGCCGATCTTGGGCGGCAGCTCGGCATCAGCCGCGCGGCGGTGTTCAAGAGCGTGCGCGCGCTGTCCGATCAAGGCGTGCGTGTGACCGCGACCGCCGGCCAGGGCTACCGGTTGGAGGCGCCGCTCACGCCGCTCGATTCGGAGGGCATTCGGGGGCAGCTTCGCGTTACGGACGGACCGGACATTCGTCTCGAGATTGTCGAGCAGATCGATTCCACCAATCGCTATCTGCTCGAACATGTGCTGACCGACGCGGATCCGTGCGGCAGGGTGTGTCTTGCCGAAGTGCAGGACCGTGGCCGCGGGCGACGCGGTCGTTCATGGATCGCCTCGGCGTATCGAAACCTGATGTTATCCATGGCGTGGCGTTTCGCGACCGGGCCGGGCATGGTCGCCGGGCTTAGTCTCGCCGCGGGCGTCGGTGTCGTCCGCGCGCTCGAGGAATTCGGCGTTACGTCAGTGGGTATCAAGTGGCCGAACGATGTGCTCTGGACCGGCGGGCGAGCGATCCCCGGCGCCGCGCCGGAGCGCAAGCTCGCAGGGCTGCTCGTCGATGTGCACGGTGAAGCGAGCGGTCCGTGCACGGTCGTTCTCGGCGTCGGGGTCAATTGCCACATCACCGTCGACGATGCGGAGCGGATCGATCAGCCGTGGGTCGATATCCGCACGATCACCGGCCAACCGCCCGACCGCAATCGCCTCGCGGCTCTCTTAGTAGGTCATCTGCACGCGGTGTTCCAGACGTTTGCCGCGTCGGGGTTCGCCGCCTTCGCGGAGGAATGGAACCGATGCCACGTGTTCGGCGGCCGGCTGGTGCGAATCTCGCAAGGCGACAGCTTCTTGGAAGGCGTCGTGGACGGGGTGGAGGCTACCGGGGCGCTGCGGCTGCGCATGATGAACGGGACCACGCAGCTGTTTCACGCGGGCGAAGTCAGCCTGCGACCGGCGTGCTGATGCGCTTGCTGATCGATCTCGGTAACACCCGCCTCAAGTGGGCGGTCAGCGGAGCGGGTGAGTGGCGCACCGGGGTCGTCGCGCACCGCGGTCAGGAGATCTCGCGGCTGCTCGACGATGCCTGGATGGGTTTGTCCGCGCCGACGGGTGTCGTCTTGGTGAGTGTCGCAGCCGATGAGACACGCCAGGGGATCGAGGAATGGGTCCGGCGGCGTTGGGGCGTGCTCGCCCATCGAGTGAAGCCGCAGGCGTCGCAACTCGGCGTGGTGAATCAATATCGCGATCCCGCTGCGCTCGGCGCCGACCGTTGGGTCGCCCTGATTGGTGCGCGCGCCGAAATGCCGGAAGAAGCGCTCTGTGTGATCAACTGCGGGACCGCGACCACGATTGATGCGTTGAGCGCCGCTGGTGAGTTCGCCGGCGGCGTGATTTTCCCCGGCCTCGGATTGCTGCGCGGCGCGCTGACCGGCGGCACCGCGGGTATCCGCGTCGCTGACGGCGACGAGACATCGTGCCTCGCGCGCGCCACCGCCGACGCCGTCGCTGCGGGAACCCTTTACGGTCTGGTCGGTGCGATCGAGCGCGTGTGCCTTGAAATCGAACAAGGTCTCGACGAAGCGCCGAAACTCATCATCACCGGCGGCGACGCCGATCGCGTCGCGGCGCATCTGACGCGCCCCGCCCGGCGCATTCCCGACCTCGTGTTACGCGGCCTCGACCGAATCAGCGCAACGCTCTAAATATAAGGTCATGAAGACGATAAAGTGGGTCGCCGCCGCACTCGTCCTCGCCAATCTTGCGTTTCTCATGTGGGGACTTTGGTACCACCAACCGCTCGTGGGACCGAACGGACCGCGGCCGCCGGTCGATGTTTCAGCCGACAAGATGCGCCTGTTGTCCGAGCCAGGCGTTCGACTCAGCCCCCGCGCCCGAAACGGCTCCCCGGCACACGCAGAAACCGTCGCCGCTTCCGCGGTAGTGAATTGCTATCGGCTCGGGCCGTTTGCGGCGCTCGAACGCGCTCGAGCGGCGGGCGCCAAGCTCGAAGGTTGGGGTTTGTCGTACGAGCGGATCGTCGAAACCGAGTCGATCGGTGAAGCGTACCGGGTGGTGACGCGGCCGTTTCCGAGCCGGGAGGCCGCCGAGCGGCGGCGCCGCGAGATCACGGCACTCGGCTTCACCGATAACGCCTTGCTGCAAGAGGAAGGTTTGGCGAACGCGATTTCCCTCGGTATCTTCGCCCTCGAACAGAATGCACGCGCCCACGTCCTAGAACTGGCGCACAAGGGCGTGCCGGCGATGATTCAGCGCATACCTAACGTACGTCCCGTCTACTGGTTGAAGATCGCTGAGCAGGATGTCGGCGATGAACCGGGCCGGGTGACGCCCGCGCGCTTCGCGGCCGAGGACTGGGGTACGCCGAACATGCGGCTTCAGGCCGCCACCTGTCGGACCGCCTCGCCGTCCGCGCGTTGAAAGCTCGGTCAGAGCCAAGTGCCGGGGCCGGGACAGAGCGTTATAATTCCCAAATCTATTTCCTTTTCGCGCCCGCATAGCTCAGCTGGGCGAGCCGGGGGTTTCGCGAATGCACTTAACGTGCATTCGCGCCGGCGCAGCGCCTCGTACAGGAAGTACGAGGCTGGAGTCGAGAATGGCGAAGTGCGACGCCATGGACGGCAGAGTGAACGCTTTCATGCCCGCATAGCTCAGCTGGGTGAAGCGGGGATTTCGCCGACACACTTAACGTGTGTCGGCGCCGCTGAACGCCCGGCCACGGAAGGTCGGGCCGGGGTTTAGCGAAGTCGAAACGCTACGCCATGGATGGCAAGTACGGATTTTTTCGAAGCCCGCATAGCTCAGCTGGTAGAGCAACCGCCTTGTAAGCGGTAGGTCGGGGGTTCAAATCCCTCTGTGGGCACCATTACTGGTGCGCCTGAAAAATCGGGCGAAAGATTTCTTGGATTGGCGCTTTATTGAAAGTCACATCATGCCTCGGCGGCGGCCGGCACTGTTACCCGTGCACGGCTTCGCCGCCTTTCAAATCCATAAAAACCGGCCAAGGAGAGTGTAATGCCTCATAGCTTGTTCAATACCCTGCAGACATTCAAAACGAGTAGCGGGCGAACCGGGAAGTTCTACTCGCTGCCGGCCTTGGAGGCCGCCGGGGTAGGGCGAATCGGACGGCTGCCGGTTTCGATCCGCATCGTGCTCGAGTCGGTGCTGCGTAACTGCGACGGCAAGAAGGTGACCGAAGAGCACGTGCGCCAGCTCGCGAACTGGACGCCCAACGCGCCGCGCGTCAACGAAATTCCGTTCGTGGTCGCGCGCATCGTGCTGCAGGACTTCACCGGTGTGCCGCTGCTCTGTGATCTCGCAGCAATGCGCGGCGTCGCCGCAAAGCTTGGAAAGAATCCGAAGGTCATCGAGCCGCTCGTGCCCGTCGATCTCGTGGTCGATCACTCGGTGCAGATCGATTACTACAACTCGCCCGACGCGCTCAAGCTCAACATGAAACTCGAATTCGAGCGCAACCGCGAGCGCTATCGCTTTATGAAATGGGGCATGCAGGCGTTCGACACGTTTAAGGTCGTACCGCCGGGCATCGGCATCGTGCACCAGGTCAACCTGGAATATCTCGCACGCGGCGTGCTGCAAAAGGACGGCGTCTACTATCCGGATACGCTCGTCGGTACCGATTCGCACACGACCATGATCAACGGCATCGGCGTGGTCGGCTGGGGCGTCGGTGGTATCGAAGCGGAAGCCGGCATGCTCGGTCAGCCGGTTTATTTCCTGACGCCGGACGTCGTCGGCGTTAATCTGAAGGGCCGGTTGCGGGAAGGCGTGACCGCGACCGATCTCGTGCTCACGATCACGGAGATGCTGCGCAAGGCCAAGGTCGTCGGCAAGTTCGTCGAGTTCTTCGGCGAGGGCACGGCGTCGCTGGCGCTTCCGGACCGCGCGACGATTGCCAACATGGCACCCGAGTACGGAGCGACGATGGGCTTCTTCCCGGTCGACGACGCGACCGTCAGCTACTTCAAGAACACCGGCCGCACCGACGAAGAGATCGACGCGTTCCAATCCTATTTTAAAGCGCAGGGGCTCTACGGCATTCCGAAAGCGGGTCAATGCGACTACTCGACCACGCTCGAGCTCGATCTCGGCACGATTCATCCGAGCGTCGCCGGACCGAAACGTCCGCAGGATCGCATCGAGCTGCCGAAGCTGAAGGACAAATTCACCGAGCTGTTTACCAAACCGGTTCCCGAGAACGGCTACAACAAGAAGCTCGACGATCTCGCCACGCGCTTCCCGGTCAACCTCGACAACGGAACGGAGGTGGCCGCGGGTGGCGGCAGCCAGAACAATATCCCGCAGCCGGACGGATCGGCGCTCAGCAGCGGCAAGAACACCGCGCAGGTGACCGAGCTAGAAATGGCCGACAACCGGCCGACGCCCGACCGCGTCAACGTCGGCGCGGGCACGATCACTGAAGCGACAACGATCGGAAACGCCGATGTCCTCATCGCCGCCATTACGTCGTGCACGAACACGTCGAATCCGGGGGTGCTGCTCGCCGCCGGACTGCTGGCGAAGAAAGCGGTCGAGAAAGGATTGAAGGTCAAGCCGCACGTGAAGACGTCGCTCGCCCCGGGCTCGCGCGTGGTGAGTGAGTATCTCGCGCGCGCCGGATTGCAGACGTATCTTGATCAAGTTGGTTTTCGCGTCGTTGCTTACGGTTGTACTACCTGCATCGGCAACGCGGGCCCGCTCGCGCCGGCGATCGATGAAGCCATTACGGCGAACGACGTCGTCGCGGCGGCGGTGCTCTCCGGCAATCGCAACTTCGAAGCGCGCATCCACCAGAACATCCGCGCGAACTTTTTGATGAGCCCACCGCTCGTGGTCGCGTTCGCCATCGCGGGCACGGTCAACGTCGACATGAGCAAGGATCCGCTCGGTATGGGCAAGGACGGGCGCTACGTGTTCTTGAAAGATATCTGGCCGACCCAGGAGGAAGTCGCGGCGGTGATGCAGTACGCCACCGACCCGGCGACGTATCGCAAGCTCTACAGCGATTTCACCAAAGACAATCCGCTGTGGAACGAGATCCCGGCGACGACCGGGATGGTCTATACCTGGGAAAAGTCGACGTATATCGCCGAGCCGCCATTCTTCCGGGACTTCTCTCTGAAGCCCGGCACGTTCGGCAATGTGACACGGGCACGCGCGCTCGCGCTCTTCGGCGACTCCGTCACGACGGATCACATCAGCCCGGCAGGAAGCATCAAGGCGAGCTCGCCCGCGGGCAAGTATTTGCTAGAGCATGGTGTGAAGCAGCCCGACTTCAACAGCTACGGCTCGCGCCGCGGCAACCACGAAGTGATGATGCGCGGCACGTTCGCCAACGTGCGCATCAAGAACCTGATGATCCCCGCGCGCGCCGACGGCTCGCGCGAGGAGGGCGGCGTCACGGTCTATCGCGGCGACGACGGGCGGGCCGAGAAGATGTTCATCTTCGACGCCGCGATGAAGTACATGGCGGCCGGGCGCCCCACCGTGATCTTCGCGGGCGAGGAATACGGCACCGGCTCATCGCGCGACTGGGCCGCGAAGGGCACGCAGCTGCTGGGCATCAAGGCCGTGGTTGCGCGCAGCTTCGAACGCATCCACCGCAGCAACCTCGTGGGCATGGGCGTGCTGCCGCTGCAGTTCAAGGGCAGCGACACGTGGCAGTCGCTGCGCCTGGACGGCAGCGAGATGGTCGACGTGATCCCCGACCCGCACCTGCGCCCGCAAAGCGACGCGAAGATCGTGATCACGCGCGGCGATGGGTCGAAGCAGGAGGTGGTGGTCACGCTGAGGATCGATACGCCGATCGAGGTGGACTACTACAGGCATGGGGGCATCCTGCCGTTCGTGCTGAGGCAGCTTCTCAGCTGAATTTCCAGCGGCTCCAAGGCAGGCGCAGTACATCGCGCACACGCGAATCGCTGTTTAGCCTTTTCT
>JBJMVQ010000053.1:0-32052 GCA_045810625.1 Sulfurifustis sp.
GTTTTCAGAAAACACGGCAAGCGCTAGTCGCTGCCTAAATCGCGCATCAAGAGCAATGGCGCAACGTGGCACTCTTAGCTTTCCAACGCCAAGCCTAACCTTAGGTTCGAGGCGGACGCGCAAAAGCAGCGCGCCGCTCAACTAACACGTTAGCCCCCATGTTCGGCATACATGACTTCCTACTGTTTGTAGTGGCAGGCCTACTGCTGAACATCACGCCGGGGCCTGACATGCTCTACATCATCGGGCGCAGCACGGCGCAAGGATGGCGAGCGGGTGCCGCGGCTGCACTTGGGATCGGCGCAGGCTGCCTCGTCCATATCGCGGCCGCAGCGCTCGGTCTGTCCGCGGTGCTTGCTGCCTCAGCAACCGCCTTTACCGCCGTGAAATTCATCGGTGCCGCTTACCTCATCTACGTCGGTATCTCTTTGGTTCTCTCTTCGCGCTCTTTGCCACACGGCGTCTCCACCCTCGCGTTAACACCCGCTACCGTTCGAGCGGTGTTTATACAGGGTTTCTTTACGAACGTTTTGAATCCCAAAGTCGCTTTGTTCTTCTTGGCCTTTGTGCCCCAGTTCATTAGCACGGATGCATCGCATAAAGCTTTTGCCTTTCTCTTTCTTGGCATAGTTTTCAACTTCAACGGTACACTTTGGAATCTTTTTGTCGCGTGGTTTACGGCACGGACTAGTGCGGATCTAAGGAGCAGCAAGTTTTCCGCATGGCTGAACCGCTGCATTGGAGGATTCTTTGTTTATCTTGGCGTCAGACTTGCCTTCGCTCAACCGGGCTAACATTAGGTTCGAGGCGGACGCCTGACCCGATCGCAGCGCTTCGCGGCTCTGTCCGTGGCCGGCGCCGCTCAACTTGAACGTTAGCCAGCACACATACACCATAAAAAACCCGAGACAACCATATGCTCTTCATGCTCATCGAGCGGTTTCGTGACAACGACATGCTTCCCATCTACAAGCGAGTTCGCGATGGCGGACGCAAGCTTCCCGACGGATTGAAATATGTCGATAGCTGGGTCGAACCGAATTTCAGCCGTTGTTTTCAGCTTATGGAGTGCGATGACTTGCGTCTTTTCCAAGAATGGGTGCTTCAGTGGCGAGGATTGGGTGCAACGATTGAGATAGTGCCAGTAGTAAGCAGCAAAGATACCCGTGAAGTGGTCGCACCGTACTTGGATAAAGCATGAAGCAAAGTACGCTTTACGCACCGGCTAACATCACGTTCGAGGCGGACGCCGGGACCGTTCAAAGGCGCTTCGCGGTTCTGTCCATAGCCGGCGCCGCTCAACTTAAACGTTGGGAGAAACGTATGGCACGCATTGCGGCGTGGTTTACATTCGTTTGGACGTTGGCGTTTGCGCCGTTGGCAAACAGCGCCGACAAGCCACTCAAATGCGATACCGGCCCGCTAAATAAGACATATGGCAAAACAGAATGGGTCGTGTACAGCTGCGCCGATAATCGCACCGTGGTCATCCACTCGGCATCGGGAAATCCCGCAATGCCGTTTTACTTCATGTTCTTTCCGAAGGAGAAAGAAGGCGGATATAAACTTTATGGGGAGGGAACGGGTCGCAAAGAAGCAACGGCGGCCGCATACGAAGAATTGAAAGTACTTTCCGCATCGGATATTGCGGCCCTCATTCAGCAAACGAAGGCCGCGCAAACGCAGAAGAGGAATGATTGAATTGCTCCCTAACATTACGTTCGAGGCGGACGCGCAAAAGCAGCGCGCCGCTCAACTAAAACGTTAGATGGCCGGGAGGACTAAGGGTGAGACGCGTTAACGGATGGCAACGCATCGGCATTGTTATCTCAGTTCTGTGGTGTGTTGTTGTCGTAGTTGTCGTGTCCAAAGACTTCTATCACGCGCTTCAACATCAGCAACAGGTAAAAGAATGTCGGGAAGCTCCCAAAAGCGGAGCGCTTATAGAGCGTCTTGTTTGTGAACAACTGCTGCGCGGAGAGTCGGCTGACCCGCAACCCAACGTTATTGCATCGTTTGCCGCTCTCGTTGCGCCAATAGTGGGAGGGTGGTTCCTTGTCTACGTCGTCATTTGGACAACTCGGTGGATTCGGGCCGGCTTCAGTAGTGAGAGAAAGCCATCTAACCTTTAGTTCGAGGCGGACGCCGTGATCCGACCGAAGCGCTTCGCGGTTCTGTCCGTAGCCGGCGCCGCTCAACTACAACGTTAGGCGGTGCATAAAGACGGATGAAAGAAGCTCTCTTGATAATTCTCGGATTCGCGCTCGGTCGCGTTCCGATCTGGCTAGACCGAAAACGACAGCTTAGAACTCACTGGTCTGCCCTTCGGGCAGAGTTAGAGTTGTGTCGCGAGCGAGCGGCGGCTCTGCTAAAGGACTCAATTCTTTCTCCCTTGTACCGTCTTCCGCTATTGGCGTACGAAACATCGTTTTCAATTCTGCTTAGGGAGGGGGCTTTGTCAGAATCGGAAACGCTGAGCATCGGCCGATTTTTCTGCCAAGTACAAGACATCAATCGAGGCCTAGACAATGCTGCGGAAATGCTCGGCGCAAATAACTTGGACGGCTTAAAGCGCGAATATGAACGCAATCTCTTAAAGGCGAAACGTCTGATCGAACCTACTGAAAGCGAGAAATCGCCGCACGCCGAAGCATTAGGAGTTATAGAGGCTAAGGTAGCTCTACCATGGTGGCGCTATTGAGTCAGCCTAACATACCGTTCGAGGCGGACGCGCAAGACGGAGCCCCGCTCGAGCTATTCCGTTCAAGTACATGCGGCTAATAGCTCCAATTTCCGCCGTCCTGATCACCTTAGCGCCCATCGCTGGATATCCGCAGGGCGATTCTGGCGTGGCGCCCGCTGCCTTAGCGGAAGAGGTGATTTTCGTGCCGCTCGCCCTCCCTACGGGCGAAGCGAGATTGGAGACTACTGTGTATCGGCCATCGGCCAGCGGACCCCGGCCCCTCGCGGTGATTAACCATGGTGCCGTCGGTTATGCCGATCCTAGCCGACAACGTCGCTACCAGCCTGTCGCCATCGCTCGGTTCTTTGTAGAACGCGGTTACCTGGTCGCCGCACCCATGCGTCAAGGCTTCTCCAAGTCAACCGGCACCTATAGTTGGAACTGCGATCACGCAACTTACGCGCGGCGTTATGCGGGCGACATTGCAGCGGTAATCGACTACTTCGTGAAGACTGGCCAAGCGCAAGCCGATCGGGTTCTGGTTATCGGTCAGTCGAACGGCGGCATGGTGGCACTGGGCTATGCGGCCGAGTTTTCTTCCGTTGACCGGCGCGCACGCGCCATCATCAACTTTGCAGGCGGCATCAACTCAAGTCGCCCCAACTGCGATTGGCGAGAAAAGATGATAAGCGCAGCTCGATCTCTGGGCGCGAAGACCGACCTTCCGTCGTTGTGGCTTTACGCCGAGGACGACCCTATCTTCCCGCCAAGCGTGTCCAAGCCGTTTTTCGATGCTTACCATTCAGGGAATAAGCGATCGTCCCTGCAGATTTATCCCACAGGCGGTCATAACTTATCCAATTTGCCCGTTGGCTCGCAGATTTGGATATCCGACGTAGAGCGCTTTTTGCGAGAGGTACATCTCCCTTGACGGCAAAAGGTACGACATAGGCGCCCAACATCGTGTTTGAGCCGGACGCCCTGACCCGACGGCGCCCGGTGTTGATGTCCGCGGTCGGCGCCGCTCTACTACAATGCAAAACGCCTATGACCGCTCGCGGAGCATTCGCCCCTGTTTTACTAGCCGCCGTTGTCGGTGCCGCGCTTTGGTTTGCGGCTTCGTTGCTCACGGGCACGCGAGAGGCCTGGGACGCCGGTTCGTATTGGGTCATTGTCTATCCGGTTTGCATTCTTACCTGCGCGTACCTGGGCTACGCGTATCCTGCGCGGCCGTGGCGCTGGGCGCTTGTGCTCTTTGCGTCGCAGTTTGTCGCAATGTCGGTTCGCAACGGCGAGCTCGGCAACCTTTGGCCGTTGGGCTTGGCATTGTTCGCGGTTATCGCGCTGCCTGGTGTCCTTGCCGGCACGCTTGCATCTCGCCTGAGAGGTGGATCCCCGGAAGGTACGGTCTAAACGAGTCACGTCGCGAACCGACAAAGAATATCTGCGCAAAAACGCTCCGTCTCCGGAGACGGCAACGCGCCACTCAGGTTATTTCACCAGACTGCCGAAAAGATGAACATCGTCTATCCAACAATGCGTGTACCGTTCGCTCAGTGCGCGTTCTTGGCGCGTGATGTTCCCTCCACACGGCGATCGAGTCATCGTTTTTCAAAAACAGGACGGACAACCAGAAGATGAGTCATTTTGCTGCTCGCACGGCGCTGATGCTCGGGAATTTCGTCACCGGTCTTGCGATCGTCGGCATCGCCGGGATGCTGCCGAACCTTGCCGAGGGGCTCGGCGTGTCTATCCAGAAGGCGGGGTTTCTCATCACGGCCGGCGCGGTTGTCCTCTGCATCGGCTCGCCGCTCACCGTCTGGGCGACGAGCACGTTCGACCGGCGTCTTCTCCTCACCGCATCGCTCCTGCTCGTCGCGCTCGGGCATTTTGCGTCCGCGTTTGCGCCGGGCTACGGCGCGCTGCTCGGGTTGCGCGTGCTGATGATGATCGCGGCGGCGCTCTTCACGCCCGTTGCCGCAAGCACCATTGCGTTGATCGTCCCACAACACGAGCGCCCGAGCGCGATAGCTTTCGTCTTCCTCGGCTGGTCACTCGCCGTGGCGGTCGGCCTTCCGGCCATCGCCTTCCTCGCGGCGCATGCCGGATGGCAAGCGGCGTTTGCGGCTGTCGGCATCGGGCTGCTCGCATGCGCGGTATTCGTCTTCCGAGCGTTGCCCGCCGGCGTGCGGGGCGCGACGCTCTCGCTCGGCAGCTGGGGCGCGTTGGCGCAAAACCGGTTCGTGGTGACGCTGCTCCTTCTCACCGTGACGCAGATCGCCGGTCAGTTCGTGGTCTTCACGTATTTCGCGCCACTCTTAAATCGGCTTGCCGGCGCCGGTGTCGCGGCGATTAGTTTTTTCTTCTCGGTCTACGGCGTGATGGGCTTCGTCGGTAACGTGATCGCAACACGATTAGTGACGACGCGCGGTCCGTTCGCCACATCCGGCCTTGCCCTCCTCTCCATCTTCTTCGGCTTCGCCCTGTGGAGTTTCGGCGCGGGTGCGCTGATCGTGATGGGAGTCGGCGTCGCTTTCTGGGGCCTCGGATTCGCGGCTATCAATTCCATGCAACAGGCGCGCCTCGTCGACGCCGCTCCTGCGCTCGGTAGCGCGGCGGTCGCGCTCAACACGTCGGCCATCTACGTCGGTCAGGCGATCGGATCCGCGCTCGGTGGCTTCCTCTTTGCCCACGACTTGCCCCGCGCCCTCGGCTACGCCGCGATGGTTTTCGTCGGACTGGGCCTGGTGCTGCTCACATCCACCCGTGAGGCACGCGTGCCGGCTTAAAAGTACCGCCGCCATAAGACAGAATTGGGCGACCAGATGATGGCCGGCTCGTTGGCGCGAACGCGGGGCTTAGCGATGCTGCCAACAGCCGGCGCCACTTAACAACAACGTCAAACACAACTATGCAGCTTCACGGCGATCACCGAATTTGCTTCGTTGGCGATTCCTTTGTCCAAGGGACGTGCGACCCCGAGTATCGGGGATGGGTCGGACGGGTGGCATCGGCAGCTCGTACGCTCGGTTACAACCTGACCGCGTACAATCTCGGCGTGCGCATGCACACGAGCCGTGATGTTCAGAAACGCTGGGAGGCCGAATGCTCGGTGCGGTTCCGGCCCGGGTGCTCGGCTTATGTCGTCTTCTCGTTTGGCGCAAACGACATGACGCTCGAGGCAGGACGTCCGCGCGTGGACGAAGACGAGAGCGTTGCGAACTTTGCCGCGATCGTTGGCGCCGCGCAGAAAAAATACGAAGTCGCGGTCGTTGGGCCATGTCCCGTTGGCGACGCCGATCAGGATGAACGCATTCTGCGCTTATGTTCCAGCTACGAGAGCCAATCGCGCGCGCTTCGCGTACCGTATTTGCCGATCGCCCGGTCATTGGTAGGAAACGCGCTGTGGTTAAGCGAGGTAAAGGCGAATGACGGCAGCCACCCGGGCGCGACAGGGTACGAACTCATCGCGTCGACCGTCGTAGGCTGGCAATCCTGGTGGTTTCGACGAAACGCGGCTCAACGTTAACGTCGCGCATCATCCGTCTTAGCCGGTAATGCTGCAATTGCGTCCAAACTATGGGTGTTGCGACAAGGATCTGCCGCCGGAGTCCACTGAAGCTCGTATCTGAGTACGTCATTCGACCGGATGTCATCCGCCGTGCCACCCGCCGGTTGACCTCACCCAGCGAAGGCCACTCATGTTGACGAAGACGCGGCTAACCGATCGTGCGCGACACATTCCTATAAAACACTTGAGAGTCCGGCACTGACTTCTCGTTTTCCGTTAAATGGCACGCCGGGCGAATTGTATGTGGCGGTTCAATTTCTTCGTTCGTCAAAAAAACGACGCTTTGTGGCCGAGTGACCGTCAAACGGCGCCATGCGTCGGTCAGCTCTGCTGATTTCAGTGCTCCAACTATTCTTATTTATATGCTCCAGAACCACGATCCCAGCTTGGCCACACGCCAGCGCGAAGCGTTGATTACCTTGACCGCAATGCAGTACATCGAGGAGCACATGCTGCTCGATGGTGCACAACTGGCCGACGCCAAGAAGAGCCTGCAAGCGCTCTTCCTACGTACCAGCGGCGCAGAAGCGATGCTGCGCCGACTGATCGAAGTACTGAAAACCAGGCGCAAAATGCACAACAACTTCTCGCGCATCTCGAGCACGTTCATCGCGATTCGTCGCAGCATCGAAGCGATGGAGGAGCGCGCCGCCAACCTGCGTCGGCTGATCGAACGTTCGCCCGTCAGTGCCGAAGCTAACGCACAATTCGTCGGACCGTTTCTGTCATTTTCGATACGGTTCCTGCAAAAGATCGGTGCGTACGAACGGGTGCTTCAAGAATACTTGGTCCTGCGAGAGCAGCGAGCGCGCGCCGAAGCGGCGTTCCACATCGCCCAGGAATCGCGTGAGCGGTTGCGTCAACGATTGACCACGAGCACCCTCGCGCAGGCGAGCCGCTCAGAGGAGAGTCGCATCAAAGACGAAGTGACCACGTCGCTCAACTACGACGAGTTGGAAGCAGGCATGCGGTCAACCGTCAAGCAGGCCGACGCGAAAGAGGCGGCGGTGCAGACGCAGCTCGACGTGATTCACGCGATGTGCCAGGCAGCCACGGAACCGGCGAAGCGCGAACGATCCGTCACCGTTAAGCCCGAAGACGATATTTTTGCCCGGTTCACAGCACTTGTGCCGGGCGATGACAGCAGACGCATCGACGAGCCGGTGCGTGAACTGCTCACGCTTTACCAGCGCGCGTACACCGTGTTCAAGCTCGATTTCGAGCGGCTGAAGATGGCGCTGCAAACGCTTAGTAGCAACACCAGCGCTTATTTCAGCGCCAAAGAAGAAGACCGCGACATTACGACCAAGCGCGAAAAACTGCACAAAATCGAGGCCTTGATTCAGTTCCTGGAGCGGGCAGCGCAGCTCGCGACTGCACAAGACCTCGACACCTACCCTAAATTCTCCAAAGCGTTTTCGGACGGTATCGCGGAGCGATATACCGCTTGGGCATTCGCCGCGGAGAACCTGCTATCCGCGAAGGTACGCGCTGAAGCTGAATTGAGCTCACTGCTCTAATTTCTAATTTTTCTGTCCCGTTCGTTCGTAAACCTTCGGTTCACGGTCGTGCGACCGTTCAAATCGAATTGCATGTCGTGCGCCGTTCGGGTTCCGCGGTAAACCGTCCGATCTCGAGCTCGTACCGATGTAAGCGCCAAGGGCATGCACGCGATCCGCATCAGAAGGCGGGACAGCGCAAGCATTCCCCTTGCTCATGTGACGATGAGCATCAGTATCGCTCGGCGCCCGAGGCTGCCGGCATCTCGCGAGCTGAGGGATTTAGCAGTTCAAGACAAATATCCTCTGACCCTCGGCGAGCGAAGCTTGCTCGTCATCGTCGACTGGCACATGCTAAGCACGACAAGGCTCTGATCGGAACACTTTGACGTAGTGCTTCCGACAGATCGACGCAGGCATTCGCACCGCTTCGAATTTCGAATTGTTGAACGAGTTGACCGGTCATTCGGCTGCCCTGGCCATCTACGCCGACGGCCGACGCTGACCGAGGACCGATGTACAGCCGAACTGTAGGAGAGACTCCTATGCAACTCGCCATGAGCTCTGTTAGCGCGCAGAAGCGCTCTGCCCCACCCGAGCTGTTGCAAAAACTTCGTGAGAAATTCAGCGAGCGATTCAGCGCCGGCCAAGCCGTTAGGGATCAGCATGGCCGGGACGAGTCGCCGTACGATACGACGTCGCCGGATTGCGTTGTCTTCGCCGAAACGACCGACGAAGTCGCCGAGGTCGTGCGGCTATGCGGCCGGTATCGGACCCCGGTCATCGCGTTTGGTACGGGAACCTCGATCGAAGGACACATCCTGGCGATACACGGCGGCGTAACGCTCGATGTCTCGCGGATGAACAAGGTGCTGGCCGTGAACAGCGAGGACCTTACCGCAACGGTCGAGGCCGGCGTGACGCGCAAGCAGCTGAACACCGAAATCAAAGACACGGGGCTTTTCTTTCCGATTGATCCCGGCGCGGATGCGTCGCTCGGCGGCATGGCGGCGACCCGCGCGTCGGGAACGAATGCCGTTCGTTACGGCACGATGCGCGAGAACGTACTCGGCCTGACGGTCGTGACCGCCGACGGGGAAATCATCCGCACCGCGCGCCGCGCCAAGAAATCCTCCGCGGGCTACGACCTCACTCGAATTTTTGTCGGCAGCGAAGGCACGCTCGGCATCATCACCGAAGTCACCATACGGCTGTATCCGCAACCCGAGGCGATGTCGGCCGCCGTGTGTTCCTTCTCCGATGTGGCGGGCGCGGTCAATACCGTCATCCAGACCATCCAATTCGGCGTTCCGGTGGCCCGCGCGGAGCTGCTCGATGCGCTGACCGTCAAGGCGGTCAACCGGCATAGCAACACCACGCTGAAGGAGCAACCGACGCTCTTTCTCGAGTTCCACGGAAGTCCTTCGAGCGTCAAGGAACAAGCAGAGACCGTGCAGGAGATCGCGCGGGAGCACGGCGGGGAGGACTTCGAGTGGGCGATTAATCCCGAGGATCGCGCGCGCCTATGGAACGCACGACACACCGCGTACTTCGCGTGTGTCCAACTTCGACCGGGCGCGCGAGGATTCACAACCGACGCGTGCGTGCCGATCTCGCGGCTCGCCGATTGCATCCAAGAGACGATCGAAGACACCTCCACGTCCTCGCTCCTGTGTCCGATCTTCGGTCACGTCGGCGACGGAAATTTCCACTGCGTGATCGTCGCCGACCCGAACAATGCCGCCGAGATGCAGGAAGCCGAGCGCCTCAATCAACGGATCATGCGGCGCGCGCTCGCGATGGACGGAACCTGCACCGGCGAGCATGGCGTGGGCATGCACAAGATATCCCTGCTCTACGAGGAGTTCGGCGAGCACGCCGTGGATCTCATGCGCAGGCTCAAGATGGCGTGGGACCCGCTGAACATCCTGAACCCGGGCAAGGTCGTCGTCACGACATAGCGCGCGTACTTCGATGTTCGAGGGATGCTACGACTTGGACTTGGGATGCACCTTCGCACGGACGAGACGCTGCGCGGCGACGTCGACCTGATGGGATAAACAAATCTCGTCGAGGCGGGAACGGGCCGCCTCCGTAGGGACCTCGAAGGTCGCTACTTTAGTCCCCGGCGTCGACGCCACGGGGACCGGATCGTCATACCGTCCGGTGTGTTCCGCCGCCGCCAGGATGACACCGTTCTCATCGTAGAGAGCAGTGATCTTCATGTGCCCACCACCCAAATCGCGCTCAACCGGTACAGGTTGCCATCCGCCACGCTGACGACGAAATGCTCGGTGTGCCGAAGATCGTTGTCGGTGCTCGTCCACTGCCGGAGAATCTCCGCTGCAGGCTCGTTCGCTTGGAACGGGCGAAACGAGTATCCCCAGTAGTGCTCACGCTCGCCGAACGGCCACAACCACTCCACCGTGCCCGGTCGCTGAAAGACATCTGTCCATCCGTGATGGAGGTCCGGCATGCGACTACCATAGGCCCGGTGCGATACCAATTGCAATCCTGGAACACCCGCCGTTCAAAGCGGATGCGTATACTGACAACGTGACCTTTTCCTAGCGGCGGCCCACGCAGTTTCGCTCGCTCGCGATCCAGCACTGGATTACGACTTTAAGGGGTACTTATGATCAACCGCGATTTCGCCGAGAAGTTTGCAAGACACTGGGTCGAGTCATGGAACCGTCACGATTTGAAAGAAGTGCTCTCGCATTACGCGGACGACTTCGAAATGTCTTCACCCTACATCGCACAAATCGTCGGCGAGCCGTCGGGCAAGCTAAAGGGGAAAGAAGCCGTCGGCGCGTATTGGTCGGCGGCACTTCAGAAAATGCCAACGCTGCGTTTCGAGCTCCTTCAAACGTTGGTGGGCGCCGAGAGCGTGACGGTTTATTACCGGGGCGTTCGAGGGATGGCCGCTGAGGTTTTCTTCTTCGACGCGAAGGGTCTGGTCGTCAAGGCGTGTGCGCATTACGAATGACCCGCTCGCCATCGGGCAACGCTCGTTCGGTTCGCGTCGCCTAGAAGCTGCCCGCCTCGTGGTCTCGGATTGTTTCTGCTGCAAGTTTCATTACGGACACTCCCTGAAAATACACTGCGATAACGCGCGACGCGATTACGGAACATCGAGGCGCTGGAGTTCGCGTTTCCTGCGATTCACTGAAACCGGCGATCCGATATTCGTCCGTTTGTGGAACGCGACCACTGAAAACGCGCACCATCGAATTGCCTCTGTTTCGACACGAAACTTTTATCCAAAATACACTTGACGCAATCGACGGTAAGTGGCGGACAACGGCCGCTCTGCTGGACAGACATCGACAACCAATTTCGTACCGAAGACACAGGAGGATTCATGCCGAAGGGTTACTGGATCGCGCGTGCCGATATCACGGATCAAGAGCAATACAAGGCGTACATGGCGGCCAACGCGGAACCGTTCAAAAAGTACGGCGCTCGCTTTCTCGTGCGTGCCGGCCGCTTTGAGAATCTGGAAGGAACGAGTCGCAGCCGCAACGTCGTTATCGAATTCCCCAGCTATGAAGCGGCGCTCGAGTGCTACAAATCGCCGGAGTACCAACGAGCGATCAAGCTGCGCCAGTCGGTTGCTACCATCGACTTAGTCATCATCGAGGGTTACGAGGGTGCACAGCCGGCGTGAGGCCCGGCTGTGACGCCCTCATCGTCGATCGCGCCTATCCCTGCTGACCCGCGATCTCGAACGCGTGTTTCACACGCGCGCTCGCGCGCTCGGTGATTCGATCCTGCCGCGCGGATCGAATCGCGACATCGGATAAGAGGAGATGCAGAGCGGGGTGCGATGGTTGCGCCATAGGCAACGTTCCGTTCTGAACTGTCCCTAACCTGCCTTGCCCCGGCGAATGTCGCCACGCAATTGCCTTGCGTACTCGCGGTAATCGACCTCGAGCGTATATCGCGCGGAGTTCACGTAACGACGATTCAGCGCATGCCGATGCCGAGCGATCTCGGCTTCCATCGTTTGGCGGTCCGGTAACTTCACGTCGCCCGCGAGAACGGCGGCGATCCAGCGGCTTTGGACCTCGACGAGAGGGATCGTGGCGCCGATGGGCTGGAGCAAACCGACGAAGAAAAGTCCCGGGCGATCCGGAGGCAGCGCACGGCGGTAGAGAGCAGCCTGGTGGTCGCGCGCTTCGAATATCTCGGGCTTCAGGAACGGGAACGTCGTCTTGTAGCCGGTGGCGTAGATCACCGCGTCGAACGGAACGGTCGAGCCGTCGGCGAACAATACGCGGTCACCCTGCAGTTCCTGCACGTCCGGTTTAATGCGAATCCAGCCGTGACCGATGTACGACAGCAGCTCCTGGCTGAGCGTCGCGTGCTCCTGCCACATCGCATGCTTCGGTTTCGGCAACCCGTACCGCGCCTGGTCGCCGACCGTTAGGAACATCAGACGCTGGATGATCGAACGCGAAATGCGCGTGGGCAGTTTGAGCTTGCGCGAAAAGAACGCGCCCCAGCGATCCGTCGGTATACCCATGATGTACTTCGGCATCACCCAGGCGCTGCGACGCGTCGAAAGACACACGCTGCGCGCACGCCGGCAGAGATCGACGGCGATGTCGACCGCCGAGTTGCCGATGCCAACGACCAGCACGTTCTTATCGACGAAAGGATCGGCGGTTCGATACGAGTGCGAATGTATCGTTACGCCGTCGAAGCGGCCGGGAAACGTCGGCCGGCGCGGATCCCAGAGATGACCGTTCGCAACCAGCACGGAAGCGTAACGTCGGCGCTCGCCGCTCCTGAGCGCAACCTCCCACTTCCCCTGAACCGGCGATACGTCCGTGACTTCGGTACGGAATGTAATATGCCGCCGCACATCGAAGTGATCCGCGTAGGTATCGAGATACTCCGCGACTTCCCAATGCGAGAGGAAGTCCGGCTTGTCGTCGGGAATCGGGAAGTCGGAATAGCCGAGATTCTTTCGGCTGGTGTCGATATGGAGGCTGCGGTACGCCGACGACATTCCGTTGTCGTTCTCGTAGCGCCACATGCCGCCGATGTTCGAACCCTTCTCGAAGCAATCGAATGCGATGCCGCGCTCTTTGAGCGCCTTCGCCGCGGTGACGCCCGAGGCGCCGGCGCCAATGATGCAGATGTCGGGTTGCTTACGGGCGGATGTCGGCGCGTCCGGTTGCGCGTCACGGTGAACGGCGACGACGCGACTCACTGGTTTGCGTAATCTTCCAGAAAAGCATCGACAATTTCATCGAAGGAAGCGTCCGCGCCGATGCCGTAGCGCGTCGCGCGCGCGGAGACGAATTGCTTGGGCCAGCGATCGACGATCGCTTGCATCCAGGCCTCCGGCGCGAAGCTCACGCGACCCAGACGGCGCGTATCGCGAAACCGATCGAGCGAACGGATCATCTCCTGTACCGTAACGCTGAGCGCCGGCAGATTCATGGCGCGGGAATCGCCGAACGCATTCGCCGGCAGATCATGCAATGCGATGAGGCACTGCGCCACGCGCCGCGCGGACGCCACCGGCAGACGCGTCGTTTCGTCGAACGGACAAGCAACGTCGCGCCCTAGCAGCGGTTCGCGCACGATCGCGGCGACGCGATCGGATACGGTGGGGCTCGGTGCGCCCGGCCGTATCAACACGATCGGCAGCCGCAAGGCACGCCCGTCGATAAACCCGCGCCGCGAGTAATCGTTGATCAGTAGCTCGGCGATCGCCTTATGCGTGCCGTAGGACGTTTGCGGCGTATGCGCCACTGAATCGTCGACGATTTCAGGGAGCGTGCCGCCGAACGCGGCGACCGAGCTGGCGAAGACGAGTCGCGTCGACGTACCCTGCTCGCGGCACATTTCCAACATCTGCAGAAAGGCGAGAACGTTTACTTGCAGGCCCTGTGCGAAATTCGCTTCCGCTTCCGCGGTCAGTGTGGCGGCGAGCGGAAACACGCTGTCGACACGGTCGCGAAAAAGGCGCTCCAGGAACGCCAGGTCGGAGAAGTCCCCGATCTCGGTGCGGATAGCAGCACCGCTCGTGACGCGCGCCGGGAGCGGCGCGGCATCGGCCAGCACGATTTCCTCAATGCGTTCGAGCTCGCCTCCGGGGTTGACGAGACGACCGCGCTTGAGCAGCGCGGACACCAGATGCGAGCCGATAAATCCCGCGGCGCCGATCACCAAAACCCGCATGATATCCTCGATTAGTTGGGTACAGTCCTCGCGCTACCGCGCGGTCTGAAGGAGAAGTGCGCTCGATTATCGCAAAGACCCTGCTCGGTCGCCAACGCTGCAGCGCGTTTTGTGACATGAGTGATTCAAAGGTGGGCGAGCTTCGACGGCGCTCAACCTCAGCTGACCTGCATTCCGTTTCTCAGCATTACTATTTAGGTTAGATCCACCTTACTTTCGAATGGAAATTCCGTGACTGATTGCATCGATCTGCACGCCGAGCAACGGCTTATCGGACGGTTCGCGAACAGTTTCGATCTGAAAGCATGGGACCCGCTGGCTGGTTGTCTTGCGCGCACTCTTTACGCCGACTACTCCGATCTGCGCGGTGCGCCGCCCGAGAGGATGTCGCGGGAGCAGTTCGTCGAGTCACGCAGCGTCGCTCTGCAACATTTGAAAGCCTGTGCGGCAATATCGAAGCTCAACTGAGCGGTGTGCGGTGAAGCCAACGTCTCGATGGTCATCTATCGTAACGCGGAAGGAATCATCCTCAATACGTACTGCCTCTAGACCTTCGGAGTCAAAAAGACGAACGTAGTTTGGATCATCTGTTCGATCGTACAAGAAGTTTTTGGAATGAGTGGCAGAGCGACATTCACCGGGGCGCACAACAGAACAAGAGCCGACTCGACAACGCGTGCGTTTCGCTTTGCTGTTCGCTACCCGATGTCCCATCAAAACATTGCCGCCCAGAGCCGATAACGTAGGCACTGCAACTCAAGATTCATCGTTTCTCGTCGCTTCATTAAAAATAAAAAAGTGCGCATTCCGAGAATGAAATGCGCATCGCGGTTGCCATGCCAATTTCGGCACGCGCGCAACGGTCCGCATGCGCGCGTTAGTACCGAGTACGTACAAGAAGCAGCGACTACGTACAAACAACCACGACTGGCTACAAGCGGCGAACCGCGTGCTGTTTATATTGCGCTGTTGTGAAGCGCGTCGTCGTCGGTGCTTCACTCCGGCGGGATCGCCGGTCCCGGTATCAACAGGCGAAAAACTTCGAGAGGGATAATATGAAACTGCATTGCGGACCTAAATCAGCGACACACGGACGTGCGGCAACCAGGTTCAACGGGCGGCAGATCGGCTCGGCGGCGATGCTGCTCGCGGGGGTGTTGTTCAGTGCGTCGGCAGCCGCTGTCGATTCGTTCACGGATACCTACCGCAACGGCACCAGCTGCGGATCGACGTTCAATATCACTGGCCGCGAACCGAGCACCGCGGGCACGTATCCGGTATTCCTGTACATGGTCGGAACGACGGAGTCCGCCACCAACGCATCGGCGATAGCGGCGATCACCGGCATGGCGAATCGCGGCTACGTCGCGGCGACGATCGCGTATCCGAACTCGACCTTCGGCGGCTGCTCGACGATCAGCGGCAGAGCGCAGTGTATTTTCAATCCGAACAGCACGAACAGCGCGGTATCGAAGCTGTGCGCGCGCGCGAAGGCGGACTGCAGCAAGGGCATCGTCGTCGGCGGCTTCAGTCAGGGCTCGGTCATCGCGACGCTCGCGAAGAACTTCGACAGCCGCGTGCGGGCGGCGTATGGTCTCGGCGAGCACGCACATTACTCGAGCTTTGACCTCTCGTCCTGCATGAACAACGGCAATCATGCGTTGGCGAGCACCAATCTGCGGATGGTCAATGGACAGGCGGACAGCTTCGTCGGCGGCACGCTGAGCGCATCAGTCAGCGA
Source organism: Sulfurifustis sp. (assembly GCA_045810625.1). Taxonomy (GTDB): domain Bacteria; phylum Pseudomonadota; class Gammaproteobacteria; order Acidiferrobacterales; family Sulfurifustaceae; genus JACQFZ01. The sequence continues at coordinate 15,693 of JBJMVQ010000053.1, forward strand.
CGCGCAACAAGTAACCGGGCTGAGCTGCGGTACCGGTGCGACTTCGTGCCTGCGCAGCGACGGTAGCGGCTGGATCATCGTGCTGAACAACCAGGTCCAAGACGGATCGGCCGATCACTGCTACATGCGCGCGAGCGGCGGGTGCAGCGGCAGCCAGAACAGCCTCGATCAGGGCTGGGCGAACGGGACGGCTGCCTGGGAGCTCAATCCGAATCTGGATTGGCTGAGCACGCGCACGGCGCACTAAGCATCGCGACGAAAGAAAATTACTGCATTAGCGTTTAACTAGTTGTATTGCTTTGGGGGTAAGAGCGCTTCGCTCCTACCCCCTTTGTTTTTCTGGATGGGAATTGAGCTACGATCGTTCTCCCGCCGAAAAAAAAGCGGTAGTAAACTTTAGCCTTGGTGTATCGTATTCGGCGCGGTGCCGAGAAGTTGTGTTACCGTGAAATACGACAAGACAGCGAAGCCAGCTAAGCGTTTGAACGTGTTGCCGGTGGCGATGCTGCTCTTCGTTGTCGTGTTGCTCGGTTGGGTCGGCAGCGCGCTTTGGAACCCATCGCCGACGCCGCCCGCACCGCAGCGCGACTATCAGCCGACGGAACCGCCGCTTCGCGATAAGCCGTCCGCTGCCGCGCCGCGACTGGTCTTTCCCGATGTCCGGTTGTCGCTAAGTGGTATCACGCGCAGAGGCAACGATGCGGTTGCACTCATCGGCGCCGAAGGTCACGAACCACAGTATTACGCGGTCGGCCAGGAAATAGCGGCCGAGATCACGGTTCGCTCCATCCTGCCGGATCGGGTCGTTCTCGGGTATCACGACCTTTTGAAAACACTCTACCTGAAAGCCCGAAGCGCGGACGCGACCGGGAAAGCGACGCGAACCGCTTCCTTCGATCCCGACGCCGAGGATGAGGGATACAAAGAGAAGAATCCGAACATCGATCCCGCGTCGCTAACGATCAAGCGCATCACGGCGGCGAAGGAATTTCTGCGCGAGGTCGTGCTCGCACCCGATCCACGCGGTGGTTTCGTCGTGAAGGAAGTAACACCGGGCAGCGTGTACGAACAGATGGGTCTGCGCGTCGGCGACATCCTTTACAGCATCGATACACCGGCCAACCGCGATATCGATGAATCCTCGATGGAATTCATGATCCGCCAAGTTGAATTGCAGCTGGAAGTCTATCGCAACGGCAATTTCGTACTGTTGCGGCGCGCCTTGAACGAGTAGAACCCGGCGGTCGAATTCGAGCGGCCGTTTCTCGCGGAGATGCGACACGTCGCGCGCGGCCGTGACGGCGCGAAGCCGGGCGGAGTCGCGTATGCAGACGCTTCGAGCGGGACCGGGCGCCGGGCGTCAGGAACGCGCGACCGCGTTCGCGCCGGCCGCGGCGGTCAACGGCCGCAGAAGGGTCACGACGGCGGCGCCGAACACCGCGACGACGAAGAATACCCAGATCGCTGCCTGGTAGTTGCTGTTGCTCCCGATGATCAGCCCGGCGATCGGCGTGCCGGCGAGCGCGCCGAAACTCGTGCTGGTGTAGAGCGCTCCCATGACCGCGCCGATGCGCTCGCGACCGAAGTAGGCCATGAGCACCGCGGGCGTGAGCGCGACGAGTGCGCCGTAGCCCGCGCCGAGCACCAGCGAAGCGGCAAACAATAACCAGTACGAACCGGACGCGAGCCAGATCGCGTAGCTCACCGCGAGCAGCGCATTTCCCAACTTGAACGTCCGTATGACGCCGAGCCGGTCGCCGACCCCGCCGAAGATGAGACGCGACGCGGTGCTGGCGATTCCGATGCCGCCGACCAGCGCCGCCGCCTGCACGTTCGGTATCCCGTGATGGATTGCGTACGGGGCGAGGAACACGACCGCCACGTACAGCACGAGGCCGGTCGTGATCCCCGAAGCGTAAACCAGCAGAAACTCGCGGTTGCGCACAACGTCGGCGATGCGCCACGGACTCCGCTGAGATCCCATCACGGGCGCCTTCGGGATGAAAAGCGCAATCGCGGCAAGAAATAGCCCGGCGATGGCGCCGAGTCCGGTCGCGGCGGTGCGCCAGCCGTAGACGTCGATCGCCGCCGCGGCGACGGGCGCGCCGCACACGGTGCCGAGCCCGATGCCACTCACGGCGATGCCGAGCGCTTTCGCCCGATGTTTCGTGAACCAGGCGCCGACGTTCGACACCACCGGAACGAATACGCACGAGACCCCGATGCCGACACACAGACCATAGGTGACGTACGCCTCGCGCACGTCCGCGACGTATCCGGTCGCCACCAGACCGCCGCCGATGAAGATTCCGGCCGCGAGCACGAGGTAGCGCGGCCCGAAACGATCGCTGATTGGTCCGGTCACCAGACCGAGCGACAGGAACAGGAAAGCGCAATCGAGAACACCCAGCCGATTTCCGACTTGGCCGCGTTCAGCGCCTGGCTCAACGGCACCACAAACGCACCGAAGCTGTATGCGACGCCGAAGGCGACCGCCAACGCCCAGAAACCGGCGACGACCGCGAACCATCCGCGCCTGGAATCGATACCGGCGGCGGGGACCGAGCTCATGGAGGCGGGACGATCGCGCCGGAGGAATTCGCGCCGCGTCGAACGGCGCGCGCGAGTGGCGCATTACGACGCGCCGGCGCTCGTCGGCCGCGCCGGCGAGCGCGACGACTTCCCGGCCTTCGCCGTCCGTTTCGAACAGAACCGTCATGGTTTCCCCGGCGAGACACTCGCGCCGGTACCACGCTTCCCAGGTTGACGGCATTCGCTGCTCGCATTTTCGGTCGGCAACCGCATTTTCCGCGCGCTCGAAGTAGCTTAGAAACGAGACGTGGCGGTTAGGGTCGGTTTCGCGAAGCGTCCAGGAAAACGTCCCGATCGATTTCGCCGTTTCCGCCGCCGGCGCTTCCTCGACCCGGCAATCGCGTGCGAGCCCGCGACGAGACAAAACTTCCGCGGCATACTGCGCAGAACATCGATATCCGAGTGCGGCGCGCGCGAGGACGCCGCGCATCCAAACGCCGCGCCGCATGGATCGATTCAAGGAACGCGAACGTTCGAGCTGCCGACATGATGGAAACCGCAACCGCCACCCTTTCAACGCCGTTCGCCTTGCTGCTGCTCGGCGCCGGCGTGCTCGCCGGCGCCGCGAACGCGGTCGCCGGCGGCGGAACGTTCTTTACCTTCCCCGCGTTTCTGGCCGCCGGACTTCCGCCTGTCGTCGCGAACGCCTCCAATGCCGTCGCGGTCTGGCCGGGGCACGCGCTCGCGGTGGTCGGATACCGGCGCGAGCTTGCGACGTTCGCCCAAGGCATGACCGGATCGATCGTCATCGCGCTCGGTGGCGGCATCGCGGGCTCGCTCCTGCTCGCCTGGGTCGACAACGCCGCGTTCGCCAAGCTGATTCCGTTTCTGCTCCTGTTCGCGACGTGTCTGTTCGGCGTCGGCGCGCGCATCTCGGGCAGACTCGCCGCGCCCGCGGCGGCGAACGGTTGGGGCGAGCGCGGCGCCGCCGCGCGCGTCTGCGAGTTTTGTTTTGCGGTTTACGGCGGCTTCTTCGGCGCGGGGCTCGGCGTCATGCTCATGGCGGGCCTGCTCATGCTCGGCGTGAACGACCTTCAGACCAACAACGCGCTGAAGAACCTGCTCGCGGCGCTCGTGACGAGCGTCAGCGTCGCGATTTTCGCCGCCAAAGGATTGGTCTCGTGGCCGCACACGCTCGTCACCTTCGTCGGCGCCGTCGTCGGAGGTCTGCTCGGCGCGAAAGCGGCGAGGCTGCTGCCCGCGATGTGGCTGCGCCGGGTCGTCGTGGCGATCGGCCTGGCGCTCAGCGTCTACTACTTCAAAAAGTATTACGCGTGACGACCCTTCGAAGTGCCCCGCCCGGGGCGAGCGTCGCGGCTCGCGCGCAAGCGTTTTCGCTCGACGTCGGCCTGTCCTTGAGGATGTACTCCGCGCCGCAGTAGGGACACGGCTCTTTCCCGCTGCGTTCCTCATAGCCTTCGGTATCGGAGCAGCAAGGCTTCGTTGAATTGCAGCTGGAGGTCTGCTGTAACGGCAACTTCGGACTGCTGAGACGGGCTCTTAACCAGGCACGCAACGATCTCTCGGCATTTCAGTGCGAGCGCCATGCATTTTCGAACCGATCTAGAATCCGCGAATTGACTCGATACCGCGACTCGCATATACAACGCACAAATAACGCGGCTTCCGAAGTTGCAGGCGGTCAGCGACCGGACGCCCCAAAAAAGAGATCGCCGTAAAGGGAGGCAGACATGACCGAACCCGCAGCGATAGCGACGTCTTCTTTCGGCGCGCTCTCGGCACATGCAAAGGATCAGCTCTATCTCACCGGGCAAGGTTACGTATTCACCAGCCCCTGCGTGGTGACGCAAGCGTCGAGCTTCGCCGCATCGATTCTCATCGCCATCAAACAAGGGTCGTTCGAGCTGTCCGTCGCCGGCCATAGAGACTGCTTCGAGGCGGTTGCACTAAAGCCGCGCGTGAAACGCGGGTTGCGCGCCGAAGGCGTACAACTATTCCACATCGGCATCAGCCCCAACCACGCGCACTATCATCGATTTCGCGGGATACCGCGCCCCGGCCACATTGCTTTGCCCCGTGACGCCTTCGCGGGATACGGCGCGGCGTTCGATCTCGCGTATGCGGGCGAGCTGATGGTCGATGAAGCGACGCAGCTTCTCGATGACGTCATCGGCACGACGCTGCGCTATCTGCCGCGCGCGCGCCCGACCGATTCGCGAATCGAGCGCGCCCTCGAAATGCTGCGGAACAATCCGAACTATCCGCTGACCGAGCTCGCCTCGGCGGTGGGGCTTTCGTACGACCGAATGTCGCACCTGTTCGCCGAGGCGGTGGGTCTCCCGCTACGCAGCTATCTGTTGTGGCAGAAAATCCATGTGGTCGCCTCGCTGCTCGGCTCCGATCTGACGCTGACCGAGGTCGCCCTCGCCGCGGGATTCACCGACTCGGCGCATCTCTCCAATGCGTGGCAAAAGGCGTATGGAATTTCACCGTCGTACTTTTTCCACAGCGGCTGCGTGAACGTTCACTCGGTTTGCCAGCATCGTTCGGCCGCGCGGGCGTTGCGCGGCAAGGTACCGCCGTGCCCGTAGCGCCGATCGGGCGAGCGTTACCGAGCGCCGGCAAAGTAGACGATCAATCTTTGAGGACGTAAATCGCGCCGCAGTAGGGGCACTGCTCCTGCCCACTGCGCTCGATCGGAAGATAAATCCGCGGGTGCGAGTTCCAAAGACTCATGCCCTTCATCGGGCAATGCAGCGGTAGATCGGCCCGGGTGATCTCGTAGCGATTTTCTGCATTGGGCTCGATCGGGGCGTCGAGCGCGGGACCCTGGTCTCGGTGCATCAGCGTTGCCTCTTACGAAACGAAAGTCAGCCACTCCGGATGTTGCTCGCGGCGGCCGTGAACCTGGTCGAAGTACATCGTTTGCAACCGCTCGGTGACGGGGCCCCGGCGGCCGGCGCCGATCGGGCGCCCGTCGAGCTCGCGGATCGGCGTCACTTCCGCCGCGGTACCGGTAAAAAACGCTTCGTCGGCGATGTAAACTTCGTCGCGCGTAATGCGGCGCACGGTAACTTTGATGCCCGCTTCTGCGGCGAGCCTGACCACGGTGTCGCGCGTCACGCCGTCGAGGGCGGAGGTCAGATCGGGTGTCGCAATTTCGCCGTTACGCACGATGAAGATGTTCTCGCCGCTGCCTTCGGAGACATAGCCTTCGGTGTCGAGCAGCAGCGCTTCGTCGGCGCCGCTCGCGAGGGCCTCCTGCAGCGCGAGCATGGAGTTCATGTAATTGCCGTTCGCTTTGGCGCGACACATCGCGATGTTGACGTGATGGCGATTGAACGAGGACGTACGCACGCGGATTCCGTTTTTCATCCCGTCCTCGCCCAAATAAGCGCCCCAGTCCCACGCCGCGATCACGACGTGCGTCTTGAGATTGTCCGCGCGCAGACCCATGCCTTCCGATCCATAGAAGCAAACCGGCCGAACATAACAGGAGGCGAGCTTGTTCTCGCGCACGCACGCAAGGATCGCGCTGCTGATGGTCTGCTTGTCGTACGGCATCGCCATGTTGAGGATTTTCATCGAGTTGAAGAGCCGATCGAGGTGCTCCTTCAAACGGAATACGGCTGTGCCGCGGACCGTCTTGTACGCACGGATTCCTTCGAACGCCCCCATTCCGTAATGCAGCGTATGGGTGAGCACGTGCGTGGTCGCGCTGCGCCACGGCACGAGCTTGCCGTCATACCAGATAACGCCGTCTCGATCGGCCATCGACATTGGATCTACTCCCGCTCAATTACGTCCCGCCAAATCGCAAGCACCGACTCCGGCACCGACCCGAGCTCGGCGCGGGGTACGCGCGCGCCGCGCTCCATCAGCTTGAGCCGTTGTTCCACTGAAAGACAGCGGCGATAGGCGTCGGTAAGCACCTCGGCCCGCTCGGCGGTAATCAGCCCCCGACGGGCTAGCGCTTCCATAATATGGATGTTATCCCGTGGCGCGGCCACGTCCGGATACCGGTGCGCGTGCGCCAAGACCCAATATTGCACCATAAATTCTATGTCGACGATACCGCCGCGGTCGTGCTTCACATCGAAATCGCCGCCTGCTGACGGGTGGACCGCCGCCATGCGCCCGCGCATTTCGCGGACCTCGCGCCGCAGTTGCGCGTCGTCCCGCGGCTGCGCGAGCACGGCCCGGCGTACTTCTTCGAACGCACCGCACAGCCGTTCGGGACCGGCGACCGGACGCGCGCGCACGAGCGCCTGATGCTCCCAGGTCCACGCCCGGTTCTGCTGGTAGTTTTTGAAGGCCGTGAGGCTCGTGACCAGCGGCCCGGCGTTTCCGCTAGGCCTAAGGCGCATGTCCACCTGGTACAGAATGCCGGCCGGTGTGCGCGTGGTGAGGAGGTTGATCAACCGCTGACCGAGCCGCGCGAAGAAAAGCTCGTTCGGAATCGAGCGGGGACCCGCGGTCATGGCACCGTCGACGTCCTCGTAAAGGAAAATCATGTCGAGGTCCGAGGCATAGCCGAGCTCCACGCTCCCAAGTTTGCCGTAGCCGATAACGGCGAAACCGGGTACCGGATAGCGTTCGTCCCCGCCCGGCGTCCCATGTCGCTCGACCAAGGTGCGGGACGAAAGGTCGAGCGCGTTCGACAGCACAACGTCGGCGAGTTGCGCCAAATGCGCGCCGACTTGATCGGCGGCGAGTCCGGGACCGATATCGGCGGCGGCGATTCGCAGCATGTGCGCGTGGCGAAATTCGCGCATGGAGTCCATTTGCGCTTCCAGATCTTCCGGCGCGAGCGCACGCAGCTTTGCGCGTAGTTCTTCATCGAGCTGCGCGCGATCCGGCAGCTCATAAAGCCCTCGCGGATCCAGCAGCTCATCGAGCACGACCGGATGAAGGCTGATCCACCCGGCAATCCACGGACTCGCCGCCGCCAGATTGACCAACTGCGTGCGCGCCGTCGGGTTCTCGATCAAGAGCGCGAAGTACGCTGTGCGCCGGCCAATCGATTCGCACAGATGGACCAGACGCGTGATGGTTGTGTCGGGATCGCGCGCGCCGGCCGCTTCACGCAGCAACAACGGCACCAGCCGGTCGATGCGCACGCGGCCTTCGGCGGAGAGCGCCTGATAGCCCGAGCTGTCGCGCAATTGCTTGAGCAGAGACAGCACGGCGGCGGCGTCGCCGTAACCCGCGTTCTCCAGTATCGCCGCCCTGCGTTCTTCGTCGAGGGCTCCCGACCAAAGCGCGGTGAACGCATCCGTCGACTCCGTCGATTCCTCCACCGGGCCCAGCAGCTCGATGAAGTGCGTCTGCACGCGACGGCGATGTCGCTCGAGCGCGGCGGCATACGCCGCCCAATCGGCGAAGCCCATGGAGAACGCCAGGCGCACGCGCTCGGTGTCGCTCGAAGGTAGAGTGTGGGTTTGCTGATCGGACACCATTTGCAGACGATGCTCGCTGCGGCGCAGAAACTCGTATGCGGCAACCAGCTCCTCGGTCACGGGCGCGTCGAGATACCCGCCGCCCGTCAGCAGGTGCAACACCTTTACGGTGGCGCGTTCCTGCAGTACCGGTTCGCGGCCGCCCCGGATCAATTGCTGCGCCTGGGCGATGAATTCGATCTCGCGGATGCCTCCCGGGCCGAGCTTGACGTTGTCGGCCATCGATTTGCGCTCGACCTCACGCGCAATGAGCTCTTTCATCTCGCGAATCGCCGCGAGCGCACCGAAATCGATGTAGCGCCGATACACGAACGGTCGCAGCCGGGCGAGCAGCGACGCTCCGGCTTCGCGATCACCCGCACACACGCGCGCCTTGATGAAGGCATAGCGCTCCCATTCGCGCCCGTGGGTCTGGTAGTAGTGCTCCATCGCGTCGAACGACAACGCGAGCGGACCGCTCGCGCCGTTCGGACGCAAGCGCATGTCGACACGAAAAACAAAACCGTCGGCTGTGCTCTCGCTTAGCGTATTGATGAGCGCCTGGCCCAGGCGCACATAAAATTCCTGATGCGAAATCTTCTTCGGACCCGACGTCTCGCCGTCTTCCGGGTAGGCGAACATCAGATCGACGTCGGAGGAAAAATTGAGCTCGCGGCCACCGAGCTTGCCGAGCGCGAGCACCACGAGGCGCAACGAGTCACCGTTCCTACCCGCCGCCATTCCGTAACGCGCCGCCGCCCACGACTCGAGATGCCCGAGCGCGCCCTCGAGGCAGGCGTCGGCGAATTCGCTCAAGGCAGCCAGCACCTCCGACAGCGGCGCCGACAAAGCGAGATCGCGCAAGGCAACGCGCAGCATCTCGCGCCGGCGCAGGGCACGCAGGCGCATCTTGAGCGCCGACTCGTCGGCCACCCCCGTGAGCTCGCGGGCGATACGCCGTGCCAGCTCCCCCTCCTCGTAAGCGCGGAATAGATCGCCCGATTCGATGAGGTCGCTCAGTACCGCCGGGTGCTGAGCGCAGGTGCGTGCGGCGAAATCGCTTGCGGTGAACGCGGTCGGCAGCGCCGTGAGCCAGCGCTCGGCCCCTGTCTGCGGCAGGCGCGGGAGCTGATCGCGGAAGTTACGCCAATGGGCTTCCGCCGCGGGACGCAGCGGAATCGGCATACGGACGAGCGCCGCATCGAAGAGGCGCTGAGCGGAATCGAGCATGGCGCATGATACCGGAAGAATCTTTGACGAAACGAGACTTACCCGAACGACGCCAAGATCGCAAAACCCATTGCGTTTCGTTCAGCGCGGCGCGCGACGTCCATCCCGGCGGGTTGACCCAATGGTTACACGGTCCACGCGTGATGTACGCGCGTTGCAGGCATGTCCGACTTGACCGGCGCAGATCGGCGGGCGCAGCATTTCATCGCTCTCCATCGGTGCTTACGGACGGCGTCATCCGCAACAGGTTGTGGCCAGGCGTAAGGCGCATCCCGCGCCGCGGTCTTCCGACGCATCGTCGCAGGCCAACAACAAGGAGGTCCCCATGCGTACGCAAGAGGTGTTGAAGCTCGTCAAAGAGAAAGACGTGCAAGTCGTCGACCTGAAATTCGGCGACTTCCCCGGTACCTGGCAGCACTTCACCATTCCCGTGAGCCAGGCGACCGCCGATATCTTCGAGGACGGTCTCGGCTTCGACGGATCGAGCATCCGCGGCTGGCAGGCGATCCATGCGAGCGACATGCTCGTGGTGCCCGACCCGGACACCGCGGTGCTCGATCCGTTCGGCGCCAAGACGACGCTCTCGATGATCTGCAACATCGTCGATCCAATGACCCACGAGAAGTACTCACGCGATCCGCGTCATATCGCGCAGAAGGCGGAGGAGTATTTGAAGCGAACCGGTATCGCGGACACCGCCTACTTCGGCCCGGAGGCGGAGTTCTTCATCTTCGACGGCGTGCGTTACGACCAAAACGCGCATGAGGGTTACTACCACGTGGAGTCCGACGAAGGTATTTGGATGTCGGGGAATGCCAACGGTAGCGGGCACACGAACCTGGGCTACAAACCGCGCCACAAGGAAGGCTACTTTCCGGTACCGCCGACGGATTCGCTGCAGGATATCCGCAACGAAATGATTCTCGAGATGGAGCGCGCGGGGATCATCGTCGAGAAGCAGCACCACGAGGTCGCCACCGCCGGTCAAGCCGAGATCGACTTGCGTTTCGACTCGCTCACGCATATGGCCGACAAGATGATGATGTACAAATACATCACCAAGAATGTCGCGCTGCGCTACGGCAAGACGGTAACCTTCATGCCCAAACCTCTATTCGGCGACAACGGCAGCGGCATGCACACCCACCAATCGCTGTGGAAGGACGAGAAGCCGCTGTTTGCCGGCAATGAGTACGCGGGCCTGAGCGAGATGTGCCTGTGGTATATCGGCGGCATTCTCAAGCACGCGCCGTCGCTCTGCGCGTTCGTCGCGCCCACGACCAACTCGTACAAGCGCCTGGTGCCCGGGTACGAGGCGCCGGTCAACCTCGCCTATTCCTCGCGCAACCGCTCGGCCGGCGTGCGCATCCCGATGTATTCACCGAGCCCCAAGGCTAAGCGCATCGAGGTGCGCTTCCCCGATCCGTCGTGCAATCCCTATCTCGGTTTTGCCGCGATGCTGATGGCGGGTCTCGACGGCATCGAGAACAAGATCCATCCCGGTGAGCCGCTCGACAAGAACATCTATGACTTGCCGCCGGAAGAGCTCGCCAAGGTACCAAGCTGCCCGGCTTCCCTCGAGGCGGCGCTGGATGCGCTCGAGCAGGATCATGACTACCTGACGCGCGGCGATGTCTTCACATCGGATGTGCTCGACACCTGGATCGATTACAAGCGCACGCACGAGTGCGACGCCGTGCGGCTGCGGCCGCATCCATGGGAGTTCATGTTGTATTACGATGCATAAGCTCGGCTGAACCGGACACAAAAACAGAGCGGGCGGACACCGCGAACGCGAGTCGCACGATTGCACAGCGCCGCGCGCGGCAACGATGCGCACGGTGCCGACCGCGCGCCATTCGCAACGAACGTCTTTCAAGATTTCTGAACGCTTCGGAGCACAACCTGCGTGGAATCAATCGTTCATCCCGGCATTGAAGATTACTGCACCGTACATTCATCGGGACCGTCGCCATTGCTGGAGGAAGTCCAGGCATTCACGACCAGAAACTGCGCCGACGCGCAGATGCTCATCGGACCGCTGGAAGCGGCGTTTCTGCAACTGCTCGTGCGGCTCAGCGGCACGCGCCGGGTTCTCGAGATCGGCACGTTCACGGGGTATTCCGCCCTCGCGATGGCCGAGGCGCTGCCGCCGGATGGCGAGATCATGACGTGCGAGATCGACGTCGCCCGCGCGGAAATAGCACGAGGTTTTTTCGCCCGCAGCCCGCATGGCCGGAAGATCGTGCTACGCGTCGGTCCGGCGCTGCATGCGTTCGATGCGCTCTCCGATGCACATCCGTTCGACCTCGTGTTTCTCGACGCCGATAAGGAAAACTACATCAACTATTACGAGCGCGCGCTGCCACGGCTCAAGGTCGGCGGCATGATCGTCGCCGACAACGTGCTGTGGTACGGTCGCGTTCTCGATAAGAAAGATGAAGCCGAGTCGACCCGCGCTATTGTCGACTTCAACGACCTCGTGCGCCGCGATCCGCGGGTCGAATGCGTCATGCTGCCGCTGCGCGACGGCGTATCGGTGATACGCAAGCGCTGACGATCACGAGCGCTAGGCGCTGTAGTGCGTGACCAGCAGAATCGCGAGCCAAGCGAGCGCGAACACGAAGGGCGAGAACAGCAGATACCACCGCGACGGGACGCTGCCGAAAAGCCGAACCCATCGGCGCGCCTGTTTGAGCGCGTCCTCGGTCTGGAGAATGGCGAAGCGAGAATCTTGGGGATAACGCTGCGCAATCGCCCGCATTTTCGCCTGCCACACGTCCTGGAATAACGACGTGCGCCCGATCGAAAAGGTCCAGATGGCGCTGAACACCGCGCCGGCAAGATAGAGAAACCAGTTGTCGCGGGTGAAACCGCCCGAGAGCTGAACGGCGGAAACGAGCAGCGCGTTGACCGCCAGCAGGACTTGCAGCTTGTTGGTCTTGATCGGGTTCTCGGACTGCCAGAGGCCGAGCAGTAGCTTGTAAGTCTCGTAGTCGCGCTCGACTTGCGCAGCGCTGCTTTGCTGCTTTGTGTTGCCTTCCACCATCTGCCCGTCTCCGATCGATTAGGGTCGGTTGCGCGCTGTCTTCCACGAATAGCCCGATCGTTGCACCCCTCATTGATCACACAGCTGCCACCTTCGGAACTAGTCCTTCATGCTCTAACCGGACCTCGCGTCGCACGCTGCGTGTTCTAACCGGCACACGGATAAAAAGAAAGGCCCCGTCGCCGGGGCCTTTCCAGGTACTGCTTGCCGCTGGCGCGGAATTACATGTCCATTCCGCCCATGCCGCCCATACCGCCGCCGGCCGGCATCTTCTCTTCTTCCTTCGGCAGCTCCGCCACCATTGCTTCGGTGGTGATCATGAGCCCCGCGATCGAGGCCGCGTTCTGCAGCGCCGTACGGGTTACCTTGGTCGGATCGAGGATGCCCATCTTCAGCATATCGCCGTACTCGCCGGTCGCGGCGTTGTAGCCGTAGTTGGCGTCTTTGCTTTCAGAGACCTTCTGGAACACCACCGAGCCTTCGACGCCGGCGTTCTCGACGATCTGGCGCAGCGGCTCCTGCATCGCGCGCAGCGCGATCTGGATGCCGACGTCCTGGTCGTGATTGTCGCCCTTCAGGCTCTTCACCGCAGTGATCGCGCGCACCAGCGCCACGCCGCCGCCCGGAACGATGCCTTCTTCCACCGCTGCGCGGGTCGCGTGCAGCGCGTCTTCGACGCGCGCCTTCTTCTCTTTCATCTCGACTTCGGTCGCAGCGCCGACCTTGATCACCGCCACACCGCCGGCGAGCTTCGCGACACGCTCCTGGAGTTTCTCTTTGTCGTAGTCGGAGGTCGCCTCTTCGATCTGCGCGCGGATCTGCTTGATGCGCGCCTCGATCTCGGACTTCTTGCCCGCGCCGTCGATGATCGTGGTGTTCTCTTTGCCGACTTGCACGCGCTTCGCCTGGCCGAGAGTGTCCGGCGTGGCGTTCTCGAGGCTCATGCCGACTTCCTCGGAGATCACTTGGCCGTTGGTCAGGATCGCGATGTCCTGCAGCATGGCTTTGCGGCGGTCGCCGAAGCCCGGCGCCTTGACGGCGCAGACCTTCAGGATGCCACGGATGTTGTTCACGACCAGCGTCGCGAGCGCTTCACCTTCGATGTCCTCGGCGATGATGAGGAGCGGGCGGCCCTGTTTCGCGACGTTCTCGAGGATCGGCAACATGTCGCGGATGCTCGAGATCTTCTTGTCGGTGATGAGGATGAGCGGGTTCTCGAGATCGGCGCTCATCGTGTCCTGCTTGTTGATGAAGTACGGCGAGATGTAGCCGCGATCGAACTGCATGCCTTCGACGATCTCGAGCTCATTTTGCAAGCCCTGACCCTCTTCCACCGTGATCACGCCTTCTTTACCTACTTTCTCCATCGCCTCGGCGATGATCGTGCCGATGGAGTCGTCGGAGTTGGCGGAAATCGTGCCGACTTGGGCGATCTCCTTCGAGTCGGAGCACGGACGCGAGATCTTCTTGAGCTGCTCGACGGCCGCGATGACCGCTTTATCGATGCCGCGTTTCAGATCCATCGGGTTCATGCCGGCGGCGACGGACTTCAGTCCCTCTTTCAGGATCGACTGCGCCAGCACGGTCGCGGTGGTGGTGCCGTCGCCGGCGACGTCGGAAGTCTTGCTCGCGACTTCCTTCACCATCTGCGCACCCATGTTCTCGTACTTGTCCTTCAGCTCGATCTCCTTCGCGACCGATACACCGTCCTTCGTGACAGTGGGAGCACCGAACGCCTTGTCGAGCACCACGTTGCGACCCTTCGGTCCCAGCGTGACTTTTACGGCGTCGGCCAGGATGTTCACGCCGCGCAGCATGCGCTGGCGCGCGAAATCACCGAATACAACGTCTTTAGCTGCCATAGTTCAAACCCTCTTCCGAGTTCTTCCTGTCGTTAACCTTCGATGATGCCCATGATGTCTTCTTCGCGCATCACGAGCAGTTCTTCGTTGCCGAGTTTGACTTCGGTGCCCGAGTACTTCCCGAACAGCACCTTGTCGCCGACCTTCACGTCGAGCGGACGAATCTCACCGCTCTCGAGAAGCTTCCCCTTACCCGCGGCAACCACTTCGCCCTGGATAGGCTTCTCTTTGGCGGTATCGGGGATTACGATCCCGCCAGCCGAGCGGCGCTCTTCTTCGAGGCGCCGTACGATCACACGGTCATGAAGTGGCCGAATTTTCACCACGGTTTCTCCTTTTTTCGCGATGGCTTGAGCCGTCATAAAGCAATGTCCTCCGTTAAATCGAGTTAGTGCCAGACTTTCAGTGAGGAACACGAAAGGAGTGCACCCGTTTCCCGGATACTGTTAGCACTCCTCTTGGATGAGTGCTAATGATAATCGGGCGGTTGTTGGAGTCAAGCGTCTCCCTGCTGTCCGCGGCCAATCGTTTCTGGAGTAAGGACAGGTTTCTGGAGTCGAAGCTGAAAATGGTTGGTCCTCGCTGGGGGGTTTCGGGTTTGGGTTAAACATCCGGGGGCGGCGGCCGCATAGGCCATTAGCCCTTAACACGGTGCGTCGTCCGGGCAGCGTTGGAGAGCCCGTGCTCAGCCTATTCAAGTGCTACTCTCTGATTGGCATGGAAATTTATGTTGAGTAAGGGTATTTCCACGTGTTACTGTACGGTACCCCACATGGGTCGGCCGGGAAGAACGATAAACATCATGGGGCGCCTGATATGTTAGCTTCGACATCATCGGCATTTGGCAACTTGCAGACTGTTCGGTTGGTACTGTCGTTGGCAGCAGCCGATCCCACCCGAGTACCTCGGTCACTCCTCGAGCAAGTTCAGGCAATTATTGCGCAAGCGCACAACATCGCCGCTAACGCGTCCGCGATCAACAAGGACACGCGCCCGGAGGCGATTGCGCTGGCGTACGCCATGAAGCAGAGCAGGGAGCTGGCCTCCGACATCAACCGCCTTACGGAGCTTCAGCACATCGATCGGAAAGTTGCGGGTTCGACCCTGCAACACCTCGATGCCGCATTCGTTACTTAACACCAACCTGCAGCTGCTAGATAACAAGCTGCAGGAACTGCGCGACACCGCTTACTTCGATCAAAGAGTCGTTCACTACATCGACTCTTTAAAAGCGATCATCCAAAAGCTTTGTGACGCGACGGTGCCGCTTGATGACAGGATCAAGCGCCTTTTCGCATTCAATGTCTGGCAAGCAACGGAATTTATAGCGGGTAGCGCACCCAGGCTTCAGCCATACGAGATGGTGTATGGTTTGCAGCGCGCGATTACCGAATGGTTCGGCAACAAAGCGGTCGGCGCTCGCCAACCGCTCATCGTTACCAACCTCATCCAAGAACCTAACTTTTACTTTAAAGGCGTTCACCCGATTTTTTATGACGCCCTGTCCGCCATTGGGACACCGATCGAATACGAAATCATCCAGATAAAGTTGCCAGAACTGTACCGTCGCAAGCCGCTATACAGTGTGGCGCTTTATCACGAGCTCGGTCATTTTATCGATCTGCACTACTCCATTTCCGAGAACGTGGACGTTCTGTTGCCTGACCTTGCTCTACCCGGTATGTCAGACCCGAGCGCTGGCCTTTCCGCAGAGGCGAAAAAAGTCAGGCTGTATCACCTGCGAGAGTATTTCGCCGATTTATTTGCCGCCTGTTATTGCGGGACGGCTATGAAGCGCTTCCTAGAGGGCTTCGCGCCTGACCTCGGGGCCTCACCGACGCACCCGGAGGGATATGACCGCTTGCAGGTGATCGGCGCGCTTCTCGATGGAAAGCAGCACTCCCTGATCGAGGCCTTCAATCAGGCACTAACCGCTCGCTCCCAGCCCAGCCTCGGGATTCGTTTTAGTCGTCCTCAAGTCGACCAATGCTTCACCGATATCCGTCCTGTGACGCTTACTTCGGACGAAGAGGTTTTCGGGCTTCTTGATTCGGCATGGGACTACCTGGACCGCGCGGCTGCGCACAACACGGATCCATGGGACAAGCTTGATGAATCGGAGATTGAGCGCATCATCAACGATCTGGTTGAGAAATCGATCCGCAACCGAATGATCTCGGAGCAGTGGCACCGATGCGCCTCCTGACCCAAAGCGAAATACTTAACCA